>JBJMGV010000026.1:0-12876 GCA_045807725.1 Blastocatellia bacterium | reverse complement strand
GAAAAGCCCTGAAGGGGCGCGATTCAATCGCACGGTATCTCCGAATAATCTCCGAGGCGATGCCTAAGAAGCCCTGAAAGGGCGCGATTCAATCGCCCAGCCCAACGGGCTGGGTACACACAACGACCATTCCGCAAGCCCTGAAAGGGCGCAATAGGTGATCAGTTATTGCGCCCTTTCAGGGCTTGGTGGTTTGCCCTGCCGCTCACCCAGGGCGATGCCCTGGGCTGTCGAATCCTGCCCCTTCAGGGCTTTTCAGACACGCTCTATAAACATCGCGCTCCTAACGGAGCTTGTTTGATCTATTGCATCGGTAACTATAAACATTGCGCTCCGGACGGAGCTTTCTTAGCCCACCGCCGCCAGTCCGAATTTAGGTTGATTGCGAACCGTTTCGACCAGCCTTGCCGTCTCGCGCGAGTTGCGCCGCGTTGTCAGCATAAAATCGGCTTCGCGCCGCGCCAGTTCAAGGATTTTATAATCGCGCACCAGATTGCCGATGCGAAAAGCCGGCACGCCCGACTGCCGCGTGCCCATCACTTCGCCCGGCCCGCGTAATTCCAAATCTTTCTCGGCGATCTTGAAGCCGTCGCTGGTCTCTTCCATGATGTGCAGCCGTTCGCGCGCTTCGGCAGTGCGCTTGTCGCCCGCAAGCAAGATGCAATAAGCCTGCTCGTCGCCGCGCCCGACGCGCCCGCGCAGTTGATGTAGTTGTGAAAGGCCAAAGCGCTCGGCGTGCTCGATGATCATCACCGACGCGTTCGGCACATCAACGCCGACTTCGATGACCGTCGTGGCGACGAGTATATGAATCGCGCCGCGCCGGAAATCGTCCATCACCGCGTCCTTCTCTTCCTGTTTCATTCGCCCGTGCACGAGGCCTATGCGGAAGTTGGGGAAGACGGCGGTCTGCAAGTGCTCGGCCATCTGTGACGCATTCAACAGGTCGAGCTTCTCCGATTCTTCGACCAGCGGATAAACGATATAGACCTGCTGACCTTGCCGAATGATCGTGTCGAGGAAGTGATAAATCTTCGTGCGCGCATCCTCGCCGCGCACTTTTGTAATGATGGACTTTCTGCCCGGCGGCATCTCGTCAATCACCGACAGGTCAAGATCGCCATACACGGTCATCGCCAGCGAGCGCGGGATGGGCGTCGCCGTCATCACCAGCACGTCCGGGTTGTAGCCGCGCTTCATCAACTCGGCGCGTTGCAGCACGCCGAAGCGATGCTGCTCGTCAATGATGACCATGCCGAGCTTGTGAAAGTTGACGGCCTCTTGAATCAGCGCGTGCGTGCCGATAACGAGGTCTATTTCGCCGGCTTCAATCGCGGCGTGCAGCTCGCGCTTGCGCGCCGTCGCGAGCGAGCCGGTCAGCAGCTCGACCCGATAAGGCGCTTTGGCGAGTATGCGCTTGCCGTTGCGCGCGTGTTGTTCGGCCAGTATTTCGGTCGGCACCATCAGCGCCGATTGATAGCCGTTTTCAATCGCCACGATGGCCGCCTGAATCGCTACGATAGTCTTACCCGATCCGACATCGCCTTGCACCAGCCGGTTCATCGGCTTCTGGCTGGCCATATCGTCAACGATCTCGCGCAGCACGCGCTTCTGCGCTCCCGTCGGCTTGAACGGGAGAATTGCGCGCACCGCGTCGCGCACGCGGTCGTTGACTTCGATGACCGTGCCTTTGGGCGATGCTTCGCGGCCCTGCCGTCGCAGCCCCATTGCGATGCCGAGCCAGAAGAACTCTTCAAAGATCAGCCGCTCGTGCGCCGGCGATTGAAAGCGATTATATAAATCGAGCGGCGCGTCGTCGGCGGGGAAGTGTATCTGGCGCATCGCGTCGGGCCGCGCGATCAACTGATTGCGCGTCAGTATCTCTTGCGGCAAGGTCTCGTTGATGTCGGAAAAGTCGAGCCGCTCGATGACGTGATAGAGGATCGAGCGCAGTTGCTTGGCGCGTATGTCGCCGAGCTTGCGATAGACCGGCACGCGACGGCCCGTGTGAATGGTGTCGGTGTCGTCGTCATCGCTGATGAATTCGTAATCGGGATTCTCGACTTCAAAGAAGCCGCGCCGGCTGCGTTTCCACTGGCCGTAGAGCAGCACGCGCTTGCCTTTCGGAAACGAGTTTTGCAGGTAAGCTTGATTCCACCAGTAAGCGCGCACCTGCCCGGTATCGTCAATGGCCGAGAACTCGAAGATGCGCAGCTTGCCGCCTTTGATAGGATACGTGCCGGCGACGCGCACTTCGACTTCGATGGTCGCGTACATATTGTGTTCGAGGTCGCGCACGCGCTTGAGGTTCGAGCGGTCTTCGTAGCGCATCGGCAAGTAATGCAGCAGGTCTTCGACGGTGACGTGCAGCGGGTTGCCGGTTTCGGTGGCAGCCGCGATGCCAACGGCAAGCTTCTGCGCCGTCTTGATAGCGAGGCGCGGAATCTCGTGCAGGTGTAGTTCGTAGAGCGGCGTTCGCAGCTTGAGCAAAGGATCATCCTCACGCGACAACCGGGGTTCGCAAAAATTCTAGGGTAGCCCTTCGGCCCGGTCAATCCACCAAGACATTATGCGCGCTTCATAGAAGCTTGTTGCATTATATTCAGCCATCACCATACAGCCCATCCGTGGCGCGTTGTCTGATTCGCGTATGAAAGACAAACGATAGAGCCGAGCATCTACTGGCATTGCGTTTGCAGATTCAATAGTCGTGTGAGAAGCGTGAGTGAGCGATGCGAATACGACAGACTTCTAACCAGAGGTGAAGGCGATGTTGATATTGCTATTGGTCATTCTCGCAATCGTGTGGTTATTCAGTTGGAGCGGGCCGCGCTATTACCCGGCTTACACGACGCGCTATCGCAGCTATCCGCTGTGGGGCGGCAGCTCGCATATTCTTTTGGTGATTCTAGCGATTCTCGCCGTGCTGTGGCTGCTCGGCGTGATCCGCTTCTAAGCGGCATGCATTGAATGGATAAATAGAGATTCTCTGATGTGCACGTGAGCGAGCGGCGGCGCAGAGATTGGATTTGAGACTGCACATCTCAAATCCGATATGGCTCTGCGCCGCCGTTAGGTTTCTCCGCGCACTCGCGCGGCAGCCGCCGACTTTATCGCATTCAACATCACATTCAACCGATAGGCGAATCAGCGAGGCGCTGGTACAATCTCCGGCATGATGACCAGAGCCTTTTTCGCTTCCATTCTCGTTATATTTCTGTTCAGCCTTGTCGCCCTTGCCCAGCCGCCGCGTACGATGCGAGTGGATTACTATCACACCGGCAACGCGACGCAGGAACTCTTCAGCCTCGACCGCATTATTGTTGAACCGCTGGCCTGGCCCGGCAACCCGCAGAGGCCGATTGACGAAACCAATCTTGGCAAGTATCTCTTTGAAGTGCGCGAGCGCGGCACTAACCGCCTGCTCTATTCGCGCGGCTTCGCCTCGGTCTACGGCGAGTGGGAGACGACCGACGAAGCCAAAGCGATGAACCGCACGTTTCATGAATCGCTGCGCTTTCCGACGCCGACCACAGCGGTGCAAGTCGTCTTGAAGAAGCGCGACGCCGCGAACGCGTTTCGTGAAATCTGGTCACTGGTCGTTGACCCGAAAGATATGTTCGTTGATTCAGCCGTCCCGCCCGCGCCCGCGCCGCTCATCGAGATTGAAAAGAACGGCGACCCGGCGACCAAAGTCGATTTCTTGATTATGGGCGACGGCTACACGGCGGCAGAGCGCACGAAGTTCGAGCGCGATGCGCGGCGGCTGCTTGAGTTATTGTTTGCGACCTCGCCGTACAGAGAGCATCGCAAAGAGTTCAACGTCTGGGGCCTCTGCCCGCCGGCGGCGGAGTCGGGCATCTCGCGTCCTTCGACGGGCATTCACCGCGCCTCGCCCTTGGGCGCGAGCTACGACGCGTTCGGCTCCGAGCGTTACGTGCTGACGTTTGATAATCGTGCCTTGCGCACAACGGCGCAGTTCGCGCCTTACGAGTTCATCGAGATCATCACCAACTCGCGCACCTATGGCGGCGGCGGCATCTTTAATCTCTACAGCACGGTGGCCGCCGACAGCGAGCAAGCGCCTTATATTTTTGTTCACGAGTTCGGCCACCACTTCGCGGGCCTCGCCGACGAGTATTACACCTCGCCCGTCGCCTACACGACGCCGTCAGTTAAAGTCGAGCCGTGGGAGCCGAACGCGACGGCGCTGCTCGACCCGGCCAATCTGAAATGGAAAGACCTAGTCGAGCCGGGCACGCCGATTCCGACGCCGTGGCGCAAAGAAGAGTACGAACAGCATTCGCGCGAATACGGCCAGCGGCGCGCGCGGATTCGCGCCGAGAATCGCCCCGAAGAAGAGATGGAGGCGTTGTTCCGCGAGAACCGCGACTTTGAAGTGAAGCTCTTCGGGTCGGAAAAATATGCCGGCAAGGTCGGCGCATTCGAGGGCGCGATGTACGAAGCGAAAGGGTATTACCGCCCCGAAGTGGATTGCATTATGTTCACGCGCAGCAAAACATTTTGCGCCGTCTGCCGCCGCGCCATCGAGCGCGTCATCAGTTTGTATGTCCAGTGACGGCGTCGCGCCCGGTGTGTTTCCGCCCGAGCAGGAATAGAATGGCTCTATTCAATGTTGTCTATTCGCTGCACTTTTGATTTGGAGCCTGCCGCAATGTCCCATGCTCCTCCGGCATTCTCACGAAGATCGTTCCCTTCAAAGACGCCGCCTCCGCCTTCCACCACCCGAATACCCTGACCCTTATTCTTGCAGACGCGGTTGTAGCGCAGCGTGGGATGGCCGCCTTCCTGAATCCACACACCGGCGAGTGCGTTGGCGAAGATATCGTTGTCCTCCAGCGTTCCCTGGCCATTCTCGTAGACGTAGACGCCGACTTGCTTTCCACCGTGAATGCGGTTCTGGCGTAGCGTGGGGTTGCTGCCTTCTCTAATCTCCACACCGGCGAGTGCGTTGGCGAAGATATCGTTGTCCTCCAGCGTCCCCTGGCCATTATCATTGACGAAGACGCCCACTTGCTTGCCATCGTGAATGCGGTTGTGGCGCAGCGTGGGGTTGCCGCCTTCTCTAATCTCCACACCGGCGCGTGCGTTGGCGAAGATATCGTTGTCCTCCAGCGTCCCCTGGCCGTTCTTATGGACGAAGACGCCGCTTTGCTTGCCATCGTGAATGCGGTTGTGGCGCAGCGTGGGGTTGCCGCCTTCTTTAATCTCCACACCGGCGAATGCGTTGGCGAAGATATCGTTGTCCTCCAGCGTCCCCTGGCCATTCTCGTAGACGAAGACGCCCATTTGCTTTCCATCGTGAATGCGGTTGCGGCGCAATCGTGGATCAGCGCCGCCGTGGATCGCCACACAGGCAAGGCTCTGGCTTAAAATGTCGCATTCCTCCAGATCAAGCCGACCTTGAGCGATGTCGACACAGTACCACTCGCCACCGCCGGCCTGGCGCAGCGTAAGGTTTGTAATTCTCCCCATATTAGCCTGGAAAAGCACCGCATCCTTGCCGGAAGCTTCGATCACGATGTCATCTCGCTCGCCGTCACCGACGATTTCGATGGGCTTATCAATCAGGACGCCTTCTTTGTACAGACCAGGCCGGACGAGGATTCGGGTTCCCGGTTTGGCCTCTTTGAGAGCCTCTGTGAGCGTGGCATAGTCGCCGCGATGAAGCGCATCTACCACCACCGTCGGCGGCTCACTCTTTGGAACTGGCCCACGAGCCGCCCCGGAAGTATTCGATTGAGTCTCTTCCTGCGCCTTCCCGACTTGTGCGCCGGTAGGTTGAATAGCGCCGATAGTCGCAGTGTCCGCAGCGGCAGTATCGGAACGGGAGGAGACAGCCTGACTTCGTTCGAGTGCTTCGACAATCTGTTGCGCCATCTTCGCTAGCATCTTGCCGACCTGTGGTGAGGTGAACGGCTCAAAGCGCAGTTCCCGCCAGTCGGCATACTGGCGAGCCGCGATGACTTTCGCCAGTGAATCGTGCTCCCGCTTTGCTTCGTCACTGAGAGTGGCGCACTCGACGTAGTAGACAGGCAGAATCAGGTCGGTACGGCCCAGAGCCTTTTGGCGATTGAGGAATCGCTCAAACTCCTCCCTACAGGGCGGACTCTTGAAGAACCCCGGTGTGATGATCGGGATAAGGAACGTGACCTCATCGAGCGAGTCCTCAATGCGTTGCTTCCACTGCTGACCCCACGTGATGTCATTCCGGTCCTGGAATATCTCAAACGACTCCCCCGTCTGCATGCGTACCTCGCCGCTGAGACGCTCACGAAACTGGGTCAACCGCCCGCCTTCGTGTTGATCGTCCAAGCGCACATAGCTCATGAAGGCAATTGAATTCCGGCTCATGGGACATCTCTCCTTGCTTTGACAGGGCACTACAATAACATATGTCTGTGCGTTGGCCTATACCGTCGAGTTGCCGCTCCTATGAGACGGCGGTTCGCGATGTTGGGCGCTTTTCAGGTTGTGGTAGACTCTAGCTTATTCTGAAATGACAGGGGGAATAATGCATCGGATGCAACGAGTCATACTGGTCGTTTTAATCGCTGTCGGTCTTCACATCAGCTTTGCTTCGGCGGCGATGGCGCGCGAGGGCAGGCCGTTCAAAGGCGCGCTCGCCGTGCAGCTCTGGAGCTTTCGCGCCGACTTTAAGAAAAACGTGCCCGGCACGCTCAAGCGCGTGCGTGAACTCGGCTTCACCAACGTCGAGCTGGCCGGCACGTATGGTATGACCGCCGCCCAGTTCCGCGCTGAACTCGACAAGGCGGGCCTGCGCGCCGTCAGCATGCACGTGGACTATCAAACCGTGCGCGATCACATCGATCAGGTGATTCGTGACGCGAAGACGCTCGGCGTCGGTTACGTCGGCGTGCCGTGGATCAAGTCGCCGTTCACGAGAGAAGACTGCCTGGCTGCTATCAAGGTCTTCAACGAAGCGGGCCGGCGGCTGGCGGCGAATGGACTCACGTTCTTTTATCACCTGCACGGCTATGAATTCGTGCCTGACAAGAGCGGCAAAGGGACGTTGTTCGACCTGTTGATGAGTGGAACTAACCCGCGCTTTGTCAGCCTGCAACTCGACACGGCGCACGTCGCTTTTCCCGGTCAAGACCCCGCCGAGCTGCTCAGAAAGTACCCTCGCCGTTTCAGCTCGCTCCACTTGAAAGACGTGCGCGGCGACATCGCCGGCAATAATTCCGGCGTCTTCAAAGACGAAGATGGCAGGCCGCTCGGCGAAGGCAAGATCAACTGGCCGGCGACGCTCTCAGCCGCGCGCAAGCAGGGCGTCCGCTGGTACATCGTCGAAGACGAAACGCCGACAGTGTGGCAAGGCATCGGCACGACTCTGAGCTACCTGCGCGCGGTGCGTTATTAAGCCGCACCATCGACGCCGGTCAGGTAAGGCTTGAGCCTTCCGCACGCCGGCGTTACTGATCGTGGTTGCTTCGCCTTTCGGTCATTGTCACCCAACCCGCTGGCTGATTTTGTCATCTATGACGACGCGCAATTAGACCGGCGAATCGGCGGCGGTGGCAGTATAATGCTTACCGCAGTCAACTCACGCACAGGTGCCGGAGACTATGACCGACGAAGACCCCGCTCAGGACCGCATCGCTCAACTCATCGAACGCATCAATCAGATGGACGAGATGCTGCGCCAGCAGGCGTGGCGGTTGTATCACATCGAACAGCGCCTCGGCCTTGCGCCGCCACGACTTCAGCCGCCGCCGATGCCGCCGCACACGTCGCCGCCTGCCGTAGCGCGAGAGCCGTTTGCCCCGCCGCCTGCGCCCGACGCCGCGTCACCGCGCGAACCCGTTCGTGACGAGATGCGAACGCAACCGCCACCGACAACTTTTGGCCAAGCGCCACCTGTCAGGCCGCCATCGCCGCCACCGCCGCAACCCCCTTATCAAGTCACGCCGCCGCCGTTTGGTCAGCCGCGACCGCGACCGCGCGGCGACCTTGAAGCGCGCATCGGCGGCAACTGGTTTCAGCGCATCGGCGTGGTCGCCTTCGCGCTCGGCATCGCTTTCTTTCTGAAGTATGCCTACGACAACGAGTGGATCGGCAAGAGCGGCGCGCTGTGGATTTGCATCGTGATCGGCGTCGGCTTCCTGGCTGGCGGCGAACGCTTGCGCCCGCGTTATCACAACTATGCCTATGGGCTGACCGGCCTCGGCATCGCAATTCTCTACACCTGTTTTTATGCCGCTTACGGTCAGCTTCAACTATGGAGCGTCGCGCCGGCCTTCATCGGCATGGTACTGGTGACGGCAATGGCCTCGCTGCTCGCGGCACGTTATAACGCGCTGCCGATTGCGATACTCGGATTGATCGGCGGCTTTCTCACGCCACTCGTTTTATCAACCGGCCACGACAACGAAGCGGGCCTGTTCAGTTACATCGCGCTGCTCGATCTGGGCGTGCTGGCGCTGGCCTATTCAAAGCAATGGCGGTCGCTCAATTACCTGGCGTTCGGCGCGACCGTGCTGCTCTTTTTAGGTTGGGCCGACCGATGGTACGCGCCAGAAAAGCTAGGGCCGACGCTCGGCTTCCTGACGCTCTTTTTCGCCATCTTCGCGCTGCTCGCGGTGCTCTATAATGTCGTCAATCGGCGGCAGACACGCTGGCTTGATCTGGCGATGGTCTTCGCCAACGCGCTGCTCTATTTCGGCGCAAGCTACGGCCTGCTCGAATCCGAGTACAGAGCGCGGCTTGGACTGTTTGCCCTGTTAGTGTCGGCCTTCTACCTCGCGCTCGGTTATTTCACTTACCAACGTGACCGCGAAGACCGTCTCTTGCTCTACACCTTCTGCGGGCTGGCGATTCTGTTCGCTGTGCTCGCCGTGCCGATTCAATTCCACCAACACTGGGTGACGATGGGCTGGGCCATCGAAGGCGCGATACTGACCTGGATCGGGTTGCGCCTTGATGACCGCGTTTCGCGGGCCGGCGCGGCGATTATCTTTCTAATCTCCGCATCGCACTGGTTGTTGTTTGATGCAATGGATGTAGTCGTGCAGGCGAATCAGACCTTCACGCCATTGTGGAATCGCCGCGCGCTGTCGTGCGCCGTGCTGATTGCCTGTCTGTTGCTGGCGGCGGCATTTTATAAACGGCTCGGCGAGCGCATCGAGCCGTCAGAGCGCACCACGCTCGGCGGCCTCTTCCTGCTCGGCGCGAACGCGCTGGCAATCGTCCTGTTGAGCCTCGACATCAACGCATATTTCGAGCAGCGCATCAGGCAGGCGAATCAGTCGGCGCGCGCGCAGTTGGAACAACTCGACAGCACGCGCCAGTTGACGCTGACAATTCTGTGGGTCGTCTATGCGATGGTGATGCTGGTGGTCGGCCTGCGGCGGCGGCTGAAGCCGGTTCACATCGCCGGCCTCGCGCTGCTGGCGCTTGCCATAGTCAAAGCGCTGGCCATTGATCTCGGCTATTACGACGCGGTGTGGCATCAGCCTTTCGCCAACCAGACGTTTGCGACATTCATTACACTGATTGCGGCGACGGGTTTGAGCGCCTGGCTCTATGCGCGGGCCGATCAGCTTGAAGAGGGTGAGCGCCGCGCGCTCTTTGTCGTGATGTTGATCGCCGCCAACGCGCTCGCCGTGCTCGCCTTGAGCGCCGAAGCGGTGGGTTACTTCAGCGCGCGGCTGGCCGAGGCCGGCGTTACGGCTGAACGCGAGCGCGACCTGCGGCTGGCGCAGCAGTTGTGGCTGACGGTGGTGTGGGCGGTTTATGGCGGCGTGCTGCTGACGGTCGGCCTCGCCCGCCGCCAGGCATTGCTGCGCGTGATGGCGCTGGTGCTGCTGGCGATGACGATTGTGAAAGTCTACGTGCTGGACATCTGGTCGCTGGCCCGGCTTTATCGCATCGTTGCCTTGATCCTGCTCGGCGTCATACTGCTGCTGGTCTCGTTCCTCTATCAGCCATTGCGCCGCCGATTGGCCGAAGCCGAGAACGACGCTGAACAGTAGCGCCGCGTCGTTGACAAGTTGCGCCGCTGCCGGCAAGCGCACATAATAGCGACGTGAGTTCTCAAGCCCGCCGCCCTCGCAACCGTATGGCGGACGGCGATCAACTTTATTCAACGAGGAGAATTTCATGAGCGCGAATCCACTGACGGAATTATCGAAACTCGGCCAGTCCGTCTGGTACGACAACATCGAGCGTAAGCTGATCACGTCGGGCGAATTGCGCCGCCTGATTGATGAAGACGACCTGCGCGGCGTCACCTCGAACCCGGCCATCTTCGAGAAGGCCATCAGCGGCTCGGACCTTTACGAAGATCAGATACGCGAGCTGATCGAACAGGGCGCGAGCGGCGCTGACATCTACGAAGCGCTCGCCATCCGCGACATCCAGTCCGCCGCTGACGAGTTGCTGCGCGTTTACGAGCGCACGGATAAGCTCGACGGCTACGTCAGCCTCGAATGCTCGCCGCTGCTTGCGAGTGACACGCAGGCGACGATTGACGAGGCGCGGCGCTTGTGGGGACTGGTCGCGCGCCCGAACGTGATGATCAAGATTCCCGCCACCGCCGAAGGCATACCGGCTATCGAGCAGTGCCTCTATGAAGGCATCAACATCAACATCACTTTGCTGTTTTCTATCAGTAGCTATGAGGCGACGATGGAAGCTTACATTCGCGGCCTCGAACGCCGGCTCGACGAAGGCAAGTCGGTCGATGGCATCGCGTCGGTCGCCAGCTTCTTCGTCAGCCGCATCGACACCGCCGTTGATAAGCAGTTGCAAGAGGCGATCAACCAAGCGGCCAGCGAGAGCGATAAGCAGAGCCTGAAGGCGCTGATCGGGCGCATCGCCATCGCCAATGCCAAGCTGGCTTATCAGCGTTACAAAGAGATCTTTCACGGCGCTCGCTTCGCCCGGTTGAAAGCTGCCGGCGCGCAGGTGCAACGCCCGCTGTGGGCTTCGACCTCGACGAAGAATCCCGCCTATAGTGATCTCTATTACGTCGAAGCGTTGATTGGCCCGGAGACGGTTGACACGATACCGCCGGCGACGCTCGCTGCGTTCCGCGATCACGGCACGGCCAAAGTCACTATCGAAGATCACCTCGATCAAGAGCGCGCGTGGCTGGCCGAACTCGAAAGCTTCGGCATCAGTCTTAACGAAGTGACGCGGCAAGTCCTGCTTGACGGCGTCCGCCTTTTCGTCGAGCCGTTCGAGAAGCTGCTGAAGTCCATCGACGCCAAGCGCGACGAGATTGCGAGCCGCAAGTCGCAGTCGGAAACAGCGGATTAACTTTCCGTCCAAAGCGGGAATTAGAAACCACAGATGAACACAGATAAACACGAATAGGATGGCTGGGGCTTCACACCTCAAGCGCGGGTTCGTTCTTATCCGTGTTCATCTGTGTTCATCTGTGGTTGCACCTCTCTCCTCAGTTCAGCAGAGCACCGAATCCAAAATGGCGACTTTTTCGAGATCGATCAATGTGGCGATGGACTGGCTTGATGAAGGCCGGTTCGAGATACGCGGCCAGTTGGATGACAATGTTCATTCGCTGGCGGCGCGCTTCGTCGTCGGCTTCCCCGATTTCACCATCCGCGAGGCCACAGGCGAACTGACCCGTATGCCGTATCCGGGCATCTGCACCGGCTCGACGGCGGCGCTGGCGGAACTGGTCGGCGAGAAGATCGGGCGCGGCTTTCGCAAGCGCGCCGGCGAGATTGTCGGCGGCGCGGCGAGTTGCAACCACCTGCATACGCTGGTGACGAATATGGCGGCCTGCGCTTTTCAGATGAACTATCTGGCAGCCAAACAGCGGCCTGAAGCTGAAGCGGCGCTGCGCGAAGTTGCCGACGATCCGGCCCGCAAACGCGAGATGGTCATCGGCTGGATGCCGCAGCTTCGTAACTCGTGCTACACCTTCAGTGAAGCCACCGATGCGCTGTTTCAAATCAAAGGCGTGACAAGCGACGAATGACGGTAGAAGGATTCTGGATTCGTGATTCAAGGACATTCGTAACTCGATGCCGAACTGTATCCTGAATCCTGTATCCTGAATCCTGCTTGAGAGGAATGCATGGGCAAATACTTTGAAGATTTCGAGGTTGGCGAAGAGGCGGTCACAGCGGGCCGTACGATCACCGAGACCGACATCGTCAACTTCGCCGGCATCACCGGCGACTGGAACGAAATCCACACTAACAAAGAAATGGCCGAGCGCGGCCCGTTCAAACAGCGCATCGCGCACGGCGCGCTCGTCTTCTCTATCGCTACGGGGCTGTCCGTGCGTATGGGCCAGACCAACGACACGGTCATCGCTTTCTATGGGCTTGACCGTCTGCGCTTCGTCAAGCCGACATTCATCGGCGACACCGTGCGCGTGCGCCAGAAGGTCGAAGCCAAATCAGAGCGCGACGAGCGCAGCGGCATCGTCACAATGCTCAATGAAGTCGTCAACCAGCGCGACGAAGTCGTCGTCAGCTACACCGCCAAGGTATTGCTCAAGCGACGCGCTTAATGGCCAAAGGCGATCACACTAAAGCGACAGCGTCGGAGCGGGTCGGCAAGTTTTTCCGTGAGCTTGGCCCCGGACTGATCACCGGCGCGGCGGACGATGACCCGTCGGGCATCTCGACCTATTCGGTGACGGGCGCGGCGTTCGGCTTCGCGCAACTGTGGACGGTCTTCTTCGCGTTCCCCTTAATGACCGCCGTGCAACTGATGTGCGCGCGACTCGGTATGGTTGGCGGCGAAGGGCTTGCCGCAATCATTCGCCGCCGCTACTCGCGTTGGGTGTTGTGGGGCGCGTGCGCGCTGCTGGCCTTCGCTAACATCGTCAACATCGGCGCTGACCTGAGCGGTATG
>JBJMGV010000025.1:0-115018 GCA_045807725.1 Blastocatellia bacterium | reverse complement strand
AGTCAGCGCGGTCAAGGCGCTTGCCGCGAGTACGATCAACCCAGAGCTTGACCGTAGAAGGCGAGACGTGAAACTTTTGCGCAACCTGGCGCAGAGATTGATCCCGACGAACGGCCGCCACCATTTCGCGTCGCCGTTTTTCAAGATTGCTTTTTTACTCACTGCAAGCACCTCCATAATCAGTTTTCTCCTATACTACTGTTCAGCAGGTGCTTGCACTTTACTGTTCGACAGGTGCTTGCACTTGTCCGCTAGTCTCTAGCCTCCAGCCTCAACGTTTGTTACCATCGCCAGCAGTGAGCGAGCAACCGACAGCGTGCCTGATCCCGGCCATCGTCGGCCCGACGGCTTCGGGCAAAAGCGATCTCGGCCTACGCCTCGCCCTCGCCTTCGATGGCGAGATCATCAACCTCGATTCGGTGCAGGTCTATTGCGGCATTCAGATCGCCACTGCCAAAGTACCTCTCGATGAACGACGCGGCGTCCCGCATCACCTGATCGACATCGTCGAGCCGACCGCCAACTTCACAGCCGGCGAGTACGCGCGGCTCGCTTCAGAAAAGATCGAAGAGATTGAGGCGCGCGGGTCTAGGGCGCTGCTCGTCGGCGGCACGGGCTTTTATCTGCGGGCGCTCGTCAATCCTTTATTCGAGAGCCAGCCGACCGACCTTCAACTGCGCGAGCGGCTCAGCCGGCGGCGCGACGAACGCGGCCCGCAATACCTGCACAGGCTGTTGAGCCGCATCGACCCGCGCGCCAGTGCGCGCATCAGCCCGCGTGACTGGTCACGCTCGATGCGGGCGCTGGAATTCTTTTTTCAGACCGGCCAGCGCATCACCGATCAACAACCCGACACGCCGCCGCCGCCTGCGTTCGCCGCCCGCATCCGCGTGCTGGCGCTTGCGCCGCCGCGCGAAGAACTCTACGACCGCATCAACCGCCGCGCCGAAGCGATGTTCGAGCGTGGCCTGATTGAAGAGGTGCAGTCGCTCATCGCCGACGGCGTGCCGATGACGGCAAAAGCCTTTCAAGCGCACGGCTATCGTCGCGTCATCGAGTATCTGCAAGGCAAGCGCTCGCGCGAAGACGCGCTCAATCAGATGAAGCTCGACACGCGCCACTATGCGAAGCGCCAGCTCTCGTGGTGGCGGACGTGGCCCGATGTGAAAGGGATCAACCGCTTCGGCGATGAAGACGAGGCGTTCACAGAGGCGAGCGATTACCTGCACGCGCAGGAGGCAGAGGCTAGAGACTGGAGACTGGAAGAGAGAGGGAGAATCAATGACTAAGATAATCAACCTGTTCATCGTGATATTAGCATTGACCATAGGAAGCCCCGGCCTTGCAGATGCTCGCAGCTTCAAACCGATTCATCCAAAGCTAACGACCCGGTCGGGCTTGCTGGAGCGACATAAGGAGTTCATTGCGGTAACGGCCAGAGGAGATGCAGGGGAAATGGCCAGGCTCGTAGCCGAAGATTATCTGGTGACTGGAACAGATGGCCAGAAGGCGGATAAAGCCAGCGCGCTTGCAGCGGTGCGACGTAACGGAGCAGGAGTTGAAATGGCGGATTCGGAAGTAGAAGCCCGTTTAGTGGGCGGAGCCGGGGTGGTCACGGGATTGATCCGGTGGAAAGCAGGAACAGGAGAGCATGAAGTAAGAGGAAGCGTCCGCTATACGGAAGTGTGGAGAAGGAAGGCAAACGGATGGGAGTTGGTAGCCGCACAGGCGACGAACGTGCAAGAGAAATAGACAAGAGCCGGTAATAAAACCGCGCTAGCCTCTGGTAACGGTCTCCGCGATGATGGCTTCGATGGCGTGGTCAAGGTGATAGGCTTCCAGCTCGCTGCGCTGGCGGTTTAACAGCCAGCGCAAGCCTTCGCTCGTGTGCAGACGTATGCGGTCGGGTTGTGCGCTGGCGCGAGCGGCAGAATCGATGGCCTGCGCCAGCGCTTCGCTCAACCCGGCGATGAACTCGGCGGCGCTCGCATCACCGACGAAGACAATCTCGCCGGCAAGGTATTCAAACTCGCCAGCGAACGGGTCGAGAAAACTGTAGCGGTCGGCGACTTTCAACTGACCTGCGCGCAGACTGATCGCAAAGCTGTCGCGCGCGCCGGCGGCGCGTACGGACTCTTCGACGGTGCGGACGATTTCGCCCATCAATCGCTTGATCTCGGCGAACGCATCGGCCTGGCTGCCGCGCTTGAGCAGTCCCGTGGCGCGCAGATCATCCGGCATCAATAAGAGATCATCCGTCGTCTTGAAAAACGTCGGATGATTGCTCTCATTCAGTGAAGGGCGGATTGCCGGCGCGCTCTCGTCAGCCGCGTGCGCCCTATTCGTTGCGGCGTCGCCGTTGTTCGACTTCTCGCCGAGCGAGCCGGTCAATTCGCGCAGCGCGCTTAGGGCTCCGGGCGGAACCGGCAGCCTGCGCGGCGCGGCCACAGCCGGCAGCGCGGTATCCGTGTCATCGAGCGAGAGCGAATGAAAGACGGCCTTCGCCTCTTTGACGACTTCGGCCACATCACTGCTTGCTTCCGCCTGATAAACGTTCCGGCTCACGCCTTCAGCCGAATCCTCGCTTGCCGCTGACACGTCATCAGCGCTGCGGAAGTAAACGTCGAAGACGCCGCCGTGCAAGCGGCTCTGGTCGAGCAGCGTCGCAAGCAAGGCATTCTCTGCCGGCGTCTGGCTCTCGTAAGCTTCGCGCAGCGTGCCCTCGCGCGAGGTCAAGACGCGGCAACCGTCTTCGCGCATATGCACGAGCGCCGCCTGCCCATCGTTCAGGATGATCTCGATGAACCACTGGCGGTCGCTTTCGCGTGAGAGCTTGGCGATGACTTTATCGAGGTCAGCGAATTCGGTGCTGAGTCGCGTGTAAAGCGCTTGAGCCGTCGCGCGCCCGGCAATCGCTTCCGCCGTCTCGGCTGAATAACGATAGATTGAAACGCGCCCACGTTCCTGTCGCGCCGCCGCTGTAATCTGCATCACAGTGGCGCGTGAAGCATCCATTAGCGCGCCAGTCGCCTCTCCGTGTTGCGCCAAAAGACTGACCGCGACGCGCCCGCCGGCGATGACGACATAGGCGTCGGCCCGCCGCAACATCACCTCGACGACGCCGGAAAAGCCGCCTTCGCACAGGTCGGCCACCAGGCTGTCAACCAGCACGTAACTCGTCGCCAAATTTTCGTGAAGAGATGTGCCGCGCGGAATAAACATAAGCAGTGGTCAGTGGCCAATGGCCAGTGGTCAGTTGATAGTTGATAGTTGTCAGTTATTGGTTAGTCCCGTGGGGACGCGATGTTTATAGAAATGGCTGAAGGATGTGACGAAGCCCCGTAGGGGCGCAATATCAACATCACGCTCCTGACGGAGCTTGAAGACTCAATCAACTGCGTAACTATAAACATTGCGCTCCTAACGGAGCTTGCTTCACCTATGGCATCGTTGACTATAAACATTGCGCTCCTAACGGAGCTTGTTTGATCTTTTGCATCGGTAACTATAAACATTGCGCTCCTAGCGGAGCCTGGCCCACGAACAACTGACCACTGGCCACTGATTACTTTCTCATCGTCGTTTTGAACTTGCCCTTTTTGATGTCGCTGACCAGTTGCTTCGCCTTGTTGGTCGCAATGAGAGGTTGGGTTGGGTTGCCGGCGACTTCTTGCAGCTTGACCAGCAAGCGCTCAGGCTCGGTGATGCGCCCCAGCTTCAGATCGTTCTCGATGGCGTCGATCAAGCGCGGCAGGTTGAGCGGCTGAAACTGCTCGCTGAGTTCGATGTCGAACAGGTGCATCTCTTCCTGAGCGATGCCGCGCAAGATGTCGGCCATCTCTTTGATGTCGGCGTTCTGCGTGTAGTTGAAGCGCACGCTGCGCTCGCGCTCGCCCTGCCGCGCCAAGAGCGTCACCCAGCCGAGGTGCGAAAAATCTTTCTCGGCCTGATACTCGGCGGTCGAATCGAGAAAGCGCGTCGTCTCCAACAACTGATGGATGCGCGCCATTGTCCGTGGCATCAGCTTGAACTTGTGGTCGAGCAGGTCGTCGGATTCGGCGCGCTTGAATCGCACTTCGCCCGCGCCGTCCGCCGCCAGATCAACTTCGATCAGCGGTTCATAGAATCGCTTGTTCTCGAATTTGTAGCTAAAGCTCCAACTCGCCGCCGAAGACGAGCCGACCGCATTCTGCGCCAGCGTGTTGAGCACGAAGGCAAAAGGCAAAAGGCAAGAGGCAAAAGGCAAAAGGTATCGCCGCATAATCACTACTCAAACTTCACCGACACGAGTTTCGACACGCCCGGCTCCTGCATCGTCACGCCGTAGAGCGCGCGCGCCGATTCCATCGTCCGCTTGTTGTGCGTGATGACGAGGAACTGCGTCGTCTGGCTCATCTCGGCGACCTTTTCTGAAAAGCGCCCGACGTTCATCTCATCCAACGGCGCGTCCACTTCGTCGAGGATGCAGAACGGCGACGGGCGATATTGAAAGATAGCCAGCACCAGTGAGATGGCCGCCATCGCTTTCTCGCCGCCCGACAGCAGCAGCACGTTCTGCAATCGCTTGCCCGGCGGCTGTGCGATCAGGTCGATGCCCGATTCCAAAACGTCTTCTTCATCGATCAGGATCATCTCGCCGCGCCCGCCGCCGAACAGCTCGACGAACATCTGCTGGAAGTTCTGATTGATGTGCGTGAAGGCGTGGCGGAAGCGTTCGCGCGAGCGCCGCTTAATCTCCGTGAGCGCCTCTTCGGTCAACCGGATCGAATCGAGGATGTCAGCGCGCTGCACGGTGAGAAACTTGAATCGCTCTTCGGCCTCTTCAAGCTCTTCGAGCGCCATCATGTTCACCGGCCCCATATCATCGAGCTTGACGCGCAGCTCGGCCAACCGCGCCCGCGCCGCTTCCACATCATCGGGGGTCAGGGGCCGGGGGCCGGAGGCCAGTTGCTCATCATCGAGTGCTGCCGCTTGCAAAATCTCGTTGTTCTCACCGACCGTCTGCGTTTCATCAGACGATCTCTCTTCGCCTTCATCAACCGGCCCCCGGCCCCCGGCCCCCGGCCCCAGCCGCTCAGCCGCCTGTGCCAGTTCGACGCTCGTCACCACGTCTTCGAGCGTCATCGCCAGTTCCGCGAAGCAGTCGCGCGTCAGGTGCTCGGCTTCCGATTCAATGCGGGCGCGCTCGACTTCGAGGTGGCCGCGCCGGTCGCGCACGGCCTCAGCCTGTTGGCGCAGCGCGGTGAGCAGCGCTTCCAATTCGTCCGCGCGGTTGCGCGTTGCAGCGAGCCGTTCGCTCGCCGTGTTGATCTGTTCGCCGAGGGCTTCACGCTCACGCTCAAAGCCCTCGGCGGCGCTCTCGGTTTCGGCCTGCGAGGCAGTGAGCTGTTCGACGCGGCTGTGGCTCTCGTACAGCTCAAGCCGGTTGCGGTTGATGCGGCTGCGCAACTCTTCGGCCTCGGCCTCAATGCGGCGCAGCTCAGACTTCGCGGCCTGCAAGCGCTCGACTCGCGCCGCGACCGACGCGCGCACAGCCGACAGTTGTTCAGCGATCTGCTCGACCTGCGCGCGCAGCTCGGCGAAGGCGCTCTGCTTGTCGGCAAGCGACGACTGCACCGCCGCGCGCGACGCTTCAGCGGTTGCCAGTTCATCGAGCAGTTGTTCGAGTCGCGCTTCAATATCACGCCGCTCGTCAGCGGCCATTTGAATTTCTGATTCAACGACGCGGACGTGCTGCGCGGCGCGTTCGAGATCGCGCGCCAAGCCTTCCAGTTGTGATTGACGGGCGGCGGCAGCCTTCTCGTGTTGTCGCAATTCCTGATCGAGCCGCGCCGCTTCGCCTTCGAGCGAATCGCGCTCCTGCTCGGCAAGGCCGAGTTCGGCAGTGACGCCCTCATCATCAACGCGGAGTGCTTCGATGCGGGCGCGCAGTTCTTTGATCTCGCGCTTCAACGCCAGCAGCGACGTGTTCTTCTGTCCGGCCTTCGCGCCCGTTACGATGTGGCGACCGTTAATCACCTGCTCGCCTTCGTACGTGACGTAGACTACAGACGGGTTTTCAATAGAGAGTTGCAGCGCCGCTTCGATGTCGGGGACGATGGCGGCGGCGCACTTGTCGGGGAAGGCGCGCTCGATGACGGCCTTGATCTCGCGGCGCACGTTGAGCAGGTCGATGGCGCGCAGCACGTCGAGTTGAAACAGCAGCGCGCCCGGCTCTTGATGCCGCCGCTCGTCCGCCGCTTCGCTGAATCGCTGCTCACGCTCACCCAATCGATGCTCGTCGTCCGCCGCCGCTTCACTTTCAAACGGCAGGTCGTCTATGGGCGAGCGGTATTCAAACTCGGAGGCGTAGGAATCCATCGGCGCGTAATCGGCGAGCGGCTCGACCAGCGAAAAATCCGCCGGCGGCAACTGCCGCTCAATCGGAATGTAGTCGCTCTCAAATCGCGCGTCTGTGTAATGTGCGTCACTGTCAACCAACCACCGCTCAATCTCTGCGGCGGAGTGGCCGTGCGAATGAACATCCGTATGACCGTTCGTTCCGCCGTCGCCGTTTGACCGGCCCCCGGCCCCTGGCCCCTGGCCCCCATCTTCCTCTTCGCCGCCGTGCAGACCGACCACGAGGAACGCGCCGCGTCCGAGTTCTTCCGACTTGATGAACTCGACGCCCGCAAGCGCGTCATCAATCGTCGGCACGAGCATGCATTGCAGTTCACGACCGAAGAGGCTCTCGATAAGCTTCTCGTACTGCGCGTCTACTTCGACGAAATCGGCCAGCGTGCCGAGCGCGTTGATGCGCGCCGCCTGTTCGGGCGACAACACCTCTTGCACAGTGTCCGAGTAATAGGCGTGGTGCGCGTCGAGGTCTTCGAGCGACCGCAAGCGGTGTTCGCCGGCGGCGCGCTCCGTGTGAATGCTGCGCAACTGACCGCTCAGGCCGTTGACCTGATCGCGAATCGTCAGCAGGTTGGCGGCGCGCTCGGCGATGTGCTCGGTGAGTTCCGCAAGCCGCGTTTCATCGCGCTCGACTTCGAGGCTCACGCGGCTATGTTCGCTCGATGCGTCGTCGTGTCGCGTCGCGGCGCGTTCCTGTTCGGCGCGCAGGTTGGTCTGTTTGAGATCGAGCTTACGCAGCGCGTCGTCGAGGCTGGCGTTCAAATTCTTGAGCCGCTCGGTGACGCCGATCTCTGTGAGCATGCGCTGGCGCAGTTGCTCGATCTCGCTCTCGGCCTCGCGCACGTGCGCCAGCTTCTGCTGGTATTCGGTTTCGCGTCGGAGCAGGTCGGCCTGTTCGGCGGTCAACTCGGATTCCAACGCGCGCAACGCCTGCGAGCGGTTCTGCGAATTTTCTTCAAGCAGCGTCAGCCGCGATTCCAATCCTTGCTGATCGCGGTTCAACTCTTCAATGCGAGTGTTCAGCTCGCGGAGCTGCTGTTCTTCAAAGGCGCGACGGTTGCGGGCGCGGTCGGCTTCTAATTCAATGGCCGCTGCCTGCTCGCGCAACGTCGTCAGGTGATCTTCGGCGTTGCGGGCTTCGGCGGAGACGGCGCGATGTTCGGTCTCGTGTTCGAGCAACTGGCCGTCGAGCGCGCCTTTGCTCGATTCAATCTCTTCCAGTTCGCGGGCGACACGTTCGATGCTCGCGTTGAGGCGGTAATAATCGGCGGTGAAGACGACTTTGAGCAGTGCGCGCATCTCTTCGCGCAGCCGCCGGTAGCGCCGCGCCTTCTGCGCCTGCCGTTTCAGGCTGTTCACCTGGCGCTCGACTTCGCTGATGATGTCGTTGAGTCGCGTCAGGTTTTGCTTGGCCGATTCCAACTTGAGTTCGACGGCGCGCTTACGCGATTTGAATTTCGTGATGCCTGCCGCTTCTTCGATGAGGGCGCGGCGGTCGAGCGGCTTCGACGAAAGAATCTGGCCGATACGACCCTGCTCGATGATGGCATAGTGCGCGCCGCCAAGGCCGGTTCCGGCAAACAGGTCTTGAATGTCACGCAGCAGACAGGGCCGCCCGTTCATCAAGTATTCGCTGTCGCCCGTGCGATAGAGGCGGCGGCCTACGGTGACGCGCTCGCCTGCGGAGATGGCAATTCGTGTGCGCTTGCGCTTCTGATACTTGTGCGACTGGTCGCCGCGCTTATTTAAGTTCGCTTCTTTGGTATCGGTTGACTCAGGTGTTGCGGCCTGCTCCGCGCCGGTGGTCGGTTGATCGGAGGCAGCTTCAGCAACGGGCGCTTCAAGATGGGCAGTTGAATTATCCGCCGTTACCGATACGGTCGCATCGCCTTCTGCGGTTGATGCAGAGATTGATGCAGATGAGTCGGTTGGCGTTGCGACTGATTGATCGGGCGAGGGCTGCGATGAAGACGCCGTTGCGTCCTGGCCGGACTCCTTGCGGCGCATCTCTTCAACGAGTGAGCGCGCGGTGGTAGCGGCGTGTTCAGCTTTCGAGACGACGGCGTCGTATTCGTTCTCGTCGTCTTTATCGCCGTCGCCGTCGCGCACCGCGATGTCTTCGATGGCGACCATCGTGAGCAGTACTTCGGCCATCCCTTGCGGCTTGCGGTCGCGCGTGCCGTTGAAGATCACGTCTTCCATCTTGCCGCCGCGCAGGTTCTTGGCCGACTGCTCGCCGAGCACCCACGAGATGGATTCCGCCACGTTACTCTTCCCGCAACCGTTGGGACCGACGACGCCGGTGATGCCTTCGCCGAAGACCAGCGTGGTCTTGTCGGCGAATGACTTGAAGCCATGAATTTCGAGTTTTTCGAGTCTAAACATCCGCTGCTCCGTAGCCGCGCGCGACCACAATTAATTGAGTCCGTCTGAAAATCAGCCACACTATAGTGTTATCGAATTGGCGCTGTCAAACCAGAGCACGAGGCAAAATCTCGCGGGCGATAGGCGCGTGACCTGCTGACCATCGGGACAGGTATTCTATCCCGCCGCCGAAGCCTTCGGCAACATCAATCCTCTGACACGAAGCCACTGCCTGTCACTTGTGACCGGCGCGGCGGCGCGGCTCTGCGGTATAGTGTTAGCGAGAAGCTTGAATGGCTTGATACCCTGATCCAGTTGCAAAGAAGAAAGGAAGGAAAGGTTATGGCAAGTCTGAAGGCGCGAATCTTACGAGTCAGTATAGGGCTGGTTTTAATCTTGCTTGTGTCGAGCTTGAGCGCGATGGGTCAGGAGACTCCGGCTGAATGGAAAGGCGTCGAACGCGTGATGGGCAAAGCCGGCGCGATGCAGCCGGGCGGCGTGATTAAGTTCAGTTTCCCGCGCAGCGATTTGAAGGTGACAGTGAAAGGCGTAGCCATCAAGCCGGCGCTGGCGCTCGGCTCGTGGGTCGCCTTCAAGAAGATGGGCGACGAAGTGATGGCGATGGGCGATCTGGTGTTGACAGAAGACGAGGTCAGCCTCGTGATGTTCAAGTTGCAGCAAGGCGGCATCGAGCAATCGGCGCTGCATAACCACGTGCTCGGCGAATCGCCGCGCGTGATGTATATGCACATCAGCGCGCACGGCCACGCCAACGCGCTCGCCGAAGTGATTCACGCCGTGCTCGCATTGACCGCGACGCCGATGGGAGCGCCAACTGCCGCGCCGCCTGCGCAAGACCTGGGAATAGATACGAAGCAGCTCGACCGCATCATCGGCTTCGCCGGCAAAGTCAACGGCGGCGTCTATCAGTTCAGCGTGCCGCGCGCCGAAAAGATTATGGAAGAAGGGATGGAAGTGCCGCCGGCAATGGGCGTGGCGACGGCGATCAACTTTCAGCCGACGGGCGGCGGCAAGGCGGCCATCACCGGCGACTTCGTGATGACCGCGAGCGAAGTCAACGAAGTGATTCGCGCGTTGCGTGCCAATGGCATCGAAGTCACGGCGCTGCACTCGCATATGCTGAAAGAAGAACCGCGCCTGTTCTTTATGCACTTCTGGGCCAACGACGACGCGTTGAAGCTGGCGCAAGGCTTGCGCGCCGCGCTCGACAAGACGAACGTGGCGAAAGCGGGAAGCAAGTAAGCGACTGCGGTTATGGCCAAAAGTAATTCACCGCACAAGTCAGTGCATTCGTGGATTGAGCCGCTTGCGCGTTTCGGCTATGCGACGAAAGGGGCGGTCTACATACTCATCGGCGTGCTCGCGGTGCTGGCGGCGCTGAGCGCGGGCGGGCAAGTGACCGACACGCGCGGCGCGTTCCACGCCATCTACGCAGAGCCGTTCGGCATCGCGTTGCTCTGCGCGGTCGCGCTGGGGCTGGCGGCGTACGCGGTCTGGCGCGTCACGCAAGCCATCATCGATGCCGAAGACAAGGGCAGCGACTGGAAAGGAATGGCGATACGCCTCGGCTATGCGTGCAGCGGCTTGATTCACGCGGGCCTTGCCGTGAGCGCCGTGCGGCTGCTGTTCGGCGAACATCAACCGAGCAGCGAGCGCGAGCACAAAGGCCGCGCCGCGCAGATCATCCACCTGCCGTTCGGGACGTTGATCGTCGGCGTGGTTGGAGCGGGCTTTATCGCGTTCGGGCTTTACCAGATTTACAAAGGCTACACCTGCAAATTCCGCAAGCGGCTCGAAGAGGGCGCGATGGGCAGAAAAGAACAGCAGTGGGTGACGCGCTTCGGGCAGTTCGGGTTGATGGCGCGCGGCGTCGTCTTTGGCATCATCGGCTATTGCTTGATTCAAGCCGCGCTCGAATACGATCCCAATGAAGTGCGCGGCCTCGGCGGCGCGCTGGCGGCGCTGGCGGCGCAGCCATATGGTAAGGTCTTGCTCGGCATCACCGCCGCCGGGCTGGCCTTCTACGGTCTTTACATGCTGGCCGAAGCGAAGTACCACCACATACGCGCAAGCTGAGAACAAGCGAACACGCCGCGCGATTCATTGCAGACGGTCGAGCCGCGTGCTCACTCCGAATTTGCTTCCTGATAACGTTCGGGCGCGTAGCGGGCGGCGAGCAAGCCTGTGGCTTTCTCAACATCGATGGACTCGACCAGCACGCCTTCCTGCCCGTAAGGCAAGTAAGCCTGGCACTCGCCCGACGGCGCAATCAAACTGGTCGCCGATTCCTGATAGCGCAACGCATAATTGACACTCGCAAAATAGATCGTGTTCTCGATGCTGCGCATCATCATCGCCTTCTCGTAATAAGGCGCGCTCGCCGCACCCCACTCGCTCAGCCTTATGCCTTCGCGCTCATTGCCGGTGTGTTGAGGATGAAAGACGATCTTCGCGCCGCGCACCGCTGCCCATCGCACCGTCTCAGGATAGCGCCAGCCTTCGTGACAAATAGCCACGCCGAACTTCACGCCGTTGATCTCGAAAAGCCGGCGCGTGTCGCCGGGCACATAAAACTTCTCTTCGGTCGGGTCGAGTTGATTCTTGGTCTGGTATCCCTGAAGCCGGCCTTCGGCGTCAATGACGAACGCGGCGATTTGTCGGCCCGCCTCGGTGAATCGTTCCATACCGAGGATCGTCGCCACGCGATACTGACGCGCCCAATCGGCCACGGCTCGCAGCGCGCGTTCTTGTTGCGCTTGATCGAAAGGCCACACGTCAAAATCCTGCCCGCGCAATCCCGGCAAGTAGGCTTCGGGGAAACAGGCGATCTCTGCGCCCTGCGCCGAAGCGTCGGCAAGCAATCGCTTGATTCGGTCCAGCCCGTCGTCAAAGCTTGAAGCGATGTGTGGCGACGCCAGAGCAATAATCATCAGTGACCTCCATTGCGAATGACTCATCAGTGTAGACGTAAAGCGGTGGCCGCTCAAATGCCGCCGCCCATTCCGCGCGGCTCGATAAAAACCGATTTCTCGTCGTAGTCGAACGCGCCATTCGCTGATAGAATACGTCATCCAAAACCATTCGAGTCCAGTGGAGAAACAGGAGGGTTCACCATGAAAATGAGAAGGCTCGCGTTTGCCGCTGCTCTCGTTCTGGTCGCGGCGGCGACGTTATCCGCGCAGACGCACCAGCAAACGGCGACGACGCCAGGCTACCTGACGCCGCCGAAAATCATCACCGACATACTCGATGCGCCGCCGACGCCCAATGTGATCGTCGCGCCCGACCGCCGCACGGTCGCCTTGCTCTATCGCCGCAGCATGCCGACGATTGCCGAACTGGCCCAGCCCATCCACCGCATCGCCGGCACGCGCATCAACCCGAAGACGAACGGTCGCCAGCAACGCACAGGCAGCATCACCGGCATCACGCTTAAATCCATTGCCGATGGCGCAGAGATCAAAGTCGCCGTGCCGGCGGGCGCTAATCTCGGCGACGTGAGCTTCTCGCCTGATGGCCGCCGACTCTCGTTCACGAACACGAAAGAGAGCGGCATAGAGCTGTGGGTGGCCGACACCGCGACAGGCCGCGCACGGCTGCTCAGCGGCACGGATCGGTTGAACGCGACGACGGGCGACGCTTGCGATTGGCTGAAGGACAATGCAACGCTGCTGTGCCAGATCGTGCCCGCAGGGCGCGGACCAGCGCCGGCTGAGCCGACCGTGCCGAGCGGCCCCAACATTCAAGAGACTCGCGGCAAGGCCGCTCCCGCCGCGACCTACGAAGACCTGATTAAAAGCCACCACGACGAAGACCTGTTCGATTATTACTTCACCAGCCAGCTTGCGATGATCGACAGCAACACCGGGCGCAAGACGCTCGTCGGTCGGCCCGCGATATTCGACAACGTTTCGGCGTCGCCCGGCGGCGATTATATTTTGGTGGCGCGGATCAAGCGGCCATTCTCGCGGCTCGTGCCGATGAACGGCTTTCCCAAAGAAGTCGAGATATGGAATCGTCGCGGCGAAGTCGTCAAGAAGATCGCCGACCTGCCATCGAGCGAAGGCATTCCGATCAACGGCGTGCAGACGGGGCCGCGCGCTTATCGCTGGCGGGCCGATCAGCCGGCGGCGATTACGTGGGTCGAGGCGCTCGACGAAGGCAACCCAAAAAAGAACGTTCCTTTCCGTGATCGCGTCGTTATACTGGCGGCCCCGTTCACGGCAGCGCCCGCCGAAGTCGCTAAGACCGAATGGCGGTTTAGTGGTCTGACTTACACAGAGAAAGGCATCGCGCTGTTGAGCGAATCAGACCGCGCGACGCGACGCACACGCACCTGGATTGTGGAAACGGGCGTCGAGCCGCGCAAGCTCTGGGAGCGGCGGCAGCAGGACGCTTACAGCGATCCCGGTACACCCGTGCGCCGTGATAGCAGTGATAACCGCTTCGGCTTCGGTCGCTTCAGCGCAAGCGGCGGCGCGATCTTGCAGCGCGGCGATGCTATATACCTGACCGGCGCGGGCGCGTCGCCCGAAGGCGACCGGCCATTCCTGGATCGGCTCGATTTAAAGACGCTCAAGAGCGAGCGCCTCTTCCGCTCGGCTGACAAGACGTATGAATCGGTCGTCGCCGTGCTCGATGAGAATGCCGCGCAGGTGCTCACCGAATACGAGACGCCCCGCGACGCGCCGAACTATTACGTGCGCGACCTCGGCGCGGGGGCGCGGCGCGCGCTCACAGACTTCAAAGACCCCGCGCCGCAACTGGCCGGCGTCGAGAAACAGTTCGTCACCTATCAGCGCAAGGACGGCGTGAAGCTATCGGGCACGCTCTACCTGCCGCCGGGCTATCAAAAGGGCGAGCGGCTGCCGGTGTTGATGTGGGCTTACCCGCGCGAGTTCACCGATGCCGACACGGCGAGTCAAATCTCCGGCTCGCCCTATCGCTTCACGCGCGTCGGCGGCCCGTCGCATCTGCTCTTGCTGACGCAGGGCTACGCGATCTTCGATAACCCGGCGATGCCGATTGTCGGCACGGGCGAGACGGCTAACGACACGTACGTCGAGCAACTGGTGGCGAGCGCCGAGGCTGCCGTCAACAAAGTCGTCGAGATGGGCGTGGCCGACCGCGACCGCATAGGCATTGGCGGACACAGCTACGGCGCGTTTATGACGGCGAATCTGCTGGCGCATTCGGACCTCTTCCGCGCCGGCATCGCGCGCAGCGGCGCATACAATCGGACGCTGACGCCGTTCGGGTTCCAGAACGAACAGCGCACCTTCTGGGAAGTGCCCGACATTTACGCGAAGATGTCGCCGTTCTGGTACGCGAACAAAATCAACGAGCCGATCCTGTTGATTCACGGCGAGGCCGATGATAATTCGGGCACGTTCCCGATTCAGTCCGAGCGATTTTATATGGCGTTGAAAGGTCACGGCGCGACCGTGCGCTACGTGACGCTGCCATATGAAGCACACGGCTATGCGGCGCGCGAGTCGGTCTTTCACACGCTGGCCGAGATGATTAACTGGATGGACAAGTATGTGAAGAACGCTGCGCCAAAAGACCACGCCGCCGCCGCATCGAAATGAAGCCCGCTAATCAAAGGCTAGAGGGGCAGCGCATTGTCCCTGCCTCTCTAGCCTTTCCTGTCGCGTCTGAGTAATCTCAAAGTATGGCTCCAGAAGCACCCGATACCAGTCTGACCGGCGAAGAGTTCGGCGAAGATACAACCCGACAGATGCAGGACGCTGATCCGGCGTGGTATTGGCTGGCCCTCAAGGCGGCGCGGCTGGGCCTGTGGCGCTACGACCTTGAGACGGGCCTGGTCCACCTCGATGAACGGATGCGTAACATCTGGGGCGAGCCGATGGATGCGGCGGCGCTGCCGGTTCAGGCGTTGCTGCAACGCGTTCATCCCGACGACCGCGACGGCGTGGCCGCAGTGGTCAGGGCGGCGCTCGATCCGCAATCGTCGGGCGAATACGAGATTGATTACCGCATCGTCTGGCCCGACGGCACACAACGATGGGTGGCTGCCAACGGGCAGACTCGCTTTGCGGGATCAGGCGCGAGCCGCCGCGCGGTCGAGTTCATCGGCACGGTGCGCGATGTGACAGAGCGCAAGCAGGCCACTGACCGGCTGATCCTGCTCGCAGACCTTAGCGAACTGGCGCGGAAGGCCAATCACACGGATGAACTGTTATTCGCCATCGCCAGGACCATCGGCGAACACCTTCAGGTCAGGCGTTGCCTGTTTAACGAGATAGACCTCGCGCACGACCGCGAAACCGTTCATCGTGATTATTGTCGTGGCGTCGAGTCTGTGGCCGGCATCCATTCCATCTCTGATTACAGCTCGGTCACGACCGCCGATATGATGGCCGGCGAAACGGTCGTCAACCGCGACTCGCGCACAGACCCGCGCACGGCGGCGCTCTACGAGCAGACCTATGCGCTGAACGGCGAGCGCGCATACATCGCCGTTCCGCTGATGCGCGAAGGGCGTTGGGTCGCGTCGCTCTGGGTCAGCGATGACCACCCGCGCAACTGGAGCGAACAGGAGATCGGATTGCTTGAAGCGGTCGCCGAACGCACCTGGCTGGCGGTTGAAAAGCTGCGCAACGAGCAAGCCCTGCGCGAATCGCAGGCGCACTTACAACTGACCACAGAGGCGGCGCAGGTCGGCACGTGGCAATGGAACTTAGCGACCGGCGAGCTGGTCTGGTCAGAGATTCACAAGCGGCTCTGGGGCTATGAAGCGACGCGCGAGCAGGTCACGTATGACGACTGGGCGCGGCTGATCGATGAAGAGGATTTGCAGTGCGCTAACGAAGCCATCGGAAAATGTCTGCGCGGCCAGGACGACTACGATGTCGAGTACCGCATACATCCGCTCGGCACGAACGAGATGCGCTGGATTCGTTCGAGAGGGCAGACGAGATTTAACGAGGCGGGTCAGGCTGTCTCGCTGCAAGGGCTGTCGTTCGACATCACCGAACGCAAGCAGATTGAAGAGGCGTTGAAAGCAGCCGACCGCCGCAAAGATGAATTCTTAGCGATGCTGGCGCACGAGCTGCGCAACCCGCTCGCGCCCATTCGCAATGCCGCGCAGGTGCTCAAGCTGATCGGCCCTGCTGACGCCAATCAACAGCGGGCGCGCGAAATCATCGAGCGTCAGACGCAACACCTGACGCGATTGGTTGACGACCTGCTCGACGTGTCGCGCATCACGCAAGGCAAGATCACGCTTGCGCGCGAGCCGCTCGATCTGGCGACGATCATCTACAGCGCCGTCGAAACCAATCGCCCGCTGATCGGCGCGCGCCGCCATCAACTGACCGTCATCGTGCCGCCGCAACCGCTACGCGTCGAAGGCGACCTGACGCGATTGGTGCAGGTCGTCGGCAACCTCTTGCACAACGCCACGAAGTACACTGACGAAGGCGGCCACATCTGGATTGAAGCGACGATGGCAGAGGGCGAGGCCGTCATCAGCGTGCGCGATAACGGCTTGGGAATACCGGCGGATTTGCTGCCCGATGTCTTTGATCTCTTCACGCAGGCGGATCGTTCACTTGACCGCTCGCAAGGCGGCTTAGGCATCGGCCTGACGCTGGTGCGACAGTTGGTCGAACTGCACGGCGGGCGCGTTGAAGCTCGCAGCGAAGGGCCGGGACACGGCAGTCAGTTCATTGTGCGATTGCCATTGTTAGCGACGAGCAGCGACGGTCGAATCGAAGAGTCGGCAATCGATCATGCGCCGTCAGCGACGCGGGCGTTGAAGGTGCTGGTCATCGAAGACAATCTCGATTCGGCGGAGATGCTCGCCTTTATGCTGACGCTGCGCGGCCATCAGGTGCGAGTCGCGCACAGCGGCGCGGAGGCGTTGGAAGCGGCTCGCGCGTTCGAGCCTGAGGCTGTGCTGTGCGACATCGGGTTGCCGGGAATGAATGGCTACGAAGTGGCGATGCGGTTGCGCGAGCGCAGAGAATCAAAGCCGATGGCGCTGATCGCGCTGACCGGCTACGGGCAGGACGAAGACCGCCGCCGCGCAAAAGAAGCGGGCTTCGATTATCACCTGACCAAGCCGGTCGAGCCGGAAACGCTGGCCGAGTTGCTTGATGCGGTGCGGCCCGCTTGACGCCGGCCTTCAGACTTGCGCCGCAAGCCGATGGTGCTGAATAATCCGCGTAGAGCCGATTGCCCGGCGGCTACTCGGTCGCTCGCTCCGGCTGGGACGCTACATCTTCCGCATTCGGAGCGCCAGCCGCATGAGTTCGTCTACCGATAGTCGGGGCATCTTACAAACTACCGCCGGTGACTTCCCGCTGCACGAATACCGCCTCAGGCAAGGCGGGCACGAATGGACGATCCTCCACCTCGGCGCGGTCATCTCCTACGACGACGAGACGCATTTTCTGCTCGGCATGTTCGAGCAGATGCCTTACGGCGTGGCGCTATGGCCCGCCGCCATCGCGCTGGCTCACGACGTAGCGTCGCGGGCCGAAGCGATCAAAGGCAGGCGCGTGTTAGAGCTTGGCTCAGGCACAGGGCTGCCCGGCATCGTCGCCGCCTCGCTCGGCGGGCGCGTCGTGCAGACAGATCGAAACAAGCTGGCGCTTTATGTCTGCGGACTCAACGCCGAGCGCAACGGCGTTCACACGATTGAATATGAACAGGTGGACTGGGTCGATTGGGCCGATGCCACACGCTACGAATGGATACTCGGCTCGGACATTCTCTATAGCGCCGAGATGCACACGCACCTGCGGCGCATCTTTGAATCGAACCTCGCGCCGGGCGGGCGAATATTGCTGGCCGACCCTTTTCGCGCCAGCAGCCTGCCGCTGCTTGAAGCGATGGAGAAGGACGGCTGGACGGTCACGCTGAACAAGTGGAGCGTCGGCGAAGAAGAAGCCCCGCGCGCTATCGCGGTCTACGAACTCGCGCCGCCGTCAGCGGGGCCGATCAATTAGCAAGCAACATACGGGTTACGGTTGGCCTTTCGGCTGTGTTAAGCTTCAATCTGTTTATTGAGTCGGATGCTTGATTAAATTTCTCTTTGCTCGCAAGGGCAATCCATCACCAGAAACACACGCTTGAATCACGGCAGGTCGCTGAAGCAGTCGGGCATGAAGAAGATTCTGATTGTAGACGATTCACCAACGATGCGGCGCATGGTCATCGCCTCTCTGCGCGATTTGTCGGGCGTCCGCTTTGACGAAGCCGCAAGCGGGCTTGAGGCCATCGAGCGTTTGGCGCTTGCGCCTGCCGACTTGATGGTGCTCGATTTGAACATGCCCGATATGCATGGAATGGAGGTGGTGCAGTTCGTGCGACGACATCAGGCCTATCGCGCCATCCCCATTATCATCCTGACGACCAGGGGCGATGAATCGAGTCGCGCGGCGGCGCTTGAAGCCGGCGCGACCGCTTACCTCACGAAGCCCTTTCTGCCTCACATTCTGTCGGCGCGCGTGCGCGAGCTGTTGAGCGAATAACGCGAGAGGATTTCACTGTGTCGATTGCGGAGCCTGGAGCGGACAATGAATTCTTCACTGAATTCCTCGACGATTATTTCGCCGAGTGCGACGAGCATCTGACCGCCGCGCGTCACCATTTGCTTGCGCTCGACCGCTTCATCGACCAGCCGCATCTGGATCGCGCCACGCTCGACGATCTCTTCCGCAGCTTCCATTCGCTGAAAGGCATATCGGGGATGGTCGGCGTGCGCGAAGCGGAGCAGTTGGCGCACGAGATGGAGAATTATCTTCGCGCCTTGCGCGACCGCCAGTTGAGGCTCTCTGTCGAAGGCATGGACGCGCTCATCGCCGGCACGCAGTTGATGGAGCAGGTCGTCGCCGCGCGCCGCGCGCAGGCTCTCGCGCCCGACATCGCGCCGGTGATGAAACAGCTCGCCGCCATCGTCTCTGGTCACACTCAACGCTCGGCTCAGGCAAGCGAGGCGAGCGCCGTCGCCAGTTCATCCGGCCACCAGTTGAACGACGATGAAGGCGCGCAACTGGCCGCCGCCATCACCGACGGCAAGAAGGTATGGCGTTTTGAATTCGTCCCCGTGCCTGAGCTGGCCGGGCGCGGCATCAACGTCAACGTCGTGCGCGCTCGCTTGCAGGAGATCGGCGAATTGATTCACGCCGCGCCGCGCGTGATGGCTCGTGGCGGCATCGCGTTTGACTTTCTGGTTGCAAGCCTCGCCGATGAATCCGTCTTCGCCGGCTGGGCCGATGACGGGCTGACCTATGCCGCGTACGAACCGCCGCCCGCGCCGTCATCCGTTCAAGATCACGATGCTGTAAACATCGCGGATGCGGCCTTGTCAACGCGCGCGCCGTCGAGCGTGGTGCGCGTTGACCTGGGGCGGCTCGATGAGTTGATGCGTATGGTCGGCGATCTGGTCATCAGTCGCTCGCGCCTGGACGATCACCTGCGACACCGCGAAGCCACTATGCCCGCGCCTGAGTGGCGGCGCTTGCAAGAGATCAACTTGATGATGGAGCGCCAGCTCCGCGACCTGCGCGAAGGCGTGATGCGCGTGCGGATGGTTCCGGTCGGCGAAATCTTCGAGCGCATGCGGTTCGTCGTCCGCGACCTGGCGCGCGAATATCACAAGCAGGTCGCGCTTGAACTGAGCGGCCAGCACACAGAGATTGATAAGCTGCTGGTCGAACGCATGATGGACCCGATCCTGCACTTGGTGCGCAACGCGGTCAGTCACGGCCTTGAGTCCACGGACGAGCGCACAGCCTTAGGCAAGCCGCCCACAGGCAAGATCGCGCTGCGGGCCTGGGCAGTGGCCGAGAGCATCGTCATCGAAATCGAAGACGACGGGCGCGGCATCGACGCCGAGCAAGTGACGCGGCGCGCGCAAGCTCTGGAGATGATCCGTGCCGATGCGACGCTCGACCGCGCGGCGCTGCTCGACTTGATCTGCGCGCCCGGTTTTTCGACCCGCGACGAAGCCGACCGCGCGAGCGGGCGCGGCGTCGGAATGAATGTAGTCAAGAATACGATTCTCGGCATCGGCGGGTCATTCGAGCTGGACAGCGAAGTCGGACGCGGCACGCGCTTCACGATTCAGTTGCCGCTGACGCTGGCCATCGCCGACGCGCTGATCGTCGCAACGGGCGGCCAGCGTTTCGCCGTTCCGCTCGCTGCGGTGCGTGAAGTCATCGAAGTCGAGCCGTCGGCGGTGAAGGCTTTTGAGAACAACGAAGTCATCGTTCATCGCGGCGGCGTGTTGCCGCTGTTGCGATTGGCGCGATTGTTTCGATTGGATGAATCGGCGCGGCGCGGCTTTCACGCCTTCGTCATCGGCAGCGGCTTGAACGCGGTCGGCGTCGCGGTGGACCGCGTGTTGGGCCAGCGCGAGATCGTCGTGCGAGCGATCAACGACCCGTTGATTCAGGTCGCCGGCATCGCGGGCGCAACCGAGCTTGGCGACGGGCGCATCGTCTTGATCCTCGACGCCACGACCTTGAGCCGCGCTTCGCAACGAACGAACGGCAGCCGATTGAATGCCGATTGAATGCCGCTTGAATGCCGAGGGTTGAATCGAATGACGGAGAGCTTCAATATGACGGAGCAGCCGAATCAATCAGAGACGTTCGTCGTCTTCGAGCTTGCGGGCACGACCTACGCCGTGCCGAGCCGCCTCGTGCAGCAGATGGAGATGATCGAACACATCACGCCGGTTCCGAACGCGCTGCCGGCGGTCGAGGGCGTCGTCTTCTCGCGTGGCCGCGTCATCCCCGCGTTGAATCTGCGCGTGCGCTTCGGCTTCGAGCGCATTCCCATTGATCTGCGCGCGCGGTTGATCGTCGTTGATATTAAAGGCCGCGCCGTCGGCTTGATGGTGGACACGGCGCGCGAATTCATCTCTATCACGGCGAGCGCGATGCTGCCGCCCGGTGAAGCCATCTCCGGTTTGAGCGGCAAATATATTGAAAGCATCGCCACGCTCGGCGACCGAATCATTCTTATTTTGAATCTGGATGAAGTCATTAATCTCGCCGAGATCATCATCGGCGATCAGCAGTCAGGCATCAGCGTTCAGCCGCAAGCCGTCTAGCGCGGCCCGCAAAAAACAGAGAGAGCCGACGCTTTAATCAGGAGGCAAAGGTTATGGTAGCTCCCGCATTCAACGCAGAGAGAGAGGCGAGCGACATCGGGCAGGTTCGCAATCAAGCCGAGCAGGTGACGCACGCGGCCATCGAAATCGCCCGCACCGCCGAGCAGGTCGCCGAAGGCGCGCAAGGGCAAGCGCGCGCGCTCGACAAAGCCGTCATCAACGCCAACGAAATGGCGACGTCGATGAAAGAGACGGCGACGCAGGCCGAGTTGGTCGCTACGTCGTCGGAAGAACTCTTCTCGTCGATCAACGAGATGGCGGCTTCGGTCGAACAGGTCACGACCAACTCGGCCAGCCTCGCCTCGTCCGTCACGCAGACGGCGACTTCGATCATAGAGACAACGGCCTCGATTCATAGCGTCACCGCCACGGCGCAGGAGATGGCCACGTCGGCTCAACAAGTGACTGCCTCGATGAATGAGATGGCCGCTTCGATCAACAGCGTCAGCGGCGATACCGAAACGCTCACCGGGGCGGTCAACCAGACCGCCGCCGCCATCGAACAGATGTCGCGCTCAATCGATGGCATCGCGTCGAACGCCGACGACCTGACCGCCGCCGCCGAAGAGACGGCTTCGTCGGTCAACCAGATGGCCGCCTCTATCGAAGAGGTCGCGGCGATGTCCGAAAACCTCGCTGCCTCGGTCGAACAGCTCTCATCTTCAATCGAAGAGATGGCGCGGTCGGTCGAAAGCGTCGCGCAGAACGCCGAGCGGATCACCGGCGCGGCGACCGGCGCGGCGGTCAGCGCCGAACAGATGGACCGCTCGATCCGTTCCGTCGCTTCGCTCGCCAAGCAGGCCGACCAGACGACCGAGCGCGCCGCGCGCGATGCCGAAGAAGGCGGCGCGACCGTGCAGAAATCGATTCAAGGACTCGTCCACGCCCGCGATTCGATGGCGCAATCGGCAACCGTCATCCGCGAGATGGGCAAGCGCGCTAACGAGATCAGCACCATCGTAGACACGATTAACTTGATCGCCGAGCGCACCAACCTGCTGTCGCTCAATGCGTCGATTGAAGCGGCGCGGGCGGGCGAGGCCGGGCGCGGATTCGCCGTCGTCGCCGAAGAAATACGCAACCTCGCCGACCGTTCGGCGAAAGCGACTTCGGACATCGCGGCGATCATCAAGGCATTGCAGGAAGTCGCGCAGGAAGCCGTGGCGGCTTCTAACGAAGGCTTGCGCGTTGCCGACGAGAGCAACCGCCTCGCCGAAGACGGCGTCAATGGTTTAAAGAAAATTCTCACAGGCATACAAGAGACTTCACAGGTCGTCGGCCAGATCGCGCGGGCGACCGACGAGCAAATGGGCGCGGGGCAGGCGGTCGTCACTGCCATCAACACGACGGCAGCGCAAGCCCGCCTGGTGGCGACGGCCACCGCTGAGCAGGCACGAGCCGTGCAATCCATCGTTCAGGCGACGAGCCAGATGCGCAAGATCGCGCAAGAAGTCTCGAAAGGCATGAACGAACAGGGCCGCGCCGCGCGCGAGTTGATCAAGGCGGCGCAGAATACGACGACGGTGTCGGCGCAGGTGCGCAGGGCTTCCGCCGAACAGGCCAACGCCGCGCGCCAGATCACGCAAGCGGTCGAGTTGATGCGACGCGGCGCGGCTTCGACTTCGCGCTCGCTTGCGGAACAGGCGACCGCCGGCAATCAAGTCTCCAGTGAATCGGCACGGCTGGCGACGATGATTATTGGTGTGAGCCGTGCGATGACTGAACAGGCGACTGCCGCCGAGCAGATCGCGGCGGCATCCGACGATATGCGGCGGCAATCGGATCAGGTCGCTAAGGCGATGAGCGAGCAAGCGCGCGCCATCAAAGATATGATGAGCGCGGCGAAAGATGTCTCTAAACAGATTGGCCTGATCACGCGCTCGAACCGCGAGCACCTGACCGCATCAACATCGATTCTCGATACGCTCACAGACATTCGCCAGATCGCCGAGCGCAACACGCGCGGCATCGAAGACACGTTGCGCGGCACCGGAGCGTTGGCCCAACAGGCTCAGACGCTCAACGCGATTGTGGATAACGTGGCCGGCAATGGCTTCGGCGGCAAGAAGGCTAAGAAGAAGAAAAAGTCGAAGAAGTGAGGCGGAAGAAGCCGCGACTCGCTTATCAAACAACTGATCCGATTCGAGCAAATGGTTGGTATATTCACAACAGACGCAAATCTCATCCTGTGTTCGTGGGATGACTGGCTGGCCCAGATCACCGGCATCCCGGCAAGCACGGCGCGCGGGCAATCATTGCCGGCGCTGTTTCCCGACCTTGAGCGGCGCGGGCTGCTCGCGCGTTTTCATCGCGTGCTGAAGGAAGGCGTTGTCGAGCTGCTCGCGCCGGGCCTTCATCATTACCTGTTCGCCTGCGCGCTTTCGACTCCGTCGTCACGCTTCGACAATATGCGCCAGCGCGTGACCATCGCCCCGCTGCGCGAAGACGACAAGATCATCGGCACAATCGTGACGATTGAAGATGTCACCGCCCGCATCGAGCGCGAGCGCGAGCTGGCCGAACAACTGGCCAGCCCCGACGAAGCCGTGCGTATTCAAGCGGCGCAGGCGTTCGCCGAACAAGATGCGCTCGATTCCGCGCAACCGCTGATGGGTGTGCTCGGCGATGCGAGCTGGCGTGTGCGAAAGCTGGCCGTGGACGGGCTGGCGCGGCACGGCGGGCAAGAGGCGGTGAAGTCGCTGCTGCGCGCCTTGCGCGACGAGCATCGCAACTTGAGCGTGCTCAACAGCGCGCTTCAGGTGTTGGCCTTGAGCGGCGTCGATGCCATCGAGTCGCTGACCGAATGCGTCACTGAAGGGGACACCGACCTGCGCATCTACGCGGCGCACGCGCTCGGCGATCAGCGCGACGCTCGCGCCATTGCGCCGCTCATCGACGCGCTCGCAGACACGGACGCCAACGTTCGCTATCACGCCATCGAAGCGCTCGGCAAACTGCGAGCCGCCGAGGCGGTGGACGCGCTGCTCGGCGTCGTTGAATCGGGCGACTTCTATCTCGCCTTTCCGGCGCTCGACGCGCTGACCGAGATCGGCGATGCGCGCGTCACGGCAAAGATCGGCGCGCTGCTCGAAGACGAGATGCTGCGCCTGCCCGCGATTGAAGCGCTCAGCCAGCTTGGCGATGAAGAGTCCGTCGCGCCGCTGGTGATGTTGTTGAACAAGCCGAATGCTCCGACACTCGTCATCGCTCAGGCGCTCGCCACGCTTTACGACCGCCACGAGAAGCTGAACGGCGAAGGCCGCACCATCATTGATCTGACGCGCCGCTCGATTGATGCAACCGGAACACAGAATCTGCTCGATGCATTAACTGAAGCGAGCGATGACGAGATGAGGGCGCTGGCGCTGGCGCTGGGCTGGCTCGAAGGCGAAGCGATTGAGCGGGCGCTCGCGCAGTTGTTGGGCCGCGAGACGGCGCGCAAAGAAGTCGTCGAAACATTGACGCGTTATGGATCGCGTGTGACCGAATTGCTGATCGAACAACTCGACTCGGAAGACCTGAAGACACGCCAGGCAGCGACCATCGCGCTTGGCCGCATCGGCGATCCGCGAGCCGTTCCGGCGTTGGTGCGAGAATTAACGACCGGCTCTGAAATGGCTATCGCCGCTGCCGGGGCGCTGGCCAAGATCGGCGACCGCCGCGCCTTCGAGGCGTTGATTGATTTGATCGGCCACCGCCAGGCGGCGGTGCGGCAAGCCGTCGTCGCCGCCATTAACTCCATCGGCCATCCTGATATGGCTGGGCGCGCCGTCGTGCTGTTGAACGACACAGACCCGCGCGTGCGCGAATCGGCGGTGAAGATCGCCGGCTATTTCGGCTACCCGGAATGCGGCGAGTTGTTGTTCGAGCGATGCCGCGACGAAGACGAGAACGTGCGTCGCGCGGCCATCGAGCACATCCCTTATCTTGATGATGACCGCGCCATCACGATACTGGCCGACGCGATTGAAAACGGCACGGCGAGAGTGCGCGCTTCGGCGGCTCAGGCTCTGGGGCAGGTAGAGAGTTCGCGCACGCTGTCGCTTCTGCTTGCCGCATTGAATGACGCCGATCAATGGGTTCGCTATTTCGCGGCGCGCTCAATCGGGCGGCACGCGTATGTCGAAAGCGTTGACGCGCTCACACGCGTAGCGCAGACCGATGCTGCCGATCACGTGCGCATCGCCGCGACCGATGCGCTGGCGCAAATCGGCGAGGCGCGATCTTAAACGATGGCCTTCACCACTGAAAGTCTGGGCTTGCCCGACGGCGCGCTGGCGCTGTTGCGTGATTTAATTCACGAACGCACGGGCCTGTTCTACGAGAAGGGCAAGAGCGACCTGCTGACGGATAAGCTCGCGCCGCTGGTGGTCGAACGCGGCTTCAATTCGCTGCTCGATTATTATTACCTGCTCAAGTACGACGCCGAGGCCGGCGACGAGTGGCGGCGCGTGATGGATGCGCTGTCTGTGCAGGAGACTTACTTCGGGCGCGAATCGGATCAGGTGCGGGCGCTCGTTGACGTGCTTGTGCCGCAATACTTCTCGACCGCGCGCACCGCGCCGCTGCGAATATGGAGCGCGGCCTGCGCCACCGGCGAAGAGCCATTGAGCATCGCTATGGCGCTCGATGAAAGAGGCTGGTTTGATCGCGCGCCCATTGAAATCTACGCCAGCGACGCAAGCAATGCGGCGATCAGCCGGGCGCAGCGCGGCGTTTACCGCGAGCGTTCGTTTCGCGGCCTCGCGCCGCAACTGCGCGAGCGATACTTTAGCGCAGAGCGCGAAGGCTGGCGGGTCGCGCCGGAGTTACAATCAAGAGTCCGCTGGTCGGTGGCGAATTTGATGGTGGAATCCGAAGTGGCGTGGCTGGCGATGGCGTCGGTCATCTTTTGCCGGAACGTTTTTATCTACTTCTCTCAAGATTCGATCCGCAAGGCGGTGACTCTTTTTTCGCGCCTGATGCCGAAGCCCGGCTACCTGTTCGTCGGCGCGTCGGAGTCTTTGTTGAGGCTGACGACCGACTTTGATTTTCAGGAGATCGGCGGCGCGTTCGTCTACGTTAAGATTTAGGAAGAAACCACAGATGAACGCAGATGAACACGGATAAAAGAATGGGCCCGACTCTGGGCTTTCCCTCTGTGTTGATCCGTGTTCATCTGTGGTTCCATTCTTCTTTCATCCAAGTAGGGTTGAGTATATGGATAGAATAATCAAAGCGCTGGTGGTTGACGATTCGGCCTACGTGCGCAAGGTGGTCAAGCAGATGCTCTTGCGCAGTCCGTTCATCGATGTGGTCGGCACGGCGCGCGACGGCACAGAGGCGCTGGAGCTGGCCGAGCAGCTCGCGCCCGACGTGGTGACGTGCGATTTGATTATGCCGGGGATGGATGGCATCAGTTTCGTGCGCGAACAGATGGCGCGCAAGCCGCTGCCCATCGTCATTGTCAGCATCGCCAGCGACAGCGGCGAGATGGCGCTGGCCGCTTTGGATGCCGGCGCGATTGATTTCGTGCAGAAGCCGACCGCGCTGGCGACTGAAAAAATCTTTGAAGTCAGCGATGAGTTGATCGAAAAGGTGAAGGCCGCCGCCGCCGTTTCAATGAGACATCTGCGGCCTGTGCCGACGCCTGCTGCCGCCGAAGCGCCCGCCCCACAGCTTGCGGCGCGGGCGGGATTGGTGGATATTATCGTCTTCGGAATCTCTACGGGTGGACCGCAGGCGTTAAAGTATCTCATACCACAATTCCCTGCTGATCTCGCTGTGCCGGTGGCCGGCGTCATACATATGCCGGTCGGCTACACGGAAATGTACGCGCACAAGCTGAACGAGATATCGCGGCTTAAGGTGATCGAGGCGCGCGAAGGCGACGCGGTCACACCGGGCGTCTTGTTGCTTGCGCCCGCAGGTCGCCATATGAGCTTTCTGCGCAACGGTCACGGCGAAGTCGTCGCCCATCTCGACACGCGGCCTTTCGACACGCCGCATCGCCCGTCGGTCGATGTGCTGTTTCAGTCGGCGGCAGAAACCTTCCGCTCACGCACGCTCGGCGTCGTGATGACGGGCATGGGCGCGGATGGCCGTCAGGGCGCGGCGTGGATCAAGGCGCAGGGCGGCATGATCTTTACCGAAGCCGAAGAGTCCTGCGTCGTTTATGGTATGCCCTGCTCGGTGGTCGAAGCCGGCCTGAGCGATAAAAGCGTCCCACTGGATCGAATGGCCCAGTCCATTCTTGAGGTAGTATGATGGCAAAAATTTTGGTCGTCGATGACTCCGGCATGTCGCGGAGAACCTTACGCAAAATTCTCGAACCCGCCGGCCACCAGATCATAGAAGCGGTGGACGGCATCGCGGCGCTGGAACATTACTTCATTGATGAGCCTGACATCGTAATGCTCGACCTGACGATGACCGGCATGTATGGCATAGACGTGCTGAAGAAGTTGCGCGAGATGGACCCGAAGGCGCGTGTCATCGTCGGCAGCGCCGACATCCAAAGCTCGACGCGCAGTCTCGCCGAAGAGGCGGGCGCGACCGCCTTCATCAACAAGCCCTTCACCGTTGATCAGGTGCTGAACGCCGTGAGTCGTGCGCTCGAAGGAGACGAGAATGGAATTAACTGAACAGCAGAAGGACGCGCTGTCCGAGTTGATCAACATCGCCTTCTCGCGCACGGCGGCATCGCTGTCGGAACTGACCGGGCACAGGGTTTTGCTCGACGTGCCGAAGGTCGCCATCTTCCCCGTCAGCGAATTGAGCAGGGCGCTGGCCGAGTTCCTGCCGGCTGAAGTCGCAACCGTGCATCAGGTCTTCAGCGGCCCGGTGGCGGGCGACGCGCTGCTGCTGTTGAATTATGATGGCGCAGTCACGCTCGCCGACCTGCTGACCGACGAGCGCATGAAATCGCAACGGCTCAACGCCTCGGCCCGCGAAGTCCTCACCGAAGTGGGCAACATTCTTTTGAACGCCTGTCTGGGAATGTTCGGCAATCTGCTACAGGTTCACGTCTCATTTTCAGTGCCGCGCCTGCACCTCGAAACGCTCGACGCCTTGCTGCGGTCAATGAAAGTCGAAAGTGAAGAGTTGCGTTACGCGCTGGTCGTCTACACGGCCTTTCACCTGCGCGACAGCGCCGTCAGCGGCTATCTGGTGATCGTCTTGAACGTCGCATCGCTCGACCGATTGATTCAAGAGGCCGAGAGTTGGGAAGAGAGGCAGGGCCGCTGACGCGGTCGGTCAGTTTTAAGCAAGCTGGAAAGGGCACACGATGGGATTCAAGGAAGCTGCGCTGCGCTGGTTCAATGACCTTTCGGCGCAGGGCATCATCATCACGGATGCCGAGCTGAATATCCGTAGCTGGAATCACTGGCTGGAGACGCACAGCGGTTTGAGCGCCGCCGAGATGATCGGTCGCAACCTGCTCGCGGCGTATCCCGATCTGGTCAGCCGCCGCCTGGACGAGTATTACCGCGACGCGCTCGCCGGTCAGGTCCGCATCCTCTCGCAACGCCTGCACGGCTATCTGTTGCCTCTGCCGCCCGAAGCCCCCGACGTGCCGTTCAAACAGATGCAGCAGAGCGCGAACATCGCCCCGCTCATCGAAGCCGATCAGATCATCGGCACGATCACCATCATCAATGACGTGACCGAACGGGTGGCGCGCGAAGAGACGCTGGTGCGCTTGCTTGAAAGCGAAAAGAATGCGCGCGCCGAAGCCGAAGCCGCCAATCGCGCCAAGGACGAGTTTCTGGCGACCGTCTCGCACGAACTGCGCACGCCGCTCAACGCCATCCTCGGCTGGGTGCAGATATTGAAGTCGGAGAGAGTCAAACAGGAATCCACCGGCCACGCTATGGAGACTATCGAGCGCAACGCGAAAGCTCAGAAGAAACTGATTGACGATATACTCGACGCCTCGCGCATCATCACTGGCAAGCTACGGCTCGACGTGCGACCGCTCGACCTCGCCACAGTGATCGCGGAAACGGTAGACACAGTGCGACCGGCTGCCGCCGGCAAATCAATCGAACTCGACCTGGCGCTCGATGCCAACGCCGGTTGGATCAACGGCGACCCGAACCGCTTGCAGCAGATCGTCTGGAACCTGCTCTCGAACGCCATCAAGTTCACGCCTGAGCACGGACGTGTCAAGGTACGTCTTCAACGCGCTGACCAGAAGGTCGAACTCACCATCAGCGACACGGGGCAAGGGATCAGCACTGAATTTCTGCCGCACGTCTTCGACCGTTTCCGCCAGGCCAACAGCACGACGACGCGACGGCACGGCGGACTCGGTTTAGGACTTTCCATCGTGCGTCACCTCGTCGAGCTGCACGGCGGCACGGTGCAGGCCGATAGCGACGGCGAGGGACGCGGCGCGACGTTTACGCTGAAGCTGCCGCTGATACCTGCGCCCGCAACAGCAGAGAAAGCGACAGCGCAAGGCGCGGCTCAGGGCGCAGATCAAGGCGCGGCTCAAACCGCCGACGCGGCGCGGGCGACGGCCAACCGCCCGCCGGCTGATTTCCCAAAGCTCACCAATATACGCGTGTTGATCGTTGAGGACGAAAGCGACGCGCGCGAAATGCTCAACGTCATCCTCTCGCAATGCGGAGCCGAAGTGAAGACGGCGGCCACATCGCGCGAAGCCCTCGAAGTCTTGAGCGCGTGGCTGCCCGAAGTTCTCGTTTCCGATATAGGCATGCCGGACGAAGACGGCTATTCGCTCATCAATCAGGTCCGCTCGCTTGAGCCGGAACGCGGCGGCGGAATCCCGGCGGTGGCGTTGACCGGATATGGCGGCCCCGACGACCGCCGGCGACTGTTGTCGGCAGGCTATCAGGTTCACATCACCAAGCCCGTCGAGGTCACAGAGCTTGCGGCGGTCATCGCCCGGCTGGCTGGACGCAACGCCCAAAGTCTGAACGTGTGATGCACGGTTCGCTCTACGTCATCGCCACGCCAATAGGTAATCTCGAAGACATCACGTTGCGCGCCCTGCGCTTGCTCGGCGAGGTTGACCTGATCGCCTGCGAAGACACGCGCCACACACGCAAGCTGCTCTCGCATTATCAAATCTCGAAGCCTACTGTCAGCTATCACGAGCACAACGAGCGCGAGCGCACGGTTGAATTGATCGAACGACTCAAGTCGGGCGCGAGCGTCGCGCTGGTTTCGGACGCCGGCACGCCGCTGGTTTCCGATCCCGGTTTCCGCCTCGTGCAAGAAGCCATCGCGCAAGGCATCGAGGTCGTGCCAGTGCCCGGCCCGTCAGCGTTGATTGCGGCGCTGGCAGCTTCGGGGCTGGCGACGGACGAGTTCTATTTCGCGGGCTTTCTAGCATCCAAACCATCGCAGCGGCGGGCGCGGCTTTCGGCGCTTGCCGGCGTCAAGGCGACACTGGTCTTTTACGAAGCGCCGCACCGCATCAAAGCGACGCTCGCGGATGCGCGTGTTGCGCTCGGCAATCGCCAGTGTGTGTTGGCGCGCGAGCTGACCAAAGTGCACGAAGAGTTTATTCGCGGCACGCTTGATGAAGTGATGCGAACGTTAGCGGAAAGCGACGTGCGCGGCGAACTCGTGATGCTGATCGGGCCTCTAACGGAAGGCGCGGCAGATAGCGAAGAACCTATGCGCTCGGTCGCCGAAGAAGTCGCGGCCTTGATGCGCGATGCCGGGCTCGATCAACGGGCCGCGCTCAAACGCGTCGCCCGTGCGCGCGGCTTAAGTAAAAGCGAAGCCTACCGTCGGCTCGTGAACGAGCGCGCGGCGGCTGAAATTCCTTCCGATGATGTAGAATAAATTTATGGACGTTCGCCGATTCATCTATCCACTTGTCGCAATTCTCTGGCTGTCCGCGATGGCGGCAGCGCAATCGGGCAGCACGCAAACGCCGACCACGCCACGTGTCGCCGGGCACGAGTATGGCGTCAACCTGACCTTCGCCATCTATCAGTATGACCCGCAACGCTCGGCGGCCATCGAAGAGACGATACGACTCAACAGCACATTCTCGTCCGCCGACGAAGAGAGGGCTTACATCAAAGACAAGCATAAGCTCGACGAGTTGGCCGTGCGCCACGTTCGCTCGGTCGGCTTGCGCGGCGGCGATACATTCAATGATGCGGTGCTGCTCGGCCCCGAATATATGACGCTGGTATTGACGCCGCGCGAAGTGATTCGCGGTTATATGAAGCTCGACGTGACGGTGCGCTATGGCAATCAGCCGCTGCTCGATGTGAAGAACATCGAGTTTGAAAATTACGAAACCGTGTTGCTGCGCGGCGGCAAAGGCATGTTCGGCGTCAAGTATTACATCGGCGCAGGCGGCGCGCAGCAGAGCGTTCCCATCGAGCGCGCCCTGCTGGTTTCGATAACGCCTGAGCTGGTGCCGCTCGCCAACCTGCGCAACCGGCCAGAGCAGTTGTCGCATCCTGTGGATGAATATGGCCGTCCGCTGGTGATGAAAGAGAGCGACCGCTTCACGCCGCCTGTAGCGACCGAGCGCGTCGCGCCGAAGTTTGAAAGCGCCAGGCCGGTTCGCGGCTCTGTGCTGCTGGCGGGCACGGTCACTCCCGAAGGCAAAATCATCAACGTGCGTGTGGTGCGTTCGCTCGACCCGGTGATTGACGACCGCGCGATGGATGCCTTCCGGCGGTACCAGTTTTCGCCGGCGCTGCTCAACGGCAAGCCGGTCTACGCCACCTTCCGCGAAGAGATTTCATTCGCGCCGCCGCCGCCGTCACTGCTGGAGCTTGAAGAAGAGCAGCGCAAGGCCCGCGAAGCTGAAAAACAGAAGCAGCAAAAAACCAGGCGCAGGTTTCCCTTTCCCCTGACCTTCCCCTAACGCGCGCGGAGATTCAAGAGATCAGAGGCGGGCGGGCCGCGTCACAAACACGTCTGTTTGAGGAGAACTGCTGATGTTCATACATTCGGTTTACTTCTGGTTGAACGAAGGATTGTCTGCCGACGAGCGCGAAGCGTTCCGGCACGAGTTGGAAAAGATCGCCGCTATCGAGAGCGTGCGCCAGTCGCACATCGGCATCCCTGCGGACACCGACCGCCCGGTCATCGAGCGCGGCTACAGCTACGCGCTCGTCCTGTTGTTCGATGACCAACAGGGACACGATTTCTATCAAGTCCACGACGCGCACGAACGCTTCCGGCAAGAGTGCGCGCATTACTGGTCGCGCGTGCTCATCTTCGATAGCGTCGAGTGAACAACCCCACGCCGCCTTCTTAAAGTCCCCACGTCAGCGTGAGTCCATATTCGCGGTTGGCGCGGCTATAAATGGGGCTGACCGCTGGCCGCCACTTATTGCCTCGCTCGGCGACGCTGGCATCGAGCGCCGTGTCGTGGTGGGCGCGGTAGACGTAGCGGCCAATGCCATAGCCAATCGCGCCGCCGACGAAGATGTCCGACAGGTAATGACGCTGGCCCGTGAAGCGCGACACGCTGACCAGGCTCGCCAAGCCGTAAGCGGTGAGTTGCGCCGGCAGGTTGTCGTATTCGTGCGCGACCACCGTAGCGACGGCCCACGCGTTGATGCTGTGGCCGGAGGGGAAGGCCGACCCGCCGTTGAAGAACTGCGCTTCGCCGGGTTGATCGAGCGGGCGCTTGCGCTGAGTGATGACTTTGAACGCCTGCCCAACGACGATGCCATCGATCAGGGCTTCGGCGCTTAATACGCCAGTCTCGCGCGCCTTGTCGCTGTGCGCGACGCGGCCCACCACATAGAACCCGCCGCTGACGATGGCCATTCCATACCACGAGCCGGCGCGGCTGACGTTGCTGCTGATATTCAATCTTCCTGCGTTATCGCCGAGCCGCGCGGCAGTGTGCTCGTCGGTCAACAGCAGCGCCGTCGAGACTGCGCCGATGGTGATGAACCGCCACGGCGTCGCTTCCTTGATGTGCAGCGGCGCAGTCCAGATGGCGCGCTGATCGCGCAGCAGGTTCTTTAAGAATTGCCGTTCGGGCGAGGGCTTGGAGGATTGGGTTGATGATTGTGCGGAAGCGTCCGCGACAACGTCAGTCGGCGTTTGCGATGGCGATGGATCAGGTGATGATGTCTGTGCGAAGGCGTTACTGACGGTCATCAGTACGCAAGCGAAGAAGACAGCGGCGACGCGGATAGCAGATCGGCAGTCTATCATTTTCCCACCTCAATCTTTTATTCCGTGCGTGATCCATAGCGTCCACCGGCTAACACCACAATCGGCGTGAGCCGATCAAAAAAGCATTTCGCGTACCGATGACAGAATCGCAGAGCCGCCGCATCATCCGCCGGTCTGCGCACGTTCTCTATGTCACATCGGTCAGGGTTTCGCGGGTAGGCAGTGACTAACAATACAGGCGGGCTGTCTTAGATTTGAACACCAACCGCGCGCTTAGGCAGGCGTTTCAACGCTCGCACCGCATGCCGCGTAGCGGCAGGTGAATTTAGGCAGGCATTTCAATGCCTGCACCGACCATCGTCATCGTTGTGGCGTCGCGTCAGCGACGCTTGAATCGGCGGGCATTCAGGCGTCGCTGACGCGACGCGATCACCGCGCCGTTGACTTCCAGGCGTTGAAACGCCTGGCTAAACTCAACCGCCGCTACGCGGCAGTTTCCCAGGCGTTGAAATGCCTGGCTAAACTCATCCGCCGCTACGCGGCGCGGACTCACCGCCGATGATCTCACGGTAATCGGCGATTGACCATCAAGGCGCAAGAAAATCGGCGACCGCCGCGCTCACTTTCTGGCCTTCGCACCACGACGCGCCGTGACCGCAATCGCTCTCCAGCTCAATCGTCTTTGCGCCGAGCAATCGCGCGAACTCAAGCGCCGGGCTGGGCGTGACAACGTGATCGAGCTTCGCCACGATGACCAGCGCCTTCGCTTTCACGGCTGCCGCTGCGCGTTCCATCGAACCGTCAAAGCGAGTTGAAACGTCGAGCGCCATCATCGCCTGCACCTGTCGGACCTTGTTGTTGGCATCGGCTGACGGGGCCTTCTTCGCTTTCTCAATCTCCTCAAAAACCTTCTGCCGCGTGAGTCGCCGGTTGACCTCGTCGGGCGTCGTCAACAGAATCGCGCCGAACTCATACTCGGCCTCGCGCGCGGGGTTCGTCGTGTAGTCACCATTGTTCCAGCCGCGATCATTCATAATCGCGTCGATCTGCGCCTGCCAGTGCAGCAAGTCAAAGGGTGCGAGGCGCGGCGAGCCGACGATGGGCACGGCCTTGTCCATAAAATTGGGATAAGCCACCATCCACTCGAAGGTCTGCATACCGCCCATCGAAATGCCGACGACCGCTTTCAGATGAGTCAGGCCGAGCGTCTTCGTCAACAGCTCGTGCTGCGTGTTGACCATATCGCGGACGGTGAATTTCGGGAAGCGCATACGCGGTTGCGACTGGCTGTTTGACGGCGAAGACGAGACGCCGTTGCCGAGCGCGTCTACGGCGACGACAAAGTATTTCGTCGTGTCGATCAAGCGGCCAGAGCCGAAGTTCGTCATCAACTGTTCGGTCGTTCCCAGCGCCCAGGTCGGAACAAGGATGGCGTTCGATTTATCTGCGTTGAGCTTGCCGAAGGTGCGATAGCCGATGCGGCAGTCGCGTATCACTTCACCGCTTACTAGCTCGAAATCGCCGAGTCGCGCGAACTGCTGTTCTTGCGCTGGCGCGGACGGCGCGAACAGCATCAGCAACAACAAAGCAACCGGCGCGCGGCGAAATAGTCGGATCATTATAATCATCGCTTGTGTCTCAGCCTTTCTCGTGAGGAGTGAGATTATAAACCGCGCCGTCAGCCATTGCGAAGCGCCGCCGCGAATCGCTCGCCGGCAGTGGACGGGCGTCGCGGCAACGGATAAAGTCTTATTCGTTATGGCAGAAAAGATCATCGCTCCGTACGGCTCGTGGAAAACGCCTATCACTTCGGACCTGATCGTTGCGGGCACTATCGCGTTGAGCGAAACGGCTCTCGATGGCGACGACATCTTTTGGATCGAAGGTCGCGCCGCCGAGCGCGGACGCAACTGCATCGTGCGTTGCGCGCCCGACGGCCAGGTTCAAGACGTGACGCCGCCCGATTTTAACGCGCGCACCACCGTGCACGAATACGGCGGCGGCGCGTACGCGGTGTGCGCCGGTGTCATCTACTTTTCCAGCTTCAGCGACCAGCGTCTCTACCGTCAGACGATAGATGCCGCGCCGCAAGCCATCACGACTTCAGAGAAGATGCGTTACGCCGATGGCATCATCGATCAGCGGCGCAATCGCATGATCTGTGTGCGCGAAGACCACACCACATCGGATCACGACTGCGTCAACACGATTGCGAGCATCAATCTCGATGGCGACACGAGCGGCACGGTGATTATCGAAGGCAATGATTTTTATTCGTCGCCGCGCCTCAGTCCCGATGGCCAGAGGCTTGCCTGGCTGGCGTGGAATCATCCGAACCTGCCGTGGGACGGCACAGAATTATGGCTCGCCGAGATCAACGATGATGGTTCGCTCGGCGAGCGCCGCATGATCGCGGGCGGCGCGACCGAGTCCATCTTTCAACCCGAATGGTCGCCCGATGGCCGTTTGCATTTCGTCTCTGATCGCACGGGCTGGTGGAACCTTTATCGTTATGACAACGGGCAGGCGGAAGGGCTCTGCGAGATGCAAGCCGAGTTCGGCCAGCCGCAATGGGGCTTTCGCATGGCGACGTATGGCTTCGCGTCGGCGGATATGATCGTCTGCGCGTTTAACGAGCAAGGCAACTGGCAATTGGGCTTGCTCGACACCCGCACGCGACAGCTTGAGCGCATCGAGACGCCCTACACAGAGATCAACAGCCTGCGCGTCGTAGGCCGTCGGGCGGTCTTCTGCGGCGGCTCGCCTGCCGAAGCAATGGCCGTCGTTGAACTGGATACAGCGACGCGAACGACGACCGTGTTGCGCCGATCAAGCAACGTGGCGATTGACGCGGGCTACCTGTCGCTTCCTGAAACCATCGAGTTCCCGACGACGGGCGGGCTGACGGCCTTCGCGTTCTTCTACGCGCCGCGTAACCGGAATTACGAAGCGTCCGCCGTCGAAAAGCCGCCGCTGATTGTCTTCATTCACGGCGGGCCGACCAGCGCAGCGACGACGACGCTCAAACTCAACATTCAATACTGGACGAGCCGGGGCTTCGGCGTGTTGGACGTGAACTATGGCGGCAGCACAGGCTATGGCCGCGCTTACCGCGAGCGGCTGAACGGCAACTGGGGCGTCGTCGATATTGACGATTGCGTCAACGGCGCGCGCTATCTGGCCGAGCAGGGCAAGGTGGACGGCGAGCGGTTAATCATTCGCGGCGGCAGCGCCGGCGGTTACACGACGCTTGCGGCGCTGACGTTCCGCAACCTGTTCAAAGCCGGCGCGAGCTATTATGGCATCAGCGATCTTGAGCTGCTCGAACAGGACTGCCACAAGTTTGAGTCGCGTTATAATCACAGCCTGATCGGCCCTTATCCTAAAAGTAAGGAACTATACAAAGCGCGTTCGCCCATTCACTTCACCGATCAGCTTTCTTGCCCGATCATCCTGTTTCAGGGGCTTGAAGACAAAGTCGTGCCGCCGAACCAATCCGAGATGCTGTATGAAGCGGCGAAGGCGAAGGGCCTGCCTGTCGCTTACATCGCCTTTGCCGGCGAAGCGCACGGCTTTCGGCAGGCGGCCAACATCAAGCGCTCGCTCGACGGCGAGTTGTATTTTTACTCGCGGGTCTTCGGCTTCGACGCGGACGTTGAGATAGACCAGGAGTTCATCGCCAGCCTTCAAAATTTTCCATCGGCGTAAACTCCGCGCTTATGCCCGGCGAAGCAGCCAGCATCACCGCTGCCGTCACCGTAAAGATAGCATTAGCCGCCGCCGACTGATTCTGCCGCGAAATCAATGAAGCCGCGTTCGGCGTCCGTGCCGACCAGCCGCACGCGCACGTTGTCGCCAACGTCGAGTCCGCGCTCGCCGCGCACGACGCGCCCTTCCGCCGGCGGCGCAATGAGCCGCGCAAACGTACCCTTAGGCGTCACGCCGGTCACAATGGCGTCAAACTCATCGCCGATGCGCCCCGTAAGCAAAACGGCAGCCGCCACCTTTCGCATCTTCCGTTCGACCTTCTTCGCCGCACGGTCGCGCTCGGTGCAGTGATCGGCGATGCGCGCCAGTTCGTCGGTCGTGTACGGCACAGCCCGGCCCGTGGTCACGGCTTTGATCAACCGCTGGGTGACGAGATCGGCGAAGCGGCGGTTGGGCGCAGTCGAATGCGTGTAGTCGTGCGCGGCAAGGCCGAAGTGACCTTCGTGCGCTGCGCCCGGTTGAATGACTGCGTACTCGCCCGCGCCTAACAGCTTCACGACCGACATCGAGAGATCGGGGAAGTGATCAGGGTCGGCCTGCTTGCGCCGCGCCAGGAAGATGGAAAGCGCCAGCGAATCCGGCTCAGCGGGCAAGCTATCGCCGAGCGCCTCGGCAATCTCGACGATGCGCGGCCAACGCTCAGGCGTCCGCACCACGCGTTGAATCGTCGGCGCGCCTTTCGCCATCAGGAAGACGGCCATCGCTTGATTGGCTGCGACCATGAACTCTTCGATGACCGAACGCGCGCGGTTCTTCTGTTTGACGGTGAGGTCAACGATGCGACCATTATCTGTGACCGGGCTGGCTTCGATGGTCTCCAGGTCGAGCGCCCCCAGTCGCCGCCGCATCGCGTGAAGGCGGTCGGCGGCTTCGTCCTGCAAGCGCAGTTGTGCTTCCATCCCCGGCACGCCGGCTGCGGCTGAAGGCAAAGGGCCGCGTCCCTCCAGCCAATTGCCGACCGATTCATAATCGAGCTTCGCGTAGTTGTGAATCCGTGCGCGATAGGTGTCGCTTGATCGCACCTCGCCTGTAGGAGTCACCGTCATATCGATGATGACGGCCAGCCGCTCGACGCCTCCGAGCAGTGATGTGATGTCGGTAGACAATCGCTCTGGCAACATGGGAAACGTCTCGACGCCGGTATAAACCGAAGTCGCGTTTTCAGCCGCGTGTTGATCCGTTGCCGAGCCGACAGGGACGAAAGCGTCTACGTCGGCAATGCCGACCATCACCTGTATGTCACCGTCGGCTCGCCGCTCGACGTATTCGACTTGATCGAGGTCGCGCGATTCCTGGTTATCAACCGAAGACCAGAGCAGCGAGCGCAAATCACGCGGCGACGGCGCGGCGGTAATATTCGGTTGGTTGCCGTCGAGCGCTTCCACTTCTCGTTCGACAGCGGGCGGAAGATCGGGCGCGAAGCCGGCTTCGATCACCAGCCGATGAGCGACGGCGCGAAGGTCGATGTGAGCAGGCGAATCGTTTCGCATAACTTTAAGAATATCGCTTCTCGCGCGGCTTACGCCAAGCGAGATGAATCAGGGGAGCCGTGCTCCCCTGATTCTGATGTGCCCGATCTTTTCGCCGGGCGATGCAAGTTGATAATCCCTAGGCTAAGCGTTGTCCGAAGGGATGACCAACTGCTGGCCGACTTGAATCTTATCGGGATCGTGCAGCTTGTCGCGGTTGGCGTAGAAGATGCGCATATACTCGTTGGCGTCGCCGTAGAATTGCCGGCTGATCTTTGACAACGTGTCGCCAGCCTTGACCGTGTAGGTCTGACCAGCCTGAGCGCTTTGACCGCCGGTCGCTACCGCGCCCTGCGCCTGTGTGTGACTGACCTGTAGGTCCAGGGTGATGTCGTCAAGGTTGGGATTGGCCAGCTTCACCTGATCCCACACCTTGTTGGCTGCGTCCTGCGAGGGCGCAATGCCGCGAATGAAGAGCTTGTCGTCTTGCACGTGCAAGTTCTGAATCTGGACCTGCTGCTGCTCGATCACCGACAGCGCGGTCTGGTACTTCTGTTTCAACTCTTGAAAGCGTTGCTCTGCGTTAGGCTGCTGCTGCGCGGCCTCCGCCTCTTTGCCGAACATTTTGTCAAACAGTCCCATGTGTTGCTCCTTTCTCGATTGGCTTGCATACCTTGTGTTGCGAACGTGAATAGCCAGAGTCATGGTTCGCAACCAGTATGCCGCGTTGACAACACGGGTGGGCGGCCTCATCAAACGACTGCCGTGCAAAATCATCATACAGGTGGAGCAATTTCATACTTGCTGAAACAAGGCGCGCGGATCAGCAATCGTAGTGCGCGCCGCTGCTCGGTGTTGCGACGAAGGCATATGACTTTCATACTTGCTTAAGCGCGTATGCAAACTTTTCTTCCATACCCGGACTTTCAGCGCAGCCTCGCCGTCCTGGACTACAAGCGGCTGGGCAAGCAGCGGGTCGAGGCCCATCAGATTCTCGACATCCTGCGCGGCCAACTAAGCAGTTGGGTTTCGCACCCGGCGGTGCGTATGTGGAGAGGGTATGAGGATGCGCTCGTCTCTTACTACAACGCCGCGCTGAGAGAGTGGGCGGCGCGCGGCTACCGCAACATCATCCTTCAGCCGCTGCCGGAGCCATTCATCGTGGTGATGCCGCCCTGGCTGGGCCGCGAGGATTTTCACGCCGCGCATCGTAGCAAGCTGCTGGCGAAGAACCCGGAGCACTACTCACAATTCGACTGGCAAGAGGAACCGGGGATGCCTTACGTCTGGCCCGTGTAATCTTCATCTCGAAACCAGCGGCGGCGGATGAGCGCCGTCATCTCATCCGCCGCCGCCCGTTCCGGCATCAGCCTATTTCTTTTTCGCTTCCCAGGTGCCTTGCATTCCTTCGGTCTTGAATTCACCGCTGAGCTTGCCGTCTTTCAACTTGCCGGTTACCGCAATTGACTCGTGCTTGGCAAAGTCGAGCGTGAAACTGATCTTGTGATCCGCCCACGTGCCACGGCTAACCGTGCCCGGCCCTGTGTGCTCAGAGACGGCGGCGCCGGTGACTTTGTCGCCGTCGAGCTTGAGCGTTAACGTGCCCGGCACGGTCGTGCCTTGCAAGGTAAACGTGACTTCCCACTCGCCCGAAACAGGGTCGTGCTTGTCACCCATTAGTTTGTGGTGCAGGCTCGCCATCGAAACCGATGAACAAGCGCTCGCCATTAACATCACCGCGATCACACACGTCAGCTTTCTTAACTGCATCGTTTTTCTCTCCTGATCTTCTATAGTCAACTCGAACTCAGTTGCGTTTCCGCCGTACTTGAGATATAGCCAACGGTAGAATAGAAGCACAGGTTTAATGATGTCGAGCCTGCAACGCTTCCGAATCGCAGATAACGAACAGAGAGGCGATGAATGTCCGGGAACGACGACGCGCAAAGCCATCACGCTCAGCAAGCCAAACAAAAGATTGACCGCCGCGTCGTGCGCACACGCGACCGTCTCGGCGATGCCTTGATCGCGCTGATGCAAGAGAAGCCGTTCGACGCCATCACCGTGCAAGAGGTGCTCGACCGCGCCGGCGTCAGCCGCTCGACTTTCTATGCTCACTATCGAGATAAAGACGACCTCTTCCTCAGCGACGCCGACGAGTTCCTTGACCTGATCGCGATGCGGCTGTCGCGCGGCGAAGAGAAGTCCGAGCGCGTCGCGCCTGTGCGCGAGTTCTTCGCACACGTCGCCGAAGCGCAGTGGCTTTACGCGGCGCTGGTCGAAGCGGGCCGAATTTCTGATTTTACGGAACTGGCACAGGGACACTTCGCGCGCGGCATCGAACGTCGGCTGATGGAGTTGCCAAGAGCGCAAGGCATCGCATCGGCGTCGCGCGCTCCGCTCGCGCACGCGCTCGCAGGCGCGATGCTTTCGATGTTGCAGTGGTGGCTCGACCACAGGATGCCGACGCCGCCCGAACAGATGGACGACATCTTTCATCAGATGGTCTGGTCCGGCGTCAGCGCCGAAGCCACCGGCAAGCAGCAAGGTTAAGCGAGTAACACGCGGCGGATTTTTTCCGCAAAGGGTTTGAGCAACGATGAAGATCATCGACGTTCGCGCCACCACCGTCACCATTCCGCTCGAAGCGCCGTTGCGTCACGCCAACGGCTGTCACTGGGGCCGGTTTGTTCGCACGGTGGTCGAAGTCGAAACCGACAATGGCTTGATCGGGCTTGGCGAGATGGGCGGCGGCGGCGAATCAGCCGAAAGCCAGGTGCGGGCGATGAAGACGTATTTGCTTGGCCGCGACCCGGCACGCCTTGAAGAGATGCGCTTTCTCATCGCCAACCCGACGGCCTCGCTCTACAACAACCGCACACAGATTCTAGCGGCGCTCGAATTCGCTTGTCTTGATCTGCTCGGCCAGAAGTGGGGCGTCAGCGTCGCTGACATTCTCGGCGGGCGCTTGCGCGACCGTGTGCCGTTCGCGTCGTATCTCTTCTTTCGTTATGCCAATCCCAAAGATGGCACAGGCGAAGTGCGAACCGCAGAGCAACTGGTCGCGCACGCCCGCGAATTGAAAGCGCGCTATGGCTTCACGTCGCACAAGGTGAAGGGCGGCGTCTTTGCGCCGGAGTATGAGCTGAGTTGTTACCGCGAGTTGGCGGCGGCGTTTCCCGATGACCGCTTGCGCTTTGACCCGAATGCGGTCTGGTCGGCTGAGACGGCCATCTGGTTCGGCCAGGCGATTGAAGATTTGAGAAACGATTATCTCGAAGACCCTGTCTTCGGCATGAACGGTATGCGCCGCGTACGCGAGAAAGTGCGTATGCCGCTGGCGACGAACACCATCGTCGTCAACTTCGAGCAGCTCGCGGCGAACGTGTTGGACACGGCGGTGGATGTGATTCTGCTCGACACAACTTTCTGGGGCGGCATCCGCGCTTGCGTGAAAGCGGCGAGCGTCTGCGAGACGTTTCAGTTGGGTGTCGCCGTTCACTCGTCAGGCGAACTCGGCATCCAGTTGGCGACGATGCTGCATCTCGGCGCGGGCATCCCGAACCTGACGTTCGCCGCCGACGCGCACTATCACCACCTCGCTGATGACATTATCGAAGGCGGCAAGCTGCGCTACGAAGACGGACAGATTGCCGTGCCTGATGGTCCAGGACTCGGCGTCAAGTTAGACCGCGACAAGCTGGCCGAGTACAGCGAACTTTACAAGCGTCTCGGTTCATACCCGTACGATCAAGACCCGCTCCGACCCGGCTGGACGCCGACGATTCCTAATCATCGCTGGGCCGACCCGACTGATGCGCGACAGCCGAGTATCACTTTTTAATCGTGCATCGCGCCGTGTTGCTGCTTCTCAGGTCTTGCCTCATCTAGTAGAATCACGCGGATGAAACCACGCCCTTTGCTGATCCTCATTGTTCTGCTTAATCTGACTGGCAATCTGTTCAGCCAGTCACCGCCTCAACTCGGCCCCGGCAGGAAGTACACCAGCATCGAGCGGATGAAGCTCGATCATCTGGCCGCTGTTCATCAGGCCCGACTGAGCTATCAGCAGCAACGCCGGGCAGTGCGATTACGAACAGGGTTGATGGACTATCGCGCCATCCTGCACGCGCACGCCGAAGACGCGCCGCACACCGGCGGCACGCGCCCAGAGATGCTCAAAGCGGCTCATGCGGCGGGCGTCAATATCATTATGCTGAGTGACCACTGGCGGCCCGAACGCGATTTCATTGACGATAGCTGGCGCGGTCTTCACGATGGCGTGTTGTTCATTCCGGGAGCCGAAGCCGAAGGCTTTCTGCTTTACCCGATGGCCTCTATCCGCGACAAAAAGTCTTCGCCACGAGATGAGCTGATCGCTACTACCAAGACTGGCGGCGGCAACATCTTTCTCTCGCACGTCGAAGAGAAGCTCGACTGGCCGACTGCGAATCTCGATGGGCTTGAAATCTATAATCACCACACCGATGTGAAAGACGAGACGGCCTTCAACTTCTGGTTGCAAGGCGCGATGACCGACCGCGCGCGGCTCAGTGAGATCGAGCAGGCGCTTGCGACTTATCCGCAAGAAGTCATCGCCGCGCAGCAGGATTACCTCGCGCCGATTCTGAAGAAGTGGGATACGGATTCCGTGCATCATCATTTGACCGGCGTGGCGGCGAATGATTGCCATCACAATCAGGTCTTCACAATCACGGCTGTGGATGAACAGACCATCGAAGTCGGCCTGATTACGAGCCGCCCGGAGAAGAAGCGAATCACCAGCGCGCAAGTGCCCGCCGTCGCCGCGATGCTCAGCGGGCGCAAGCCGGGCGAGTTGATCGGCAAGCTCGATTTCGATCCGTACGAGCGCAGCTTTCTCTACGTCAGCACGCACATACTGGCCCGGCAACTGAGCGAGCCAGCCGTGCGCGAAGCGCTCAGGCAAGGGCACGCTTACGTGGCGCACGACTGGCTGTGTGACGCGAGCGGCTTTGCGTTCGTGGCTTATTCGGATGACCGAAAGAACATCTCGATTATGGGCGATGAAGTAAGGCTAAGTCCGACGCTCAGGCTCAAAGCAGAAGCGCCGGTCGCCTGCAACTGGAAGCTGCTGCGTAACGGCGAAGTCGTCGCCACCGGCGAGAGCCGCGAGATTACGCTGCCGCTCAAAGCGGCGGGCGTCTACCGCGTTGAGGCGTGGCTTGAAGCCGACGGCGAGATGCGGCCCTGGATATACTCAAACCCGATCTACGTGCGTTGAGTGAAGCAAGCGATGATGAAATCTCTAAGCAAGCCTCTCACGATCACTCTGCTTGCGATATTGTCGGCGCTGCCTGGCGGCGCGTCGGCGCAATCCGACACCAAAGCTTTTTATGAAGCCGAGTTGATCTTTCCGCTCGAACACTGGCACAACCATGCCTCGTGCATTGTCGAATGCCCGAACGGCGACTTGCTGGTCTGCTGGTTTCACGGCTCAGGCGAGCGCACCGCCGACGACGTAAAGATCGAAGGAGCGCGACTGCGTAAAGGCGCGAAGCGATGGGACGAGCGCTTCACGATGGCCGATACATTGGGCTACCCGGACACCAACCCGACGATGTTCATCGATCCGCAGCAACGATTGTGGCTGTTGTGGCCGACTATCCTCGCTAACGAGTGGCACACCGCATTGATGAAGTATCGCATCTCGTCGGACTATCAAAAACACCCTGGCGTGCCGCGCTGGGACGTGAGCGAGGTCTTGCACATCACACCGGGGCCTGAGTTTGAAACGACCGTCAGTGAAGCGATGGCAGCGGTCGAAGCCAGCCGAAAAGATTTGCCGCAAGAGTTGAGAGAGGCCGCCGCCGCTTACATCGAGCGCACGAAAAAGAACGCTGCCGATAAATTATTTCGCCGCCTCGGCTGGATGACTCGCGCGCACCCATTCATTCTCGATGGCAAGCGGTTGATCGTGCCGCTTTATTCTGATGGCTTCTCGTTCTCGTTGATGGCGATAACAGATGATTGGGGCAAGACGTGGACGACCAGCACGCCGCTGGTCGGAGCGGGCAACATTCAGCCGAGCATCGTCAAAAAGAAAGACGGCACATTATTCACCTTGATGCGCGACAACGGCCCGCCGCCGAAGCGGCTTCACGCCAGCGAGTCGCGCGACAACGGCAAGACCTGGAGCGCGCCGCGCGATACGTCAATCCCCAATCCGGGATCGGGCGCTGAGATCATCGCGCTCAAGAACGGCCACTGGGTTTTGATCTATAACGACACCGAAATTACTCGCAACAGCCTGGCGGTTTCGATCTCGACCGACGAAGGACAGACATGGAAATGGACGCGGCATCTTGAATACGAGCCGCGCGGCGCGGAAGCCGGCGCGTTTCATTATCCTTCAATCATTCAAGCGCGCGACGGCTCGCTGCACGCGAGCTACAGTTATCACCTGAACAAGAAAGACGTGGGCAAGGACGCCGAAGGCCAGCCGGCCCGCAAAGCCATCAAGCACGCGCACTTCAACGAAGAGTGGGTGATGGAAGGCGACAAGCAATGAATGCCGATGCGCGAACGAAGTTATAAATGGCTGGTCGTACTGATGCTGTGGGCGGTCTGCTTTTTCAACTATGCCGACCGGCAGGCGATCTTCTCGGTCTTCCCGCTGCTCAAGTCAGAGATGAATCTCAGCGACGTGCAGCTTGGCATCGTCGGCTCGTCGTTCATGTGGGTCTATGCCGCGTTCGGCCCGGTTGCCGGCCTTGTCGGTGATCGCTTGCGGCGCAAGACGCTGGTCATCGCCGGCCTCGTCTTCTGGTCGCTCGTGACGCTGGCGACGGCGCTCTCGACCGACTACACGCATCTGGTCATCTTCCGCGCGCTGGAAGGCTTCGGCGAAGCGTTCTACTTCCCCGCTTCGATGTCACTGTTGAGCGATTATCATGGGCCGGCGACGCGGTCGCGCGCGATGGCCTTGCATCAATCGAGCGTCTACGCCGGGACCATTGCCGGCGGCAGCGTCGCCGGTCTGCTGGGCCAACATTATGGCTGGCGTTCGAGCTTTTATCTCTTCGGCGCGGCGGGGATGCTTTATGGCGTTGTCTTGCTTTTATTGCTGCGCGAGCCGGCGCGCAAGCCGGCGGCTGCAAGCAAAGAAGCCAGGGCCGACCTCAAAGCCAGCGCCGCGAATGTAATGGCGACCATACGTGAGTTGTTCGGCAATCCGATGGTACGCCTGCTCACCGCCGTCTTCGTCGGCGCGAACTTTGTCGCCATGATCTTCCTGACGTGGATGCCATCGTTCCTCCATCAAAAATTCGATATGAGCTTGGCGATGGCGGGCTTGAGCGGCACGGCTTATTTGCAGATCGCCTCGGTCTTCGGCGTCATCAGCGGCGGCGTCCTGGCCGACAGGCTGGCGCGCCGGTATGGCGGCGGCAGAATGATGGCGCAAGCGGCGGGGCTATTGTTTGGCGTGCCGTTCATCTTTATGGCGGGCTGGACGCTTTCGGTCCCGGTGCTGATCGTGGCGCTTGCCGGCTTCGGTTACTTCAAGGGAATTTATGATGCGAACATCTGGGCATCGCTGCACGATGTGGTTCGGCCTGAACGCAGAGCTTCAGCGGTCGGCTTTATGAATGCAATCGGCTGGCTCGGCGGCGGCATCGCGCCAGTGGCCATCGCTGCCGCGAGCGGTCGTTTCGGCATGAGCGCCTCGATCAGCGCCAACTCGATCATCTATCTTTTCATCGCCCTGCTGATGATGTATGGCATCAGGCGGTTGACGCTTTATTCGGCAAACAACGTGAAGGGCAGACGCGCTGCGGATGCGGCCCTCAATGCCTGACGTATCGCGCATTGATTCAAACGGTGGTATAAAGCTAAGCCTGAAATGAGGCCGGCGGCCTCGCAAGAGTATCGCTCTCAGAGTGTGCTTAGAAATTGTTCACTGCCGCGAAGCGGCGGGCGAACGACTCGGCCTGCTGATTCGGGAATGGATAGCCGCCCCGGTTGCGGCTTTCGAGCACGTCGCTAATCGCGCGCCGCTCTCGATCATCGAACTGCGGCCATTCGGTAAACGATGTAGTCCGCACCGGCGCGCCGCCGGCGATTGCCAGTCCGGCCATCACTTGTCCTCGATTTAATCGGCGGCTGAAGCTGCCGGCGCGAAAGGCCAGCGCGCCGTGCGCCACGACCAAACGAAGAAGAACGCGACGCCGAGCGCGAGCGTGCCCAGGCCAAACAGAATGATCGCAAGGTCGGAGGTCGCAAAGATGAAGACCCAGCCAACCAGCGCGACGAGGCTCGGCACAGGGTAGAGCCAGATGCGATAAGGGCGCGGCAGATCGGGCGCGCGACGGCGCAACAACATCACCGCGAAGACCTGCCCAATGAATTGAATCAGGATTCGCGTCGTGATCAGCGCGTCGATGACAACGCCGAGTGAAAAGAAGCTGCACACAATCGAAAGCAGGCCGATGACGATCAGCGAAATGTAAGGGAAATTCTTTTTCGGATGCAGGCGGGCGAAGACGCTGAAAAAGTAGCCATCCTGCGCCGCCGCGTAAGGGATGCGCGAATAGCCCAGCAGCAGCGCGAAGACCGACCCGAACGCAGTCCACAACACCATCGCCGTGAACGCAGTCGCTATGCGTGAGCCGTATACCTTTTCCATAAACGTCGAGACGACGAAGTCGGCGTTCGGGTGCGCCTCGTAAGGGACGAACTCGCGCCACGGCACAACGCCGATGATCGAGAGGTTGATGGCGAAATAGATCACGGCTACCGCAAGCACGCTGATGATGATCGAGCGCGGGATGACGCGAGCGGGATTCCTGACTTCGTCGCCAATGTAGCAGATGTCATAGTAGCCGAGGTAATCATAAACGCCGATGCGCGTCGCTGCGCCCAGTCCCATCAAAAAGCCCAATGAAAAATTGAACGCGCCCGGCGGAAAATCAAACGCCAGCTTTGCATCGAAGTGCATCGCGCCCGTCGCAATCACCGCGCCCGTGGTGACGAGCGTGCCGACCCACAGGCTCACGGTAATCTTGCCAATCGAAGTGATCTGGCGGTAAAGCAACGCGATGTTGATGACGCCAACGACCGAAGCGACTATCGCGGTTTGCAGCGGCGTAACCGCCGGCCACACGTAGCCCATATATTTGCCGAAGCCGATGTAACCGGAAGCAATCTCAAGCGGGCCGCTCAAGATAAATTGCCAGATGAATAGAAAAGCCATCAGCCGGCCCCAAGTTTCGCGGCCATAGCCTTCGCGCAGGTAAACGTAAGTGCCGCCCGAACCGGGCAGGCTCGCACCAAGCTCGCTCCACACCATTCCATCGGGTATGGCAATCAGCACGGCGATGAACCAGCCAATCATCGCCTGCGGCCCGCCGAGCGCCGACATCAACAGCGGAATGGTGATGAACGGCCCGATGCCGATCATGTTCGACATATTCAGCGCCGTCGCCTGCAACAATCCGAACCGCCGCAGCAGGTGTGGCGCTTCATCTTCATCCGCTCTTCGTTTCGATTCCATCTCGCTCTTCAATCAAGGTCCCTTCACGTCGAACTCATAGACATTCTTGGACAGCCGCTCACCCTCGCGGCTGGTGCCGGAGCGACGCACAAGGATGTCGGTCGGGTAATCGCCGCCGCGCTCAACAGGCTTTGGCGCGGGCGGCGTGATAGGCAAGGCCAGAAGCCGGTAGCGCGGCAAGCGGCCCGGCATCAGGCTGGCAGGGAAAAGAATCTCGGCGGACTTGATCGAGCCGTCGGCGTATGTGTCACGGCTGCCGACTTGCAGGGGCAGCTCGCGGCCCGCATCGTCCAGCACGCGCAACTGCGCAACGCGCGCAAAGCCTGCGGCAAAGCGGGCGACCAGTTGTACGACTTCGCGGTCGCGCCGCTCAATCCCCGTAGGCTCTTCGAGCGGGATGGCCAGCTTCGCCCCTGCGCCGCGCCGACTACCGCCGCCGAGAGAATGGTCAGGAACAGGGCGGCTATCTTAATCATTCGCTTTCTTTCGTAAAGATCAACAGCCCTTGCCGTGCTCGGCGATAGCTAAGCGCCTGTGCCCCTGGCCGCAGGCTCTTGCGCCGTCATTTTCTTGACGACCCACATCAGCGCGCTGGCGACGCCCCACCCGAGCAAGGGGATGATGATGCCGCCGAAGACCATGTGCCCCGCCGCGTGCAGCCAGGGCTTGCCATACATCGCGCCGCTGAATTCACGCACGCTGAAGACATTATCTTTGCCCGTGAAGGCGGCGATGGCGATGGCGGCGATGATGATGGCCTGCGAGAGAAAACCTTGAATGACAAGCAGCGGCAGCAATTGCATGTAGCTGCCGAAGCCGCGCGTGTGCACGCGAATGGCGTAGTAGATGAGGCCGATCACGCCAACAATAGAGATGCTGAGCCACTTGGTTGTCGAGTCAGGCACGTTGGCCAGCGACAGGCCGAGGCGGGCCAATCCAACGACAATAATGAGCCAGAGAATGTACTTCTGAAAGCTGAGATACTGCGAAAGCGTTTTGCCGAATATGGTCATGGGTTCCTCCTCAGGGGTCAAGCTCTTACGCCGTGGCGTTATATCACGCGCGCCAAGGATTGATCAATCGAATGACACCGGCAAAATCGCCGAGACGTGTACGCATTGACTTGATGGCTTGGGCGTGAAGGCTAATCGAAGGTGACGCCGGCGTAGACATCCGCCAGTGAAAGCTGGCTGTTGATAGAGGTGAGTTCGACGGATGCGCTCAGGTCGCCAACGTCATAGCGTACCCAGCGCCTGCCCTGGCGGCGATACGCAGTGACGTTCGGAAGTGCGGCCATCATCAGTCACCATCGTATGATGAAGCGCGGGCTTGTCAAACGAAAGCCATGTTTAAGGCGCGATGACGAGTGATCCCGCCAGCGAATTCAACAAACTCACAATCGTTTGGTTGAATCCACCGGCAGGATCAACTTTGCCATCGCCGCTCAGAGCTTCTTGAGCAGCGCCTTCCAGCGCGCCCAGGCTTCGTCGTGCGCTTTCTTGTTGGCGTCTTTGTTGGCATCGTTAGCGGTCGGGTCTTCGCCGCTTCGCATAAAGCCGTGCCCCGCGCCTTCATACGTCACCGGCTCGTATCGCTTGCCCGCTGCCTTCATCAACTCCGTGCTCTTGGCGACGGTGGCCGTCACGCGCGCATCGTTGCCGCCGTAGAAACCATAGACCGGAGCCTTGATCTTCGCTATCGCGTCGGCGCTGTCCGGCCCTGTGCCGTAAAAGACAAAAGCCGCCGCCAGATTAGGCCGGCTGGTGGCAAAGCGGAACGATTGACTGCCGCCCCAGCAGAAGCCCGCCACCGCTACCTTGCCGTTAGCCGCCGGCAGCTTGGCCACGTAATCGGCCACCGCCTGCAAGTCCGCCGTCACTTGATCCGCCGGCAGCTTCATCACCGCTTGCGTCACCGCGCTGCGGTCGGCGAACTCACTTGAGCCGCCGCCTTGCGGCCCCATCCCCGACAGCAGGTCGGGCGCGATGGCAATGTAACCGGCTTCGGCCAACTGGTCGGCGACGCCGCGCACCCAATCGCTCAGGCCGAAGATTTCGTGGATGACGACAACCGCCGCCGCTTTGTTTTTGACTTCGGGATAGACGACGAAAGCATTGACGGTGCGGTTGCCATTCTTGACCTGCACCCATTCCTGATGGCGCGGCGATTTATCCAGCTTCTGTTTCGCCCAGTCCTGCGCCATCATCGAAACGGCGGCGTGCTCGGCGTGAGCCGCATGGCCGTCCTGCGCGTAGACCGCAACCGTAGCCAGCAATAACATCAAGACAACAACGACCATCTTTCTCATTCTGATTGATTCTCCTCCGATAAAATCCACGTCCTTACGCGTGAAGGCAATCCGCCCTTCAACACTCGCCGCCGTTGCGCCTTGCGAGGCCGGCGGTCGAGGCCACTGATTGCATGACGTTTCACATCTATTCTATCATCAGAAAATGCTGAAAGATGAATGAGGAATGATGAACGGCGAAAGCTCAGGCCCATGGCAATGGACTTGTCTCTTCAATTCATCATTCATCATTTTGCATTCATCATTTCCTGCGGCATACTGTCTTCAACAGCACCCGTTCACCCGAAGGAGAGACGATGGCCGAATACGACCGCATTGAAACCAAGATTATCCACGCCGGCGAACTCCTGCCGCGCATCGAAGGCGCAGTCGCGCTGCCGATCTTTCAGTCGGCCACGTTCGAGTACAACGGCGAAGCCAGTTATCACGACATCAAATACATTCGCCTGAACAACACGCCGAATCATACGGCGCTGCACCGCAAGCTCGCCGCGCTCGAAAACGCCGAGGCCGCGCTCGTCACCGCAAGCGGTATGGCGGCCATCTCGACGACGCTGCTGACGGTGCTTGCCGCAGGCGATCACCTGCTCGCGCAGGATTGTTTATATGGCGGCACACACGATTTGCTGTCCACCGACTTCGCGCGCTTCGGCATCAGCTATGATTTTGTCAGCGGCGATGATCCTGATTCCTGGCAAGCCCGGCTGCGGCCCAACACGCGAGCCATCTACGTCGAAGCGATGACGAACCCGACCGTACAGGTGGCTGACCTCAAAGCCGTGGCGCGCTTTGCGAAAGCAAACGGGCTGGTCTCGATCATTGATAATACGTTCGCCAGTCCGATCAACTTTCGCCCGGTGGAAATCGGCTTTGATCTCTCTGTTCATAGTGGCACTAAATACTTAAATGGCCACTCCGACATTGTCGCCGGCGCGGTGATCGGTCGCGCTGATCTGATCGAGAAGGTCAGGCACAAACTCAATCATCTGGGCGGCACGATGGACCCGCACGCCGCCTTCCTGCTGCATCGCGGCATTAAGACGCTGGCGTTGCGCGTGCATTATCAAAACGCCAGCGCCCTGCGGCTGGCGCAGTTTTTGGAGAAGCATCCGCGTGTCAGCCACGTCAATTACGCGGGCCTCGAAAGCCACCCGCAGCACACGCGGGCGCGCGAGTTGTTTGAAGGCTTCGGCGGCGTCCTGAGCTTTGAAGTAACGGGCGGCATCGCCGCTGCCGAGCGCGTGCTTGAGCGCGTCAGGCTGCCCATCGTCGCGCCGAGTCTCGGCGGCGTCGAGACATTAATCACGCGGCCCGCGACGACTTCGCACGCGGGAATGTCCGTGGAAGACCGCGTGCGGCTCGGCATCTCTGACAGCCTCATCCGCCTCTCGGTCGGCATCGAAGCGACCGACGACCTGATCGCGGATTTCGATCAGGCATTGCAGGATTGATCCACCTATGAACGACAACACGACTATGAACAGCAAGGTCTGCATCGTCACCGGCGCGAATAGCGGCATCGGCAAAGTCACCGCGACAGAGCTTGCCCGCCTCGGCGCGCATGTCGTGATGGTCTGCCGCGACCGCGCGCGCGGCGAAGCGGCGCTGGCCGAGATCAAACAGGCAACCGGCAATAATCAAATCGAACTGATGCTCTGCGACCTGTCATCGCAGGCCGACATTCATCGCTTCGCCGACGAATTCAAAGCGACGCACGACCGCCTGAACGTGCTGATCAACAACGCCGGCGTCTATCTGCGCAAGCGCGAAACGACTGTGGCCGGCATCGAGATGACATTCGCCGTCAACCACCTCGCCTATTTTTTGCTGACCAATCTTTTGCTCGACCTGTTGAAGCGGAGCGCGCCGTCACGCATTGTCAGCGTCTCGTCGGACGCGCACAAGCACGGCCACATCAACTTCGACGATCTGCAAGGCGAGCGAGTCTACAGCGGCGTCAAGGCTTACTGTCACTCCAAGCTGGCCAACATCCTGTTCACGCGCGAGCTATCAAAGCGGCTCGCCGGCACAAATGTTACGGCCAACTGCCTGCATCCGGGCGCGGTGGCTACGTCTATCTTTCGCGCATTGCCAAGGCCCATCGAAGCGATCATCAAGCTGTTGACGATCAGCCCGGAAAAAGGGGCGCAGACGACGGTCTACCTCGCCGCTTCGCCCGACGTTGAAGGAGTCACCGGCAAATACTTCGTCCGCTCTGCCGAAGCCCGAGCATCGGCAGAAGCGCAGGACGATCAGGTAGCCGCACGTTTATGGGCCGAGAGCGCGCGGCTCACCTCGCTCAACGCAGACGCCGCGAATACTTGATTCATCATTCAGCACCAGAGGAGCCACCTTTATGAAACGACGACTGACCCTGCTCATCATTCTACTCATTCTTCCCTTGAGCGCGGCGCACGCACAGAAGCGCGCCTTCAGCATCGAAGACCTCTACCGCATCAAGTCCATCTCGGACGTGCATCTGTCGCCCGACAGCAAGACGATTGTTTACGCCGTCTCGACTTCGGATTTGTCGCGCGCCAAACGCACGACGCAGATATGGCTGATGGATGCCGATGGGCGCAACGCGCGGCAGATCACCACGGGCGATAAGAGTTCGGCTTCGCCGGTCTTTTCGCCCGATGGGCGCTGGATCGCTTTCATCAGCACGCGCGACGGCGAGCCGAATCTTTATGTAATGTCGGCTACGGGCGGCGAAGCGCGGCGCGTGACCAGTATTTCAACGGGCGTGTCCGACCCGGTGTGGTCGCCCGACGGCAAGTGGATCGCCTTCTCTACGGATGTCTATCCCGAATGTAATGGCGACGACAGTTGCAACAAGCGCATCAGTGAGGCGTGGTCGAACGGGCCGCTGAAAGCGCATATGGCCGACTCGTTGCTCTTTCGCCACTGGACGGACTGGAAAGACGGAATGCGCACGCACATCTTCTTGACTGACGTGGCATCGGGCGGCGTGCGCGATGTGACGCCGGGCAACTTTGACGCGCCGAGCTTTCAACTCGGCGGCCCCCTTCAGTACGACTTCTCGCCGGATGGCCGCGAGCTGGTCTGCGTCTCGAACCACGACAAGAACCCTGAGTCTTCGACCAATAATGACCTGTGGCTGATCTCGCTCGCAGACCAGTCGGCGACGCCGCGCAACATCACGGCTTCAAACCCGGCTTTCGATGGCAGCCCGAAGTATTCGCCCGATGGCCGCTACATCGCTTACCGTATGCAGAAGCAGCCGGGCTATGAATCGGACCTCTTTCGGCTGGCCATCTACGACCGCCAGTCGAGCCAGTCCACGGTGCTGACGGAAAGCTACCGCGATTGGATCGAAGATTATCAGTGGTCGGCGGATTCAAAGACGATCTACTTCTCAGGCCCGTTCAAAGGCCAGCAGCCGATTCATCGCGTTGACGTGGCAACAAAGGCCATCGCGCCGGCGCTCGAAGACGCGACGATTCTCGGTTATGACATCAACGGCGACCGCATCGTCTACGCGCGCAGCGCCGTTGGCTCGCCGGTTGAAATTTATAGCGCCACTCTCGTCAATGGCGGGCGCGCTACCGGCAAGCGGCTGACCACCATCAACGAAGCCGTCGCCAACGAAGTAGACATACGACCGGCGGAACAGATGTGGGTGGACGGCGCGGACGGCAAGAAGGTTCACGTCTTCATCGTCAAGCCGCACAACTTCGATCCATCGAAGAAGTATCCGCTCATCCTCAACGTGCACGGCGGGCCACAATCGCAATGGTCGGATGCGTTCCGTGGCGACTGGCAAGTCTATCCGGGCGCGGGCTACGTCGTCGCGTTTCCGAATCCACACGGCTCGACCGGCTATGGACAAGACTATACGGCGGCGATTTCAGGCGACTGGGGCGGCAAGGTCTACGAAGACGTAATGAAAGTCACGGACGCGGTATCAGCGTTGCCTTACGTGGACGCGACCCGCGTCGGCGCGATGGGCTGGTCATATGGCGGCTATATGATGAACTGGCTCGAAGGCCACACCGACCGCTATAAAGCCATTGCTTCGATGATGGGCATTTACAATCTGAAGTCGTTTTATGGCGCGACCGAAGAGGCGTGGTTTCCCGAATGGGATTTGAAAGGCCGACCCTGGAACTCGGATTTATATGAGAAGTGGTCGCCGTCGAATTACGCGAAGAACTTCAAGACGCCGTGTCTGGTCATCACCGGCGAGCGCGATTACCGTGTGCCGTACACGCAGGCGCTTGAGATGTACACGGCGCTGCAAAAGATGGGAGTGCCGTCGCGCTTGATCGTTTACTCGAACGCCGGCCACTGGCCGAGTTGGTACGAGATGGCGTTGTATTACACGGCGCACCTCGAATGGTTCCAGAAGTACCTCGGCGGCGGCGGCGCGCCGTGGACGACCGAGCAGTTTCTGCGCAATCAGGTCTTCGATCCGAAGAGCGGCAAGCGACTGGTGAGTGAGCCTGAGGCGTTAGGCGACCGCCCCGGCGTGATGGACAAGAAACACGGCGACGAGGCCGCGCCGCGCAACCCGCCAGGCAAGCCCGACCGCAAGCCATAAGAGCGACGCGGAGACACGGAGACACGGCGACGCGGCGAGGGAAAGACACAGAAGCAAACCGCTCATCTTTCCCCGCGTCGCCGCGTCGCCGTGTCCCTCTTTCTTCACGTCGCCGCGTTCCCACGTCATCCTTATTTCGCGCTGCCCGTGTGATAAAATCCTGCGACGCGATGAAGACGTACGACATTATCATCATCGGCGCGGGCGTGATGGGCGCGGCGGCTGCTTGCGAAGTCGCACGCAACAGTAATGCGCACGTCGCGCTGATCGATCAGGCGCGGTTGCCGAACCCGCGCGCGGCGTCTACGGATCATTCCAAGGTCTTCCGCTTCGCTTATCCCGACTCGCTCTACGTGAGGCTCGCGGTTGATGCGCTCGCCGGTTGGCGCGCGATTGAAGAAGAGACCGGCGCGCAGTTGCTGACGCCGACCGGCTTGCTGCTGATGGGGCAGGCCGAATCAACTATCGAGAGCGAAACCGCCGCCGCCTTGCGCGCGCTTGATCTCGACGCCGAGATGATGACGAGCGTCGAAGCCGCCGCGCGCTTCCCGCAATTCAACCCGGCGGCCTTCGCTCACGCGGCGTTCGATCCGAGCGGCGCGATCACTCACGCCGAGCGCGCCGTGCAGACGATGATCCAACTGGCGCGGCGACGCGGCGCAACTGTCATCGAAGCGGCGCGCGTCACCGGCATCGAACAGACCGCCGGCGCGAATGTAAGGATTACCACAGAGACCGGGGAAGCGATTGAATGCCGCCGCGCGATGGTTGCCACAGGCCCGTGGACGCGGCGCGCGCTGCCTTCGCTTGCCGACACACTGATGACAACGCGGCAGGAGGTCGTCTACTTTGAGCCGCGCACAAACCCCGAAGCGTTCGCAGTCGGGCGTTTGCCGATCTTCATTGATTTCGGCAGCGGCTTTTATGGCTTCCCGGTTCATCACGCCAATGCGATCAAAATGGGCAATCACCACCGAGGCCGCATCGTCGAGATGGATGACGATACGCCGGTCGGCGATGACTTCATCGCGCGCTGCCGCGACTTTTTCGCCGAGTTCATTCCGACGCTCGCCACCGCCTCGGTGCGCGAGACGCGCGTTTGCGTTTATAACAACACGCCCGACGAAGATTTCATCATCGACTGGCACACGGGAATTGAAAACGTTCTGCTGGTCACGGGCTTTTCGGGTCACGGCTTCAAGTTCGGCCCCGTAGTCGGTCGCATCAGCGCCGAGTTGCTGCTGACCGGCCAGACCACTTACGACATCACGCGATTCAGCCTGGCGCGGTTCGCGCGGTGAGACGCAAACGAGGGAGCGACAATGGAAATCCTGCACGGCGGCGCGGCAGTCATCAGTGACGAAGGTTACACACACGACGAAGGCACGCGGCGGTATCGCATCCCCATCTCGAAGGCGATGGGCGCACGCGACATCGCGCAGACCGTGAGCCTTTACGATGAAGGGCTATCGCCTGCGCGCCGCAACCCGACCGCTGAAGAAGTCCTTTACGTGGTGAGCGGCGAAGGCGTTTGTTTGATTGATGGCCATCGTTACGGGCTGGCGGCGGGCACTGCCGTTTACATGCCGCCCGCGAGCACCTGCCAGATCGAGAGCCGTGGCCAACTCGCTATCATCAGCGTGCGCTGTCCTGAAGATGATGCCGAAACCGTCGATGCCGTCAGCGCGTTGCCGCTCGATACGAAGCCGCTGCGCACCGTGCGTGAAGAAGATCAGAAAGCGATCCCGACCGGCGACCGCACCTTCAAACTGCTCATCAATCAAGAGGCCGGGGCAGACCGCGTCACGCAATTCATCGGCGTCATTCCGCCAGGCCGCGCCGCGATGCATCACCACACGTATGAAGAGGCGATCTTTATTTTAGAAGGCGAGGGGCGCGTGTGGACCGAATCAAGCAGCGCGGCGTTTAGCAAAGGGGCGAGCATCTACCTGCCGCGCGGCATCAGTCATTCGCTTGAGAACACAGGCTCCGCGAACATACGCCTGCTTGGCGTCTTCCATCCATCGGGCAGCCCGGCGACGCGATACTCTGACGAATAAGCGACGCGGCGACACGGCGACGCGGCGACACGGCGAGGGAAAGACACACAGACGAACTGCTCGTCTTTCCCGCGTCGCCGCGTCGCCGTGTCCCTCTTTCTCCGCGTCGCCGCGTCGTCCTTCACTTCTGCTTGCGCGGGGATTCGTGCGCCAGCGCCGAGGCCAGACCGCGCGCTTCGGCAGGCATCGGCACGGTGGCTTCGAGGAGAATGGCGCGCGGGTTGATATCCTTGCCATAGAAGTCGCTGATGTTGTCCATATCCTGCCTGAGCGTTGCGCCTTCGAGGCTCACACCTGCGAACAGCCCCTTGGCCCGCGAATAGCCGAGTATTTCAGCATCAAGCCGCACATTGGTCTGCGCGTTGGCCGTGCGACCGACAGGGCCGGCGGCAACCGACGCATCCGCGCCAAGCGTGAACTTGTCGCCGATCAGCTTGTCAATCCCTTTGCGATTCATGATCAGCAAGACGACATCGCTTTGCGAGAAGCCGATTTGAAAACCGACGCTGCCGCCTTCGATGGTGATGAAGGATGGGGCGCTCCATCGGCGATCCGGCTTGCGGCACATCACAACGCCCTTTCCATACTTGCCGCCAAACCCAAGCGCGCCTTTCTTGAGGCCGGGCACAATGGCGATGCAGGCGCTGCGGTCGAGCAGGTCATCGGGGATGGCCTTGTCGGGTATGGCCATAATTTCGGTGAAGACTTCGGCAGCGCGGCGCAGGCGCTGCACTTCGTCGGAACGCTTGCCGCCGCCGGCCAACGCGACGGGCGCGGTGAGAATGAGTAACAGGAAAACTGCGAGCAGAGATTTCATAGAGCAATCCTCCAAGGTTAGTATTTCATAGCTGAAGCGATTCTACATTACCAGCGCGGCCTTGTCAGTTTGCAGTCAGCTTGCGACCGCCAGGCAGAGTGTCGAGCTTGGCGACGCGGCCCTGCGGCCCGACCGCCCAGACAACGCCTTTGCGCGCGGCGACGCTGTTGTAGTTCTCGCCGTCGAGCCGTGTCCAACTCGCGCCGCCATCGGTCGAAACGTCAGAGCCTGACGTGCCGACAGCGATGAGCGTCAAAGGGGCAACGAAGGCCGCGCCCGAACGATAACCGGCGGGGCGCTGGCCGGCGCTCAGCTTCCAGGTCTGGCCGCCATCGCTGGTCGTGGCGACATTGTCGCCCGCCTCGTTCGGCTTGCGATAATCACCGCCGACGATCACCCCGCGCGTCGCATCAGTGAAGGCAATCGAGAAGACGCCCGACGATTCCGCGCCGCTCGTGATTGGAGCAGCCGCCACCGTCCACGTGCGGCCTCGGTCGTTTGATCGAAAGACGCGAGCGACCGCGCCGCCAGTCACAAACCAGGCGTTGGCCTGCCCCTGCGCGGCAATGCAAGTGCCGCTGGCCGCGAAGCCGCCTTCGCCGGGCATCGCCGCAGGGATGTTCGTGGCCGGAACATCTGCCCACGTCCTGCCGCCGTTATCTGTGGTCACCATTACAAAGCGTCCGTTGACCGGGTCGCTCATCGCAATGCCGTGATCGCGGTCCCAGAAGGCCATCGCATCGAAGAAGGCTTCGGGCAAGCGATTGGTGAATTGCAACGTCCAGTGTGCGCCGCCGTCCGTGGTCTTATAGATGCGCGACTGTCGATCTTTGCCAACGCTCAAGAGATAAGCGGTGTTGGCGTCGAACGCCTCAACGTCGCGGAAGTCCAGTTCCTCTGCGCCGGGCACTGTGCCGGCCTGCCACGTCGCGCCGCCATCGGTGGTGCGCAGGTAAGTTCCGCGCGTGCCGCTCGCCCAGATGACCCACGGGCTGACGACGCTCAGGCCGCGCAAGTCCGCCGCCGTGCGGCTCTGCTGTGCGCGCCACTGCGCGGCGGCTGTTCCGTGAGCCAGCAACATCAGCACGCCCGCCATCACAACCGTCCATCGTTTCATCTGCGTTTGCCTCTTAATAAAGAAGTCGCCAATCGCTAAGGCGATCTTCGATTCACAAGTCTGTGGTTATGAGTTGCGCGACGATTCTATTCGCTCGATGTCGTGCAAGCGGCGCACGTCAATCGTCAACCGCTCGCGCCCTGTGCGGAGGTTGAAGACGTTGGCGAAGCGCGCGTCCCAGACGATATCCGCCGCGCCGTATGATGAGCGCGTATGAACCGTCTGAGAAAACGTCTCGTCCATACCGCTGAGCAGGATCAGGAACTCGGCGCTGCTGCGACGCAAGTCGTCATCGGTCAGGCCAAACAACGGGCTGCGCTCGTCTACCGGATGCACAACCGTCCAGCTCAATGGGAAAAAGGTGACGCGCTCGCGCTCAAGCTCCAGCGGATAGAAGCGGCGTATGCTCTGGCCGTCTTCGTCAACGAAGCGCGCGAACAGCACCTTGCATCCCAGTTCGACAATCTCGTTCGCGCGCGCGTTGGCAATGCGAAACATAAACGCGGTGGTGCCGCGATAAGGCGCGATGACCGCCGTGCGGCTGAAGATGATCTGCGCCGTCGGGCGTGAGAAGCGCGCGAAGACCAGCCCCGTAATCAACGCGAAGCCGAGCATACCGACCAGCGCTTCGATGGCGACCAGCGTGTGCGCCGCTACGCCTGCCGGGCTGATGTTGCCATAGCCGATGGTCGCCAGCGTGTCCACGCTGAAGAAGAAGGCGCGCAGGAAGTTGTTATCCAGTCCAAGCTCAGGTGGATTGCTCAACGCCGCAGGGCCGCACATTATATAGGCGAAAGCGAAGGCGACATTTATCGCCGTGTAAAGGAGCGCGACGACGCCGAGGAACTTCGACCACGACATCATCAATAGCGCGTGATAAGGATAAAACGTTGACCAGAACCCCAGGCCGCGACGCGCGACGTTGAAGCTGCCGTCGGCGTTCAACAGGCGGTCGCGGCTCTCGCGCGCCACCACCGAGCCGAAACCGAGGTCGCGGCTCTCTTCTTCGCGGTTGACGATTGGCGTGATCGGCTTGCTCATCGTAAAGATAAATACATCAATCTGAAGATGCCGCGCATCGGCAATCGAGTTGACGCCGCGCATCGGCAATCGAGTTGATGCCGCGCAGCGGCAATTGAGTTGGCGCCGCGTAGCGGCGGGTGAGTTTAGCCAGGCGTTTCAACGCCTGGAAGTCAACGGCGCGGTGATCGCGTCGCGTCAGCGACGCCTGAATACCCGCTGATTCAAGCGTCGCTGACGCGACGCCCAACAATGCGGCCCTCCGGTGCAGGCACTAAAGTACCTGCCTAAATTCAATTGCCGCTACGCGGCATGCGGTGCGGGCGTTTCAACACCTGCCTTAATTCATCTGCCGCTACGCGGCATTCCGTACAGGCGTTTCAACTCTTCGAGTATCTTTGTAAAGCTCAAGGCTCGCTCGCTACGCGGCCTTCCGTGCAGGCGTTTCAACGCCTGCCTTAATTCATCTGCCGCTACGCGGCTTTCGGTGCAGGCATTTCAATGCCTGCCTAAATTCAATTGCCTCGACGCGGCGCGCATCCATTACTTATGCGTCGCATAGTTATACATCGCCTCAACGGCGCACATTCAATGACTCATCATACAGCGCCTGATAAGCCCAGTAATTGCTCATCACCTTCGCCACGTAATCTTTGGTTTCGGGAATGGCGATCTCGACCGTGAAGCGGTCAACATCATTCGAGCGAGAGCGGAAGATCCAGCGCTCGACGTTCGCTTCGCCGGTGTTGTACGACGCCGCCACCGCGTAAGGGTTGTCGGGGAACATCTGCAACAGGTCGCCGACGTAACGCGACGCCAAACGCATGGCCAACTCCGGCTCGTACACGTCGTCAAGCTCAAAGCCCTTGATGCCTTCTTCGTTGGCCAGCTTCAAGGCGGTCTCTTGAATGAACTGCACGAGGCCGCGCGCCGCCGCCGGACTCTTCACGCGCGGATTGAAGCGGCTCTCCTGCCGCGCCAGCGCCAACACCAATCGCGGGTCCGTGTGATTCGCATGACTGTAGCGATTGAGCGCGTCGCGGTAAGGCGCGGGATAAAGCAATTCGGCGAAATCGCGCGGCAACAGTTCGACGCGATAATCCTGCGGAACGCTACGCGCCAGCGGCTCGGCAAAGGCGATGGCCAACCACGATTGATCGCCGCGATTGCTGTAGACGGCGAGGCTATAGCCCGTGTCGCCGGCGACTGCGGCGGCTTGCACCAGTCGCGCCTGGCCTTCGTCAGGCGCATCCTCTTCGCTTGCTGCCCGCGCGCCGCCGAATCCGCCCAGACGCAGTTCGGTCGCGCCTTCATCATACAATCCGAGAAAGATTAACTCCGCCGCCAGCCGCGCGTGTGTAGCGTCGGTTACATTAGCCTCTGCCCCGGTGATCGCCGGTCGCGCCGCCGCGATCAGGCGAAAGCGCGCGCCGACGTTGTAGGCGGGAAGCTGGCTGTAACAGGCGCGCAAGACGGCGAGCAGATCACGCCGCGCCGCGTCGTCGCTCGTCAAACGCAACGCCTGCGTCGCCGCATCTTTCGCTTCTGAATAACGCGACGCACGCAACGCCGCCCGTGCCTGGTCGCGGTAGCCGCGCGCCAACGGCTCGATAATGCGCCGGCCCGCAGCGGTCGCGGCGATGGCTTGTAATCGGAGGCTGGCGCGCTGGCCGAAGTAATTGTCGCGCTCTGCGGGTATGGCCAGGTAAGCGCGCGCGGCCTCTTCAATCCGCCCGGCCAGTTCGGTTGCGACGATGCGCATAAACGAGGCTTCGCCGCGAATGGGCGCGCTGACGAGTCGTGGCGTGATGGGCCGCGCCGCGACCTGCGTGAACAGCGCGATGGCCGCGTCAAAGTTGCCGCGCGCGAGTTCGATCTTGGCGCGGTTGAACAGACCGACGGTCGCAAGCGGCTGCCCCGCGAATCGCTCCTCGATGCGCTTAGACCAAACGACCGCCTCGTCGTCTTTGCCGGCAAAACGGAGGCTATCGACGACGTTGCGATGGGCGCTTTCGATCAGATCGCTAGTGGGGTACGCCGTGATGAAATCGCTGTAACGGCGCGCGGCCTCTTCGTAACGCTGCGCCTTCTGTAATGCCGTGCCGACCCAATAGTAACCTTGCTCACCTTCTTTCTTTGTAGGGAACTCGGCGTGGGCGCGCTCGAACCACTTGACGGCCTCATCGAATTTGTCTTCGCGGTAAAGAGTGAAGCCGGTTTGATAAATCGCTTCGGCGCGGTTGGGACTGTCAGGGAAACGCTCGACGATATCGAGTAGGTGGGCGCGGGCTTCTGCCCAGTGGCGGTTGAACAGATCGATGCGGGCGCGGCGCAGCGCCTCGAACTCGTTCGGCTTCACGGCAGCGGCGCGGTCGAGCGCATCGAGTCCGAGCGAAGCGGCCAGCGCATAATCATCGCGCGATGCGCCGATCAGTTGCGTGAAGGTCGCTCGCGCCGCCGACGTGTCGCCGAGCTTCACGTAGGCTTCGCCGAGCCGGGCCATAGCAGCACGCCCTCGCGCACCTGCGGGTGACGCAGCGGGCCGCAACAAGGCGATGGCTTCGCGGGCATTGCCGCTCTCAAGATGGCTGTCGATCAAGCGGCTGCGCGCCGCGCTCGTGAGCGCGCTGGCCGGGTGCGAGGCAAGCAAGCGCGCGAGGTATTGCCGCTCAAGCGCGAGATCATCCGAGGCGCGCGCCATCGCCGCCAGATGCCACAGCGCGTACTCGGCAAGCGGCGAATTACGGTTCAGTAATCCAAGATACAAAGTCGCGGCTTCGGCCTTAGCGCCGCGCCGCTCGGCCAGTCGCGCCAGCAAATAGTCGTAGCTGTTGCGCGTGAACGCCGCGGCGTCTGCTGCGCGCAAGGCGCGGACCAATTGCTCGGCGCGGTCAAAGTTGCGCGCGTCCATCGCGGCGCGAATCTCGTTGGCGCGCACCTGTAAGCTCTGCGCGCCAGCAGGCGCGAGCGTGATAAGTAAGACGAAAAGCGTAACCAGCAATCGGAACATCATGAGTTAGGGATGCAGCAATCGTTAGTCAATCGTCAACCGAAGAAATAAGCTTCAAGCGTTTCAGCGTACAACACGGAGCCGAGCACCAGCTCATCAATGATGACGAATTCATTGACCATGTGCGCCAGCTTCTCATCGCCCGGATAATGCACGACGGAAGTGATGCCGGCGAAGAAGAGGTTCTTCGCCACCGTGTTGCCGCCAAAGGTTTCGTACTTCATCGGCAGGTTCAACCGCTTCGCCGCCGTGTCAAAGCTGCGCACGATGATCGAGTTTTTATCCGACAGGTGCGGTTCGGTTTCGTGCAGCACCTTGACGCTCAGCTCGGCATCGGGCGAGCGGCGGCGGGCAGCGGCGAGTTTCTCTTCGACCTTCGCCAGCACGTCGGATTTGCCGATGCCCGCAGGCAGTCGGAAATCAATCGTCGCGCGCGCCACCGCCGGCACGGTGTTGGTCGAAGAACCGCCGGTGATCGTGCCGACATTCATTGTCCAACCATCGAAGGCGCGGTCGAAGCTCGCGCCGAGATCGAGCGACTTGATTTCGGCGAGCGCTTCCGCGAGCGGAATGATAGCGTTGCGGCCAAGCTCAGGCGTCGAGCCGTGCGCCTGTACGCCGCGACTTTCGATCTCGACCCAAACGACGCCCTTCTCGCCATAGATGGACAGGTCCATGCGCCCGCCATCGGGAATGACGGCGACATCGAATTTGACGCCGCACTCTTCGACCAGATAGATGATGCCGAGCGCGCTGCCCATCTCTTCGTCGGCGGCGGCGATCAGGTAGATCGTGCCATCAAAGTCCGCGTGCTCGGCCAGAAACGCTTTGCAAGCGGCATAGGCGCACGCGAACGATCCCTTATCGTCGAGCGTGCCACGCCCGTAGATGCGCCCCTCTTTGATGGTCGGCTCGAACGGCGGCGTCTCCCACTGCTCCAATTCGCCGGGCGGCACCACGTCCATATGCGAGACAAAGCCGATGGATTTCGCGCCGCGACCTACGCGTCCGACGATGTTGGTGCGGCCCGGTTCTTTCTCGTAGTAAGCGATTTCCATGCCGAGTTGTTGCAGCGCGCGGGTGACAATCTTTTTGCAGAGATATTCGTCGCCCGGCGGGTTGACCGTCTCCTGGCGGACGAGTTCGCAGACAATGTCAACGATCTCGTCGCGGTCGATGTGCTTAACAAACCTGGATTCCATAGCGACTCCCTTTCACGGCGCTTCCGATAGGATAGACAGACCGTCTACGCCAACATAATGATTGCGGTTATGAGTCACGAGAGGAATGCCATGCAGCAGCGCGGTCGCTGCCATCCAAGCATCTGCTGTATCAATGGGATATCCGTTGCGAATTGCGCTGCGAGTTACTTCCGCCCACATTGTGCAAAGCTTATCATCCGAGTGAATGATGGCATAAGCCTCAAGGAATCGTTCTAACTCTTGCCGCCGCCGCTCACCCCAATTCTTCAGCAGCGCCCACTGTCTGAGTTCGGCCAGAGTCATAAACGATACGAGCAAAAGCTTCCCTGCGATGTGTGGACGATACAACGCTCCCCGTGTATCTCCCTTAAAGAGGTATGACACAACATCGGTATCTACAACAGCGCTGGAAATCAAGGTAACTCCCTGCGGCGGCCTTCTCTACGCCATCTTTCGCGCGCTTCAAGGAATTCATCAACACTCTCATCTTCCGGCCAGACACCGGCCATGGCATCAAGCTTTTCTTTCGTCATCGGCGTTATGCCCTGCTCCTCGGCTTGTTTGAGGAGCCGCGCCCAGGCTTCGCGCTGTTCCGGCGTGCGGCGGCGTTCGAGTTCTTCTTCGTCAATCACGTTGGCCATACCAATCACCTCCCGGCTTTTCCATTTGAGTATAGACCGGCCAGCGCGGTCACGAAAGCGGCGCTCGATTGCGATAAAGAAGCAGCGAGGAAAACTCTTGAAGCCCCCACGAGGCCATGCTATAACAGGCTCACCCCACGAATGCCCCTGTCGACGCCCTTACCCATCGACCTGTCGGACGTTTTGTAATGCAATTCGCAAACGTTCGCATTGAAGACCCAGCGCAAGGAAATCGCGCCGCTCGTGGCCGCGCTTGCCTCGGTGTTTCGCTTAAGGAGAAGGAATGGCGGCTCCGGTCGTAATGTACGAAGAGGAATATGGGCAGCTCAAGAACGTCATCACGCGATTGTGCGCGGACGCCAACGCCAAGTTCGTCTTTCTGGTCGATAAAAACGGCCAGCAGATCGCGGCACACGGCGAGATGCTCAACCTCGACACCACCAGCCTGGCGAGCCTGACTGCGGGCAATGTCGCCGCCACCGATGGCCTCGCGCACCTGATCGGCGAGCAGGGCTTTCCGGTTCTCTCGCACGAAGGCGAGCGCGACAACATCCATATCTCTATCGTCGCCAACCGCGTCATCCTGGTCGTCATCTTCGACGAGCGCTCAAGCCTCGGCCTGGTGCGGCTGCGCGTCAAGCGCGCCACCGCCGAGATGAACGCCATCTTTGAAGCGATTGACCGCAAGATTGACCGCGAGCGCGAGATGGGATTTGCGCTCGATTCGCCCTTCGCTGAGATCACCGAAGAAGACATCGACGCGCTGTTCAGTTAGCCGGCTGTCCGCTTGCCCCTCAAGCAGAAACGCACGGGAGATGGCCCCAATCTCACCGGCATTGCCATAAGGGATACGAGCCTTGACGTTCATCAACTACGCCTCGCGCGAGATCAATTGCAAGATTGTTTATTACGGGCCGGGCCTTGGCGGCAAGACCACCAACCTGCAATTCATCTACGATTCGACTGCCCAGCAGGCCAAAGGCAAGCTCATCAGTCTGGCGACCGAAACCGACCGTACGCTCTTTTTCGACTTCCTGCCGCTCGACCTCGGCACGGTGCGCGGCTTTAAGACGCGCTTTCATCTTTACACGGTTCCGGGTCAGGTCTTCTATGACGCCAGCCGCAAGCTCATCCTCAAAGGTGTTGACGGCGTCGTCTTTGTCGCCGACTCGCAACGCGAGCGCATGGACGCCAACGCCGAATCGCTTTTCAACCTTGAACTCAATCTCAAGCAGCACGGCTACGATCTGACGAAGCTGCCCTACGTCTTGCAACTGAACAAGCGCGACCTGCCGAACGTCGTCTCGGTTGACGAACTGAAGGCCGAGTTGCTGCGCCAAAACGAGCCGGTCTTCGAGGGCGTTGCCAGTCGCGGCGTCGGCGTCTTTGATACGCTCAAAGCCGTCGCCAAGCAGGTGCTGATGGAGCTGCGCAAAAACAGCGGCGGATAAGATCGGCGCGGGTGGCCGAGCGTCCGTGCCGCCCGCGTTGCTTCGTTTGTATGTAATGATAACCCCTTTCTTGTTCTATTTCTGCTTGACTCGACCTGCCAGTTGACATAGCATACTGCCGCGTTCCGTGCGCGGCGGTTGCAAAGCATTTACCGTCACCGAAACTTCCCTTCATCAACTCTGTCCAGCGCGTGACCTTCTGTGAGTTGCAGACGAGATAGATTTTCCAAAGGAGGATTCTCTATGGCCGGCTCATCCAGCGACTTCTCGTGCTTGCGGCGTTTGGCGTTCGATCTTCTGTTGGGCGCTTTTCTGCTCGGATTATTTTTGATCGTCTGGTTGCCGCCGGGCGATGCAGCAGGCCCACCGCCGGGTGAGGCAAGCCCTGCGCCGAGCGGCGTGACGGCGTTGCAAGGCACAGGCATTATCGCCACCATCAACGGCGCGATCAGCGCGAGTGACCCCACCTTCACGGGTCAGCGCCATTCTCGCCTGGGCGTCCCCAGCGACCGCTTCTGCCAGCCGACCGGCGTCGTCGGCGCGCGCTTTTACGACCAGTTCTTCTTTCATAACACCTCGCCGCTGCCGCAGCGCGTGAGCGTCACCTTCCATTCCGGCTGCGGCTTCAACACCTACATGGCGGCCTACAGCCCGCAATTCGACCCGACCAACATCTGCGCGAACTTTCTGGCCTCGGCGGGTAACTCCGGCGACATAAGCTGGCAATTCAACGTATGCGGCAACAGCCAGTTCTCGCTCGTCGTCTATGGGCTGGAACCGGGCGTGACCTGTAGCAGCTATCAGATTCAAGTGGCCGGCACCAGCGCAATTGTCTTCGATGGCCCGTTCACCGGCGGCATAAATCAGCCCGCCGGCGACGGCGAGGTCGGGCAATTCACGCGGGCCGACCAGACGCCCAAACAACTGCGGCGGGCCATACGTCGCAACCGCAAGGCCGCTCGTTCGGCTGACGCGCCGCTGATGACCTTCGGCTCACAGGCGCTGCTGCCGGAACAGGGGACGCCGCTCGTGGCGACGGTCTCGGATTCGATTGACTTCACCGAGCCGAGCTTCACGGGGCCGCGCCACGTGAACGGCTTCGGGCTTGACTGCCTGACCACCCGGCCCATCGGCACACGCTTCTACGACGAATACTTCTTCATGAACAACTCGCCGCTCAACCAGAGAGTATTCGTCAGCTTCATAAACTCCTGCCCGGGCGCGCTCTTTATGGCCGCTTACAGCCCGCAGTTCGATCCGACAGACCTCTGCGCCAACTACCTTGGCGGTGCCGCCGGCTTCGGGACGGTCAACTTGGAGTTCACCGTCTGCCACAACGCGCCGTTCTCGATCATCGTTTACAACATACAACCGGGCCAGTCCTGCCCCGGCTACACCTATCAGGTCTTCGGCAATGAGATCAGCTTCGTCGGAACGATGGCCGATCTGGCAGTCGCCAAGACCGGGCCGTCCGGGCCTGTCGCCGTCGGCAGCGACATCACTTACTTAATCACATTGAGTAACAACGGGCCGCAGCGCGCGAATAACGTGCTGCTCACGGATATGCTGCCGCCCGGTACAACCTTCGAGTCATTGATGTTGTTGACCAGCTATGGCACGGCCTTCACGCCGCCAGTCTGCACGACTCCGCCCGTGGGCAGCACGGGAACCGTCAGTTGTACGACGATGTTCCTGCCAGCCGTGCCGGGAACCGGGATTCCGAACTCGCTGCAATTCGCGTTGATGCTGCACGTCACGCCCGGCGCGGGCTTCAACCTCTCGAACACCGCGACCGTATCGCATCAAGGGATTGATCCGAACACGGCCAACAACTCGGCGACGGCGACTACAAGCGTCACCAGCGGCTCTGACTTCTGCGTGCAGGACGAAGCCAACGGCAACATCCTGCGCTTTAACTTGATGACCGGCGCTTATCAGTTTATCAACTGTAGGAAAGGCATCAGCCTCACAGGCGCAGGGCGTGTACAGAATTCGGGATGCAAAGTTGAACTCAGCGACGCAGGGCCTGACCCGAAGCGACCGGATCGCAGCGTCAGCGCCTCGGTCAACTCCTGCACCAGGCAAGGCAGCGCGACCATCAAGATTCTTGCGTCAGGTCTGACGTTCGTCATTCAAGACAACGACCTGACGAATAACACGTGTAGCTGTCCTTGAGACAGTCGGCATTATTGGCCGGGCGCTTTCTGTTTGAGTGAAGCGATGTGCGATTGCGCTTCTTCAATCGCCGCGCGGTCAGACGCCTGCGCGGCGACCATCTGCCATTCGGCGAGCGCTTTTTCCGCGCGTCCCTCTGACTCGCAGACCAGGGCCAGCGCGCGGTGACATTCAAAGCAGTGGCCGCCAGATTGTTGCAAGGCGCGTAGCAGCCGTCTGCGTGCCTTATGCGTCTGGCCTTGATTTACATAGTCTCGCGCTTGCGCCAATAAACCTTCGACCGTCTGCTTCGCCTCATTGTCATCGCCACGCGCCCGCTTAAACACGTCACGCGCTTCCCGCGAATAGGGATTGATCTCCAGGGCCGCTTCGGCTTCGCGCTTTGCCTGCGACGCGTCGCCTTCCATCAACAGCGCTTCGGCCATCAGCCAGTGATTGTTTGCGAAGTAAGGATCGAGGCGCAGCGCGGCGGTTGCGGCATCGCGCAACTTCACCACATCTCCAGAACGCAAGGCGAGATAGGCGAGCAGCACATCATTGGAATCGGGCGTCAGCGTGTGCGCAAGCGAAGCCTGCGCCGCCGTCATCGCTTCACTGAGCGCAGAAGCCCGCGCCGCCATCAAGCGATCCGCTTCGGCCTTTGAGACAGCGGGTTGATTCAGCCTCGCTTGCGCAACGTCAGCAAACAGCGCAAGCGAGCGCGCCAGTTCAAACTGATAAGCGCCGGTCGGATCAATGCCGTCCGCCGCGCCACGGCCTGCCGTCACTGCGCCGTCGAAATCACCCGCCATAGCCGAGGCAAACGAGCGCCGCATCTGGATGTCGGCGCGCACCTGAGCCAGCGCGTAGCCCCACGCGGCTACAGCGATGACGAGACACGCCAATGCCATCCCGCGATTCAACCACAGGGATAACCTCGCGGCATTAGTCTTGACGGCGGGATTGCTGCGCGGCGCATCGCTCGGAGCTTGCGTAGTGTTCGTTACATTCAACGCCGCCTGCGCCAACGCCGCAAAGGCGAAGAAGTAGAGTCCCGTCGGAATCTGATCAAAGATGAACAGGTTGTGCACGGCTACGCCCGCGAGCGCCGATAGAATGCCGGCAAAACTAATCTTCATCGCATTGTCTGTCGCGCGACGCCCGGCGCGCAGCAGCAGCAGCAGCGCCGAGGCCAGCACCGCTACGTAAAGCATCGCGCCCGGCAGGCCGAACGAGATGGCGGCGTCGAGATAGGCATTATGCGGGCTTTCGTTGTTGGTCTGCGGCGCAAGCTGGGCAAGCGCTTTTGACTTATATGGCAGAAACGCTTTGCGAAAGCCTTCGGGGCCACAACCGGCCAGCCCGTAAGCCGGCAGCATCGGCAGCGTGTCGCGCCACAGCAGCGTGCGACCCGCGCCGCTCGCGCCTTCGGCAATAGCGGCGCGAGCGCGCGTGACGAGGTGACGTGAAGCCGGATTAGCGGCAATCAACCCAATCACGGCGACGACAACCAGCGCAGCGACCACCGCGCCGCGCTGTAGTTGACGACTGCGCCAAACCAGCGACCACTTCCCTCTCAACACAACCAGCAGAAAAATCAGCGCCGCGACGATCAAGCCGAGTATTGCGCCACGCGTGCCGCTGAAGACGATGACCAGAGCCGAAAGCACCATCGCCACCAGCGCCAGCAATCGCGCTCGGCCCCGATGCGCCAGCGCCAAAGCGGCGCTCACCGGCGTCGTGTAGAGCAGAAAATTACCGAGGTAGTCAGCGTGCCCCAGCGTCGAGATGACGCGCACGATGCGCCCGCTCATAGAGTCAAAAGTGTAGAGGCCGGTTGATAAGAAGGGGTCGTGGCCGAAGAACTGCACGAACCCATAGGTCGCGGCGACCAGCCCGGTGATCGTAATAACCCAGAGCGATTGTCGCAGCCGCGCCCAGTGATTGCCGATGCCGAGGATGAGGCTCAGGCAACAAATCAAAAAGCAGACTCGCGTCATCAGCCCCATCTGATTTTCAAAACTGCCGAACAACCCTACGCGCGGCGCGACACCGACGGCGGTCGAGACAGCCATCATACCGACATACAGACCGATGACGGCGACGTGCCTTGAGCGCAGTGCCGACCATCTTTCGCCCGCCTGCGACCACAGCTTGATTGCCAGCAAAGCAATGAGCGTTGCCGATCCGATGAGCAACAGCGCGACCTTCGGTAGCGTAAACGTCCGGTGCACCGCCGTGCTGAAGACCAGCGGCACAAGCAGAAGTAAAGCGAGGCTCACCCAAAAGAGCGGGCGAGCGCCATCGCTTAATCTCGTGATGATCGAAGCGCGCCGCCGTGAAGGCTCCATAATGTCAGTGAGATTACGTGAACGGCGGCGATTTTGAAATAGGAAGCAACCTGGGCAGGAAAGAAGAGGCGGCGCAAGCTCACCACGATTTGCGCCGCCTCTTTATTGCAGATCGAAGAAATGGCCGGCAATCAATCGAACGGCGCGCAGCCGTTGCCGCCGATGCGGCGCGTCACTGGGCGGCCAGGTGTTCATTGACGCCGATGATGATGTCGCTGACGGTTAAGAATTTAGGAATGGCGTCGTCGGGTATTTTGATCTTGAAGGCTTCTTCCAACCGCAGGGCGATATTGAGCGCGTCGAGCGAGTCAGCGCCGAGGTCTTTCATGAGGTGGGTTGCCGGCGCTAGTTGATCGCGGTCGACGCGCAGCTCCGCGACGATGATGTTCTTCACAGCGTCCTCGATGGACTCAAACGCTTGTCTGGTCATAGCTCTTTTCCTTCAGTTCAACCGTCTCCGTGTTGTCCGAGTTTGGGGCCTGGGTACGAATGCCAAGGCGTACAGTTTACCCTTGATAGGCGCGCACGACAAGAACCGCGTTGTTGCCGCCGAAGCCGAACGAGTCCGACATCGCCGTGCGCAGCCGGTTGCCGCCGCTGATCTGCCGCGCGCCTTCGGTAATGTAGTCGAGATCACACTGCGGATCGGCTTCTTCGTAGTTGATCGTCGGGGGGAGAACCTGACTGTCGATGGCCAGCGTCGTTGCGATGAACTCAATCGCGCCCGCTGCGCCCATCGTGTGGCCGAGCATGGACTTGATCGAGTTGATTGGAATCTCGTGCGCGCGGCTGCCGAAGACGCGCTTGATGGCTTCAGTCTCGGACTGATCATTGAGCTTGGTCGCCGTGCCGTGCGCGTTGATGTGATCGATCTCTGCTGGCGTGATGCCCGCATCTTTGAGCGCGCGCAGGATGGCGTTGGCCTCGCCGTCGGGATCGGGAAATGTAATGTGCGCCGCATCCGCCGTCGAGCCGTAGCCGATGATCTCTGCGTAGATATGCGCGCCGCGCGCGACGGCCAGCTCCATCGCTTCAAGCACGACGATGCCTGCGCCTTCAGAAAGCACAAAGCCGTCGCGGTTAGCGCTGAACGGCTTGCAGGCGCGTTCGGGCGGATCATTGCGGGTCGAGAGCACGCGCATATCTTTCCACGCGTCCATCACGACAGGCGTGACGGGTGCGTCCGCGCCGCCGGCGATCATTCGTTCGGCGTGGCCGTAGCGAATCAGATGGAAAGCCTGGCCGATGGCGTTCGCGCCCGACGAGCAGGCCGTCGTCACCGTCAGGTTAGGGCCGCGCGTCTTGAAGCGTATGGCGATGTTTGAAGACGACGCGTTATACATCGACTTCGGGATGGCAAGCGCCGAGCGCCGCCCCTTGCCGTTTGAGAAGAACGCGCCGCAGTATTCTTCAATCGAGCCTTGCCCGCCGAAGCCCGTCCCCAGAATCACGCCAACGTCATAGCTATCCAACTGGCCGTTGATCAGGCCAGCTTCGCGCGTCGCCATCTCGGTCGCGGCGATGGCTATCTGCGAGACGCGATCAAGCCGCGACAGCTCGCGTTCGTCGAAGAAGTCGAGGGCGCGAAAGTCGCGGCAGACGCCGGCGATGTTCGTCCTCAGGTTGGAGGTATCGAATTGTTCGATGCGCGCAATACCGCTGCGCCCCGCCGTGAGCGCCGACCACACGGCTTCACGCCCGCACCCGACGGGCGTGATCAACCCTATGCCTGTTACCGCAACTCGCCTCATAATCAAATGATGAATGATGAAGGATGAATGATGAACTGACCTGATGTCTTTAATTCATCATTCATCCTTCATCCTTCATCGTTATTGAATGATCCCCATCTTCCTGCCGATTCGGTGCATGGCTTCGAGCAGGCGGTCAACGTGTTCGTCATTGTGGGTCGCCATACAACTGATGCGGACCAGGCTGTGAGCGACCGCCGGCGCAAGCACAGGGTTGGTGTAGATGCCTTCGCCCATCAGTTCCCAGAAGAAGCGGCAGACCAGCACTTCATCATCGACGACGACCGGGATGATCGGGGTGACGCCCGTGAAGCTCTCGTGCGGCTCAAGCAGGCGATACCCCATCGCCTTCAACTCGCGCTTGAGCTTGGCGCTGGTGTCGAGCAGCCGCGCGCGCAGCTCAGGCTCGCGCTCGATAATCTCGATGGCTTTCAGCACGGCGGCAGCATTGGCCGGCGCGAGCGACGCTGAATAGACGAAGGCGCGGCTGTGATGCTTGATGAATTCGATGACTTCGCGGCGCGCGGCGATGAAGCCGCCGATGGAAGCAAATGATTTCGAGAACGTCCCCATCACTACGTCCACATCGTCTTCAACGCCGTAATGCTCTGCCGCGCCGCGCCCCGTAGCGCCGAGCACGCCGATGCCGTGCGCTTCGTCAACGTAAACGCGGGCGCTGTGCTGACGGGCCAGCCGCACAATCTCAGGCAGGTTGGCCGTATCGCCTTCCATCGAAAAGACGCCGTCAACGACGATCAAGCGGCCTTCGTCCGGCGGCAGGCTTTCGAGCACCTTCGCCAGGTCGCGCATATCGTTGTGGCGATAACGCGTCGTGCGCGCGAACGACGCCAGGCAGCCGTCCAGCAGCGACGCATGGATATTGCGGTCGGCGATGATCACATCGCCTTTCTGAGCGAGGGTCGAGAGCGCGCCGAGATTGGTCTGAAAGCCCGTGCCGAAGGCGAGCGCCGCTTCGCGTTTCATGAATCGCGCCAGCGCTTCTTCGAGCCGCACGTGCAGGCTCATCGTGCCGTTGAGCATACGCGAACCCGAGCAGCCCGTGCCGTATTGCCGGACGGCTTCGATGGCGGCGGCCTTTACTTCCGTGCGCGTCGTCAATCCGAGATAGTTATTCGAGCCGAACATCAACACGCGACGGTCGCCCATCATCACTTCGGCCTCACCGCTATCGACCGCGCCGGAGAATTCCGTGAAATAGGGATAGAGTCCGACACGGCGAAACTCGTCCGCTTTCGTGTAAGACAGTGCTTTCTCGAACACATCTTTCGCGGCAATCCTCGACGGTTGTTGCATGCTGAACACCCCTATTCGACAGAATCCTTGAACTATACAGCTTGTCACGAGGGACCCAAGCGCATATCTGCTTCCCTGCAATGCCGAGAATTATATCTGAAAACGGCGGCAGGGCAAGCTGTAAACAGGGGCCGGGTGTCGGGGGTCAGGGGCCAGTAATCAATCGTTGGGCGTTGCTTCCTTTCACCCATTTAACAAGCGAATAGGGGTCAGCAACTCTTGAGCATCGGTCTGTCCTACTGGCCCCCGACTCCCGGCCCCCGGCCCCCGGCTATGACTCTCGGCACGCGCCGACTGATGCCGCAGGTGATTTCATAAGAGATCGTGCCAGCCAGTTTGGCGACCGCTTCGGCAGGGATTTCGTTCGCGCCCTGCTGGCCGATGATCGTCGCTTCGTCGTTGAGCGCCGCGCCGCGAATGTCGGTCACGTCCACAATCGTCAAGTCCATACTGACGCGCCCGACGATAGGCGCGAACTCGCCGCGCACCAGCACGCGCCCGCGATTCGAGAGGGCGCGCGGCACGCCGTCTTCGTAACCGATAGCGAGCGTCGCAATGCGGCTCTCGCGTTCGGCCACAAACGTGCCGCCATAGCCGAGCGGCGTGCCTGCCGCAATCGTCTTGAGATGAATGATGCGCGTCTTCAGCGACAACACGGCTCGCCAGTCGAGCGGCGGCGTCTGCGGATTCACTACGTCACGCCATAAGCCATAAAGCACGCCGCCGGGCCGCGCCAGATTGCCGCGCGCTTCGGGGTAAGCCAGCGTCGCCGCGCTGTTGGCTTCGTGTATCCAGGTCGGGCGATGACCGCGAGCGCGGACTGTATTCATCGCCTGTTGAAAGCGGCTGAGCTGCAATCGAGTAAAGTCGTCTTTATCCGGCTCGTCGGCGGAAGCAAGGTGTGTCATTACTCCGTCGAGCCGCAAGTGTGTGAGCGCGGCGGCGCGATCAAGAAATTTTTCCAACTCCGTGTGCGGCACACCGAGCCGCCCCATGCCGGTGTCTACCTTGAGGTGATAATCGGCCACCACGCCCGCCGCTCGCGCCGCGCCGTCAAGGCGTTCGAGCAGGTCTAGACGATAGATCACCGGCGTCAGTTGATCGGCCAGCAACGCTTCTTCCTGCCCTTCCCAGAAACCGCCGAGGCAGAGCACAGGCCGCGTGATACCCGTCGCTCTGAGCGAGTGCCCCTCTTCGGGCAAGGCAACGCCGAACCAGGCCGCGCCTTCGCGTTCGAGCGCTCGCGCGCAATCGCTTGCGCCGTGACCGTAGGCGTCGGCCTTCAGCACAGGCATCAGGGCAACATCTGGACCGATGGTCTGCCGGATGAGCCGGAAATTATGAGCGAGATGATCGAGATTGATTTCGGCCCACGTCGGGCGGCCCGCAGGGAGAGATGGAGAAGGATCGTTAGCCGCTCGGGATGCAGAGTTGACGGACGAAGACAGGTTGGCTGCCCCTTGCTCTTGCTTCATGCATTGCCCTCGCCGTCGCTACTCCTTCCACATGTTGTCAAAGCGCGTGAACTCTTTGAGGAAGGCCATCTGCACGCTGCCGGTCGGGCCATTGCGCTGCTTACCAATGATGAGTTCAGCGACGCCGCGATTCTCGTCCGTCTGGTTGTACACTTCGTCACGATAGATGAAGCAGACCACGTCGGCGTCCTGCTCGATTGATCCGCTCTCACGAAGGTCGCTTAGCTGCGGGCGGTGGTCGCTGCGGGTTTCGGTGGCGCGCGACAACTGCGACAGCGCGATGACCGGCACATTCAGTTCTTTGGCCAGCCCCTTGAGGTCGCGCGAAATCTGCGACACTTCCTGCTGGCGCGACTCGATGCGCCCGCGCCCCGACATCAACTGCATATAATCAATGATGAGCATGTCAAGCCGATGCTCAGCTTTGAGCCTTCGACATTTGGCGCGCATCTCAAGCACGCCAGTGCCCGGCGTGTCATCAATATAAACCTGTGTCTCGCACAATCGCCTGAGCGCGTCGGCCAATCGCGCCCACTCTTCGCGGTTGAGATAGCCCGTGCGCAGACGGTGCGCGTCAACGCGCGCCTCGGAACAGAGCAGGCGCGAGACCAACTGCTCGGCGGACATTTCAAGACTGAAGATGCCGACGGTGCTGCCATTCTTGGCCGCGTACAGCGCCATATTCAAGGCCAGCGCCGTGTTGTGCGTGACAACATAGTCGTCCGTAATGTAGAGCTGTGTTGGGTGAGTAACCGCGATGCACTGTGCCTCGACTTGCCGCGTGGGTTCAATCGAAATCAAAGTCGGCATCTTGCGCCGCTTCCTGAGGGCGGCGGCGCGGTCGCGCTTTTCAGGCAGAGTGAAGAGGCTGGCCGGTTCAGGATGAGCGATGTTGATTACAAAAGATGGACGGCCCTGCCGCCGCTCGCCATTGTGGGTGTAAACCGGCTGCTTGTTTTTCTTCGTCGCCCAGCCGCCTAGCGAGCGCGCCAACTCAACGACATCATCCGCGAGTCGCTCACTCGACGTTGAGAACCTGACCGAGCCGGTTCGCTCAACCCAACCGTCGCCGTCAAGCAGACCTTGCAATAGCGCGAGGCGCGCTTCCCGGCGGGCCGTTTTATATAACTCAGGAACGAACTTGGCCTCGCTGCGTTTGCCCCACAGACCCAGCCGCTTCAGTTCTTCTCTCAGCGGATTCGGCCATACACCATAATGGCCCGGTCGTCGCTGCCCTGCCGATTGGACAATGCGATAGTCGTATCTTCCGGCGTGATGAATCGTGAACGTCTGCTCTAGCTGCGCCGTCATACGGGTCAAAACCAGATCGCTTGCGGTTGAAAACCTCAACGAGTTGAAATCGCCTTCGCTGATGAGCAATCCCAAGACCCACGGATCGACAGGCAGCAGCTCGTCGTGTCCGAAGTCGCCCGATGCCATATCAATCCACAGCCGTTTCTGGTAACGCTTGTGTTTGAGCAGCGCCGCCACTTCCATCGTTGTTAGCACGCGCGGCGCAAGCCAGCTTCGATAATGCACTTGCCACAGGTGCTCGCCGCAACACTCTGCCGCGCGGCCATCCGAGAACGTCACTTTATAAATCTGCTTGATTCCTTGCGGATAGATGCCGATGACGGTTGACGGTCGCCCATCAACCGAAGCCAGATCATCGCCGACCTTGAGTGCGCCCATCGTCTTCCAGCCGCTCTCGGTGAGCACGCGCGCATCGAGGGGCTGCGCTTTGCCCATACTCGGTCTTGCGGCGATGATGACGAGGTCTTGGCGTTGGAGGCCCGATGTCATCTGGTCGAAATCCGTAAAGCCGGTCGGCACGCCCGTAATCATTTCGGGTCGCCCGGCCATCTGCTCGATCTGTTCCAAGCGACGCTGCGCGACTTCGCCGATATATTGGAAGCCCTGGCGCACGCGGTCTTCGGCGATCTGGAAGATCAGCGCCTCGGCGCGGTCGATGATGATTTCCGGGTCGTCCTCTTCATCAAAGCAACTGGCGATGATCTGGTTCGAGGCGGTGATGAGCTTGCGCAGTTGCGACTTAGCTTTGACGATCTTGGCGTAATGCTCGATGGTGTCGGTGCGCGGCACGCCGTCAATCAGCGAGGCGATGTAGGTCGCGCCGCCCACCTGCTCGAACTCGGCAGCCTTGCGCAACTCTTCGCTCAGTGTGATGTAGTCAATGGCCGCGCCGCGCTCGCTCAGCCCGATCATCTTTTCGTAGATGCGGCGGTGCGAATCGAGAAAGAAGTCTTCACGGCGCAGCAGCTCGATGGCCTGGTTGCAGACGGCGTTGTCGAGCAGAATCGCGCCAAGGATGGAACGTTCCGCCTCAACGTTTGAGGGCAGCCCTTTATCGAAAAAAGGATCAGGCGAAGCGGTACGTGTCATACGAGTGATTCCGAGCGAGCTGTGGGGGTATTTTCTAGAACGACTGACACCAGAGAAAGAAAAGGCGGAACGGCTGCGTCCTCAACCGTTCCGCGCGTGATGATAGCAGAAGCAGGGGCTAGAGGCTAGGGACCAGAGGCTAGCAAATCAGAAGAACGAGCAGCTCGCATGGCCTGCAAACCGTTCGCCTCTTCTCGCTAGCTTCTAGTCCCTAGCCTCTAGCCCCCAGTCCCTATTCCTGCGCTGATTCGGCTTCGTTGGCGACGGCTTCGGCGACTGGCGTTTCCGTGGTCGCTTCGGCTGCCGTTTCAGTCGTCGCGGTCGGCCCGGTGGCTTCGGCTGCTGGTGCGGCGGCGGCTTGCTCTTCGGGTTCGCCTTCCTTGCGCACTCTCACTTTGATCGTCGGCGCAACGTCGCGGTGCAACTTGATCGTCACGTCGTAATCGCCGACTTCCTTGATGTGATCGCGCAAGCTGATGCGGCGGCGTTCGATGTTATAGCCGCGCTTCTTCAACTCGTCGGCCACGTCGAGCGCCGTCACCGAGCCGTACAGAATGCCGTGCTCGCCGACGCGCCGTTCAAAGCGCAGTTCCAAGCCGTCGAGCTTCGTAGCCTCGCCCTGCGCGCTCTGCTTCTCGCGCTGTTCGCGCTTGCCCAGCACGCGCTGCTGTTCTTCGATCATGCGGCGGTTGCCGGCGCTCGCCTTAATTGCCAGCTTCTGCGGCAGCAGGTAATTGCGCCCGTAGCCGGCGCGCACGCGCACGACCTGACCGCGCTGGCCGAGATTCTCTACGTCTTCCTGTAACAAAACATCCATATGTGCCATTGCAGTAATCCCCATTCCATTTTGGATTTTAGATTTTGGATTAGCAGAAGGCTGCACATTGAGCAGCGTGCTTTCCTTTAATCCAAAATCGGCAATCCAAAATCCAAAATCGTTAGTCCGTAGCGAACGGCAGCATCGCGGCGTTGCGGGCGCGCTTGATCGCTTCCGCAAGCATCCGCTGGTGCGGCGCGCAGGTTCCCGAAATGCGGCGCGGCAGAATCTTGCCGCGCTCCGGCACGTAGCTGCCCAGCGTCTTGCTGTCTTTGTAATCGATATAATCAACGCGGTCGGCGCAGAAGCGGCACGACTTGCGGGCGCGCACAAAGCGGCGTCCGCCGGGGCCGCCACGCCGCTCTTCACGACGCGGTTGTTCTCTATCGCTGCTCATTTATTCCTCCTCTTCTTCGCCAATCGGCAAGACCGGCTCGGCGTTGCGCGCATTGCGTCCACCGGCCCCGGCGCGAACGCGGGCGGCGCGGCGGACACGGAATTTCTCGGCGCGTTTCAAGTCTTCGTCGATGCGGATGGTGATGTAACGGATGACCGCGTCATTGACGCGCATACGGCGTTCGACTTCGGCGATCTCCGCGCCGCTGCCTTCGACCGTCAGCACGACGTAGTGGCCTTCGTTGAATTTGCCGATGGAGTAAGCGAGGCGGCGGCGGCCCATACGATTGACGTTAGTGACCTGCGCGCCCTGGTTGGTCAGCACGTCACTCAGTTGCGTGACGAGCGTTTCGATGTCGCCTTCTTCGGTGGTGGGGGCGACGATAAACAGAACTTCATAAACTCTCATATGAGAGATGTCCTCCTTGTGGATTGACTGTGCTGCGCACGTGGCGAAGCACTCGTTAAGCCCTGCGCTCGCGGCGCAGAGCAAGGAGATTCACGATAGAACCTCTTGGCAAAGAACAATCAGAAGTGATGAGGGATGAGATGAAAGTGATAAGTAACAGATGACCAATCGAGCTTGACCTGTCCCTTACTCATCACTTTCATCTCATCATTCGTCGCTCACGTCTTTCACGCGTTCGTTGAAGCGCGCCATCGCGCGCTCGACGCCTTCCGAGAGAACCATCTCGACGGCGTCAGCGGCGCGATCAAGCGTCTCGTCAAGCAGCGCGCGGTCGCGCTTCGGAATCGGCGCGAGCACGAAGCTCGCCAAGTCGCCGACCGGATGATCCGGCTTGACGCCCAGCCGTACGCGCGCGAACTGGTCTGTGCCGAGCCGCTCGATGATCGACTTCAAGCCTTTCTGGCCGCCGGCGCTGCCGCGCCCGCGCACGCGAATCATACCGAAAGGCAACGCCACATCATCCGAGGCGACAATCAAGTTCGCCACGTCCGCTTCGCCGTAACGCGCAAGCAGCGGCTTGACCGCGTCGCCGCTCAGATTCATATAAGTCTGCGGCTTGATCAGCATCACGCGCTCGCCGGCCAATGTAATCTCGGCCACCTTCGCATTCACTTCGTCGCGGAAGCGGCTTCGCCCGGCGCGCGCCATCAACCTGTCAATGAGCAGGAAGCCGAAATTATGGCGCGTCTCTTCGTATTCGCGCCCCGGATTGCCCAGTCCGACAATCAGCTTCATAGCAGAGGCTAGAGGCTAGAGGCTAGAGGCTAGAGGCCGCCGCAAAGCCAGCCTCTAGTCTCTAGTCCCCAGTCTCTACTCTTCGGTCTTGCCCTTCTTGATGACTTCCGGCTCCGAGGTCGCGGCGGCTTCGGCTTCGCCCGCTGTCGGGGCGGCGACTTCGGCCAGGCGCGGCGCTAACACGCCGGCAATCACCTGATTCTCGTCGGCCAGCACTTTGACTTTCGTGCGGTCGTAGACCAAATCCGAAATCGACGCGTGATCGCCGAGATGGAGGCCGGCAACGTCGAGCGTCAGCGACTCAGGAATGTCGCCGGGCAGGCATTCGACTTCGACCGAGCGCAGTTGCAGGTCGAGGATGCCGCCTTCCAGCTTAACACCGATTGGCTCGCCGACCACTTCAACCGCCACACTCACAGTCGTCGTTTCGGTGAGCGACAGCCGCAGCAGGTCTGCATGCAGCAAGCGGCCTTTGACCGGATCAACCTGCCAATCTTTAATGATGACCGTAGCCGGCTCGCCGCCGTTAGGCAGCGCGACTTTAAAGATCGTGTTATGGCCGGTGTCCGAGCGCAGGATGTTGGCAATCTCTTTGGCGTTTATGGCAACGGCAACGGCCTCGTCGCCGCCGCCATAAATGGCCGCAGGAATCATGCCCTGCGCGCGCAGGCGGCGCGAATCGCTTTTGCCCGCCGCGCCGCGCGCGTCCGCATTGATGGTAATGTCTGTAATCATCTTCTAACCGCTCCAAATCAAATAAACAATTTGCTCACAGATGTCTCGTCGTGGATCGACAGAATCGCTTCTGCCAAAAGCTGTGCCACGCTCAAGCATTTAATCTTCGCAGAGCGACAAGCATTCTCGCTCGGAATCGTGTTCGTCACTACGACTTCTCTGAGCGGCGATGCGTCAATCCGCTGCACCGCCGGGCCGCTCAACACCGCGTGCGTCGCCGAGGCGTAGACCGTCTCCGCGCCGTTGACTTTCAAGGCTTCGGCGGCCTTCACGAGCGTGCCGGCGGTGTCAATCATATCGTCAATGATCAAGGCCGTACGGCCTTCGACATCGCCGACGACGTGCAGCACTTCGACTTCGCCGAGCCGCTCGTAATCGCGCCGCTTATCGATGATCGCCAGTTCGGCGTCCAATCGCTTGGCATAGGCGCGAGCGCGTTCGACGCCGCCTGCGTCCGGCGCAACGACGGTGAGCTTCGGCAGCTTCAACTCTTGAAAGTAGCCGACCAGCACCGGCGCAGCGAACAGGTGATCCGCCGGGATGTCAAAGAAGCCTTGAATCTGCCCGGCGTGCAGGTCAAACAGCAAGACGCGATGCGCGCCCGCTTCGGTAATCAGGTTCGCCACCAGCTTCGACGTGATCGGCACGCGCGGGCGGTCTTTGCGATCCTTGCGCGCATAACCGTAATACGGGATGACCGCCGTGATGCGCCGCGCCGACGAACGCCGAAAGGCGTCAAGCATTATCAGCAACTCCATCAAGTTGCCGTCTACGGGCGGGCAGGTCGGCTGAACAATGAAGCAGTCCTCGCCGCGCACATTTTCGAGGATCTGAAAATTGAACTCGCCGTCGGTAAAGCGCCCAACGTTGGCTTTACCCAGCGGAATGCCCAGGTGTTCGCATATCTCTTCGGCGAGCCTCCGATTGGCGTTGCCGGAAAAGACTTTGACATTACCATTCGGGTGCGCCGAACCATCCGAGGTATTCACGATCCCTCCACAAAACAAATGATGAACGATGAATAATAAATGATGAATGAAGAATGGCAAAGAGCGTCCGGTTCATTCATCGTTCATCATTCATCGTTCTCATTGGCATTGGCTGGGGAGGGAGGATTCGAACCTCCGAATGGCGGCTCCAAAGGCCGCTGCCTTACCGCTTGGCGACTCCCCAGCATTGAAGCTGAACGGATTGTCCAGGTGAATCTCGCCGCCGAGGGTGCGCCTGATGAGGAGGAATCAGGCCACCGGCGATTGATCAAAAAGTGTTTCGTGGTATTGCTGACGGCTGACGGCGCGCGCCCGCGCGGCCCAGTAGCCGGCGGCGCGCAGTTCGGCTTGCGCTCGCTCGTTCGTCTCCGAGTTGTCAAAGACCCCAAAAACCGTGCCGCCGCTACCGCTCATCAACACGTGCCGCGCGCCGCAGCTTTTCAGCCGATGTTTGACTTCCGCAATTTCGGGGTGAGCGGCTATAACGGTCTCTTCCAGATCGTTCGCAGCCACAAGCGGTAGCTCACGGATGGCTTTTGCGGCAAAAAGAGTAAAGGGTATGATACGGAGCGCCTCTTGCCTTGTCAACCGCGAAAGCCCGGCATAAGCCGTCGCCGTAGAGACCGCAAAGCCGGCATTCGCAAGCAACAATTCGTCACACCGAACGGCTTCGAGCGGGTAGACTTCTTCGCCGCGCCCTACGCCTAAGACCGTGCCGCCAATCAAGAACAAGGGCACGTCCGAACCCAGGCCCGCCGCGATGTCGAACAGCGCCCGGTCATCGAGATTCACACGCCACAAACGCACAAGGCCCATCAAGGTCGCCGCCGCGTTTGATGAGCCGCCGCCCAAGCCTGCGGCGACCGGGATGCGCTTGGTGATTGAGATGCGCGCTCCTTTGTCTGTGCCAGCCGCTTCGCGCAATCGCGTCGCCGCTTTGTGCGCCAGGTTCGTCTCGTCGAGCGGCACGCGCGGGTCGTCACATCCGATCTCAATCGCGCCCGACGTTTCAGTCAACCGCAACGTGTCGTGCAGCGACACGGTCTGATAGATGGTGCGCAGCTCGTGAAAGCCGTCTTCGCGCTTGAACAATACGTCGAGCGTCCAGTTGATCTTGGCGTAGGATTTAACCGAGATGGTCATGCACACAGATTTATAAAGAAAGGCGAGGGCCATATCAATGCCCTCGCCGCCGTCCGTCACGTCCAGAGAGATTTCCCGTTGCGTCGGTCGCTATTCCACCTCGATGGCGCGCGGGAAGAGGATGTTGTTCTCTAGATGGATATGCTGGTGCAAATCCTGCTCTAGCTCTTCGAGCGCGCGGTAGAGCGTTTGATAGCTGACACAGGCGTCTGCGGGCGGCGTGAAGTCGTTGCTCAACTCGCGCAACTGGCGCAGCATATCGCCTGCCGCGTCGTGCTCCATCATCATCAGGCGAACGGGATTCTGCACCGTGCCGAAGCAGGAGGCGGGCCGCGTGGTCACACCCGCGACGGCCAATTCAAGTTGGCGCACGTAAGGGAACAAGACCTGCTCTTCTTTCATCAGGTGCGGCAACAGCTCGCGCTTCAGTTCAAGAAAGATCGCTTCGATGCGCGGCAGTTCGGGCCGGCGCTCGCCGTAGACGCGGCTGACCTTTGCCAGCAGCGGCTCGATGCGGCCCAGTTCTTCGCGCGTGAAGACGTGATGCGTATCGTTGATGTGAGTGATTAAATCGTTCAGGCTGGCCGTGCGCCAGTCGCGCGCGTCGGCCTGTGTCGCCGCGCCGATCTGTTCGAGCGAAGCGACTACTTTATCAATTTCAAGGCCCGCCGAGGCGCAGGCTTCTGTGAGCGGACGCCCGCCGCCGCAGCAATAATCAATGCCGAGTTTTTCAAACAGCCGCGTCGCCGCCGGCATTTCGACCGCAATCTCACGGACGGTCTTCGTCGCTTGAAAAGTCATAATCTCTCCTCCAGTCGCGCCAATCGTGTTGTCTGACGTTATCGAGTGTAAGGCCGGCGGCGCATCGGCGCAGTGACATAAGTCATCCCCGAAGAAATCAGCCGAATGACGGATGCGCGCTCGGTCGCGCGGCTTGCCCGTAAGCGCGGCAGTCGCCTACACTCATCTTTTTACATTCAATCGAAAAAGGCCGCAGAGAGATTATGACAGAGGCAAAAGAGTTGACCGCCGTCGCATCGGTCGAAGAGATACGCGCGCAGTTTCCGGCGCTCGAACGCCGTCATAACGGCTACCCGGTGGCTTACTTTGACGGGCCGGGCGGCACGCAGGTTCCGCACGCGGTCGTCGAAGCGATGAGCGATTACCTCTACCACCACAATGCCAACGCGCACTGGGCCTATCCGACCAGCGTCGAAACCGACGCGCTCATCGAAGCCGCGCGCGTCGCGCTCGCCGATTTCTTCAACGCCACTTCGTCGGAGATTGTCTTCGGCGCGAATATGACGACGCTGACGTTTCACCTGTCGCGCGCGCTGGGCTATCAGTTCAGCGCCGGCGACGAGATCGTCATCACTGAACTCGATCACCACGGCAACGTCGCGCCCTGGCGACAGCTTGCGAAAGAGCGCGGCGTCACCGTTCGCTGTGTGAAGATGAACACGATCACCGGCCAGCTCGATTGGGATGAGTTCGAGCAGTCGGTGACGCCGCGCACGAAACTGGTCGCGGTGGGCGCGGCGTCGAATGCGCTCGGCACGATCAGCGATGTCGCACGCGCCGTGCGGCTGGCGCGGCAGGTCGGCGCGCTGATCTTCGTCGATGCCGTGCATTACGCGCCGCACGAACTCGTGGACGTGCGGGCAATGGATTGCGACTTTTTGGCCTGCTCGGCTTACAAGTTTTATGGCCCGCACATCGGCGTGCTTTATGGCAAGCGTGCGCTGCTCGAATCAATCGACTTTCCGAAGCTGATCCCGGCTCCCGATTACGCGCCCGAGCGCGCAGAGAGCGGCACGCAGAATCACGAAGGGATGGTCGGCGCGGCGGCGGCGGTTGACTTCATCGCCTCGCTCGCAACGGGCGGCACGCGGCGCGAGCGGCTGCAAACGGTCTTTGCCGCGCTGCACCGGCGCAGTGTGGCATTGCTTACAAAATTATGGAACGGGCTTGCGGCCATCGAAGGCGTGAAGCTCTATGGCCCGATGCCCGACGCGCCGCGCACGCCGACCGTGTCGTTCACGCTCAAAGGCCATTCATCGCTGGCCATCGCCGAGCATCTGGTTGAGCGCGGCGTCTTCGCCTCGAACGGCGACTTCTACGCCTGGACGGTCGTTGAACGTTTGGGACTGGCTGAAGAAGGCTTGTTGCGCGCCGGCTGCGCCTGCTACACGACCGAAGAAGAGGTCGAGCGTTTACTTGACGGCGTACGCGAGCTGGCACGCAACAGAGATCGCTGAATTACTTCCAGCCCTGACGTTCGCGCAGGTTGTTGATGTGCGCCGTGTGATGCTTGCCGTGCCAGGAATAGAGCGCGAGGTTGGCATCCAGAGAGATGGGGCCGCGCTCAGGATGATTGAAGCGGCGCGCGAAATCTTCCGGCTGCAACGAACGCAGCAATCTCACCCAGCGGTCGTGCAGCGATTCGAGCAGCGTGAGCGACACCTCGACCGGCGCGTGGCGCGCGTCTTCGAGCGCGGCCCACTGCGCTTCGTCGTAAGCCTTGATCGTCGGCGTGTCTTCCGTCAGCGCCAATCGAAAACGCGCATAGCTGTTGAGGTGGCTGTCGGCCAGGTGATGAACGACCTGCCGAACGGTCCAGCCGCCGTCGCGGTATGGCGTGTCGAGTTGTTCGTCGGTCAGCCCTGCCACCGCCACGCGCAATTGCGCCGACAGCTCGCTGATGTCGTTGATGAATTGCTCGCGTTGCGCGGGCGCGCTTTCGCCATCCCAGTTGAATCGGCCTATCGGGTATTGAATATCCATTATGCGTCCCTCCTGTAAGTCTGAGTTTCAAGAATCAGGTGAAGATTGGGCGTCGTTCTCAGTCACCGGCTCCCACACACTCGCGTTCGTCAAAACGCGGCGCGATAGTCGTCTCACCTTTGGACACGTCGGCGCGCGATTGCTGAGTTGTAATCAAGACTACAGCGGCGACAATGACGGCGGCGGCGATCATCGTGCGCAGGCTAAGCGTTTCGCCGGCAAAGGCCCAGCCGAGCAACACGGCGACTACCGGATTGACGTACGCATAGGTCGCCGCAAGCGACGGCGGCGTCACTCTGAGCAGCCAGCTATACGAGGTGAAGCCGATCAGCGAGCCGAACACGATCAAGTAGCCGAGCGACACCAGCGAACGCAGCGACACAGCGGCAAACGCGAAGTTATTCAGCTCGCCGCGCGCAAGTCCGACAATGGCCAGCAGCGCGCCGCCGGCAATCATCTGCATTGCGGCGAAGAGAATCGGCGATATCTGCAAGCGCGTCCGCGCGGCGTAGAGCGAGCCGGCGGCCCACGAGATCGTCGCCATAATCAGGAGTCCCGCGCCGAACAGGTTGATCTCGTTCGCGCCGGCCATCCCGGCGGGACCGATCAGGATAAACATACCGAGCATCCCTAGCGCCAGGCCCATTGCTACGCGCCCGGTCGGTCGCAGGCCACCGCGCCGCGCCCAATCTAACAACACGATCATCAGCGGCTCGGTCGCAATCAACAACGCCGTCAATCCCGAAGGCACCGTGCGCTCGGCCAGCACGACCGCGCCATTACCGCCGAGCAGCAGCAAGCCGCCGATGATGAGCGCTGTGCGCCAGTTCGCCGGCTGCGGACGAGCCGCGCCGCGCAGCCGTGCCCAACCGTAGAGCATTAAGCCAGCGACCATAAAGCGTGTGCCGGCGAATAAGAGCGGCGGCAGAGTTTCGACCGCGTAACGAATCGCCAGGTAGGTCGAACCCCAGATGACGTAGATCGACGCAAACGCCATCACCAGCTTGAGGCGCGACGGTCGTTCCTGTGCTCCCGTGTATATCATGCTCGTTCCCTTCACCTAGAAGCCGCGTGTTTCGCACAGAAGCAACGCGACGGAACAGCAAGGAGAAAGCGGCTCATCGAATCGGTCGCCGCGTCGCCGCGTCGTCTTTAGTCTTCGCCCTCTTCGGCGAATGGCAGCGCCGTCGTCTCTTTTTCGGTGCGCAAAACGATGGTCGTGCGGGTCGAGCGCACGCCCTTAATCGTGCCGATCTGCTCACGCAGCAGGCGGCCTAACGCTTCGGTGCTGGCGGCGCGCACCTTGACCAGAAAACAGTCTTCGCCGGCGACGTGATGGACTTCGAGCGCTTCAGGCATTCGCGCCATCGCTTTGGCCGCTTTGCCCTCGCCCACCATATCTTCGAGGCGCACGAAGATGAAGGCCAGCAAGCCGCGCCCGATGGTGTGGCCGGCCAGTTGCGCGCCGTAGCCTTTGATGATGCCGCGCTCTTCGAGCTTGCGTATGCGTTCGAGAATCGCCGACGGCGCCATACCAATCTGGCGCGCAATCTCGGCGTTGGTCGTCCGCGAGTTCTTCTGAAGAATCTTCAATATTTGCTTGTCAGTTTCGTTGATCATACGGTTTTGCTCTCAATTTACGAATGATATGCAGCAAAGTTCCCTTCGTCAAGAATGTTGATCAATCATCAATCCTGGCTTTAATGGGGCAGGTAGCGCGTTGGCCGCGCCGCCGGCTTGTGGGGTGACACGGCGCGGCGCGGGCGTGTATGATTAGCGAGTGAAGTTGAGGCGCGTCCGGTGAGGCACGGGTCGAACGAATCGCGCCGACCTGTCCGGGCCGTTCTCACGAGATGAACCTCCGAAATCAGAAAGGAAGCATAACGATGGCTATTCGATTAGGCGATACAGCGCCCGACTTTTCAGCCGACACAACGGAAGGCCCGATCCATTTTCACGAATGGATCGGCGACAACTGGGCCGTGATCTTCTCGCACCCGAAAGATTACACGCCGGTCTGCACGACCGAACTCGGCGAGGTCGCGCGCATCAAAGGCGATTTTGATAAACGCGGTGTTAAAGTGATTGGCCTCAGCGTTGACCCTGTGGATTCGCACAAAGGGTGGGCGAAGGACATTGAGGAGACACAGGGCACGGCTCTGAACTTCCCCATCATCGCCGACCCCGACCGCAAGGTCGCCGAAGCGTACGATATGATCCACCCGAACGCCAGCGAGACGGCGACGGTGCGCTCGGTCTTCGTCATCGGCCCGGATAAGAAAGTGAAGCTGACCCTCACCTATCCGATGGGCACGGGCCGCAACTTCGAGGAGATTCTGCGCGTCATTGATTCGCTGCAACTGACGGCCAATTACAGCGTCGCGACGCCGGCCAACTGGCAGCAGGGCGGCGATTGCATCATCCCGCCGGCAATCAGCGACGAACAGGCAAAAGAGAAGTTCCCCGAAGGCTGGCGGACGTTGAAGCCTTACCTGCGTATGGTGAAGCAGCCCGGTCAGACCGGCGGCACCGATGCGTAATCTGCATCACAAATAAAATTCAGCGCGGGCGTTGCGCCGTCAAGGACGGCAGCGCCCGCGCTTTTTCTATGGTCAACCGAGACGAGGGAGAGCAAGCGTATGCCTTACGTTGAATCCAATGGGGCGCGCATCTACTGGGAAGAGTGTGGCAGCGGCGAGCCGTTGTTGATGATTATGGGGCTGGGCTATTCGCTGGAGATGTGGGGCCGCGTCGTGCCGGCGCTGGCCGAGCATTACCGCGTCATCGTCTTCGATAATCGCGGCGTGGGCCGAAGCGATGTGCCGCCCGGCCCTTACTCGATTGCCGGAATGGCGGCGGACGCCGAAGCCGTGATGCGCGCCGCCGGACTCGAACGCGCGCACGTGCTCGGCGTTTCGATGGGCGGTATGATCGCGCAGGAGTTCGCGCTTCAGTACCCAGAGCGCGTCCATTCGCTGGCGCTCGGCTGCACGGCTTTCGGCGGCCCGCGCGCCGTATCGGCCAAGCCTGCGGTCATCAGCATTCTCTTCGCCCGCGCGACGATGAGCGACGAAGAGGTCATACACGCGATGGTTCCTTACATCTACGACGCACACACGCCGCGCGAGCGCATCGAAGAAGACCTGGCGTTGCGCCGGCAGACGCTGCCGAAGCCGGAAGGCTATATGGCGCAGGTCATGGCCCTTATGTCGTGGTCGAGTGATGATAGGCTGCCGCAGATCAAAGCGCCGACGCTGGTGGTTCACGGCGAAACGGATGAACTGGTGCCGGCAGAAAATGGCAGGCTGATTGCCGAACGCATCGTCGGCGCGGAGCTGGTCATCCTGCCCGCAGCCAGCCACATCTACTTCACCGATCAGCCCGAAGCCTCGCTGAACGTGACGCTCCGTTTTTTGCGCCGCCACCCGTTGCCATCGCAGACGGCTTAGAGCGACAGCCTGCGACGGATGTCGGCGACAATCGCTTCGGGAGACTGTGTGGCATCGATTACAGTCGCGTCGGCGGGTTCTTCGAGCGTAGCGAACTGGCTGGGCACGAGCGACGCCGGCATGTAATGGCCGCTACGGTTACGGAGCCGCGCCGCCGCCACATCCACCGGCACGCGCAAGTAGACGAAGCGCACCTCGCCGCCAGTCGCGCCGCGCGGCGTCAGCCGTTCGCGGTAAGCTGTTTTAAGCGCCGAGCAGGCCAGCACGAGAGATTGATCGGCGCTCAACGCATCACCAATCAAACGCGCCAGCGCAGCAAGCCACGGCTGACGGTCTTCGTCCGTCAGCGCGATGCCCTGCCGCATCCGGTCAACGTTAGCCGGCGGATGAAAATCGTCGGCGTCATAAAACGGCCAGCCGAGCGCCTGACTCAGCAACTCGCCGATGGTCGTTTTGCCTGAACCGCTGACGCCCATCAGGATGATTGCCCGCGCCGTCATGTTTCAGTGCGACCCTTCGCGCTCGCCTTCGCGCCGCTCGCCTTCGCGCGATTCATTACCGCCCGCCACACCGAGCCGCTGACGTTCGCCGTTGGCCCAATCGCAGAGCGTCTTCTTGTCGGCGTCCGAGAGCTTCGCGGTCGGATGCATCGGCAGATAAATCGCCAGCGGCATCTCGTTCTTTTCAACCTGTTCGCACATCTCTTCGAGCCGACGCGCCGAGCGCTTAGGGTCGGTCGGCCAGTTCGATACGTTCCAATGCTTGCGCCCTTCGTTGACATCGCGGACCAGCAGCCACGAAATCGGCGCGACGTTGCTGTACCACGGCCACACGGTCTTATGCGAATGGCAATCGACGCACGAGCGGTTGAGAATCGCTTCGACTTCCGGCGTCACTTGCAGGCGGGCGCTCAGCGTCGCCGTCTCGTCTACGGGCGGGTTAGTTCGGGCGGGCCGAATGAATTGACCTACTACGAAGGCAACGGCCAGCGAGATGCCCAGCCACTTCAAAATCTTCTTCACGCCTATCTTCTTCATCGCACCTCCGTCGCTTCTCATCATCGGGCGGCGATAAAGCCGAAGTCAAGCGGCTGAGCGATGCGCCAGTCAGGGCGCATTCAGCAGCGCAGTTTGGTTTTGTTAATCATTAGCAGGATTGATTGGCGGGATAAAAACAATGAGTTGGACATATCGTAAAAGTGAGGTTATTATCCGGGCAAATGCTTAGGTCTGGATGTCTCCGCAGACGGGAGAAGCGATCTCCAATAGAGCCGTAAAGCTTCTCCCGTCTTTCCTTTTTTCAGTAATCCAAGAGCGTGATTTGAAATTGCGAGGTGCCGCGAAGCGGCATTGAGAAGGTAGCCAGAGGTTTCACCTCTGGAAGAGGGTAGCCAGAGGTGAAACCTCTGGAACCGGCGGCATCCATGATTCCCGCGTTGAAGACGCGGCAGATGTTCTGGCGCTCCTTCAGAGCGCGGCGATTGTATTCATGGCGTTCCAGACGTTACACGTCTGGCTACCTTCTTGTGTGCGCCTCCGGCGCAAGGGCTACATTTCAAGATACGGTCTTATAGAATCACCCAGACTGGCGACGCTCTTAAGCTATAGACTGCTTGCGTCAATCAGGCGTTGCGCTTTGGCTTCGAGCAGGCGGCGCATCTCGTCAAGATGTTCCTGCGTGTCGGCCTCAAATCGCATAACGATGACCGGCTGCGTATTCGAGCCGCGCACCAGCGCCCAGCCGTGCGCGAAGCCTATGCGTGCGCCGTCAATATCAACCACGTCGTGCGTGCGCTTGAACTCTTCGGTCAACGCCCGCACCACCGCGAACTTCTTTTCATCCGGGCAGTCGATGCGAATCTCCGGCGTGAAGACGGTCACCGGCACGTCCGTTAGCAGATGAGAGACCGGCTGGTCGGTGTGCGATAAAATCTCCAGCAGCCGCGCGCCGGCATAAACCGCGTCGTCGTAACCGAAATAACGATCCGCGAAGAAGAGGTGACCGCTCATCTCGCCGGCCATCTGTGCGCCGATCTCTTTCATCTTGGCTTTGATGAGCGAGTGGCCGACCTTCCACATCAGCGCCTCGCCGCCGTGCGCGCGTATGTCGTCGAACAGCACTTGCGAGCACTTCACTTCGGCGATGAACTTCGCGCCCGGTTGTTGCTGAAGAATGGCGCGCGAAAAGATAATCATCTGTTGATCGCCCCAGATGACGCGCCCCTGTTCGTCAACCACGCCGATGCGGTCGCCGTCGCCGTCAAACGCGATGGCCAGATCAGCCGCGTGCTCGGCTACCGCGTCAATCGCAAAGCGCATATTCTCGACGACCGTCGGATCAGGGTGATGATTCGGGAAGCGGCTGTCGGGTTCGCAAAACAGCTCGACCACATCGCAGCCCATCGCCCGGTAGAGCGGCGCTCCGACCATACCGCCCATACCATTGCCGCCATCAACGACGACTTTCAAACGGCGCGGCCCCAACTGCACATTTGAGGCGATGTAGTTTTGGTACTCTTCGAGGATGTCGCGTTCTTCAACACGGCCCGACCCTGCGGCGAAGTCGCGCGCGAAGGCTATCTCTTTGATCTCGGCAATCTGGCCGCCGAAGATGGTGCTCTTGTCGAGACATATCTTGAAGCCGTTTTCGTTCGGCGGGTTATGACTGCCGGTAATCATCACGCCGGCATCGACGCCCTGCGTGAAGAGCGTGTAGTAGAGCACGGGCGTCGGAACCATACCGACATCCACGACATCAAGTCCCGACTGGTTGAAGCCGCGCGCCAGCAAGTCGCGGAACAGCGGCGAGCTTTCGCGCGCGTCGCGCCCCAGGCTGACGCGCCGCGCGCCGTTGCGGCTGAAGAACGTGCCGATGGCGCGCGCCAGATCGTAGACGCTCTCGTCGGTCAGGTCGCGTTCCACAACGCCGCGAATGTCGTACTCACGAAAGATGTGCGGGTTCATGAAGTCTCTCCCAGGTGAAGACGGATTGGCCACAGAGGCACAGAGACACAGAGTTTTTCAATCATTCTCTCTGTGCTTCTGTGTCTCTGTGGCCAATCCCTGTATCAACAAAGTTCCGTGCGCCCGCCGCGCTTGAATGTGGCGGGCAACTCTTTGACATCCTGCGAGCGCCTCCGCTCGGCAATCAACAAGGCGTCCGCCGTGTCAACGACGATCAAGTCTTCGACGCCGAGCAGCGCCACCGCGCGCCCGGTCGTCGAGTAAACTAGATTACGTTCAGCATCAATCGTTACCACATCACCCAGCAACAGGTTGCCTTGCGCGTCGGCTTCACCGGCGCGCAACTCGTACAGCGCCTGCCAACTTCCCACGTCGCTCCACGCGAAGTCGGCTTTGAACGCGTAGATCGCCGCTTCGGTCTTTTCCATCACGCCGTAGTCAATTGAGATTGAATCAAGTCCGCGATAAACGCGGCCAAGCGTCGCTTCATAATCGTCGCCGCCAATTGTTGCCGCGATCTCTTCGAGGCCGGCAGCAAGCCGTGGCAGACACGCGGTAATCTCTGCCAGTATCGTGCGCGCCGTAAAAACGAAGATGCCGCTGTTCCAGGCGTATTGATTACTGGCCAGGTAGTCGAGCGCCTTCTGCTGATCGGGCTTTTCAACGAAGCGCGCGACGCGGTAATAAGAGCGGTCGAGCGCGCGGCCCGCCTCATCGCTCATTTGAATGTAGCCGTAGCCGGTTTCGGGCCGCGTCGGCTGAATGCCTATGGTAACGATAGCGCCGGTGGCGGCGACCTGCGCTGCGGCCTGCGCTGTGCGCGCAAAGTTGTCGAGGTCGGCGATGAAATGATCTGCCGGCAGCACGATCATCACGCTGTCGGGGTCGCGGCGGCGGACGTGAATCGCGGCAAGCCCGATGGCCGCCGCCGTGTTGCGCGCAACAGGTTCGACCAGCATCGTCGCCGCGCTCTGCGAAAGCGCCTGCCGCGTCAGTTCCCTGTGCGCCTGGCCGACAACGGCGTAGAGGTGATCGTCAGCAATGAACGGACGCAGGCGACGCATCGTCTCTTCAAACATCGTGCGCTCGCCGGTGATCTTGAGGAATTGTTTCGGCAAGCGGTCGCGGCTGGCGGGCCAGAAGCGTGTGCCCGATCCGCCCGCCATAATCACAGCAAACATCTTCGCCCCTCCTCGATTGGCAACAAAGAGTCACGATACCATTCCCGCATCATTACGATAAAGCCAATTTCATCTCGCCGCCCGCGCCACAGTCGTGCGCGACGCGTGGTGGCAAGTCGCGCGCCGAATTTGTAGAATAGCGCCCGTATACCCGAAGCGATCAAGCGGCGATGACCAGCACGAAAGGATGGATGATGGAACAACAAGACACCCTCCTGCTATCCGACCGCGCGCCACAGGCTGCGCCTGCTTCGCTCGAAGACCGGCTGCGCGCCCTGCTCGAATTGAAGCGTGATTTTGTCGAGCGCCTGCGCGGCGAGGCGGCGCTCGATGACGAAGGCTTTGCCATCGCCGCCTGCGAGTTGATGCAGTCAGTCTGCCGACTGACAGGCGCGGATGGCGGCTCGCTTTATCACAGCCGACGGCAGGGCTATCTCAACCGGCAGGCGTACTGTACAGACTCGACCCTGGCTTTCGAGCAGATGCGCGCCACGTCGCAGAGCACCGAGCACGTCGCCGTCGGCGATGGCATCGCCGGCTTTCTCGCGCTTGATCGAACTGAGCGCCCGACGCGTGGTTATAACTTGCCATACCCGATCAGTGAGCGGGCCACGGTTGAGGTCTGGGACATTCCGATGGTTGACGACCTGCCGGAAAAGCTGCGCTACCGCACAACGCAACTGCTGCGCGACGGCGCGATTGATATTGCGTCGATGTTCCTCGTCAAGAGCATCGGCGCAGACGGCACGGATTTAATTATGCAGTTGATCCGCAAGCGCAGCGCCGGCGAGTTCACCGATCAAGAAAGGCTCGTCGCCGAGTTATCCGCCGAGATGATCTTTCCGCACTTCCGCAGCATCGAGACCTACCGCGAGCAGGCGACCGGCAGGATTCAGCTACCCGCCGGGTATGACGACGCGGTGGTGGATGCGAGCACGCCGATTCGCCAGATCGCCGCCGACGCTTACGAAGCCATCAAAGCCATCGCCGGCACGGCCATCGAAAAGCTTCAACAAGCGCCCCCGCCGCGAAAGTAATCGGGTCTGCTAGACTGAAACCGTGAGCGACTGTTGGAAGATATTGCGGCTTGAGCCGACCGCTGACCTTGCGGCCATTAAGCGCGCTTACCGCGAGCAGGTCAAACGCTTTCATCCCGACACCGTCACGACGCCCGAACAGAAGCGCCGCTACACGATCATCTGCGCCGCCATCAATGACGCTTACCGCGAAGCCGTTCGCCAGGCGCGAGCCGCAAGCGCAACACCACCAGTTGACGATCAAGAGCCAGGCGCTGACGAGCCGCATCAGGACGGGCGCGAAGCGGCATCCACGCAAAGTGAGTTTAATTACACCGCATTCGGTCATCACCGCAACGGGCTGGCCTCGCTCTTTAAATCGCCCACTGGAATGCGCACGCTGCTGTTATTTTTTTCAGGCTTTATGCTGCTCGCCTTCTTCGTCGGCCAGGTGCGCGTCCCGCCGCCCGTCGAGACGCTGGCCGGCATTCTCGTCGCGCTCTTCATCGGCTTTTTCATCTTCGGCCTGCTGACCGCCGGCGCGATGGACCTGTTGATCTTCTGGTTTTTCCCGCGTGGTCTGCTTTACCGCTTCGGCCTGGAGAAGTATGAAAGCAAGCTCGTGTGGCTGACGATACTCGCGGCGAACGGCGCGGTCTTCTTCTTCACCAACCTCATCGCGCATCCAAGCCACCGCGAGTTAGCGGCGTTGATTCTGGACATCACCGTACGCGCGGCGGCGACTGTCACCGTGCCGCTAATCATCGCGGTCTTATGGCTGCGCGACCTTCTTCGCTATCGGCGCGTCAAGCAGGACGAGAGCGCGCCTGCTGAATCGTTGTGAGCAATGGCCAGTGGTCAGTGGCCAGTAATGAGTCGCCAGTGGCCAGTTGATAGTTGATAGTTGATACCAGTGGCCAGTGGTCAGTTGATAGTTGGTACCAGTGGTCAGTTGATAGTTCCCCAAGCTCCGTCAGGAGCGCAATGTTTATAGTTACCGATGCAATAGATGATGCAAGCTCCGTCAGGAGCGCAATGTTTATAGAGCGTGTCTGAAAAGCCCTGAAGGAGCGCGATTCAATGAGAAACCCGATGCCCGAACCGAAACACTGTATCAACTGAGAAGCCCTGAAGGGGCGCGATTCAATAGCCCGGCGCAACGCGCCGGGTACACTCAGCGACCATTTCACAAGCCCTGAAAGGGCGCGATTCAATAGCCCAGGGCATCGCCCTGGGTACACACAGCGACAATTCCGCAAGCCCTGAAAGGGCGTAATACCCAACCTTATTACGCCCTTTCAGGGCTTACCGATTTGCACCGCATCTACTATCCCAAGGCATCGCCCTGGGCTGTCGAATCGCGCCCCTTCAGGGCTTTTCAGTACACGCTCTATAGTAACGCGGGCGGTTTAATTTGCAAGCTCCGTCAGGAGCGCGATGTTTATAGTTACCGATGCAATAGATGAATCAAGCTCCGTAGGAGCGTAATGTTTATAGATATGGCAGAAGGATGTGACGAAGCCCCGTAGGGGCGCGATGTCTACATCACGCTCCTGACGGAGCTTGGATCATCAACAACATCGTTGACTATAAACATCGCGCTCCTAACGGAGCTTAGACCTACGCGACCGACTGCCCCTGCTTGCTGCCTCTTACTTGCTGCCTCCTGCCTCCTGCTTCCTGCCTCCTGCTGTCTGCCTCCTGCTGTCTGCTTCCTGCCTCCTGATTATCGCAGCATCGTCGTCGGGTCGCCGAAGAGTATCCACGTGCGGCGAACGTCGCCGTCACTGACTGATGACTTGGCGCGCAGCGTCACTTCGCCGAGCGATTTGCCTTGTGTGGTGTCGGCCTCGAACATCAGCCGATAGAACTGCTGATTCATACGCGACTGCGCGCCCGGCAGTGTCATCCCTGACGATGCCCAGACGGCAATCGCACCGCCGCGCTCGGCCTTCATCAACGACTCGGCCAGGCTCTCGCCCGATGTATCCTGGAAGTAGCCGTTCAAACAAGTCATCGCCACGAACAGCGGCAAGCGGTCGCCGTTGGTCAGCCCGCGCGCTTCGGCTGAAGTCAACAATCCGTCGCGCCACGTGTCCGCCGAGCCGTGACCGATGTAATTGACAATACGCTGGCCGCGTTGGAGTCCGTCGAGCAGCGCCTTCTTCGCCACCGCCGTGCCCAGTTCGCCGCGATCAATCTGCCCGGCCTTGATTGTTTCAGGGAACAGCTCGCGCAGTTGCGCGCCCGCGCCCTCGAAGTCAAAGCCGTCGTTGTTGTCGCTGATGATGAGCGCGCTATCGCTGCCCGCCGTGCTCTCGTAGCCGATGATCTTCGCGATCATCCGCGCCGCTTCGTCCGCGCCGCGCACCGGCAGGCGACCGACGGCCAGCGCCGCAAAGCCCTTGCCCTCGAAGTCAACCAGCCAATCATCACTCGCCGTCTCCATCGTCTGCGTGTCGATGAGCCGGGTCGGCACGAGATCGAAATCGCCGTGACCGAGATAGTCCTTCGGGTCATAAGTCGCATCGCCCATCAGCAGGACGAATTGCGGCGCGCGCTGCCAGTTCTCCTTCGCGTAAGCGAGGAAATCCCTGATCGCGTAGGCGCTCTTGTTGCCGAAGCTGAACTCGTCGTAGATGTCTTCGACATCAACCAGGGCGACGCGCAAGCCGCGACTCTCGCGGTAAGCCTGAAGCTGGCGGGCGCTCTCGATCAGGCTGCTGTGCGTGATGATGATGAAGTCGGCGGACTGGCCGGTCTGCCGCCAACTCGACGGTTGATTGGCCGTGACCGCCGGCGAGCGCTGGGCTTGATCGTTAGTGATGGTCAACAACCGCCGCGTGCCGCCGCCCATTGCCGTCACCGTCACCCCGTAGCCATTCTTTTGCGACTTCACTGTGCCGATGATCTCTTGCGGCGCGTCCCAGTTGGTCACATCGAAGACGCGGATGGCGTTTGACGTGAAGCCGTCAATCGTCACCGGCTGCTTACTGCCGATGGTCAGCCGCAGCGCGTTATGGTCGGCGGTGAAGCTGTGCGGATAGGTCACGCGTACGGCGTCGATCAAGCTGATGTCGGTGTCGCCTCCCTGCGCCGCGAGGCTGACGACGTTCTCGCCTTCTTTGAGCGAGGCCGACGCGACATTCACTCTCTCCGTATATGATTCCTGCCCGTCGAATGAGGCCGTGCCGACCGCCGAGCCGTTCAGTAGAATGCTGACCTTATGCGACGATGCGGTCACGCCTTGCAGTGTAATTTCGGCTACGGCTTGCTCCGCCGACTGTGCGGCGAGGTGTTCCAGCGTGATGGACTGCTTGACCGGCGTGCGCGTGACGACGGGGCCGAAGAAGTTCTCGCGGTCGCCGTTGCGCAAGCCTGAGAAGTAGATCGTTCGGTCTTTGCGTTCGACGGTGTAAGCAAAGCTCGCGGGCGCGCTCTTGAGGCCCGCGCCTTTGATCTGTTCGATGCGCCGGCCCGGTTGATTGCCCGCGACCAGCCAGTAGACGCGCGTGTTGGTCGCCTGCGTATCCAGACCGACGCCATAAAATTCGAGAGCGTCCGTCGAGCCGAATTCCGCGCCGCTCTTGCTGGTGATGAGCATCGGCTGCTCGCGCCCATCGACGTAGAGTTGCAGCATTCGCGGATTGACTTTCGGGTCAAGCCCGGCGCGAATGAGTTCCGGTTGCGTGACGCGATACCAGCCTTCGCGGCTGACGGTGATCTTGACCGCCGATTGCGCGCCGAGGTTGATGCTGGCGGGCAGCTTCGCGGCCAGTTGAACTTCATCTGCCGTCACTTCGACGGGCCGCGTCGCGCTCTCCTGAATCTGATCTCTGCCGAGCGCGTTGAGCATCACGGCCTGCCGGTCTGCGGCAGCAGATTGTTTATTGCCGCTGCTCGCCTTAATCGTCACCGGCCCGTACCACACGCTCTTGCCGTTGAGGTCAATCTCTTCGAGCCAGTAACGCGCGCCCGCTCTTGCCTGCGCGTCCCACCACGAATAAGAGCGGCCCGCGCTCAGGGTCGTGCCGGGGCTGGCGACGAGCGCCGAGCCGGCGACAATCTGCGGCGTCACGCGCAGGCGCTGACCCGCTTCTTCGCGGTAAAGGTTAAAGCCGAGGTTGTCGGCCTCTTCGCCGGTCTGCCAGCGCAGCAAGACTTCGCTGCCTTGCGCGGTGGCGCTGAACGATTCGAGCTTTACCGCCGTCGGCGCGAGTGTGAAGCGAACTACAGAGGGATCATGATCGCTGGCCTGCACGGCGAACTCGCTGTTGACGTGAACAACGTCGAAGGCGAACGGCACATTGTTGAAAAGATTGTTGCTGATCAGAATGTGATCAAGGGTCTGCGAGTTGCCTTCAAAGACATAAGAGTAACGCTCGTTGGCCGGCAGCGTCTCGATCAGCGCATGCAGGATCGTCCCCGCGCCGCTGCCCTTCAAGGTCGCGAGCGGGTTCGAGAACTCGAAGTCGTTGAGGTCGCCGAGCACGACGACGTTGGCGCTGGCGTCCACGCTTAGAATCGAGTTGACGAAATCGTGGACGATCTGCGCCTGCTGTAAGCGCTGGACTTCGGAGCTGAGCGTTGGCGGCTGGAAGCGACCGTACAGCGGTTGGTCGCCGCCCTTCGAGTTGAAGTGGTTGCCGATGACGAAAAAGTGACTTCCATTATACATGAACTCGCCGGCCAACGGCTTGCGGCTGGCGCTCCACGCCGTATTGCTCGGATCGATGCGGCCTGGACTGAAGGAAAGCTGCGGCCCCGTGCCGCCATTGACCACTGTCGTTGCGGCGGTCGAAGTGCCGCCGGCGCGGTCAATGAAACTGAGGCCACGGTCGGTGCGGAACATAAAGACCTGGCGGATGTTGCCGCCCGGCTCGCCGCCGTCCTGATCGTTGACCGGATCAATCTGGCGGTAGGCGTAGGTCGGCCCGCCTTTGCCCTGTATGGCCGCGATCAACATGTTCATGGTCGTGGTACAGCTAACCGTGCCGTTGTCGGTCGCGCCGTTGTTGTCTTGAATCTCTTCGAGCGTGACGAGGTCGGGCGACATCAATCGATTGACGACGATGTCGGCCAGCGAATCGAATTTTGTCGCCCCATCGCCGGGGTCGAGGTTCTCGCAGTTGAACGTGGCGATGGCGATTTGATTGGTTCCCGCTGCTGTCGTGGCTTCAAGCGCCAAGCCGCCCGACATCACGGCGGGCACGGACTGCACTTGTAGCTTATAATCGCCGAAGGTGTAATCCATCACACCGATAATCGCGCCGGGGAAGCTGTCGTTGACACTGACCGACGGCAGGGCCGTCGCACCTGGCAGCAGGTCGTTGAGGAAGATGCGCTCAGGATTGAAGTCGGTCGTGGTAATGACAATGCCGCCGCGTGTTGTACGACTCGTGGCGTTTGCGCCGTTATCGCCGATGACAACCATCTCGCGGTTCGGCGTCGCGCCGGTGAAGGACTGTGTGGGGCCGACGACGACGGCGTTATTGATCTGCACGCGCATGCCTTCGAGGCTCTCGTAGAAGTCAATGCCATCGGTGGCCGGGTCGAACACGCCGCTGGTTTCGACGCTGCCCGTCGCGTCATCTTCAATGACTGCGGTGGGAGGAACTCGTCCGCCCGTGCCAATGACGACAGGCGCAGGCAACGAGTTGCCGGTTGATACGACGGAGACCGTCGGCGCGGCAATCTCAGTGATCGTCAGGTTGGTGCTGCTCGTGCCGCTCGGACGGAACTCCTGCACGTTGCCGTTGACCGTTACCGAGTGGCCGATGGCGACGGTCGGCGCTGTCGAAGTGAAAACGAAGATGGCTTCGCTGGTCGCGTCGTCCGCATCGGGCGTCGGGTCTTGTAGATAGAAGCCGTTCGCGGCCAGCGCCGTGACGATGCCCGGTATATTCGTCACCGCCTGCCCGACCAGAGGCGAGGTGTGGGTGGCCCCTTGTATGTCGTGTATGCGAGTGCTGCCTGCCGCCGCTGTAATGGTCAGAGAGATCGTGCCCGGTCCGCTTCGCGCCTGCGCGTCGGTGATTGTAAACGGCAGGCTCTTGCCGCCGGTCGTCGTGCCGACGGCCACCGTCGCATTAAACGAAAAGATGTTATCGCCGCCGCTCACATCACCATTGCTGCCGTCGTCGAAGAACGGCTGCGTTGCCGATCCACCGATGGCCGTCAGATCGGCGGTGACACCGAGGCCCGTGCTCGTCGGGTTCGTGCCCGGCGTCACCGCGACCGTCAGCAGCGTCGAGTTGCCGCGCACCACCGTCGAAGGATTGGCCGCGCCAACGCCGGATGGGTTGGTCGAGCCGCCACCGCCGCTGCCGGAAGGCGTCAGCGAAAAATCATCAACCGCCAGGCCATCATCTGCGTTGCTGACGTTGAAGTCATTCCAACGAATCCAGAAGACCGCGCCATTGGCAATGTTCAATCCCGTAATCGTGAAGCTGATGGCCGCGCGGTTGGCCGCCGCGTTGCCATCGAGCGCGCCGACCGTGCCGGTGGTGATGAGGCTTGAAAAATCGAGCGAATCAACGTCGGTCCAGGCTCCGGTCGCCAGGCTAGTGGCATTGGTACTGTACTGGAAATCCAGGCGGTCGGCCCCGCGTGCGCTTGTGCCCAGCCGCCACTGCTCGCCCGTGTAAGCAATCGCCAGCGAAGTGATCGCCGCGCCGGTGTTATTAGTGAAGCTCGCGCCGATGGTCGGCACGAGGTTGCCGCTTTGCAGACCGCCAAAGGCGCGGTCGGTGTTCGTTCCTGTGCCGAAGCTATAGGTATCGCCGGTATTGCCTGAGCCGCTGCCCGCCGTGTAGGTGGTGTTAGCACTCGTGCCCGATTCGCTGAAGTCCCAGCCCGTTGGCACCGTGCTCGACGTGCCGCTTACGGCCAGCGTGTCGAAGTTCTGCGTGTAGGCCGAGCCGAGCGCCGTTAAACTGATTGTGCCTGCTGCCGAGGTTCGCATAGTCGAGAAGACAAGTGGCAGAGCCAGCAGAGCGGCGACCAGCCCGGCAAGCAGGCCGCGCCGCCGCTTGTTCGTCGAGCGTATGAAGAGAGTTTGAATTCCCGCCCGCAACCGATTGGGGCGCGCGGCAGAATGGCGTTGGGAATAATGTCGTGATCTTTTCATCGTATAGTCTCCGCTTCCTGCCACGCGGTAGCCCACTTGAGGCGCACCACAAAATGGCGACTTCCTTACTGCGTCAGATGGGGATGGTTTCAGCAGTTCAGGCCGAGAAATCAAATAGCCCGCCATCCAGTCAGGCTTGAACAACTCTGTCCGAGCAGACAGCGCATCGAAGATCAGACCTTATAGATATGCGGTCGGTCGCAAGTTGACTTGGAGGAAAGCCCTCAAAGAGAGCCTGCATTCTATCTCAGATTTTCTGTTGTAGCAAAGCGCACAAATGCCGCTGTCGGGCCGCGCCAGTCTTGCTCTTATCGGGTGGCTTGGATAGAATGCCGCCTCAATCAATCGATGGTTGTATCCCCTCAGGCTGGGTTACTGAAAGTCTAAAAGTTAGTCGAAAGGATAGCTTGATTCTGTGCCGCGCTGAGGCTGGTTCTCCGCGTAGCTAGAGCCGAGTGTTTAATTATATGACAAGACATGCTCGCTTCCCCAAACGCAATGCTTCGGCGCAGCCCACTTCGCGGCGAGCCAGAATCATCACTCCTCTTGCTCATTCATCAGCAAAGAGACGGCTGAGCTTGCTGGCAGGATTGATTGCCGTGTTTATGGCAGTCGGTCTGCCGCTCATCCCGACGCCGCGCACCTTGGCGGCAGGCTCGATCAGTTTGACAACGCTCGGCTCGGCCTACACGCAGAACTTCGACACGCTGTCGAACGTTGCCGGCAGCACGACCAATGTTATAGCCATCCCCGGATGGGACCTGACGGAAAGCGGCGGCGGCGCGCGCGACAACGAGCAGTATGCCGTTGACACCGGCGGCAGCACGACGGGTGACACGTACAGCTATGGGGCAGCCGCGAGCACCGAGCGCGCGCTGGGCCAGTTGCGCAGCGGCACGCTGATTCCTCTCTTCGGCGCGAGCTTCACCAACAACACCGGCGCGACCATCGGCTCGCTGGCCGTCGCCTACAACGGCGAAGAGTGGCGGCTGGGGACGGCAGGTCGCACAGACCAGATGAACTTTGAATACAGCCTGAACGCGACCGACCTTGTGACCGGCACATGGACGAACGTTGCGGCGCTCAACTTCGTGACGCCGGACACGGTGACGACGGGGGCCAAGAACGGCAACGCCGCCGCCGACCGCACGGCGCTCAGCGCGACCATCAGCGGCTTGAGCATCCCGAATGGCGCGACCTTCTGGATTCGCTGGAACGACACGGACGCGACCGGCGCAGACGACGGACTCGCCGTTGATGATTTCTCGCTGACGCCGCAGGGCACGGTCACATTGCCGAACCTGACCGTCAACGACGTGTCGCTCAACGAAGGCAATGCCGGTACGACGAGCTTCACCTTCACGGTCAGCCTCTCGGCCCCGGCAGGCCCCGGCGGCGTGACCTTTGACATCGCCACCGCCGACGGCACGGCGACGGCTCCGGGCGATTACACGGCGAAGTCGCTCACAAGCCAGACCATCCCAGCAGGCTCTTCAACGTATAGCTTCACGGTGCTGGTCAACGGCGATACGACGCCCGAAACCAACGAGAACTTTTTCGCCAACGTAACCAATGTTACAGGCGCTACGGTCACTGATGGTCAGGGGCAAGGCACCATCGTCAACGACGACGCCGCGCCGAACCTGACTATCAATGACGTGACGCTGAACGAAGGCAACAGTGGCACGACGACCTTTACATTCACGGTCAACCTGTCGTCGCCTGCGCCCGCAGGCGGCGTGACCTTTGACATCGCCACCGCCGACGGCACGGCGACGGCCAGCAGCGGCGACTACACGGCGAAGTCGCTGACGAGCCAGACCATCCCCGCCGGCTCTTCGACCTATACCTTTGACGTGCTCGTCAACGGCGACACGACGCCCGAGACCAACGAACTCTTCTTCGTCAATGTAACCAATGTAACTAACGCGATAGTGACTGACGGGCAGGGACAAGGCACCATCAACAACGACGACATCAGCAAGATCCATGACGTGCAAGGCAACGGCGCGTCAACGCCGATCCCCGGCGCGACGGTCACGGTCGAAGGCGTCGTCGTCGCCAACTTCCAGGGGACAAGCAAACTGCAAGGCTTCTTTCTACAGGAAGAGGACGCCGACGCCGACGCTGACCCGGCGACCTCCGAAGGCGTCTTCATCTTCTGCAACACCTGCCCGACGCTCGTCGCCGAAGGGCAGCGCGTGCGCGCCACCGGCGTCGTTTCCGAGTTCAACAACATGACCGAGATCACCGCCAGCGCGGGCGGCTCGGTCGTCATCACGGACGCCGGCAACCACCTCGCCGAAGTCACCCCGGCGGTCATCAGCCTGCCGGTCGTCGGCGACCTCAACGCCTTCTACGAGGCGCGTGAAGGCATGCTCGTGACCTTCTCGGACACGCTGATTGTCTCGGAATACTTCCAGCTCGCGCGCTTTGGCCAGATCGAGTTGTATCAGGGCAGTCGGCCCCGGCAGTTCACCGAAGACGCGCCGCCGAGCGTGGCCGGTTACACGGCTCACCTGGATGAGCTGGCGCGGCGGCGGGTCATCCTCGATGACGACAACAACGCGCAGGAAGCATACCTGACAACGTCCAGCCCGCCCGGCCCGCCTGACGGCCTTCAATCGGTCTTTTATCCGCAGGCCAACGGCGGCTTTTCGGTCGGCACGCAGGGCACTGACTTCTTCCGTGGCGGCGATCTGGTCAACGGGCTGACCGGCGTACTGCACTGGTCTTTCCCCGGTTTCGGCGCAGACACCTGGCGCATACGCCCGACCGCTGCGCACCCCGTGACCTTCACCGTCGCCAACCCGCGCCCGGCGACGCCGCCCGCCGTTGGCGGCGTGATCAAAGCCGTGGGCATGAACCTGCTCAACTACTTCACTACGATTGATACGACTTCGAGCACAAGCTCAGGGCCGTGCGGCCCGTCGGGCGGGCAGGACTGTCGCGGCGCTGACAGCGTCGCCGAGCTGAACCGCCAGCGCGAGCGCGCCTCGATTGTCATCTGCTCGCTCAATGCGGATGTCTACGCGCTGATGGAGCTTGAGAACACGACGCCGTCCGACACCATCAACGACCTGCTCGGCGCGGTGAACGCGCGCTGTGGCGGCGCGCACCCTTACGCCTTCGTCAACACCGGCGGGACGCTGGGCACGGACGCCATCCGCGTGCAGTTGATCTACCGCACGGGCATCGTTTCGCCGGTCGGCTCGCCCCTCGTAGACCTCGACCCGATCCACAACCGACCGCCGACCGCGCAGACGTTCGATGTCGTTGACGCGGCGAACCCGGCCTTCGGTCAACGCTTCACGGTCGTCGCCAATCACTTCAAGTCGAAAGGCTGTGACGCCAGCGCCACCGGCAGCGACGCGGACGCGAATGATGGTCAGGGCTGTTACAACGGGCGGCGCACCGCGCAGGCGACGCGGCTGCTCACCTGGATCAGCGGCACGGTGATACCGGCGGCGGGCAATTCGGACATCCTGTTGCTCGGCGACTTCAACTCCTACGCGCATGAAGACCCGGTGACGACGCTGACGGCGGGCGGGTTCACAGACCTGGAGACGGCTTTGCTCGGCACGAACGCCTACTCCTACCTCTTCAACAGCGAACTCGGCCACCTCGACTACGCCTTCGCCAGCGCCAGCCTGGCGTCGAAAATTTCTGGCGTCGAAGCCTGGCACATCAACGCCGATGAGGTAGACCTGTTCGACTACAATGACGAGGTGAAGGACACTGGCGAGTCCACCTTTGAAGAGAAACCGGACGGCTCGGCCCTCGTCCCGCCGCGCGTCGTCTTTCAGCCGGGCACGCCTTACCGCGCTTCCGACCATGACCCGGTGCTCGTCGGACTCTTCCCTTGCGCCGCAGTTCCGAAGCCGCTCGTGACACCGGGAGGGCCGACGACGTTCTGCGCAGGCGGCAGCGTCACGCTGACTTCGAGCAGCGCCACCAGCTATCAATGGTATCTGAACGGCAACGCCATCGGCGGCGCGACATTGCAGCAGTACGTCGCCACGGCGAGCGGCAGCTACACCGTAACGGTCACGGTCACTGGCTGCTCTAAGACTTCGGATGCGGTGACGGTCGTCGTGAACCCGACACCGGCGACGCCGACCATCACCCCCGGCGGGCCGACGACGTTCTGCGCGGGCGGCTCGGTGACGTTGACTTCGAGCAGCGCCAGCGGCAACCAGTGGTATCTGAACGGTAATCCGATTGGCGGCGCGACGGCCAATACCTACGTCGCCACCGCAAGCGGCAACTACACGACCGTAGTGACGACGAGCGGTTGCAGCAGCGCCGCTTCCGCAGCAATAACGGTGACGGTGAACCCGCTTCCGTCAACGCCGACCATCACGCCGGGAGGGCCAACCACATTCTGCGCGGGCGGCAGCGTCACGCTGACTTCGAGCAGCGCGAGTGGCAATCAGTGGTACCTGAATGGTAATCCGATTGGCGGCGCGACGGCTAATACCTACGTCGCCACCGCGAGCGGCAACTACACTGTCACGGTCACGGCGAGCGGTTGTACCAGCGCGGCTTCGGCGGCGACGACAGTTACCGTAAACCCAATCCCGGCGACGCCGACGATCTCTGCCGGCGGGCCGACGACGTTCTGTCCCGGCGGTTCGGTGGTGCTGACTTCGAGCAGCGCCTGCGGCAATCAGTGGTATCTCAATGGCAATCCCATCGGCGGCGCGACCGCGCAGACCTATAACGCCACCGCCAGCGGGAGCTATACCGTGAAGGTCACGGCTAGCGGCTGCACGAGCGCGGCTTCGGCAGCAGTGACGGTGACGGCCAGTGATACGACTCCGCCGATGATTACCTGTCCGGCAAACCTTGTGAAAGCGACCGATCCGAATCTCTGCACGGCGGTCGTGACGTACGCTGCGCCGATGGTGAGTGATAATTGCTCGGGCGTAGGCGTGCCGACCTGCACGCCACCGTCGGGCGCGGCCTTCCCGAAGGGCACGACAACCGTCAGTTGCTCGGTGAAGGACGCTTCCAACAATATGGCGAACTGCTCGTTCACGGTGATGGTCAAAGACATGCAGCCGCCATCAATCACCTGCCCGGCGAACGTTGTCAGCGTTCCCGCGCCGGCTTGCCCGCTGCCGACCAGCGCCGTAGTCACCTACGCAACACCGACGACATCTGACAACTGCCCCGGCGTGACGGCCATCTGCACGCCGCCCAGCGGCTCTGTCTTCGCTATAGGCACGACCAGCGTGACCTGTACAGCAACCGACGCCAGCGGCAACACCGCTTCGTGCTCGTTCGCGGTGGCAGTCTTCACTGGTTGTGTGCAGGACGATTCAAACCCGCGCAGTGTCGCGTTCTACAACCACCTGACGGGCGAGTATCGCTTCTGCTGTGACGGCGTGGTGGTAGCTTCGGGCGTGGGCACAGTGCAGGCGAGGGGCTGTGTAGTGACAATCACGCACAACCCTACGACGACGCGCGTGCTTATCACTGCGAACACCTTGTCGAAGACGGGAGCGGCGACCGTGCAGAACCCGGTCGGCGTGATGCGCTGCACGATCACCGACCGCGACCTGACGAATAACAACTGCGCCTGTCAGTGATGAGGAGTGACGAGTGACGAGTGACGAGTGACAAATGGCAAGAGAGGTGATGCAGCATTGCGGCGAGCATTCGACCGGCGCAGCCTCTCTTGTCACCGCCTACCCGTCACTCGTCGCTGCTCAGCGGGTGTTCGGTAATTAGAAACTCTTCGACCACTTCGCCGCCGATCAAGTGGCGCTCGATGATCTGCTCTAAGACCTCCGGCGTGCAGGAGTGATACCACGCGCCTTCGGGATAGACCACGGCGATGGGACCGCCGGCGCAAATCTGCAAGCAGTTCGCCTTCGTGCGATAGACGCCGCCCTCGCCCGTCAGGCGCAGTTCGGCCAGCCGCCGCTTGAGGTATTCCCAGGATTGCAGGCTGATTTCTTTATCGACGCACTTGGGCTTGGTCTGATCGCAGCACAGGAAGATGTGGCGGCGGATGCAAGGGACGCCGAGACGTTCGGCCTTCGCCTTCAGTTCGTCACTACTCATAGCCCTAGCTTAACACGCAACGCATATCGCGCTTTAACGCGAGCCGTTCGGTTTCGCCTTTTTGTCGTCCTGCTTGTAGGCGAGCTGGATTAGCGGGAAGACGGTGTCTGTGTCCTGGTGGTCACGCTCAAATTGCAGCACGTCGTAATAGACGCAGCCGCCATCGCCGTGATCGGGCCAGACGCGGCAGACGAGCGGGCGCGCTTCGTACTGGCCGCACAGCCGCTTGTCGAGATCAAAAAAGGTACAGGTTTCGCCGAGCAGTTCATCTTTCTTGCGCCGCAGGACGCGGTCGCCATCGACGACCTTGGTGTACTTGAGCGTGGCCGCCTCCGGCGTGATACGGAAGTGCCGGGCGATGCGATTGATGTCGCGCTTGGAAACTTCCACGCGGTTGTAGACCGAGCAGCAGATACCCACACAGTTGAGACAGTCGAACGTTTTTCCCATGCTGAATTTCAATCCGTTGTGATGTCGATATGGCCGGCGCTGCCGCGCCGTGTCTTGAGCGATGACACTATAACAGATTACTTGTTTTCATGGTCAATGAAACATTCGCCTCGCGCCAATCGCGCTGCTTGCATGGCCGTTTGCGGATGCGTTATTGTACAGGGTTAGCCGGATGGCTGGATTCTTAACAAACCAATCACATGACGAGAAGGGAAACTGATTGCAATGAACGCAAACGATATTCGACGCGGGATGATCATTATGTATAACAACGCGCCGCACCGCGTGCTCGACTTTCAACACCGCACGCCGGGCAACCTGCGCGCCTTCGTGCAGGCCAAGCTGCGCAACCTCAAGAACGGCTCCTCGACCGAAGTGCGTTTCAGCTCGACCGAGAACATCGAGCGCGCCGCCCTCGAAGATCACGAGATGGAATACCTCTACTCGGACGGCGACCTCTACCACTTCATGAACACGGAGACTTACGATCAGATCGGCCTCGACACCGAATCGCTCGGCGACGCGATGAACTACCTGACGCCGGGGACGAAGATTCAGGTCGAGTTTTTCGACGGCGCACCCATCGGCGTCGAGCTGCCGCCGTCGGTCGAGCTTACGGTGGTTGAAACCACGCCCGAGTTGAAAGGCGCAACTGCCTCGAACAGCCCGAAGCCGGCCAAGCTCGAAACCGGCGTTACGGTGCAAGTGCCGCCGTTCATCAAAGAAGGCGACCGCATTCGTGTTGACCCGTCGAAAGGCACTTACCTTGAACGCGCCAAGTAGATGTTGATGATCGCAGGCGAACCGTTGCAACCGAGCGATAACAGAGACGAGGCGGGCCGTACCCGCCTCAACTCGTTTTCAGGCCCCTGACGCCGGACTCAGGCGCTGACAGCTTGCCGCCTTGAAAGCGGCTTTCGCGGCCACTTTCGCGCTCTGCGCTGGTTATGTATCTGCTCTACAGCTTCACGCTCACCGCCGTCTTCGCGCTGCTCGCGCCGTACTTCATCTATCAATCCATTCGTCACGGCAAATACGCCGACAGCTTCCGCGAGCGATTGGGGCGACTGCCTGCCGAGTTGCGCAGCGACGGTCGCCCGACCGTGTGGGTGCATACGGTGTCGGTCGGCGAATTTCTCGCCGCCCGGCCTTTGATCCAATCTCTCAGAGAAGAGTTCGCGGGCTGGCGCGTCATCGTTTCAACGACGACGCTGACGGGCCAGCGGCTGGCGCGCGAGTATCAACCGGGCCGTTACGATGCGGTCTGCTATTTTCCTTTCGACTGGCGCTTCAGCGTGCGCCGCGCACTCGATCACATACAGCCTTCGCTCGTGGTTATTCTTGAGACCGAGTTGTGGCCGAACTTTCTGCGCGAATGCCGCCGCCGTAAAATCACAACCATCATCGCCAACGGGCGAATCTCGCCGCGCTCGTTTGCGCGCTACCGACGCGTGCGCGGATTCATCCGTCGCGCCCTCACAGACCTCTCGCTGCTGGTGATGCAATCGGAAGCCGACGCCGAACGCGCCCGCGCGCTGGGCGCAAATGATGTGCGCGTCTGCGGCAATCTGAAATACGACGTAGTAACAGGCGACACCGCGCAAACAACCGATGTATCGTCGCTCGTCGGTGACGAGATTGATCGCCAGTTTCAGCTTTCGGCTTCGCCTCACTTGATCGTCGCCGGCAGCACAGCGCCCGGCGAAGAGGAGATGCTGATCGCGGCGCTGAAGAGGATTCGTCAAGAGCACGACCTCGAAGACGCGCGCTTGCTCGTCGCACCACGCCACCCTGAGCGGTTCAACGAAGTCGCCGCATTAATCGCGCAGTCCGGCTTTCGCTACGCTCGCCGCTCAATCGCGCGAGCAAGCGCGGTGACAGGCGATCACAGCACTGCGCCGACACAAGTCGGCTCACTCATCGCAGAAGCGGCGGGCGCTGATATCATCCTGCTTGATAGCATTGGCGAACTGGCCGCGATTTACCGATTTGCCGGCGTCGTCTTCGTCGGTGGCAGCCTGGTGCGGCGTGGCGGGCACAACATCATCGAGCCGGCGCAATTCGCAAAGCCTATCATCGTCGGCCCGCACACCGAGAACTTTCGCCAGATCGTTGCCGACTTTGCCGCTGCCGATGCAGTTGTGCAGGTCGCCGCGACAGGCGAAGATGTCAGCGGCGCATTCACAAGCGCACTGGTCGGCCTGCTGACTGACAGCAAAGCGGCGCGGGCGATGGGTGAACGAGCGCGACAGATTCTGCTGACCAGTCGCGGCGCGACGCGCTGCACGGTAGCATTGATTCGTGAGCGGATGCAGTGATCGGCAAAGACGAAAAACTGAAGCGCGCGCTTATCTGGTTGCCGGCGAAGCTCTACGAGTTGGCCGTGCGCCTGCGTGTCGCCGCTTACGAAACCGAGTACCGCACGCCGCGACGACTCGACGCCACGGTCATTGCTGTAGGCAATCTTACATTCGGCGGCACGGGCAAGACGCCGATGGTCGAGTACATCGCGCGCTACCTGCGCTCGGAAGATCACCGCGTAGCCATTCTCACGCGGGGCTATGGGCGCGCGTCCGATGAAATGCGAACGCTCAACGCGCCGCCGGCTTCAATCAATCGTGATAGAGATCAACCGACCGATGCCGCATCGTTCCGCGAAGTCGGCGACGAACCGTTGATGCTGGCGCGTGCCCTGCCCGACGTTCCCATCGTCATTCACAAAGACCGCGTTCAAGCGGGCCGGTGGGCCGTCGAGGCGACGGGCGCAAACGTACTGGTGCTCGACGACGCCTATCAACATCTGCGATTGGCGCGCGACTTGAACATACTGCTGATCGATGCCAGCGATCCATTCGGCGGATTCGAGATGGCGCCGCTTGGCCGACTGCGCGAGCCGCTTTATGGCATTAAGCGAGCCGATGTAGTCATCGTCACACGCGCCGACCGGCCCTTCGATCAGGCACAGATGCAGACCATCGTCCGCCACTTCTGCGGCGACGATGTTCCGCTGATGTACGTCACGAGCGGCATCACGCGCCTGCGCCATCTCGAAACCGGCTCGACTTACGAATTGGACGAATTCGCCGGCTGGAACGCGGCGGCGCTCTGCGGCATTGGCAACCCGCACGCCTTTGCCGAAGACATTCTGCAAGTCGGCATCAACATCGTCAGCGAAAGCTTCTTCCGCGATCATCATCCATTCACGCAAGCCGATCTCGATCACACCATCGCCGAAGCCCGGCGCGCGGCAGCCGATATGATTATCACTACAGAGAAAGACGCGACGCGGCTCGAAGGGCTGCGGTATCAGGACGTGCCGGTTTACGCCGCGCAGATGGAGATTCAGAGCGACGAGATTCGTTTGAAGAGTTTGCTGCTGAGGACAGTGACGAGGAAGAGGAAGCAGTAGGCAGGAAGCAGTAGGCAGTGGCCAGTGGTCAGTTGATAGTTGTGAGTTGCCAGTGACCAGTGAGTCCCGTAGGGACGACCTGTTTATAGAAATGGCTGAAGGATGTGACGAAGCCCCGTAGGGGCGCGATGTTGACATCACGCTCCTGACGGAGCTTGCTTCATATATCGCATCGGTAACTATAAACATCACGCTCCTGACGGAGCTTGGAGATTAAACCGCCTGCGTAACTATAAACATCACGCCCCTACGGGGCTTGATTCGTCTATTGCATCGTTGACTATAAACATTGCGCTCCTAACGGAGCTTCGTCACATCCTTCAGCTATATCTATAAACATTGCGCTCCTAACGGAGCTTGTTTGATCTATGGCATCGTGAACTATAAACATCGCGCTCCTAACGGAGCTTAGACCTAAGCGCCCGACTGCCTCCTACCTCCTGCCTCCTACTTACTACTTCCTGCCTCCTGCTTCAACGCATTCCGCTGTCGAAATGAATCTCGATGTGGGCGAACTGGCCGGGGCGGACGGTGACGGTTTGCTCATTGGCGTGCGGCAGGAATCTGCCGGGGCTATCCGGCACAGGAACGATGCGATATTCACCCGGCGGCAGGGCGACACGAAAGCGGCCATCAGAGCCGGTTTTCAGGTGAGCGACCTCGCGGCCACTGCCCGTTGCGATAATGGAAAGCGTCGCCGAATACGGAGCCACCGACGGTGTGCCTTCTCTGGTGGGACCGCCGTGCGTCGGGCTGATGAACGTCTGGCCTTCGATGCCTGACTCGGTCTGCGTCGTCACCGTGTCGCCTCCGTTGATGCGAACCAGTTGCGCGCCACGCAGAGCCAGTTCGACCGCTGCGGGATGCCGACTCGCTCTGCTCTGCGGGCGCGTGTAAATCAAGATGCGCTGTGCGCCCCGCACTGGCACGATACGATAGCTGTAGATGCCGGTAAACTCATCTCGATTCTCTAACTCAACGAACGCCTGCCGCGCGCGCTGCCAGTGAAAGACGCGCAAGCGGCTGCACGCCGACGCGCCTTCCTGCCAGAGGCTGATGATTTCAGGCAGGCCGTCGCTGTCGAGATCGGCAATGCGAACTTCATTAATCAGGTACTCGGTCTCGCCGCCATCGGCTTGAAAGAGAAGAGGCGATTGCGCGCCGGCCTTCTTGATAGCGAGGTGCGCCTGCGCGTACGGCAGCGTCGTGTTCGGCGGGTTGGCCGTCTGCCAGGTGATGATCTGGAAAACGTCGCGCGTGCCGGTCAGGCGGTCTTGCACGACGACGCGGCGCTTCTGTAGCGGCACGGTCTGTTGGGCCTTCGCCTCGCCAGCAAAAGCAAGGGCCGCCGACAGCAGCAACACTGCCATCAGCGGCCATATTCGTTTCGTCAGTCTGCTTGCCATCGCTTTACGCCTGAGATTCTAGCAGCGACGCGCCGGTCAGCAAAACCGCGATTAACGACGCCAGCGGTTATAACGGTTGTAATCGTTGTAGGAGCGATAGCGCTGGTCGCGGTAGTAGCGGTAGCCACCTTCGCGGTAACGATCCCAGCGGTTGTCGTCCTGCCTGTCTTTATAGACCACAACGCCCGTGCCGCCGCCCGCGCCGAGCATGCCGCCAATAATCGCGCCCTTCTTACCGCCCATCAAACCGCCGATTACCGCGCCTGCCGCCGCGCCGCCGGCGATGATGCCGGCCTTCTCGCCGCCCGATAGCCCGCGATCACGACGACGCCACTGCGCGCTGGCCGGAGAAACGATGGCGAATAACAACGCCAGACTCAGCAACCCTACGAAAACCCTCTTATTAATACTTAACATCTTTGACTCCTCCGTCCTGTTGAACTCGCGGCTTGCTGGCCGCGTCGTTAGTAAGAGCAACGTATGTGCCGTGAGCGGCGACCATCGAAATTCATAGCTTTGCGGCAAGTTAGAAGCAGTGCGCGCGCCCGACCGCATTATGAGCTAAACCATTTCGTGTGGCGCTATGCGATTCGGTGAGCCGTTCAAGCGACGCCGGCCAGGCGAATGATGCCGCGTGCGCGTTCGGCAATGGCGGTGTAGTTTTCGTATTGCAAGTCGCCCGGCGTGAACAAGCGGCTGCCGACGGCGATGGCAAACGCGCCTGCCGCAAAGTAATCGACGATGTTTTCGGGGCCGACGCTGCCGGCGACGACCAGCCGCGCGTCGGGCATCCTCGAAGTAATCGCGCCGACGTATTCCGGCCCGCCCAGCGGCGCGGCGGGAAACAGCGTCACCAGCGGAACGGAGAGCGCCCAGGCGGCGGCGATCTCGGTCGGCGTCAACGCGCCGATGATCGGCGGCACGCGCTGCTTGCGGCAAGACTCGACGAGTTGCGTGTTGGTGTGCGGCATCGAGATGAATTGCGCGCTGCTCTTGATAGCGCGGTCGATCTGATCCTGGCTGGTGACGTAACCCGCGCCGATGGCGGCGCGGTCGCCGTACTGGCGACGGAGGTCGGCGATGACGCGAAAGCTGCCGGGCGTCGAGAGCGCAACCTCGATCAGCTTGATGCCGGCGACAATCGCCGCCTCCGAGGCGCGCAACGCCACGTCCGCCGACCGCGCCCGCACGACGGCGATGACGCGGTGATTGGTGGCAAGCTGGATGAGGTCTTCATCTTTCATACGAGTGACCCGTGATTTTGGCGCGTGACAAGTGACAAGAAAGGAGTGATGAGTGAACTCCAAGTGATGAGTAATGAGTGATGAGTGATGAGTATCGAAAAAGCGACATCGCCTACGGCCATCTGATTACTCATCACTCCTCACTCATCACTTCTTTCTTGTCGCGGTTTACTGCCGTAGCACGACGCGGGCGGGGCTGCCGTCGCCGTCTTTGATCTTGAGCGGCAGGCAGATCAAATCGTAATCGCCCGGCTCGACTTCGCGCAGGTCAAGCCCTTCGATGATGAGCGTGCCGGCCTCCAGCAAGGTCACGTGTGTTTCAAACTTTTCGCTGCCGTATTGTTCGACCGAGAGATAATCGATGCCGACCACCTTGATGCCTCCACTGACCAGCGCCCGCGCCGCCCCCGGCGTGATGTAGACGTAATCTTCGACGAAGCGCGGCTGGCTCCAGAGATAGGAGTTGCGCGTCTTGAAGAGCACGCGCGCGTCTGCCGTGAAATCAAACTCCTCGAGCGCCGTCTCGTCAATGCGCGGCGAGGTCACTTCGACTACGCGCGCCCGGCCCATCAGCAATTCGAGTGGCAGCCGGTCAATCGTCGTGCCGTTTTCGAGGAAGTGAAACGGCGCGTCCACGTGCGTGCCGGTGTGCGAGCCGAGCGATAAGTGACTCAGATTATACTTCGCGTCGCTCTTGCCGATGGTCGTCTTGCGCTGAATTTTCACAGGCGGGTCGCCGGGGTAAACAGGCATCTCTTTCGAGATGGGGAGGCTCACGTCGAAAATCTTCATACCATGCCTTTCTTGCTGCGAAGCATGCTATGGGTGCGCACTCGTGCTTGTCAAATTCAAGGAGCTAGAGGCTGGGGCTAGAGACTAGCAGAGGAACGACGTTGACGGCTCTCGTTTCTTTCTAGCCTCTAGCGGACAAGTGCAAGCACCTGTCGAACAGTAAAGTGCAAGCACCTGCTGAACAGTAGTATAGGAGAAAACTGATTATGGAGGTGCTTGCAGTGAGTAAAAAAGCAATCTTGAAAAACGGCGACGCGAAATGGTGGCGGCCGTTCGTCGGGATCAATCTCTGCGCCAGGTTGCGCAAAAGTTTCACGTCTCGCCTTCTACGGTCAAGCTCTGGGTTGATCGTACTCGCGGCAAGCGCCTTGACCGCGCTGACT
>JBJMGV010000024.1:0-61902 GCA_045807725.1 Blastocatellia bacterium | reverse complement strand
GGCGTCTGATCGGTATCTTTCGGTTTTTCGGGAATCTGCGACTCGAACTTCGCTTCCTTCTGCGGCTGGATGACCATGAAGATGATCAGCAGCACCAGCAGAACGTCGATCAACGGTGTGACGTTGATGTTGGGCGGTGCCATACCCAGTTTTCTATGGGGTATGCCTTCGGATTCGTCTCGTGTTCCGTGTGCCATATCTGTTCAAGCTGCCGGACTCGCCCGCCTGCACGCGCTGTGCGGCGCGCTGTCGGCAACCCCCTCCTTAATTAAAATCTCTCTGGGGCGGGCGCTCCTTGAATGAGAGCGCCCGCCGGTATTTCAGAAGGCGTCTACTGCCACAGCCGGGCCGACGCCGATTACGTGCCGCCGCCGGGTTTGCCTTTCTCTTTTTCAGCGACGAGGCCGATCTTGTCATAACCGGCTTCGCGCACGGCATCGATGACGCCGACGACGGTTTCGTATTTCACCATCGTGCCGCTCTTGATGTAGACGACCTGGCGGTCGGGCGGTTGATCCTTGAACTTGTCTTTCAACTTGTCCTTGAGGATGCTGGCCAGGTCCTCTTTATTCACCTTGTCGCGGCCAAAGTAGACTTCGGTGTCGGTCGGCACGGCGATGACTGCCGAAGTCTCTTTGATGATGTTCGGGTCGGATTCCGGGTTCTTCGATTTCGGCAGGGCGACGCTGACGCCGCTCTGCAACATCGGGGCGATGACCATGAAGATGATCAGCAACACCAGCATCACATCGACCATTGGCGTGACGTTGATGTCAGAGACCAGCCCGCCTTCGCCGCTGCCTACTGCCATTCCCATAATTTTACCTCTTTACTTAAGCTCGCGGCGCTTGATGAAGTAATCGATCAGCTCCGACGACGAGTTATCCATCTCGATGGTGAAGGCTTCGACCTTGTTGGTGAAGATGTTGAAGGCCCACACCGCCGGGATCGCCACCAGCAGACCGAACGCCGTTTCGATCAGCGCTTCGGAAATGCCGCCGGCCACCGCCGAGATGCCCGTGCCTTCTGCCGCCTTCATACCCTGGAAGGCCGAGATGATGCCGATGACCGTGCCGAGCAGTCCGACGAACGGAGCCGTCGAACCGATTGTGGCGAGGCCCGACAGGCCGCGCTTCAACTCGGCAGTCTTCAGCGCCGTCGCGCGCTGCAAGGCGCGGCGCGCAGCATCCATCGTCGTTCCAGAGATGTCTGATCCTGCCTGGTGCGCCTGGAACTCTTGCAAGCCGGCATTGACGACCATCGCCAGGTGTGATTTCTTGTGGCGATCCGAGATCGCAATCGCTTCGTCAATACGGTTATCGCGCAAGGCCGCGGCGACTTTCGGGGCGAACTGGCGCGACTGGTTGCGAGCGGCGTTGAACGTCAGCCAGCGCTCGACCATCACGGCGATGGAGTACATGCTCATGATCGCCAGCACGATGGCGACGACCAGCGCCGGCCATTTCATTTTTTGAATCATGCCCCAGAGCGAGAAATCTTCAGTGCCTGACGCATCTGGCCCTTTGGTCTGGTCCGCGGCCTGGAGCAGGAAAAACGCGAGCTTGTTGCCCGCTAACCACATGTTCTGAAGAAGTAGCATTGGTAGAAACCCTCCGAATTCAAATTTGATTCTTTGATTGCGAAGCCGCGCCCGCACGTGGGCGCGGCCTCAGAAGCGACTTTGGCAAGATCACAAGTTGAAGTTGAAGGTGATCGTGCCGATGACTTTCACGGGTTGGCCGCTCAATTGTGTCGGCGTGAACTTCCAGCCGCGCGCCGCGTTGACGGCGGCATCCTTGAGCAGCGGATGGCCCGAAATGGCGCGCGCCGAGATGACGTTGCCAGCCTCATCCACTGTAACTTCGACGACAACCGCGCCAGAGACGCGAGCCGTCTTCGCCAGCGCCGGGTAGGTCGGCTCGACGCGGCGAGTCGCCGAGCCTTGCAGCACGCCGCCCGACTTACGAATGATCTTCGGCGGCTCAGGCTTCGGCTCTTCTTTAGGCGCTGGCGGTGGCGGCGGCGGCGGCGGCGCATCGACGACCGCGCCACCCGGAATACCGCCTGGCACGCCGCCCGGTACGCCACCGGGAACACCGCCCGGTACGCCGCCCGGCGCGGCTTCAAATTGCACCGTTGGTTGAGGCGGTCGCTTTTCGACGACCGTCTTGATCTCCTTCGGCGCTTCCTTGACCGAAGCGAACTGCGGCACTTCGACAGGCTTGGTTACTTTCGGCGCGGGCGCGGGCGGCGCGGCAGCCGGAGGAGGCGGCGGCGCGGCGACCAGCGTGACGTTCTCGCCCGTGTCGCTCAGTCGCGCATTGGCGACGATGACGCCGGTGATGGCGACGATCAAAAACGCCAGCGTCACCCACACGCCCATCGTGTCGTAGAAGTAGATCGCCCGGTCATCGCCGACGGTCTGCGCGTTGGAGGTGACCATCTTGCCGAACATCAGGTCATGATCTTGCTCGGTCGCAACGGCTGCCGGCAACGCAAACCAGGCGTGCGCCAGCGGCAGGATGGCAAGGATGATACCGAGCAGCAACAGGCCCGTCATCTCTCTGCCCATAAACCACCAGACGTCGAAGCAGACGAACGCATAGAAGAACGCGAACAAGCCGTAGAGGAACCACAAGGTGAAACTGCGGCCCTTCTGCCGCGCAAGATATGCCGGTATGAATGCCAGCGGCGCGGCTATCACCGCCAGTATCAGCATCTCGCGCAACATGTAAAGCACTAGCTGGATTTGCTCGGACATCTGATTACCTCCGATAGTTCTTCGGTCGGTCTGAGAGGCATCTCCGGCTGCATGCGGTGGTCGTCATCCGTGCGATGAAGCGATCTGATATGGAGTTGTTGCCGTCTCAGAGCGAAACGGGTAAAGCAATTCAGACTTGAAGCCGTGTCGGAATCCCCTGAAAAGTGCTGAATTAGGTTCAGGCTGAAGACCGGCTGAGTCTACTCCTCGCCTTCCCGTCTAGTCAAGGAATTTTGAATCTTCCAGCGCTTTAGACACCACCTGCCGAGACTTTGTTCCCGACCGCAAATCTCCGACTGCGACGCTGTGCATCGCCGGCGCGGAAATGGGCTAGATGATCCTCATCTACGGCAGACTCGGTCAGGTCGTTGCAACCTGCCCGGTCGGCGCGACCGGCGACGGCCTCCCTGCGGGGAAGCCGTCGCCGTGTGCCCATGCTCAAGGCCGCTCATCCGCAGCCGTTAAACTTTCGCCAGCACGCGCTCGCCAGTCCGTGCATTGGGCGGCGGCGTCTTGCTCGGCTTCTTATTCACCCAGTATTCCCACCACAGCATCATCGGGCTTGCGACCGCGATTGAGGAGTAAGTGCCGATGATAATGCCGATGGTCAGCGCAAGAGCGAACCCGCGCAGCACCTCACCCCCAAATAATACAATCGCAACCACCGATACGAATGTCAATCCCGACGTGATGACGGTTCGTGAAAGAGTCTGATTGATGGCGTCGTTGGTCACTTGCGCCAGCGGGTCGCGCCGCCGGAAGCGCACGTTTTCACGTATTCGGTCGAAGATGACGATGGTGTCATTCATCGAGTAACCGACCAGCGTGAGCAGCGCCGCGATCACCGTCAGGTTGATCTCCCATTGGAAGAGGCTGAAGATGCCGAGCGTGATCATAATGTCGTGGAAGACCGCCAGCACTGCCGCGACGCCGTAAATCCACTCGAAGCGGAAGGCGATGTAGAGCAGCATCCCGGCCAGCGCCGCCAGCGTCACGTAGATAGCGCGGTTGCGCAAGTCTGCGCCAACCACTGCGCCGACCACATCCGCCGAGATCACGGCGAACGAGCCTTCCGTGAAGTAAGGCTGCATCGCCGTCACCAGATCGCCCGACAGGCCCGGCACTTGCGCGAGATTGTTGATGACGCCGTTGCTGTTCTTGCGGTAGTCGGCGATTGCCTGCGCGGCGGCTTTGTAGCCTTCTGCGCCCGCGCTGGGCAGCGGGTTGATGCGTGAGAGCGCGTCTTCGATTTCGGATGTGCCGGCCAGGTTCAAGTCGATCTTGCCGGCATAAAAGCGATCATTGATGATCTGCTTGACCTTGTTCTGATCGAACTGATCGTAGTTGTTGACCGACAGGTTCAAGCCTTGCAGCGCGCTGATGTCGCTGAGATAGCCTTTGTTCTGGCTGTCTCGGAAGCTGACGATCTGCTCGCCGACCTGACGATAAGGATGGGCCGAAGCGAAGAGCTGTTTATTGATGCCGAACGGATCGGCCTGGCGCAGTTCGGCTTCGATACCGGGGGCGTCAATCGAGTTGATGTTGACGCGTCCGGCGGCCACATCGCCCGCCGGGTTGAGGCTCTGAAGACCACGGATGATCGTCCGCTTGTCTTCGTCCACGCGGCGCTCGGCCTCGCTGCCCTTTTCGAGCTGCGGCGCGTGAATGAGCAACTCAGTCGGGCGCGAGACGACCGGCTGCAACGTCACCTTTTCGGTCTGAATGCCGACCTTGCCGAGCGCGTCGCGCACGCGGTTGACGTTCGGCTGCTCGGTGAAGCGCACCGTCATCAAGGTGCCGCCGGTGAAGTCAACGCCGGCGTTGAAGCCGCGTATCTGAACTGAAATTGCGCCGATCAGCATCAGCAGAATCGTGATGCCGATGAACGTCCTCTTTGCCTTGATCCAGTCAATTCTAGCGTTGTGAAATAGCTCAACCATGATGCCTCAGAGGTCAGAGGCTAGAGGCTAGAGGCTAGCGACCGGAGATTCTCCTCCAGCCCCTAGCCTCTAGTCCCTAGTCTCTAGATGCTTAATGTCTCCACTCTTGCCTTGCGGTTCAAATGCCACATGAAGATGGTGCGCGAAACGAAGACTGCCGTGAACAGGTTCGCCAACAGGCCGGCGACCAGTGTGACCGCGAAGCCGCGAATCGGGCCGGTCCCGAAGACGAACAGGAAGATGGCCGACACAATCGTCGTCACGTGCGTGTCAATGATGGTCAGAAAGGCTTTGCCGAATCCGACATCGACCGCCGAAGCGACTACCTTGCCGTTGCGCAACTCTTCGCGGATGCGCTCGAAGATCAGCACGTTCGAGTCCACCGCCATACCGATGGTCAGGATGACGCCGGCGATGCCGGGCAGCGTCAGCGTCGCGCCAAAGACGACCAGCGCCGCAAGCAACAGAATCAGGTTCAAGATCAGCGCGAGCACGGCGTTGATGCCGGAGCCGCGATAATAAAAGAGCATAAACGCGATGATCGCGAGCAGGCCGGCGATTGAAGCCGTCACGCCCTGGCGGATCGAGTCAGCGCCCAGAGACGGGCCGACCGTGCGTTCTTCGAGGTAGACGGCCTTCGCAGGCAGCGCGCCGCTGCGCAGGATGAGGGCGAGGTCTTCGGCCTGCCGCTTGGTGAACGAGCCGGTGATCTGCCCCTGGTCGTGAATCTGCGACTGAATCGTGGCGCGCGATTTGACTTCGTTGTTCAGCACGATGCAGAGGAACTCGCCGATGTTCTTGCCCGTCACTTCGGCAAAGCGCGTCGCGCCCTGCGGCTGTAGCGAGAAAGATATCTCGTAATTCGAGCTGCCCGTCGCCGACTGCCGCGCGCTGGCGTCGCGCATATCGAGGCCGCTAACCACGGCGGTCTTCATCAGGATCAAGTATTGTTCCTGGCCGCCGCTGCCGTCCGCCGTGCGCTCGCGGTAAGGAAAGACCTCGTACTGGTCTGCGCCCGGCATGGCTTTCATCGCCGATTCAGCGGCCTCGCGCGCCGGGTAGACCGACGTGCCCTTGGCCTCCAGCCGCAGTTCGAGATTGGAGTCGGCGTTGAGTGTGTTCTTGACGCGCTCAGGGTCGTCCACGCCGGGCATCTGGATGAGGATTTGGTAAGTCCCTTCGCCGCCTTGCCGCGCGATGGTCGGCTCGGTGACGCCAAAGGCGTTGACGCGATTCTCGATGATCTGCTTGGCCAGGTCCGTATCGCTGTTGCGCAACTGGTTGGCCGTGCCCTCGTCGAGCGTCACCACGACCGAGCTGCCGCGATCAGTGGCCGCCCAACCCGGGCCGAAGTCAGTCTCCAGCTCGCGGACGATGTCGGCGTTTCTCGACGCGTCGGGGACGGTGACGACGACCTGATTGATCCCCTCGACCTTGGCGTCGGTAAACGGCAGGTTCTTCTCCTTCAGCTTGGCCTGGGCGACTTCGGCATTCTTCTCTGTGCGCTTGCGGATGGCGTCGTCCACCTGCACCTGCATGACGAGGTGGCTGCCGCCTTTGAGATCAAGGCCGAGGTGGATGTTGTTTTCGAGGTTTCGCCGAACCTGTCCCCACTCCTTAATGTCTGTCGCCTTGACCTTGCCTTCCTTGTCGTGCGGCTTGAATATCATAGCCAGTCCGGCGAGCGTGACCAGCAAGATGATGAGCATGCGTGTGCGTATCTTTTTACCCATAACAGCGTTGCCCTACAAATTTATTTTACGACTTCGACGTCCTTAACATCGCTGGATTGCAGCCCGGCGATGGCGCTGCGCAGCATCTCGATAGTCACCGCCTGCGCGATGCGCAGTACCACCGTGTCGTCCTTCTCTTTGACCGCGACGATAGTGCCGTAGATGCCGCCGGTGGTGATGATCTTGTCGCCGGCCTTCAGCGCCTTGAGCAGGGTTTCGCGCTCAGTTTGTTGCTGGCGCTGGCGCTTCTGCTGCGGGCGGATGACCAGAAAATAGAAGATGCCGAAGATGAGGATCATCGGCAAGAACGCGCCGAGCAGGCCACTGCCGCCCCCCGACGATTGCAAGAGGAAAAGCGGATAAGCGAGAGCGATTGTCGTGTTCATTGATTTTCGTCCGGCACTTCTAGTGGGAGGTTCCGCTCGCGGGGGCTGCGAACCGAAATCCTTGGTGAGGATCAGTCCTGTCCGCGGGCCAGGTCGCTTAGAAAAGAATGACGAAACTCGTTAAAAGTGCCAAGCACGATAGATTGCCTGATTCGCGTCATAGTGTCAAGGTAGAACGAGATGTTGTGTAGTGAACTGAGCGTCGAATAAAGGATCTCGCCACTTGTGTACAAATGCCGCAAATAGGCCCGCGAATAGCGCGCGCAGACCGGACAGCGACACTGCTCGTCGGGCGGTCGCGGGTCGTCTTTGTAACGCGCGTTCTTGACGTTGACGCGGCCCTGGCTGGTGAAGAGTTGGCCGTTGCGCGCATTGCGCGTCGGCATCACGCAATCGAACATATCGACGCCACGGGCGACGGCTTCAATGATGTCTTCCGGCGTGCCGACGCCCATCAGGTAGCGCGGCTTGTCGGCAGGCATTCGCGGCGCGATGTGCGAGATGACTTCCATCATCGCCGACTTCTCTTCGCCGACTGACAAACCGCCGATGGCATAACCGTCGAAGCCAATATCGAGTAGCCCCGCGAGACTGCGTTCGCGCAGGTCGAGATAGATACCGCCTTGATTGATGCCAAAGAGCGCTTGCGAAGGATTGACGATGTGTAGCCCGGCGCGCTCGGCGGCTTCCGGGTTCGTGTGCAACTCATTGAGCCGCTCTTTCGAGCGCCGCGCCCAGCGCTCGGTCATCTCAAGCGACGCGCGCGCTTCGGCAAGGCTAGCCGGGTAGGGCGTGCATTCATCGAAACACATCACGATGTCCGAGCCGAGCGCCGCCTGTATCTCCATCGAGCGAGCGGGCGAAAGGAAGTGGCGCGAGCCGTCGATGTGCGATTGAAACTCGACGCCATCTTCATTCATCCGCCGCAGGCCGGCGAGGCTGAAGACTTGAAAGCCGCCGCTGTCCGTGAGTAGAGCGCGATCCCACGAGATGAAGCGATGCAGGCCGCCGAGTTGATTGATGCCGAGGTGGCCGGGCCTCAAATAGAGATGATAGGTGTTGCCGAGGATGATCTGCGCGCCGGCCTCTTCGAGCATTGCCTGGGTCAACGCCTTGACGCTGCCTTGCGTGCCGACCGGCATAAAGACCGGCGTCTCGATACTGCCGTGCGCCGTCGTGATGCGCCCGGCCCGCGCTTCACTCAAAGAATCGGAAGCGATCTTTATAAATGAGAATTGATCAGCCATAAGGTCAAGAATTCATCTTGCCTGTTCTGGCCGATGGCCCGCAAGGTGGGTACATTCAGATGATGGGCGGGGCCGGCTCTTTATCCACCTCTTCAGTTTCGGAAAGAGGAAACTCGATGCGGTCGTACACGTCGCGCAGGTTGAGCGTGCATCCGACTGACGCGAGCGTCACCGTGTCGGCCAGATCAGTAAAAGACTTGACTGCCCACTCGCCTTTGAGCTGGCGGCTGTGATGTTCAATTGATGGTTTATCCTGAGCGACCACGATGTAATCGGTCAGGGATTCAAGATAGGTACGGTAGCGCGTGAACTTCTCGCCGCGATCAAAGGCTCCGGTAGTCGGCGACAGGACTTCGATGATGACTTGCGGATTGAGCAGCACGTGCTGGTATTCGTCGAGATAAACCGGCGTGCCGCAGACCACGACCAGATCAGGATAGGAAAACAGCCCCTCCATTGAATAACGGGTTATGGGGAGTGGTCCGCTGCGGACTTTGGTGTCTTTCGACCATGCCTGGCAAGATGTTCCTCTCAATTGGGAGGCGATAATCATAACGAGGTTGGTGCAGATTGTGCCGTGCGCCGGGCTTTCGCCGGCCATCAGGTAGATCAGTCCGTCGAGATACTCGTGACGCTCATCAGAGGCTCGTTCCAGAGCCAGGTACTCGACTTCAGTGAAAAGCGTTTCAGCTTTCGGCCAACTCATTGACGTTCGCCTCCTCGGCTCAAGATCGCCGGCACGGATTATAGCCCGGCTAATCAAGCGTACCAAGCTACTGCCGAGTTACTGCGTCGTCGTCTTGTAGCCGGGCCGCGCCCGCACGATGGCGGCGGGACGCGATACCTTGACCGTGATGCGGCGCGAAGTGATCTGCTTTTCGTTCGGCGGGTAATAACCGAGTAGATACTGCTTGCGTAATTCATCGGCAATGCGAGCCAGCGCGCCTTTCAAATCGCTAATCTCGTCGGCCCGCTCGACGACGCCGCCCGACAGCCGCGCCAGTTCATTAAGGTACTCATCCGCCTCGCGGTAAGCGTGGTCTAATTCTCTGAGCGCCTTCTGATGATCGGCTTCGGCCTTCTGCGGGTTGGTCAGCCGCTCAGCGTTGAACTTCCGTTCGATCTTGCGCTCGACATCGGCGCGCGTGCTGAAGCGGATGGGATAAACGATCACATCTTCGCTCTCGATGACGGCGTCGAGCGTGTCTTCCTGGACAATCTCGCTGCTGGCGTTGTCGATGCCATCGGTGAAGAGCACGACGGCCTTGCGCCCTTCGATGTCGGCGAGCCGTTCCCACACCGCCGTGTAAACAGCCTCATAGACCTGCGTGTACTCGCCCGCGCGTATATCGGCGATGGCGCGACGAAGTTGTTCGCGGTCGCCGGTCAATTCTGAAAGGATGCGAACGCTGTCGTTGAATTCGACGAGCAGCACGCGATCCTGCGGGCGCAGGTTATCAAGAAAAGCCAGCGCCGCCGTTTTGATCTGCTGCAACTGGTCGGCGGTCGAGCCGGAAGAATCGAGCAGCAGCGCGACATTGAATGGTTCTTCGGTAGTGCCGAAGTAGTCGATGGTCTGCCGCGCGCCGTCTTCGTAGATGCTGAACTCGTCTCTGCGCAGATCGGTCAGGTAACGCCCGCCGCGCTCTTTGACGACGACCGGAACCTGCACGAGCGTCGTGTGCAATTTGATCGGTTCATCTTCAGTAGAATTCGGCTTCGGCTTATCACCCTGCGCGAAGCCTGGCGAAGCGAGCAGCAGGCCGACCCCCGCGAGCATCAAGCAGCGATTGAGCCATCTCATAAGAACACCTCGGATGACGTAACGTCGGAAAATGGTCTGCGTTCCAATCTGTGCCGCAGGTATGTTGCGCCGTTCCGGGGATTGGTTGCAAGCCAGGCCGCGTCGCCTTGGGCGACGCGGTGACGCGTCGCCCTCGCCTTTTACCTCCGCGTTGATGTAGGATTGCGGCGCGCAATATCCGTTCGCATCGTCAACTCAACCCGTTTGATCAGAGGCAATCATGCATCAGGCATTGGCTGGAATTCGCGTGCTCGATCTCTCACGGATGCTGCCCGGCCCCTTCGCTTCGATGATGCTCGCAGACCTCGGCGCTGAAGTCATCAAAGTCGAAGAGCCGACCACAGGCGACCCGACGCGCCACAGCCCGCCTCGCCTCGGCAAACAGAGCGCCGCGTTTCTGCAAGTCAATCGCAATAAGAAATCAATCGCCTTCGACCTCAAGCGTGCGGATGCGCGCGAGCTGTTTCTCAAACTCGCCGCCACCGCCGATGTCATCCTTGAGCAGTTTCGGCCCGGCATCGTTGATCGCTTAGGGATCGGCTACGAGGCGATGCAGCAAGTCAATCCGCGCATTGTCTATGCGGCGCTGACGGGTTTCGGGCAGACCGGGCCGCACCGCGACCGCAGCGGCCACGATATGAATTACCTGGCGCTGGCCGGAGTATTGGGACTGACGACTGACGAGCGCGGCAAGCCGGTGATTCCCGGCGTGCAGGTCGCTGATCTGGCCGGCGGGATGGTGACGGCCTTCGCCATCCTCGCTGCGTTGATGGCGCGCGAGCAAACAGGGCGCGGCCAGTACGTCGATGTCTCGATGTTCGACGTGATGATGTCGATGCTGGCGATACCGGCGGCGCATCACTTCGCCGGCAAGACGATGGAGGTCGGCGGCAAGTACGCGCTCAACGGCGCGTACCCGTTTTATAATGTCTATGAGACGAGTGATGGAAATTACATGACACTCGGCGCGCTTGAGCCGAAGTTCTGGGCGAACTTTTGCAAAGCGGTCGGGCGCGATGACCTGATTGCTCGTCAGTTCGATGATGGCGAGCGCCGCGAGAATCTATTCGCCGAGGTGCGCGCCATCTTCAACGCGCGGGCGCAGAGCGAGTGGGTTGAGTTGATGAAAGAGGCCGACTGCTGCTGCGAGCCTGTGCTGTCAATGGCCGAAGCCTTCGCCCACGCGCAGACCGCCGCGCGCGAGATGATAGGCCAGGTGACGACATCAAACGGCGAGCTGATCGCGCAGCTCGGCCCGCCTTATCGCTTGAGCGACACGCCGCCCGTAATGCGGTCAAGCGCGCCTGCGCTTGGCGAGCACACCGACGAGCTGCTCGAAGCGATTGGCGTTGACGCGGCGTTGCGTGAACGCTTGCGCGAAGCCGGCGCGATTCGCTGATTGCGTCAGGCAAGACAAGAAGCCGATGTTGATGATGGCGAGAGGCGAATCAACATCAACGGAGATCATCAATGGATTACACGCTGACCGAAGAACAACAGCTACTCCTGAAGCTGGTCGAAGAGTTCGTGCGCCGTGACGTGAAGCCTTACTTCGAGCAGCACGGCTACGAAGAGTTTCCCTGGCCGTTGTTTCGCAAGCTCGGCGAGCTGGGGCTTGCGGCCATTCCTTTCTCGCCGGAATACGGCGGCGGCGGGTTGGATTATTCGACTTACGCTATCGTGCTCGAAGAGTTGACGCGGCTGGGCAGCCACCTCGGCGGCTTGCTCGCGGTTCACGGCCTGCCGCAACTGATCATCACGCAATTCGGCAGCAATGAGCAGAAACAGAAATACCTGCCGGCGATGGCGCGGGCTGAGTTGTTGGGCGCGTTCGCGCTCACCGAGCCGCACGCCGGGTCGGACGCGCAGAACATCCACACGCGTGCAGAGCTGCGCGGCGACCGCTACATTCTGCGCGGCCAGAAAATTTGGATCACGCACGGCGGCGAGGCCGATGTCTACATTGTGATGGCGGTTACAGAGAAGGGCAAAGGCGCGCGCGGCATCAGTTCGTTCATCGTCGAGAAAGGCGCGACCGGGCTTGCGTTCGGCAAGCGCGAGCGGCCAATGGGATTGCCGCACCACACGCGCGAGGTCTTCTTTGAAGACTGCGAAGTGCCGCGCGAGAACCTCGTTGGGCGCGAAGGCGACGGCTTCAAGGTGGCGATGACGGCGCTCGATTCGGGGCGCATCACGGTGGCCGCTACGTCTGTGGGCACGGCGCAACAGGCGTTCGAGCACGCGCTCAGGTATGCCAACGAGCGCCAGGCGTTCGGCCAGCCGATAGGGAATTTTCAAGGCATACAATTCATGCTCGCGGATATGGCCGCCGGCATCGAAGCGGCGCGCTGCGTCGTGCGCAAGGCGGCGTGGCTCAGAGATCGCGGCTTGCCGTTCAACGCTATCGCTTCGATGGCCAAGCTGCTGGCGACCGACACGGCGATGAAGGTCACGACTGACGCCGTGCAGATCTATGGCGGCTACGGCACGAGCGAAGATTATCCCGTGCAGTCATTGATGCGCGAAGCCAAGATCGGCCAGATCGTCGAAGGCACGAACCAGATACAGCGCATGATCATCGCCCGCGAGCTGATGAAAAAATTCGCGCAGTGATTTGACTCAGGCTTGCCAACCTTTGTCGCCGTACGTGAATCGAAGGCCGCTATGCAAACACAACACGCCCGTTTCGCCCGCTGGTCTGCCACGTTGGTTGCGATGCTGGCCTTCTGTCTACCCGTTTCGACTCGCGCGCAAGGCAGCGAGCAATGGCGCGAATGGAATCGCCCGGTTAAGCCATTTCGCATCATTGGTAATGTCTATTACGTTGGCGCTACGGAGGTCAGCTCGTTTCTTATCACGACACCGCAGGGTCACATCTTGCTCGACAGCGGCTTCGCTGAGACCGTGCCGCAGATTCGTGAAAATATCAAACAGCTCGGCTTCAAGCTCGAAGACGTTAAGCTGCTCATCAACAGCCACGCGCATTCCGATCACGCCGGCGGGCTGGCCGAGTTGAAAGCTCTCACCGGCGCACGGCTCGCGGCCAGTGAAGCCGACGCGGCGCTGCTCGCTCGTGGCGGCAAAGATGATTTTGCGTGGGGAGACACGCTGACTTTCCCGCCTGTTCAGACTGACCGCCTTCTGCACGATGGCGAGACGATAGAACTCGGCGGTGTCTGGATGGTGGCGCACCTGACGCCCGGCCACACCAAAGGCAACACGACCTGGACAATGGAAGTTAAAGAGGGCGGCAAGACTTACAACGTCGTCTTCATGGGCAGCACCAGCGCGCCGGATTACACGCTCGTCCACAATAAGAAATACCCGAACATCATCGCCGACTATCAACGCAGTTTTCGTATTCTCGAATCGCTGCCGTGCGATGTCTTCCTCAGCGCGCACGGCTCGTTCTTCGACCTGAAAGGCAAGATGGCCAAACTCGAAACCGGCGCGGCGACAAATCCTTTCATTGATCCTAAGGGCTATCGTGAATTCCTCGAAGGCTCGAAAGAGAATTTCTACAAACAGCTCAAGGCGCAGCAGGCAAAGCAGGCGAAGTAATGCCGAACTCGAAGGTGATCGCATGGACTTTGGCCTCTCGGATGAACAACAGCAATACCTGAAATCGTTGCGTGAATTCCTTGCAGCAGAGATCGAGCCGCACGCCGCCGAGATGGATCGCACAGAGTCGTTCCGGCGCGACAACCTCACCCAGCTAGCGCGCTTCGGTTACACGGGATTGAACTTTCCCGAAGCCTACGGCGGCACGGGCGCAGACTTGCTGACGACGAGCATTGCATCGATAGAACTGGCTCGCACGGACGCGGCGACGGCGCTCTCGGTTGGCGCGAGCCTGGCGCTGTGCGGCTACCCGATCTTGACGTATGGCAGCGAAGCACAGCGCCGCCGCTATCTGCCGAAGCTGATCGCCGGCGAATGGGTCGGCGCGCTCGCCTTGACCGAGCCGGGGGCGGGGTCCGACCTCGCTTCGATTAAAACACGCGCCGAACGTGACGGCGATCAGTTCGTCATCAACGGCGCGAAGACCTACATCACCAACGGTCCCATCGCTGATCTGATACTGGTCTTTGTCGTCACTGCGCCCGACAAAGGGACGCGCGGGCACAGCCTTGTTTTAGTCGAAGGCGATGCGGCGGGACTGGTGCGCGGACGCAAGCTGGAGAAGATGGGCGTGCGCGGCTCGCCGACATCGGAACTCTTCTTTGAAGACTGCCGCGTGCCGGCGGCCAACCTGATAGGCGAAGCGAACGGCGGCTTTCAGACCTTGATGCAATGCCTGGCTTATGACCGCATCGGCATGGCCTGCTTTTGCCTGGGCATCGCCAGGGCCAGTCTCGATGAAGCATTGAAATACGCGACGACGCGGCAGGCTTTCGGCGCGTCCATCGCCACGTTTGAAGAGGTCAGCTTTAAGATCGCCGAGATGAAAGCCGAGGTGGATACGGCGGAGCTGTTGATCTACCGCGCCGCGTGGCTGCACGACCAGGGGCAGGAGGTTTCGGCGGAAGCGTCAGCGGCCAAACTCTACGCTTCAGAAGCGGCCAGGCGAGCCGCCGATTACGCCGTGCAGATACACGGCGGCGCGGGCTACTTCCGCGATTACCGCGTCGAGCGATTGTACCGCGACGCGCGGCTCTGCGAGATTGGCGAAGGGACCAGCGAGATTCAGCGAATGATCATTGCGCGGGCGCTGCTCGGCACAAGAAAGTAAGTTGAAAGATTACTGGCGGCGAATCTCAAGGACAAGAATTTAAGAAGTGGTAGAGAAGGGAATCGGCCAAACCTCAATGTTGAGCCGGGCCGCTGCTTGGCGTTTTGCGTGAACGCTCGACGCGCACCTGTCCGCGCCCGCGCCGATGCCGCGCCGAGACGATGCGCGCGACCAGCGAGATGAAGTGGTCGAACTCGATGGGTTTCTGCGCGACGGCAATCGCGCCCAGCTCCATCGCGTGGTTCAAGTATTGTTTTTCGACCGCGCTCATCGCAACGATGGGAATGCCTTCGATGCGCCCGTCCGAACGAACGAGGCGGATCAGGTCGAGGCCGTTGACCTTTGGCATGTTGATGTCGGTGACGATCAGGTCGGGACTTTCAGAGACGGCTCGCAAGTAAGCCTCTTCGCCGTCCGACGCGGTGATGACCTCGAAGCCTTCCATCTCGAACAGCATCGCCAGCGCCGTTTGCGTGTCGGGGTCGTCCTCAACGAGCAGTATTTTGTTTTTTACTTCTGGCGACATACTCACTCAACTACTACGCTCAAATCTACCTGCCAGTTCGAGCAGCCTGCTGAAAGGGTTCCATACATCCTGCTCTCACTCGTCCATTAGTTGAGCAACACTTGTGCCGCAATATCAAACCTTTTTGCCATTAATCTCTGTCACCATATGTCAGCAAAATAACCCGCATTGGCTTGGACGTAGACAGTCGGCGGCGGCGTTGCTGTCTTGCTTCAATGCAACGTGCGCCCTATTCTGCTACTCAATCAGGGAGACGCCCTAGAACAAAATTTGACAGGATCGGGTCGCGCTTTATGGAACTGTGACAACGCCGCGAGCGGTCAGATTGACGCGCCCCGTGCAGGCTGCACGGATCAAGCGAACTCAAGCTCGACCGGATTGGGGATCAGGCCGGCCCCGTGCGCGCGTTCGAGCAGCAAGCGCACCGCCGCGCGTCCGCGCTCGCCGTAATCAATCGTGTAATCGTTGACGTACATGCCGACGAACTGATCGGTTAGGGACTCTTCCATCCCGCGCCCGTACTTCATCGAATGGCGCACGGCCACATCGCGGTGCTGCAAGCCATACTCAATCGACTGGCGCAGCAGCCGCGAAACCTTCGCAATCAATTCCGCGCCGAGCGATTTCTTAATCGCATTGCCGCCGAGCGGCAGCGGCAGGCCGGTCTCCGCCATCCACCATTCGCCGAGGTCGATCACTTTATGAAAGCCGCGCGCTTTGTAAGTCAACTGGCCTTCGTGAATCAACAGCCCGGCGCGGACCTCGCCGCGCTCAACCGCATCCATGATTTGATCGAAGGGGATGACTTTGGTTTCGACTTCGCCGAGGCAGAGCCGCAGAGTTAAGTAGGCCGAAGTCATTTCGCCCGGTATGGCGATGGTCGTGCGGCGCACGTCGTCTAGTGTGAGCGGCTCGCGCGCGATGACCAGCGGGCCATAGTTGTCGCCCATCGATGCGCCGCTCGTCAGCAGCGCGTACTGGTCGAGCACATAAGCATAGGCGTGAATCGAGATGGCCGTCACATCCAGCTCAGCGTTCATCGCGCGGCGGTTGAGCGTTTCGATGTCCTGTATGACGTGGCGAAAGGCCAGCCCTTCGGTGTCGAGCTGATCGGTGGCCAGCGCGTAAAACATAAAGGCGTCGTCGGGGTCGGGACTGTGGCCCAGCGTGATCTCTCTTTTATCCATGAAGTTTTGTGCGCGTTCGGCGCGCTCCTTCTTTATCAAATTACCTGCGGCGTCGCGGGTGCGCAAGCGAATGACTCACGCGATCAGAACGGCAAACTATAGCGACCGGCGCGAAGCTTTCGCAAGCTCGCTGGGCTGGGTTATACTTGCCGGTCGGTTTCCTGGCGCGTGGCGCTGTCTAGCTGGGCGATGGAGCGCGGCCAATCATACGGATGGAGGCAATTAAACAATGACAGTAATCGAGCGAGTGACTGCGAGAGAGATATTGGATTCGCGCGGCAACCCGACCGTTGAAGCCGAAGTGACGCTCATCAGCGGCATCATCGGACGCGCGGCGGTGCCTTCGGGCGCTTCGACCGGCGAGAATGAAGCGCTCGAACTGCGCGACGGCGACAAGAAGCGTTACGTCGGCAAAGGCGTGACCAAAGCCGTCGCCAACATCAATACGCAAATCGCCAAGCTGATCGTCGGGCGCGACGCGCTGATGCAGGCCGACGTTGATCTGGCGATGATTCAAGCCGACGCGACGCCGACCAAGCGCAAGCTCGGAGCTAACGCGATACTGGCCGTGTCGCTGGCGACAGCGCGGGCGGCGGCGGATGCGGTCGGGCTGCCGCTCTACGCTTATCTCGGCGGCGTCGGCGGGCGCACGCTGCCCGTGCCGCTGATGAACATTCTGAATGGCGGCGCGCACGCCGACAATAACGTTGACCTGCAAGAGTTCATGATCGTGCCGGCAGGCTTCAGCAGTTTCTCTGAAGCGTTGCGCGCTGGCGTCGAAGTTTTTCACGCGCTCAAATCGGTCTTGAAGAAGCGCAATCATTCGACCTCGGTCGGCGACGAGGGCGGCTTTGCGCCGAACCTGAAGTCGAACGAGGAGGCCATCGAATCCATCCTCGAAGCCATAACCAACGCGGGTTATAAGGCCGGCGAGCAGATCGCGCTGGCGCTCGATGCGGCGTCGAGCGAGTTCTATGACAACGGCACCTACGTCTTCAAGAAATCCACAGGCGAACGCAAGAGCGCCGACGATATGGTGAAGCTCTACGCCAACTGGGTGAATCAGTATCCGATTGTTTCCATCGAAGACGGGCTTGCTGAATCCGACTGGCAAGGCTGGGCGACGTTGACCGGCGAGCTTGGCGACCACGTGCAACTCGTCGGCGACGACCTCTTTGTAACCAACGTCACGTACCTGTCGCGCGGCATCAGGGAGAAGGTGGCGAATTCGATTCTCGTGAAAGTGAATCAGATCGGCTCGCTCACTGAAACGCTCGACACGATTGAGTTGGCGAAGACGCACGCTTACACCTCGGTCATCTCGCACCGTTCGGGTGAGACCGAAGACACCTTCATCGCCGACCTCGCCGTGGCCATCAACGCCGGGCAGATCAAGACCGGCTCGGCCTCGCGCACCGACCGCATAGCGAAGTACAACCAGTTGCTGCGCGTCGAAGAAGAACTGGGTGCGGCGGCGCGCTTCGCTGGTTTTAATGCTTTCAGCAGCGCCAACGTCGAGCGCTTCGGCAAGCGCCCGGCCCGCAGCGCGGCCAAGAAGTAGTGGCATCGAGCCGGGTGAGCTTCACGGTTCGCCCCGGCTCGATGGCAGTGATTGTATGTACGACCTGAACACGCTCGGCTGGAACGCGCACTTTGAAGAAGCCTTCGCGCCTTACCGCGAGCGTGGCTTTGCGGCGGCGCGGGTCGCGCTTGAGTATCAAGGCTTGTATCGCGTGCTGACCGAACGCGACGAGATGCTCGCCGAAGTGCGAGGTAAGTTCCGCTACACAGCACAGAGGCGCGAAGATTACCCGGCGGTCGGCGATTGGATTGCGCTTTCGAGATTGCCGAACGAGAACCGCGCCGTCATCGAAGCCTTACTGCCGCGCACCAGCAAGTTCTCGCGCAAGGCAGCGGGCGAAACCAGCGAAGAACAGATTGTCGCCACCAACATCGACACCGTCTTTCTGGTCGTCGGCCTCGATCACAACTACAACCTGCGACGCATCGAGCGTTACCTCATCCTCGCTTTTGAGAGCGGCGCGCGCCCGGTCATCATTCTCAGCAAAGCCGACCTCGCCAAAGACATTGAAGCCTGCCTGCGCGAAGTCGAGCAGGTCGCGCTCGACACGCCTATCCACGCCATCAGCGCCAAGCGCGGCGAAGGCATCGAGCCGCTCGAAGATTATCTCGGCGTCGGCAAGACGATTGCTTTTTTAGGTTCGAGCGGCGTTGGCAAATCGACGTTGATTAATCGGCTGCTCGGTCAGGAGCGACAGAAGACGCAGGACGTGCGCGAAGAAGACAGCAGGGGGCGGCACACGACTGTGCATCGAGAGCTGATCGTGCTGCCGTCAGGCGGACTGTTGATTGATACGCCGGGGATGCGCGAGTTGCAGTTGTGGGAGGCGGGCGATGGCTTAACGGACAGCTTCGCGGATATTGAAGAATTGGCGGCGCAATGTCGCTTCTCGGATTGCAGCCACGAGCGCGAGCCGGACTGCGCCGTCAAGTCGGCGATTGCTGAAGGCAAGTTGGCGGCGAGCCGGCTTGAGAATTATCGAAAGATTCAAAAGGAGCTTGAGTTCCTGCAAGCGCGCACCGACACGCGACTGCAACAGGGCCGCAAGGAACGCGACAAGCGCATTCACAAAGCCATGAATCGCACGAAGCCAAAGCGTAGTTGATGGCAAAGGTCTTTGAGCTACTTCAACTCGCGCTCAGTGATTCCAGCAACAATCTCAACTCCACTGCATCCTGATAAAACAACGCGGGGTCGTCAGCCAGCCCTAGGTCGCGCGAGCCGCTGAGTATGGCGTGCAGTTTTGGGATCAACGCCTTGCCTCTGGAGCCAGCTTGTGTTTTCAGATATTCGACTAGCTCCTGTGCCAGCGCGGATGCCTCTCCCTGCTCAATCGCTTGGGCGACAGTGGCGCACCATTGCGCGCCCCAGTCATAACTCTGCCCGCCATCGCAACGGTACGCCATGTAAGCTTTCATCGCCCGCTGCCGCGCCTCGGCAGCAGCATGCTGATTGCCGGTGGCCTGTTCGAGATTGTGGAGAATATCCCACGTCGTCCAGGGTTGAGCCGCGTGGCCGTAAGGCTGCTTGCACTCGATGGCGCGCAGAAGCTCGCGGCGGGCTTGGTCGTACCGTTCCAGCTTGATGAGCGTATCGGCCAAGTTGTTGCGAACGAGTCCTTCACTCCTCTGATTCTGTAACCTGACGTGAATATCTGCCGCCTGCCGGTAGCATTTCACCGCCTCTTCCAGCCGCTCCATCTGGTTATACAGATTGCCCAGTTCGTTCAGGGTGGCGGCCTCATCCGCAACCAACTTCTCCCGCACTCTGATCGCCAGCGAATGCCGGTAAGCGGACTCAGCCTGTTCAAATTGCTCGGCCCGCTTGTGTACCACCCCGATCTGATGCCAGATGCCGGCGACGCTGCCCGGCTCGCCCAAGCTTTCAAAGCTCGTGCGCGCTTCGGTGTAAGCCGTCATCGCTTCCTGATATCGCTTTTGCAGCAGGCGGACTGTGCCGAGCTGGCTTTTGTTGACGGCTACCCATCTTCGATCATCAAGTTTCTCAAAATGCTTGGTGGCTTCCTGGTAAGCCGCCGCCGCCTCATCCAATCGCCCTAAATCCCTCAGGCAATCCGCCGTTTCGGTGATCGCTCCCGAGGCCATCCGTGCGGCGTCAGTGTTCCCCGCATCGGCGAGCGTCTGGAAACGCCGCTGCGCTTCACTGAGCGGCGCGAGGGCGGCTTCGGCAGCACCGACCATTCTCAGCACTCTCCCAAGCAGCCAATGCGCATATGCGATGTTATAGTCCGCTCCCGGATATGCCGCTTCCCCTGCCGCCAGTGACCGCTCAAGCAGTTGTTGCGCTGCCTGGTAAGCGGCAGGCAATTGGCCGCCTTCCAGCAGCCGGTCAATCTTCGCGCTTTCGGCATTGAAGCGGACATTGCTCCACGCACCCTCCTGACTCAGCCGGAGTGCTGCCTGTTCGCGTACGCGCGTGGCTCGGGCGAGCGCCTGCGGACGACCCAGATTGGCGAGTAGGTCTTCCAGTCTCCCCGCTAGACCAACCACCTCTTCTAGTGTTGCGCGCTCCTCGATCCAATCGAGCAGCGCCATCAGGTTGGGCCGTTCCAGCAGCGTCAGCCGGGCGGATAACTCGGCATCCTGAAACCGTTGCTGATACAGAAATCCCGTCAACTCCTGCATCGCTTCCGCCCAGCGCGAGCGCGCCGCTTGCTGCTCCACTTCGCCGAGGTCGCGCAGCAGGTAGAGCGGCAGTGCCGGATCAAGCCGCAGATGACCGTAAGGCATCCCTTCCGCCAGCCCAACTTCGATGAGCGCCCGGCCAATACCGAGCGCCGTCTCCTGATCAACCTCAAGCACCATTTGCAACACCACCAAATGCGCGCCGCCGTGAAAGACACCCAGTGGCTTGATCTGCTGCCGCATTTCGGGCGGCAGCCGGCGCAGCGAGAGTTCGACGCTGGCATAGAGCGAGTTCTCGCGTTTGCCCGGATGCTTGCGCTCCAACTCTTCCATCAACCGCTGCACGTTGGCGGTCGTCGCGCTCACACCCTTGATAGCGATCTCACGCGCCAGCAACGTCAGCGCCCGCGCGTGGCAGCCGACCGCTTCGACCAGTTCCGCGACCTCCTTCGGCGTATTGCCCGTGTCGTCGTGCTTCGGCTCCAGCCCTTCGCGCTTCATCACCTGACTGACCAGCTCAATGGCGTCGTTAGGATCAAGCTCACGCAATTCGGCGGTGCGAGCGACAGGCGCAAACGGCTCCGGCAGCGGCTCGCGCGACGTGAAGAGTATCCGCGTGGCTGATTTGTCCTTGAGCAACCTTTGGCAGAGAGCAAAGATTTTATCCACGAAGTCACACGAAGAATCACGAACAGAGACAGAAGAACTTTGTGAACCTTCGTGTGACTTCGTGGATGAAAGAATGCTTTCTACGTTGTCCAGCACGATGATCGTTCGCCGGTCACGCAATGCGCGCTCGACTTGCTGTTGGCCTTGCTCGAAATCTTTGGCATTGTCGGCGACGTGCCAGTTCTCGGCTTCCGGCAAGAGCTGCTGTCCGAGCTTCATCAACACGCCGCGCGCGTCGGTGTACTCTTCCAAGCTGACGAAGGCCGCGCGCTCGAACCGCCGCGTCTCGACCAGCCAGCGCGCCAGTTCCACCGCCAGCGTCGTCTTGCCTTCGCCCCCGCGTCCTCGCACAACAACGTAGCGTTGATTACTATTCGCCAGCATTCGCTCCAGCTTCAGCAAGTCGCGGCTGCGCCCGACGAAGCCGTGCGCGGGCGGTTCAGGCAATGCGCCGAGGCTCAGGCGGCGTTGTTGATCGTGCAGCCGTTTGACCTCTTCGGGCAGCAGCCGAGTGACCAGCCGATGGTCGTTCTCTTCCTGATACAGCACCGGCACGAACCAATCCTTGAGCCGCAACTCGCCCGCGCCCATCACCTGAAAGCGAAAGTCGTCGTCGTACAATGCCAGTTGCCCGGCCAGCATCGCCGTGCCGATGCGGTTGCCTTCGGCCAGCTTGCCGTAGAAGGCCGTCACGAACCGCCGCGCCGTCTCTACCAACACGCTGTGCGTCATCGCCACGACCGACGTGACGCCTTCATCGAGCAGCTTTGCCGCGACCGAAGCCGCCGGCTTCGCTTCCGTTGCGCTCTGGCAGGCTTCGAGAAAGACCAGCGGGATGCGGTGCTCTCTGACCAATGCTCCCAGCTCGTCCGCATCAATCAACTGGCTGGCGCGTCTCTCCAACTTGTCGCTGTCTTTCGGGTCTTCAAAGCAGAGCGCGCCTAATCCTCGCTGGCGGTCGTAAAGGCCGTGCCCGTCGAAATGGATTACATCGAACGGACGATTAGCCTCGCTCGCCTGCTGCAACGCTTGGCGCAACGCGGGCAAGGTCGGCGGGTCGAGCACGGCCAGTTCGGCCAACTCACCCAGCGAATCGATGGCCGCAACCAGCGGGCGGGCGCTGATGCGATGGTCGATGTAGCCGGCGCGTTCGTCTTCGGGGCGCGGGCTGACCAGCAGTATGCGTATGGGCAGGCTCGATGCGACGGCCTTCTCGGCGCGCTGCTTCGGCAGACAGCGGCGCACGCGAACGGGATGCTTGCCTTGAAAGAGAAAGCTGCGCTCGTCGTGCATCAATTCCCACGGCAAAGCGAGCAGGGCGCTGGCGGCTTCGTTCGCGGCGGCCTGCTCGTCTTCGCTGCTGCCTTCGATTAAGCGGCTATCAACCAGGATCGAGAAGCGCCGTTCAATGCCGTCTGCCGACCGCTGCCAATCATCCATCAAGTCGCGCGCCGACTGCGCGGCGGTCGCGGCGTCGTAGAGCTGCCAGCCCCACTGCGGCAGTTGCGCCTCGATACGCTTGGCGCGCTCGATGAAGAAAGTCGTAGGCCAGCGGTAATACTCTTCCAGATACCAGCGCAGCTCGTCGGTTTCAATTGGGCCGAGCGGGGCCGTAAATTTGAACTCCGTGCTTTTGGCTTCATTGCGACCTGCATCAGCCGGGTCGTAAATCAGTTGCGCCGTGGCGCGGACTCGCCATTTACCTTGGCCGATTTCTTCGAGGCTGGCATGCTTTAACTCCAATTGCAGTTCAGCGACGGAGCGAGCTGGCGGCTCCGGCGCGGGCTGACGGTCATTGGGCCACTGTTCGCCGAGCGCCGCGAGAATTTGCGGCAGAGCTTCGCTGACCGCGCCGGTTCTGAGTTCAACGCGAACGCCGACCGGCTCTTCAGCGAACCAGAGCGGCAGCGCCGATGGCTCGATGCCCGGCAGCAACAGTGGGATGACGCGGTAGCCTGAATCTTTCTTCGCCCGCTCGACTTCGAGCGCCTTGCTGATCTCTTTGCGCACCCACGGCGAGTTGACCATGTTGGGGCTGAGCACGACAATCACTTGCCGCGCCTGTTCGATGGCTGCGTCTATCTTAGGGGTGAGATTGTCGCCGCCGCGCAGGTTGCGCGAATCAACCCAAACCCGCAACTGATGCGCTTCGAGGGCGACGCGAAGCTCTTTAACGAAAGCGTCGTCACTGGTGGCGTGCGAGATGAAGATGTGGGCCAAGGTGACTGCACCTCCTGGGACGACGATCCAGCGGCGCGTAGCCTATCACACTCGGCTTAGGGGCAACAAATAAACTCATAAAAACGGGCGCGGCCTGAACATAGAAGTCCGCTCCGCTGAACGTGAGCATCAGGCGGCGGGCCGCGCCGGCTTGCGGTCGGCGAGAAGCCGGTGGATCGTTCCCGTCAACTCTCCGAAGTCATCCGGCTTCTCCATCACCACGTTTGCGCCGGCCATCAATGCAGCTTTGTGATACGTCCGTTCGTACGCAGAGAGTGCGATAATTGGCACGTCGACCAGCGCCGTCGTGCGCCTGGCCCAGCGTATCAAATCAAGTCCGCCGACTCTGGGCATCATCAAATCGGTGAGCAGCAGGTCGGGCGGTTGTTCTTTCATCCGGTCGCAAGCGGTCTCGGCGTTCTCGACCGCCTCGACCATAAACCCCTCGGCCTGCAACAGTAGTTGCAGCAGGCGCAGAATTTCGAGGTTGTCTTCGACTAGCAGGATTCTGGCTTTCTCCACGTCGCATACCCTCCTGTCGGTTTCCCGCGCGATTCGCGTGCTGACCGTGGGGAGGTCTGTCGCTCAAGCTGTTCGTGCAACGAATATGCCAGAGCGGGACGATTATGTGAGAAAATTGGTCGCGCCCGCGCCATTGATCGTGGCATGCGGCGGCTGCTAGAATGCCTGAGAATTGATGTGGCATGCGAACGCAGGCAGGAACGGATTGAGAGTTTGAGCAAAGGAAAGGCGGCGACTATCATTCAAGCGACGACGGCCAGCCATCGTATTCTGGACATCGGCTGCGGCTCGAACAAAGTGCCGGGCGCGGTCGGCATGGACGTGAACCCGCGCACCGCCGCCGACGTGATTCACGACCTCGACAATCTGCCCTATCCATTCGCCGACGATTCATTTGATGAAGTGATCGGGCGTCACGTCATCGAGCACGTGCAGAACCCGATGGCCGTGATGATAGAACTGCATCGCATCACGCGGGCCGGCGGCATCGTCAAGCTCCTCGCGCCGCACTGGACGAATCCCGACTTCGCCACAGACCTGACGCATCGCAATCACTTGAACAGCTACTCGTTTCGCAATTTTCTCGCCGACCGCGCCGTCTTCGACTTCTACACCGAAGCGCGTTTCAAGCAGCGAGTCTGCCGCGTGACCTTACTGAACCTGTGGAAGCTGACGGGGCTTGAATACCTCATCAACCTCGACAACCGCCACCCGCGCTGGCGATTCATCCGCAAATTCTGGGAGCAATACCTGAACGCGGTCGTGCGCGGCAAAGAGATCTATTTCGAGCTGGAAGTGGTGAAACAGGATACAGGATACAGGATTCAGGATTCAGGAAAAAAAGGATAGCGTCACGCATCGGGCTTCTTTCCCATCTGAATCCTGAATCCTGTATCCTTAGACTATCAATGGAGGGAAATACGCATTGGTAAATGTTAAACACGCGCCGCTGGCTCTGGTGATCCTTGATGGTTTTGGGTATTCGCCGAAGCGCGAAGGCAACGCGATTGCGCTCGCCGACACGCCGCACTTCGACGACTGGTTTGCGAATTATCCGAACACGTTGATCGAAACGTCGGGCGAAGCGGTCGGCGTCGGCCCCGGCCAGATGGGCAATAGCGAAGTCGGCCACTTGAACATCGGATCGGGCCGCATCATTCGCATGGACATCTCGCGCATCGACCACGCCATTGCGACGGGCGAGTTCTTCAAGAACACTGAGCTGGTCGCGGCGATGGAGCATGCGAAGAATCAAGACTCGGCGCTGCATTTAATGGGACTGGTCTCGCACGGCGGCGTTCATTCGTGGCACGAGCACCTCTTTGCCCTGTTGCGTATGGCGAAAGAGAGGAACGTCGCGCGCGTCTACGTCCACGCCTTCCTTGATGGCCGCGACACGCCGCCCGACGCCGGCGCAGGGTATGTCGCCGAGCTGATCGAGCATATGAAAGCTTACGGCGTCGGACAGGTGGCATCGGTGGTCGGGCGTTATTACGCGATGGACCGCGACAAGCGATGGGATCGCGTCGAGCAGGCGTACAGGCTGTTGCGTTACGGCGAAGGACGCCAGAGCAGCGATGCTGTGCAGGCGATCCGCGAGTCTTACGCCGAAGGCGTCACCGACGAGTTCGTCAAGCCCATCATGATTGTCGGCGAAGAGGAGAAGCCCTTGGCGACGATTGACGATGGCGACAGCGTGCTCTTCTTCAACTTCCGTGCAGACCGCGCGAGAGAGATCACGCGGGCCTTCAGCGAAGAAGACTTCCCCTTCTTTGATCGCGGCGCGCGGCCCGGCATACGCTACACCTGTATGACGCAATACGACCGCACCTTCCCGCTGCCGGTGGCGTTCGGCCCGGAGTTTCACGAAGAGATTCTGGCCGACGTGATGGCCGAGGCCGGCTTGAAGAACCTGCGCATCGCTGAAACAGAAAAGTACGCGCACGTGACTTTCTTCTTTAACGGCGGCGTCGAGAAGGAGTTCCCCGGCGAGAAGCGCATACTGATCCCTTCGCCAAAGGTCGCCACCTATGACCTGCAACCGGAGATGAGCGCCGATAGCCTGACCGATCAAGTGATCGAACAGATCAACGGCGGCGAATTCGACGTGGTGATTATGAATTATGCCAACCCGGATATGGTCGGCCACACCGGCAACCTTGAAGCGACGATCAAGGCCATCGAGACGGTAGACCGTGATCTCGGTCGCGTCGTCGAAGCGGTGCAGGCCAACGGCGGCGCGGTCATCATCACCGCCGATCACGGCAACGCCGAGCAGATGGTTGATCCCGTCACCGGCCAGATTTTCACCGCGCACACGACGAACCCCGTGCCGCTCATTCTCATCAGCGACTACCGGGGCCGACTGCGCGACAGCGGCTCACTCAGAGACATCGCGCCGACCATGCTCGGCTTGCTCGGCCTGCCGCAGCCGGCGCAGATGACCGGCGTGGATTTGCGTTTGGACGTGTAGCAACAGCGTGCGAGATGACAGCGTTCATCATCGTGAAAGGGGAGTGAAGCTATGTCTGCATCGGAACTGACGCCCGCATTAGCGAAAGAGATTCTTGAGGCTGCGGCGACTCGTGGTATTTCGGTCGAGACCTTTCTGCAAGATGTCATCAGTAGTCAGGTTGGCGATGTCGAACCAGAAGCCTTGCCTTTATCGCCTCAAGAGCGCATGAAATTATGGCAGGAGTGGGTGGATAGCCATTCATTTATCAAAGCGCCGCCGCTCTCGGACTATGCCGTGAGCCGCGAAAGCATCTACACCAGAGAAGACGAAGCCCTATGAACTACCTGATAGACACGAATGTTTTGCTACGGGGTGTTCAAAAGGGCCATGCCATGTTCAATGATGCAGATGTCGCGGTGAAAACGTTATTGGGATTGGGTGAAGTTCTCTGTGTAGCGCCGCAGAATCTGGTGGAGTTCTGGGCAGTGGCGACGCGGCCACTTGCTTACAATGGACTTGGCCTGATGATAGAGCAAGTGGCACGTGAGCTTAACCGATTGAAGATGATTCTCACGGTTCTGCCAGATGTTCCTGACATCTTCCCGGAATGGGAGCGTCTCGTCATCCAGCATCGTGTGAGCGGCAAGCAGACGCACGATGCGCGCATCGTCGCGGCGATGAAGGTACACGGCGTTACGCACCTTCTCACGTTCAACACCGATGACTTCAAACGCTATGCAGACATCGCGGCGGTTCATCCTGCTCACGTCGCCGCGCCATAACAGACCTTATCGAGGAATAGGAAGAGAATGAAAGTTGGACTCGTAGGATTCGCAGGGTCGGGCAAGACGACCATCTTTAACACACTGACCGGGCTGACGGCTGAAGTCGGCGGTTACGGCGCGAAAGAGAAAGCCAACGTCGGCGTCATCAAAGTCCCCGATCATCGCGTGGACGAGCTGGCCGCGCTCTTCAGCCCGAAGAAGAAGACCTTCGCTGAGATCAGCTTCGTTGACGTGGCCGGCCCGCCTTCGGAAAGCGGCGACCGCGAAGAGAGCGGACTCGATCCGAAACTCGTGCAGCATATGCGCGATGTGGACGCGCTCGTTCACGTCGTACGCGGCTTCGACAACCCGATGCTCTTGCAGGAGGCCGACCCGCTGCGTGACATCCGCGCCTTTGACGACGAGCTGGTATTGACCGACCTCGTTCAAATCGAGACTCGCATCCAGCGCCTGAAGAAAGAGAAGGGCAAAGAGCGCGAGGCCGAGTTGATGCTGCAACTCAAAGCGGCGCTCGAAGAGGAGCGCCCGTTGCGCGACCTGGAGCTGACGCAAGAAGACTTGTCGCTCATTGCCGGCTTTCGCTTTCTCAGCCTCAAGCCGCTGCTGCTGCTGTTGAACGTGGACGAGACCGGCGCGGCCAGCGAGCCGCCGCCGAGCGTCGTCGAAGCCGCAAACGCCAAACACCTCAGCGTCATCTCGATGGCCGGCAAAGTCGAGATGGAGATTGCTCAGCTTGACGCCGACGAACAGCGCGAGTTCCTAAGCGACTTAGGGATCAAAGAGCCGGCCCGCGACCGCTTCATTCGCGCCGCCTACGCGCGGCTCGATCTGATTAGCTTCCTGACTGCCGGCGAAGATGAATGCCGCGCCTGGTCGATCAAGCGAGGCACGCACGCGCAGAAGGCCGCCGGCACGATTCACTCGGACATCGAGCGCGGCTTCATTCGCGCCGAAGTCACCCGCTTTGATGACCTCATTGCGCTCGGCAGTGAAGCCAGGTGCCGCGAGCAGGGCAAGCTGCGGCTCGAAGGCAAAGACTACGTCGTGCAGGACGGCGACGTGGTGCATTTCCGTTTCAATGTTTGAGGAGGCAGGAGGCAGGAAGCAGGAGGCAGTCCCGAACAGAAGATCGGGTTAGCCTCAAGGATTCTCAAATCAGGTCCTATTGAAATGGGATTAGATAATAACGATCAACCGGCAAACACACTGCCTTCTGCCTTCTGCCTCCTGCCTCCTGACCTGCGCGTCTTACTCTTCGACATTGACGGCACGTTGATACGGGCTGTGCGGCGGCCCGAATATCGCGGGCGCATACGGCAGATGCTGATGGATGTCTTCGGCACCTGTGGGCGCATCAGTGAAGTCGATTTCGGCGGCAAGACCGATCTGGCCATCTACCGCGAAGCGCTCGAATGCGAAGGCTTCACCCCTTTGCAAATCCGCGAACGGTTGCCGCGACTGGAAGCCCGGATGGTCGAAATCCTCGACGAGATGGCCGCGACCGGCGAGGTCTTTCGCCTCTGCAAAGGCGTCGCCGAGTTGCTGGAGTCGCTCAAAGAAGACCGTCGCTTCGTCACCAGCCTGTTGACCGGCAACGTCGAAAAGCTCGCCGAAGCAAAGCTGCGCGTGGCCGGCATCTGGCACTACTTCAAGGGGCGCGGCGCGTTCGGCAGCGACGCTGAAGAGCGCGACCACCTGCCTGAGATCGCCGCCGCGCGAATGACGGAACACCTCGGCATCGGGTTGTCGCCCGAACAGTTCGTCATCGTCGGCGACACGCCGCGCGACATCAAGTGCGCAAGACATTTCGGCGCGCGGGTACTGGCCGTCGCGTCGGGGTTTCACTCCCTCGAACAACTGGCCGAGCACCGACCCGACGCGCTGCTGGCTGATTTGAGCGAGACGCCGACAGTCATCCGCTTGCTTGCCGAACTGTGAATCTCTTTTTGACTATGCGTTGAGCGAATGTTGTTCTTGCCTCGCGGCTGTGGTAGCCTGTGGGGCAAATAAAGCAGATTGGAAGCGGGTGTTGATTAATTTTTGGCCAGGAGGCTCGTATGACAACCCGTTCTGTTTTTATCTGCTGCCTCATCTTCAGCGTAACCTTTCTTGCATTAGCCGCGCCGCAATCCTCAGATCAAAAGAGCCGCAGCGCCGCGCAGAATACGGCTAAGCCGCAGTCACAGGCGGCGCAGAACCCGGCACGTCAAGACGACGTGGTGAAGATCGGCGTCACGCTTGTGCAGATAGACGCCATCGTCACCGACAAGCAAGGCCGTCAGGTCACTGATCTCAACAAAGACGACTTTGAGATTTACGAAGACGGCAAGCGGCAACTCGTCACCAATTTCTCTTACTTCAAAACTGAATCAGCCGAAGCGCCGCCGGTCAGCCCGCCTCAACCTACAATCAAAGGCGCACCGCGCCCTCCTTCTGCTCCTGCTATTGCATTGAAGCCTGAGCAGGTGCGCCGCAGCATCGCCATTGTCATAGACGATGCTATGTCGTTCTCTGAAGTAGACGCGAGCCGACAGGCGTTGCGTAAATTTGTTGATGAACAGATGCAGCCAGGCGACCTCGTCGCGATCTTGCGTACGCAAGGCAGCATGGGCGCACTCCAGCGCTTCACCTCTGACAAGCGTGTGTTGCACGCTGCCGTCAACCACATCAGGTGGATGCCGTCGAACCATATAGATGTGTTCGACCCCATCACCCCCACGTCAGAAGCGCAGGAGGCAATGGGGCGGAAAAGGGAGGGTAATAAGACAGAGGATTATAATGGGCAATCCGGCCCAATCAGGGAGAGCCGCGACGCGCTCGCACTGTTGCGCGCCCGTATGACAGATGTACATTGGCCGCTTTTTCAAACCCTAGCTTCGGTAGCACGAGGTATGCAGGTAATGCCCGGTCGCAAGTCCGTCATACTGTTCTCGCCCGGTTTCTCCATGAAAGGGCTTGGTCTGCCTTGGGTTGATCAATTGCAATTGCTGATCGAGCGGTTAAACCGCACCGCCATCAGTGTCTACCCGATTGATTCGCGTGGGCTGGTTGTGCCGACGATTAGCGCCGAGGAGGATATGAGCGCCAGCGACTTCATGCGGCGGGACGATATCGTCACGGGCCGGCTCCGTGGCGTGTTTGAGTATCAAGGCGGATTGGAGTACTTGGCGCACGAAACCGGCGGCCTGCCCTTCTTCAACCGCAACAAGCTGTCGGACGGCGTGCGGCAGGCGCTCGGCGATCAAAACGGCTATTACCTGCTCGGCTACGTCCCACAAGAGTCGTCGTTCAAACGGGGGGCTGGCAAGCTGCCGGAGTTCCGCAAGATTACAGTGAAAGTGAAGCGCGATGGTCTGCGCGTGCGCTCGCGCAGCGGCTATCTCGGCGCGACCAACGAAGAGATTGCGCCCGCGCCGCTCGCCTCTTCGCAGTCGCTCATTCGAGCGGTGCTGTCGCCGTTCAACGCCGGCGACGTGCGCCTGCGGATGACGCCGCTGTTCGGCCTCGATGCTAACCAACAATCAGTCGCCCGCGCCCTGCTGCACATCGATGTGCGCGACCTGTCATTTAGCGAAGAAGCCGACGGCTCGCGCCGCACCACGCTCGAAGTCGCCGCCTTCACCTTCAACGAGAAAGGCAACATTGACGACAACATCATTCGCACCTACACGCTGCAAGTGCCTAAAGACGCCTTCGAGGCTGCTCTGCAACAAGGCTTCGTCTGCATGATTGACCTGCCGGTGAAGAAGGCCGGCGGCGTGCAGATGCACACGGCTGTGCGCGACAAGACGAGTGGGCGGTTGGGTTCGGCCAGCGAGGTCATTCTCATTCCCGACGTGAAGCGCGGGCTGGCGCTGTCAGGCATCGCCTTGAGCGGCACAAACAAGGCAGAGGGCGAACAGTCCAAGGCGGCAGACGGCGCGGCGGCAGAGCAAGCCAACTCGGTGATCGCATCGAAGGCCAACGCGGCGGTGCGGCAGTTTCAAGCCGGCTCGCAGATGCATTACGAGTTGGAAGTTTACAATGCCAGCCTCGACGCCGCGTCGCACAGGCCGAGGCTGACGCGACGGCTGCGCATCTGGCGCGACGGCGCAATGGTGATGGAGACGCCGGCCTCATTGCTTGACCTCGGCCAACAACCTGATTGGAAAGTAATCGCCATCACTGGTAGCCTGACGCTAACCCAAGGGGTCAAGCCGGGCCAGTATGCCATCGAGGTGTTGATCGAAGACGAGCTGGCCGCGCCAAGGCGACGCACAGTGACACAGGTGATGGACTTCGAGGTGATCAATTAATCGTCGTTGTCACCGCGCTCCGCCGCCTGATAATATCTTTGTCAGGCTGGCGGAGTCTTCTCCCGACCTAAGACCACTCATCACGAACCAGCCGCGCAAGCGCCCTACCAGCACTGTGTCGGATCGAAGGGCGCATCTCCCGACCGGGACTTAACGAATCAAAGGGTAGGTTTATCAGTAAGGAGCGATCATGAAGTTCAGAAGCGAAACGTCAAAGCGGGCTACCGCTGCGGCTCTCGTGTGGTTAATGTTGGCCGCGCCGTCCGCCGCACTGGCGCGCAACGGCGGCAAGGATGACGACAAGGCGAAGCCGGACGCGGTCAAGAAGACCGAGCCGCTGAAAGATAAGGAGAACCCGCTGCTGATCGGCAAACGCGACATCAACAAAGGCAGCATTGATTTTTACTCCAACTCGAAAGAGGTGGCGCTCGGTCGCCAGCTCGCCGCCGAGATCGACCGGCAAGCGAAGTTCATCACCGACCCGGTAATCACCGAATACATCAACCGCATCGGCCAGAACATCGTCTTGCACTCGGACTCGAAGATTCCTTTCACCATCAAGATAATTGATTCGCCCGACGTGAATGCGTTCGCGCTGCCGGGCGGCTTCCTTTACGTCAACAGCGGCCTGGTGCTGGCGGCGGATAACGAATCGGAGATCGCCGGCGTGATGGCGCACGAGATCGCTCACGTCGCCGCTCGTCACGGCGTTGAGCAGGCATCGAAGGGCCGGCTGTTTCAATATCTTTCGATCCCGCTGATCTTCGTCGGCGGCCCGGTCGGGATGATTGCACAGAACGCCTTCAACATTCTTGTGCCGCTGTCGTTCTTGAAATTCAGTCGCGGCGCGGAAGAAGAGGCCGACCTGCTCGGCCTGCAATATATGTGGGCCTCCGGGTACGATCCTACCTCGATGTTGAGCTTCTTTGAGAAGCTCAAGGCGCGCGAAAAGAAGAAGCCGGGCACGCTCGAAAAACTCTTCAGCACACACCCGGCGACCGGCGACCGCATAGGCAAAGCGCAACAACTGCTTGTGCGATTCCCGGAGCGCGACGAATACACGATATCGACTTCAGAATTTGCCAACGTCAAGGCGAAGCTGCTGGCCTTAAACACACAGGCCAAGCTCGGACCCGACGGCACGCCGACCCTACGCCGTAAGCCGACGCTCAAGCGCAGCGACCCTGATGCGCCGGACGCTGAGCCGAGAGACAAGCCAACGCTCAAACGTAAGCCCGCCAGCGACGACAACTAAACGACGCGGAGACACGGAGACGCGGAGACGCGGAGACGCGGTGACGGGGGGATGCGGAGAAAGAGAAGCGATTAGAATCACAATCGTTTTCTTCCTTTCCGCGTCTCCGCATCGCCGCGTTGCCGCGTCACTCTTTGCGCCCGCGTCACCGTGTATCCGCGTCGCTCTTTGCGCCCCGCGTCACCCTACAAACCCTCGCCAATCTTGACCCTCACGCGCGCGTTATGATACCAATGACCTGCCGATCAACTCAGGTCAGGAAATCATTTCAGTTTCGATGAATTCCATTAAATGGCTGGCGCGGTCCTTCATCATCGCTTCCGACAGAGCGAGCCGTCAGCGATAGGTGAACAGGCTCTGGCCCTTGTTCGATTAGCCCTTCAGGAGGATTCGTATGCGACGTGCGCTTGGATTATTAACGGTTACTATGGCGCTGCTGGCAACCACGATGGTTGCGCTCACCGTCTTCCGCAGCGCGCGGCCCGAAGCGTCTGCAACGCGGTCGCCCGTCATTGAGCCGCATCAAATCACCGTCACACCGATTGGGCCGGACCAGGCGACCATTGATAAGGTGAAGGGCGACTTGATGAAGAACCCGACCTTGCTGGTGCGCCTGAAGGGCGCTCGCGCCCGCCTGGTTGTCTTTGAGTTCATCGATGCTGACCCGAAAGCCTCCGACAAGACGTTGCCGCCGACGCAGTACCGCGCGCAGGTCTTCGACTACACGAATAACAAAGCCTACGTCGTCATCGGCAATTTCAAAGACAATCGCATAGAGATCAGTTCGACGCTGCAACAACCGAACACCTGCGAAGAGGAATTCCAGGACGCCGTCAGCATCATCGCCGCCGATAAACAACTGGGTGATGCGGTGCGTAATCACCTGCTCGAACCTTACATGCCGATGCCGCCGCTGGTGGCGATTGATCAGCCGGTCGGCAAAGTCGAGCGCACGGTCACGGTCGGGCTGATGCCGCCCGATGGTAAGAGCGGCAATGAAGTCGTCGGCGTCAACATGATTCGCCGCTCGGTCGTGCGCTATCAAGATAGCGCGCCGCCGGCCTCGAATGCGGTCACGCAGAATTGCGGTGTGCCGAACGCCGGTCAGGCGACGACTTCGCGCGGTACGACGGGAACTGCCGACATCGTCATCTCGCGTGGCGGTCTGGAGATTTGGCGCTTCACCTGCGTGCGCCCATCGGCGTCAACGGGAGGCAACGCCTCTGGCATTGATCTGAAGAATATCAAGTTTCGCGGCAAGCTGGTGCTCAAAGAAGCGCACGCGCCGATTCTCAACGTTCAATACGAACGCAACTTCTGCGGCCCGTTCCGCGACTGGTCTTACCAGGAAGGCATGTTCGTCGCTAATGGCACGGATGTCGCGGGCACGAACGGCGGCATACGCATGTGCACGGATGAGCCGCAGACGATGATCGACAACGCCACCGATACGGGCAACTATCGTGGCGTCGCCATCTATGACCGTGAATCGGTGACGCTGGTGAGCGAGTTGAACGCCGGCTGGTATCGCTACATCAGCAAGTGGGTCTTTCACGACGAAGGCATCATCGAGCCGCGTTTCGGATTCGGCGCGACCTCCAACAGTTGCGTTTGCCATATCCACATACATCACGTTTACTGGCGCTTCGACTTTGATCTCAACACCGCCGCCAATAACGCAGTCTTCGAGTCGTTATCAGGCTTCGCCAAGCCTATCGAAACCGAAGGCCGGCGGGCGCGCGTCAGCAGCGGCAACCAACTCTTTCTGGTGCGCAACCTGTTGAGCGGCGAAACGGCGACGATCAGGCCCGGCCCGCTCGATGGCAACTATGATAAGTATGGCAAAGGCGACCTGTGGGCTTTGCTCTACAAGTCCACAGAGATTGACGACAACGGCGGAACGAGCACGGCGATCAACATCGACCCGTACGTGAACAACGAAATCATCTATGGCGCTGATGTCGTCGTCTGGTATGCCGGCCACTGGCGTCACGAGCACTTCGACGGCCCCACCCCTGAGCACGGCGAAGGCCCCGAAACCATCGGCCCCGACATTATCCTGAGCGGATATTGAGACAAGGTAATCAGACGACTGCGCCGCCGGTTGATAGCGATGTGATGCCACACGGTTAGCATCCGTTCAGCCGGCGGCGTTGTCTTGTGCGAAGGGCGGCGGCGGCGACGCGAGGCCGCCGGTTATGCTATAACGGTGGCACAGTGAGCCGGATTATTTTTGATAGAGAAGAGTTGATTGCCGAGCGCCGGCGGCTGCGCGAAGAGGGTCGGCGCGTCGTCTTCACAAACGGTTGCTTCGACCTGTTGCATCCGGGCCACGCGCGTTATCTGGGTGAAGCGCGGCGGCTCGGCGACGTGTTGATCGTCGCGCTCAACAGCGACGCGTCTGTGCGCCGCTTGAAAGGCACAGGCCGGCCCATCCTCAATGAGAGCGAACGCGCCGAAGTGATGGCGGCGCTGGCGGCGGTTGACTATGTGACCGTCTTTGACGAAGAGACGCCGCGCGAATTGATCGCCGTGCTCTTACCCGATGTGCTGGTCAAGGGCGGCGACTGGGCGCTTGACCAGATCGTCGGGCGCGAAGAGGTCGAAGCCGCCGGCGGGCGCGTCCTCGCCTTGCCTTACCTCGAAGGCTCGTCCACCACCGACATCATCGAGCGCATCCGCAATGCGCCATCAAATGCGAAGATGGATTAGAGCAAGGCTAAACCATGAAGCACATCATCGTCGGCACTGCCGGCCACATCGATCACGGCAAGACGGCGCTGGTCAAAGCGCTCACAGGCGTAGACGCCGACCGCCTCAAGGAAGAGAAAGCGCGCGGCATCACGATTGACATCGGCTTTGCCGACTTGACGGTTGACGATTACCGCTTCGGCTTCGTTGATGTGCCCGGCCACGAACGCTTCGTTAAGAATATGCTGGCCGGCGCGCACGGGCTTGATCTGGTGATGCTCGTCGTCGCGGCTGACGAATCGATTATGCCGCAGACGCGCGAGCACTTCGACATCTGCCGCCTGCTGCGGGTCAAGTCGGGACTCGTCGCGCTGACCAAAGCCGACCTCGTTGACGAAGAGCTTCTCGAACTGGCGCGCGCCGAGGTCGAAGATTTTACTAAAGGCTCGTTTCTCGAAGCCGCGCCTATCATTGCCGTCAGCTCGCGCACAGGTGCGGGCATCGAAGAACTCAAAGCGTCGCTCGTTCAGCTCGCCGCCGACATAGAACCGAAAACGACTGCCGCCGTGCCGCGCTTACCCATCGACCGCGCCTTCTCGATCAAAGGCTTCGGCACGGTCGTCACCGGCACGCTGGTGGCCGGCGAGCTGCGCGTCGGCGACGACATCGAAGTCTTGCCCGCAGGCGTTCGCACGCGCATACGCAACGCGCAGGTTCACGGCGAAGACGCCGAGCGCGCGCTGGCCGGTCAACGCACCGCCATCAACCTGCAAGGCATCAGCCTTGAACAAGCGGGACGCGGCAGCGTGCTCGCGCCTGCGGGTCGTTTGCAGCCGACTTCGATGATTGATGCGCGGCTCGATCTTTTGCCGAACGCGCCGCGCCCGCTCGTTCAGCGCGCCCGCGTGCGGCTGCATCACGGCACTATCGAAGTGATGGCGCGAGTCGTCATTCTGCAAGCCGGCGGCGAACCGCTCTATCAAATCGAACCGGGCGATAGTCGCATCGTGCAGCTTCGTCTTGAAGAGCCGATCACGGCGCTGCCGGGCGACCGCTTCATCATTCGCAGCTACTCGCCGCAGATTACCATCGGCGGCGGGATGATGATTGATACGTTGCCGCAGAAGCATCGCCTGCGCGACCGCGCGGCGCACGCGTGGCTCGAAAGGCTAGAGCAAGCCGACGCGATGGAACGCGCCGCGCTGTTCATCGAGATGGCCGGGCCGCGCGGTATGACTCAAGCGGAGATCGCCGCCCGCACCGGCGCGACCGACGCGCAGATCGCGGAATTCGCCCGCGCGCTCACTGCCAGCGGTCGTGTAATGGAAATCGCTAACACGCCGCTCGCGTTGCTGGCGACGACGAGTTATAAAGAGCTGGCGGCGCGCGTCCACGACACGCTCGCCGAGCATCATCGGCGCGAGCCTCTATCGCTCGGCGTCAGCCGCGAAGAGGTGCGCGAGCGCGTCTTCACCGCGTTGCGCCCGGAAGTGTTTCGCGCCGCCATCACACGGCTCACGGAAGAAGGCGACATCGCCGCCGAACGCGACGCGCTGCGCCTGGCTTCGCACAAGCCGGCGCTTTCAGATGCGGACGTTGCCGCGAAACAGGCTTTAGAAGCCGCTTTCAAGGCCGCCGGGTGGCAGGCGCTGACGCTCGAAGAGGCAGCAGCAAGTCGCGGCATCAAGATCGAGATGGCGCGCAAGCTGATGACCCTGCTCAACGCCGAACATCGCGTTGTGCGCGTCGGCGACTTCGTCTTTCATCACGAAGCGATTGACGAGTTGAAGGCGCGCGTGCGGGCGCGGAAAGCCGTCTCGCCCAAACTGGACGTGGCGGTCTTCAAAGAGATCACCGGCGGCCTGACGCGCAAGTACGCCATCCCTCTGCTGGAGTTCCTCGACCGCGAGCGCGTCACTCGCCGCGTCGGCAACGAGCGCGAAATACTCTGACGCAATGGTCGCCGCAACGCGATACGATAAGGAGAAGATCGATGCGCCTGTTTCAACGACTAACGCGAATTTTTCTATTGCTGGCAAGCTGCGTGAGTGTGGCAATGATAGTTGCGGCGCAAGACCGTCGCGCCCAAGGCGAAGGCTTGCTGGAACGCGCCTTCAGCGGCAAAGCGCGCGTCATCGAGTTGTCACACGATCTCAGCGCCGACACGCCGACGTTTGGCGGCGAGCGCGACGCTTTTCGTTATGAGAAGCTCAGCGAGGTTGACCGCGACGGCTACGCATCGGGAGCCGTGCGACTGCCTGAACACTTCGGCACGCACGTTGACGCGCCGGGCCACTTCATCAAAGGCGGAGCGACGATTGATCGACTCGATGTGCGCCGTTTGATCGCGCCCGTCGCCGTCATTGATATTCGCAAGCAGGCGCAAGCGAACGCCGATTACCGTTTGACGGTTGCCGACATTCAAACGTGGGAACGCAGCGGGCGAATCCCTGATGGCGCGGCGGTCTTATTGCTCACGGGGTGGGATAAGCGTTATAGCGATTGGAATCAGTATCGCAACCCGGACAAAGACGGCGTGCTGCACTTTCCGGGCTACTCCGAAGAAGCCATCAATTATCTGACGACTGCGCGGCACATCGTCGCGCTCGGCATCGATACGCTCTCGATTGATTATGGCCCATCAAAAGATTTCGCCGTTCATCGGCGGTCGCACGCGGCGGGGCTTTATCACATAGAGAATCTGAGCCGCCTCGATCAATTGCCGGCGCGCGGCGCGGCCATCTTCGTTGGCCCGCTCGCCATTGCGAACGGCTCAGGAAGTCCCGCGCGCGTGCTCGCCATTGCGCCCTAGCGGCGACTGCCGGGCAGTTATCATTTTCTATCGCTGTCACGGTAAAAGAGGTTTGGCTCAGCCTGCTGGCGAACCGCGTCAATGGTTGGCTTGAATAGCGGGTCAGCGCCCCACCAGTGACGAATGGTTGACGGCTCGACGTTGAGAATCCGCGCGGCATCGCGGACCGAGTAACCCGTCGCCAGAAGATTAATCGCCGCCTCCTGCAAAGACATTTCGGCGGGATATTTCTTATCGCTCATTCGTGCAACCTGCCTTCAAGGGGGAGAAGGTTAAAAGATTGGCAAACCCATAATGCCAGTATGTTCGGCGCATTCATTTGTTGATTCGCAAGAGTAATCTATTTTATAGCGCCGCCGGCCTGCATCCATTCTCATCTTCACCTGCTGATCGGATAATCATCTCGATGTAACGGATGATGCTCTTGTGTGCCTTGCCCGGCGCAGAGAACTACCGATTCCTGCAAAGAAGCTCAGTCGGACGCGTTTCAATTGAAATTGCTGATCTCCAAAAGTATAGGTGAAGGGCGCACAGCCCGACTATCGGGAAGATACATAGGAAGTTTACGGGAACTCCCTAGCCTGGGTGGTTCGAGCAAGAGCAATAAACTCCTGAAAAAAATGGCAGCCCGCTTTGCCGAAGCAGGCTGCCTTAGCCTTAAAGGAGGATCAACCGTTATGAGCGAAACACATGGCAGGGCTACCGGGACTATGCCCGCACAGCGAATCACTGCGTGACAAGCGCTGGCTCTCCCTGTCAGCGTTAAAACCAGAGCACAGGCTGTGCCGCAGCCGGCGACACCTCTTCAGTGATGTTCTCAGAAGGCGTATATGGGTCGAGAGGAGTGCGGATGCCCAGAGGCCGGGGCATCCGCTTATGCTCTTGCTTTGCTGTGTCTTCAAGCTGCGATATGAGTTGACTTAGCCTGCTGCATCCGCCGTTCCATTTCAACGTCTCTCGCTCGCTTCGGGTAAGCCGGTCTGTCTCTGTCATTTCTTTTTCTTACCCTCGCGCCGCCGCTATGCAGATGTGAAAGCGTGGGGCAGATGTGCGCAATGCGTGTCACAAACGTTCCCCGATGAACGGGTCTGACCTCCTCGCCGCGCATCATTGATTTCATTCGGCGATCTGCGAAAAGATCGCGCAGCTTTGCGGCTGCAAGACCAACTGGCTGCCCGACGGCACGACCTGTAAAATCTCGGAACCCGGCCCCGCCCACGCCGCATCGGCGGAGTCGAGCAGCTTCTGCCAGTAGCCTTCAGCGAAGTCCGCCGTCAGGCTGGCGGGCCGGTCGGCGAAATTCATCAAGGCGATGATCTGCCCGTCGGCGTCCCAGCGGCGCAGCATCAGCAGCGTCTCGCTCAATACGTTTGCCTCAAGATGCTCTTTGTTCAATCGCGCCAGCGCCGGCGTCGTCTTGCGGAGTCGAATCAACGAGGCATAGAAGGTGAGCATCGTTTGTTGCGTTCCAGATGCGCGCCTCTCCCAGTTGAGCGTTGACTGCCTGAAGGTTTCGACGCTCTGCGGATCGGGCGGCTCGCCTTTCCACTTGAAGGCGGCGAACTCGGCCTTGCGTCCTGCCCGCACAGCCGCCACCAGCGCCTCATCCGCGTGGCTGATGAAGTAAAGAAAGGGCGCTTGCTCGCCGTACTCTTCGCCCATAAACAGCAGCGGCACGTTGGGCGAGAGCAGGACGGCGCAGGCGGCCAGCTTCTGCGCTTCAAACGGGACCAGCGATGAAAGCCGCTCGCCGAGCATGCGGTTGCCGACCTGATCGTGATTCTGCGCGCAGACGACGAAGCGATGGCCCGGCAAATCCTTCGATGAACTGCCGTGCAGTCGCTTGCGATGCGGCGAGTATTGCCACGAGTAGACGAAGCCTTCGCGATAGGCTTTAGCCAAGTGCTCGATGTCGCCGAAGTCTTCGTAGTAACCGTGCCGTTCGCCCGTCAGCAGGGTGCGCAATGAATGATGAAAGCCGTCGCTCCATTGCGCATCCATGCCATAGCCGCCCGCTTCGATGGCTGTCGTCACGCGGCAGTCATCAAGATCATTCTCGGCGATCAACAGGCGCGTTCGGCCTTGCCGTTGAGAGAAAGCCGCGACCTCTTCGGCGAGATGCCGCAAGAAGTGTTTGGCGCTGTGATCGAGGATGGCGTGAGTCGCATCCAGCCGCAGCCCGTCGATGTGATAATGCTCCAGCCAGTGCAGGGCGTTGTTTAGAAAGTAATCGCGCACGCCGTAGCTGTAAGGCCCGTCGAAGTTGATCGCATTGCCCCACGGCGTCTTGTAGGCATCGGTGAAGTACGGCGCGAACCCTGAAAGATAATTTCCTTCAGGCCCAAGATGGTTGTAGACCACATCGAGGATCACCGACAGGCCGCGATGGTGACAGGCATTCACCAAACGCTTCAAGCCATCGGGGCCGCCGTAAGAATCGTGCACGGCGTAAGGGTAGACGCCATCGTATCCCCAGTTACGTTTGCCGGGGAACTGCGCCACCGGCATAATCTCCAGCGCATTCACGCCGAGTTGTTGCAGGTCATCCAGGCGCGTGATGATCGCATCGAATGTGCCTTCCGGCGTGAAGGTGCCGACGTGCAGCTCGTAGATAATCAGGTCTTCGAGCGGCAATCCTCTCCAATCGCCGTCGCGCCACTCGAAGCGGCGATGATCGACCACCGCCGACGCCGCGTGCACACCGTCGGGCTGCGCGCTCGACGCCGGGTCGGGCCGCTCGACGCCTTCGCCGATCACGTAGAGATAGCGCGTGCCCGGTTCAATGCCTTCGACCGTCGCCTGCCAGTAGCCGAAGTCGTCTTTGCTCAACGGAATCGTGCGCGACTCCGCGCCGACGACCTTCAACGTGAGTTGATCGAGCAGCGGTGACCACACCACGAACTGGCACCGCCCATTGCCAAGGTAGGTTGCTCCTGTTCTCATAATGTCCATCAATCGGGGAGGAGATATCTTTTCGTTTGTGCTTTAAGGATGACAACGCCAAACGGCGTTCATTCTTTGCCATCTGAGAAAACAAAAACGTCCACTTACGGGCGATGGCTTCCCGCTTCAGCCGGCTGTGAATGCCGCAATGTTTGAGTAGACCGACTCCTCTTCGATTACAGTGTCGAGCAAAAGCTATTCCCCAACTTGACGGGAGGCATGGCAACCCAATATTCTATGAAACCACTTGCAGGTGTTGACTCTTTAGGACGCTTATGGCAACGATGCGCAACCCGAACGCTTTCGGCGAGCACCCTGTTGAACTTCCTATCTCAACGCCGCCCGCGCCGGCGAGCCACATCGAATCTCTACCCGAACCTATGAACGAAGCCACCGCAATCGAAACAGGCCAACGCCCCGTTGAAGAGGTCGAGTCATTCTTTGACTTGGCGATTGACGAGCTGATCGCGCTGCGTACGCGCGCCGAAGCCGACGCCATAACGCGCGCCGCTGACTTGATTCTGGAAAGCGAATCGCGCGGCGGGCGCGTTCACGTCACCGGCATCGGCAAGAGCGAGCACATCGCCCGTTACATCGCCGCTTTGCTTTCAAGCACCGGCACGCCGGCTTACTTTCTGCACGCTACGGAGTGCCTGCACGGGTCGCTCGGCCAAGTCTGCGCCAACGACATCACCATTGCCATCTCGAACAGCGGCACGACGCCTGAGCTGTTGCACGCCATCGAAGTGCTGCGCGAATCCGACATCCGCGTGATTGCCGTCACTGGCAATGCGACCTCACAGCTTGCGCGGCTCGCGGATGTGATGCTGTACGCCGGCGTTGATAACGAAGGCGGGTCGCTGAACATCGTGCCGCGCGCCAGCATATTGGCGAAGGTCTATGTGTTGTGCGCCTTGTCCGTGGCGCTCGAAGCCCAAAAGGGATTGACCCGTGAAGAGTACGCGCGCTGCCACCCAGGCGGCGCGCTCGGCAGGCTGGCGCGCGGTGAATAACGCGCCCACGGTATTATTCTCTCAACCAAACAAAGAACCTCGCCGCTTGCCGCTGACGATGATGATTTGTGCGGGCATACTCAAGCGGCCTCCTTCAACGAAAGCCGACACTCGCCGCTCGACCTCTTCAATCACCTGAGCCAACTCGTCAGTGCGAAGGCGCGCGACTTTGGCGCGCAGCGAGTCACTGATCTCCGACCGCAACCGCCAGAATTCGGCGGGCGTCAACGCGGCTTCCATACGAAAGTCAACGACCTGCTCCTGCACGCTGACCGCGCCCGCCTGCGCGAGCAACGCCGACAGCTTGCCGCGCCGCATAAAACGGAACGCGCCCGGCGCATCTTCGTCTTCGGGCGGCGTCGGGATATAACGCGCCATCGTATCGGTGACGATGCTGAAGAAAGGATTGCGCTTCGGGTCGCTCCAGACGGCGAGCGCGAGCGACCCATCCGGCTTGATGACCCGCAGCATTTCACCGAGCGCGCTTACGACATCATCGAAGAACATCGCACCGAGTCGTGACACCGCCGCGTCGAATGACTCATCAGCGAAGGGCAGGGAATTGGCGGCGCACGATGCGAACTCGACAAGCTGGATGGCTTGCTGTTCGGCCAGCCGCCGGGCCGCTGCGACCATTTCGGCGACGGCATCCGTGCAGACGACGCGGCCCTGCGGAGCGATTGTAGCGGCAATCTCAAACGACGGTTCGCCCGCGCCTCCTGCCACGTCGAGCACTCGCTGGCCTGAGCCGATTTGAGCCGACCGAATCAGCGCCGCGCTGATGGGCGCGAATAGCCGGCGCACGGTGGCCGAATGCTTTTCCCAGTAAGGCGCAGATTCACGCCACTCGGCAAGAATATTGCGGGTATTATCCATAGCCCGATTATAACTTATCGAGGAAAGCGACGAGCGATTGAATTGTTTAGCATCGCCGCATTCGTAGGCAGAGCGGAAGACAAAAAAATACCCGCTCCAAAGCTCCCCCCAGATGCCCTTGAAGCGGGTTTGTGTCTCGCTAATAACAGCTTGCGCGAGACTACTGAATAACTCTGTTCCTGCTCACTCTCATCCGTGCAACAGCCCTACTCATCCTTTCCCATTCACCAACTAAGCACATCCTCCACTTGGCAAAGTGTGTGCCATTCAATCGATTCGATGAGAGTCAACAGAAGTCTTGAAAATTGAAGGGTGATAGGGCAGATCGGCAGCGCGGGGTCATTCAATTAAGTACGAAATCATAACGGCACGTATGAAAGAAAAACACGCGCGGTCACGATGCCGCGCTTTCGTCGTACCTCTTGAATACAAGCGCCGAGTTCTTCGAGCCGAAGGCGATGCAATTGCACAGGGCTGCATCAATGCGCGTTTCGCGGCCTTCGTTGGCTACATAATCAAGATCACATTCGGGGTCGGGGGATTCGAGGTTGATGGTTGGCGGCACAAAGCTATCACGCATCGCCATCAGCGTAGCGACGACGCTGGCCGCGCCCGACGCGCCTTGCGGATGGCCAATCATCGATTTGGTCGAGCTGGCCGGAATCGCGCGCGCCCGATCACCGAAGGCCATACGCACGGCTGCCGATTCGGTCTTATCGTTGATCCGCGTCGCCGTGCCGTGCAGGTTTAAGTAATCAATCTCACTCATCGCCAGGCCCGCGCCTTCAACGGCCATACGCATCGCGCGGGCCGCGTCGTGGCCGGTCGGCGCAATCTGCACGCGGTGGTAAGCGTCGCAGGTCGAAGCGTAGCCGACCAGCTCGCCATAAATCTTCGCGTCGCGTCGGCGGGCGTGTTCCAGTTCTTCGAGCAGGATGATCCACGCGCCTTCGCCTAGCACAAAGCCGTCGCGGTCGGCGTTAAAGGGCCGCGAGGCGCGCTCCGGCTGTTCGTTGCAGCGCGTCGTTACGGTTCCCATGCGGCAGAAGGCCGTCATCAATCCGAAGGTGATGCAGGCTTCGATGCCGCCGGTGATGATCGTGTCGAACTGGCCGAGTCGTATGGCGTTCCAGGCATAGCCCATCGCGTCGCTTGAGCTGGTGCAGCCGGTCGAGACAACGTGGCTGCACCCGTGAATCTGGTAACGCATGTTGATTTCGCTCGACAGCATACCGACGAATGAAGCGACGATGGAGTAAGGGCTGACGCGACGGTAAGCGGCGTCGTGATCGGCGCGGTCATAGTATTGTTTGTATTGCCGCTCGGCAAACTCAATGCCGCCCGCGCCTGTGCCGACGACGATGCCGATGCGCTCGCGCTCGGATTCAGTGAGCGAGTCGAGATTAATGCCGGCGTCGGCAGCGGCCTCTTCAGTGGCGTAAAAAGCCATCGGCACGGCGCGCTGCACGCGGTCTTTGTCCTTCTTGGCGATGCAGAGGTCAAAGTCAAAGCCTTTGACCTCTGCCGCGACGCGACAGGATAGTTTCGACGCGTCAAACAGAGTGATCGGCCCGGTTCCGCTGATGCCGTTGCGGGTCGCGTGCCAATACGCCTCGCGCCCGATGCCGTTTGGGCTGACCGCTCCCAGTCCGGTGACGACCACGCGCTTCAGACTCATCTTCATATCTCCTCGCAGCTTCGGATTGCTGGCATTCTAGCAGCGGCCCGTTAGCAGTGGCCACTGCCTCAAGGGTGTGCGGTTTCGCCGACGGGGCGAGATGGCTTGCTCTCGTTGTTGAAGCGGTCGATGGCGGTGACGCGATAAAAGTAGGTCTGGCCGATCTGCACGCGGTCGTCGCGGAAAGTGACCGGCGAGATGGGCTGCGGCGTCAGCTTGACCCATTGCTCACCAGGCGCGTCGGCTGAAGCGGCGCGATAGACGTTATAGCCGGCCAGGTCGCGTTCGGGCACTGAAGGCCAGAAGAGACTGATGACGCCATTGGCTGAAGCAATCGTCACCGGCTCAGGCGTCGAAGGCGAAAAGGTGTCTTTGGGCGTGACGCGCAGCGGCGCGCTGTCGGCGCTTTCGATCAATCCGCTTGCGCCCTGCGACAGCGCCCGCGCCACGTAAATGTAATCCACACCATATTGAAATTTAGTGTCGCTGAACGTGGTCGCGGTGATCGGCTCGGCGTTGAGCGGCCCGCCGATGTTGGTCTTTTTGGCGTTGCGGCGATAAAGGTTATAGCCAACGACCGTCGCCGGCTGCGTGCCATCGACGTTAGCTTCGGGAGCCGCCCACGAGATCACCACCAAATCCTGATCCTGATTGGCAACCGTGAGGCCGTTGGGCGGTAGAGCGATGCCGGGAACCGGCTCGACCGCGACAGTGTTGGAGAAGAGCGCCTCCTGCCCGCGCTTGTTGACGTAGCGGATGGCATAGCGCAATCGCACGTTTGCGACTTGCCCCGCGTCGGTCAGGTTGACTACGTCGGTGCATTCCAGACGGCCAAATTGTTTTACCTGTGCTTCAATCTGTGCGCGGTCAAGGGTGAAGATATTTTGCGCGCCGTCTTCAAAATCGTCGGGGTCGAGCACCGGCTCTTGATCGCGCCGCTCCTGTAGGCGGAAGACTTCGGCATGATCGATGTAACTGCGATCCGACTCTTTGGCGGCGAGACGCGGCGCGGGCCAGCTCAGCATGATTTTGTTGCCGCGCTGAATCGCGGATAAGTCCGCCGTGCGCTCGGTGAAGCGCGTCGGCGGAACCGGCGCTCCGACCTTGCCGCAAGCCGTTAAGAAAAGGCAAAAGGCAAAAGGCAAAAGGCAAAGGGCGAAGCGGCGACGCGGCGACGCGGCGACGCGGCGACAGATGATTCGATTGCACATGTCTCCGTGTCTCCGTGTCGGTGCGTCGCTCTCGTCTTCTAAAGAATGTATCGGCTGAGGTCTTCGTTCTTGACGATGTCGGCGAGTTGGTGCTGCACGTAGGCGGCGTCAATCGTCACGTCTTTCTCTTCGAGGTCCGGCCCGGCAAACGAGTATTCATCGAGCAAGGTTTCCATGATCGTATGCAGGCGGCGCGCGCCGATGTCTTCGGTCTGTTCGTTGACCGAGAAGGCGAAGCGGGCGATGGCATCAATCGCCTCTTCGGTGAACTTAATATCAATCCCCTCGGTCGCCAACAGCGCCTCGTACTGCCGGGTCAGCGAGTTCTTCGGCTCAGTCAGAATACGCTTGAAGTCTTCGACCGTCAGCGGCTTCAACTCGACGCGAATCGGGAAGCGGCCCTGAAGCTCAGGGATCAGGTCCGAGGGCTTCGAGACGTGGAATGCGCCCGCCGCGACAAAAAGGATGTGGTCGGTCTTGACCATTCCATAACGCGTGTTGACCGTCGTGCCTTCGACGATGGGCAGGATGTCGCGCTGCACGCCTTCGCGCGACACGTCGGGGCCTTGCCCGCCTTCGCGCCCGGCAATCTTGTCTATCTCGTCGAGGAAGATAATGCCCGTCGCTTCGACGCGCTCGATAGCGGCCCGCGCCACCTGATCCATATCGATGAGCTTCTGCTCTTCTTCCTGAATCAGATATTCCATCGCCTCGTCAACGCGCATCTTGCGCTGCTTGGGCCGCCCGCCGAACATATTCGGAAACATATCGCGCAGGTTGATGTCCATCTCTTCGATGCCCTGCGGCGTGTAGATTTCAAAGTGGCCGGGCGCGTTGCGCTCCTGGACTTCGAGTTCGACAATGCGGGCATTCAAGCGGCCCTCGCGCAATTGCTGGCGCAGCTTTTCGCGCGTGCGCTCGAAGGCGTCAAGCGACGAAGAACCATCTTCGGGTTCGTCTACCTGCTTCGAGCGCGGCAGCAGCATATCGAGCAAACGTTCCTCGGCGTTCTGCTCGGCCTTGTCGGCGACCTCTGTGATCTTCTCTTCGCGGACGAGGTCGATGCCGATCTCGACGAGGTCGCGGATCATGGATTCGACATCGCGCCCGACATAGCCGACTTCGGTAAACTTCGAGGCTTCCACTTTGAGGAAGGGCGAGTTCGAGAGCCGCGCCAAGCGGCGGGCGATCTCGGTTTTGCCGATGCCGGTCGAGCCGATCATGATGATGTTTTTTGGGATAACATCCTGCGCCATATCCGGGGCCAGTTTCTGCCGGCGTATGCGATTGCGCAGGGCGATGGCGACAGCGCGCTTGGCGGCGTGCTGGCCGACGACGTACTTATCGAGTTCGGCGACAATCTGTCGCGGAGTCATTTCGTCGAGCTTCTGCGTGTCGGTGACTTCACCTGAAAGATAGATGACCATAGTTTATCAACAGCCTACCGCGTTTCGGGCCTACGACTCACGTCACGTTGACAGCGGGGTTGACGGTTGGACGTGCAACGATGTTAGACCGGGCATTCAATCAGTCCGCCGGTGCGTGAAATCGAGGCGAACTTCGCAAAGATAACTATAAAAGATTTGGTTAGCAGTTGCCACTGGCCACTGCTCAAATCTCTTCAAGCACCAGACTGGAGTTGGTGTAGATGCAGATTTCGGCTGCGATCTTCATCGCTTCGACGGCGATCTCTCTGGCTGACATTTCGGTGTGGCGCAGCAAGGCGCGCGCGGCAGCGGTCGCAAAAGGGCCGCCCGAACCGATAGCGACAATGCCGTCATCCGGCTCGATCACGTCGCCGCCGCCGCTAATGACCAGCGAGGCTTTTTCATCAGCGACAATCAACAACGCTTCGAGGTGACGCAGATACTTGTCCGTGCGCCACTCCTTGCCCAGCTCGACGGCGGCGCGCTGCAACTGGCCGTGATACTGTTCGAGCTTCGCTTCAAAGCGCGCAAAGAGCGTAAAGGCGTCAGCCGTCGAGCCGGCGAACCCGGCGATGATTTTTTCGTTATAAAGCCGGCGAACTTTGCGCGCCCCGGACTTCATTACTGTCTTGTCGAATGTGACCTGGCCGTCGCCGGCGACAACAACGTGATCGCCTCGGCGCACGGCAAGAATCGTCGTGCTGCGCACGCGCGGTTGAGTTTCAGAGTGTTTCTTCGCCATACGTGCCGACTATAATCCCCGCCCTCCGCGCCGTCAAGAAAGCCAAACTCGGACTAGGCGTTGCTTACGGCGATAAAGCAGAATTGCGCCGCTTCGGTTGCGCCGATACGTTCGGGCTGGAGCGTGAAAACGCCATCCTGTTCCTGAATTTGAATCGAGGTCGAGGTCAGCAGGTCGGTAACGACAAGTTGTTGCCGAGCGCCGATGGCTCGCGCCATAGAAGTAATGTCGAAAGTTGCGGAATGGAATTTATGCCACGCCGGGGCGATCTGCGCGAGATAACCGATGGTGTGCTCGCCGTCCTGTCTCAGAAAAGCCACCGCGCCCCAGACACGGCTGTCGAACAACGAGAAGGTTCCCGTCTTGAACACGTCCGCCGCCGTGAGCCTGAGCAGTTGCGCGTAGGCTTCTCGCAACGTCAAGTCTGGAGCTTCATCCGCGAGCGGCTTGATGCGCTGCACCGGGAGCTTTTCGCGCTTGCCTTCCATCTGCCCTTCGTGAATCAGCGCCGAACTGGGCAGCGCCAGTATCATCGCCGCCGCCGCCAGATTCTCAGCCGGGTTGAAGATCGTGGCGACGCGGGCTTCGTCATGGTTTTCGATGAAGAAGAGCGACGCTCGCAAAGACTCTTCGCTTTGTGTCAGACGCTCAACAAGGCGCGACGCATCGCGCGCTTCTAGCGCGTCGAGCAGTTTCTTCTCGTAGCAGAGGTCGAAGCCGAGCGAGCGCAGATAAGATTCTTGATCCCAGTAGGCTTCGGCGATGAACTTAAAATCGGGGCGTCGCTTCTTGACGGTGCCGATAGCCTCTTCCCAAAACTCGCCGGGCATACGCGCTTCGAACCACTCATCGGAAGCCAGCGGATACCACTGCCGGCGGAAGACATCGCGCAAGACCAGCATTGCCATATCACAGCGCACGCCATCGGCATAACGGCTGATCCATAGCAGCGTATCGAGCATTCGCTTGCGCGTCGCCGGATTGCTGTAATCAAGCTGCGCGGTGTCGTTCCAGGGCGGAAAATAGGGATCGCGCCCGAAGGCGATCATCTCGCCCGACGGGTGCAGGAAGAATTCGCTGATCTGTTGCGTACGCGCGGACGGGAAACTGGTGATGAAGCGATCAGCCTGCTCGGCAATCCAGGGCGAGTCAATGGCCATATGGTTCGAGACGAAATCAACGATGACCGAGAGCCCGGCCTTATGCGCACGCTTCGCCAGCGCCGCAAAGCCGGCTTTGCCGCCGAGTCGCTTGTTGAATTTGTAGCGCGGCACGGCGTAAGGCGAGCCTTCAAAGTCTTCGCTGACGACCTTCGAGATGCGCCGCGCGCCATCGCTAATCTCCCAGACACCCATCGGCCAGACGCTGTCGAAGCCAAGGTCGGATAGCGCAGTCAACTCGTCTTGCGTGATGTCATCAAAACTCTGACCGTGAACGCGTGTGTTGATTTCAAAGAGTCGCAAGGTAATATTCAACCTGAAGAGGATCAGTTCAATGCCCGGTTACACTGGTTGAGCCGGGCCGCGCAACGTCTTCTTCGAGGCCGTCGAGCCACGAGAAGCGCACGGCTTCGGCCAGGTAGAGCCGCTTGTCGGGCGGCAGCGAGGTCAAATAACGGTCGCAGTTGCGAAGGCCGTCTTCGGTGATGGCGTGAAGAACTTCGCGGCCTCGGTCGCTCAACGAAACGAGCAATTGCGGGCGGTGCGAATTCGATTCGTAGGTCAGGTCAAGCAAGCCCGCCTGCTGCATCCGCTTGCAAAGCTGTCCGGTCGCCGTACGGTCGCGCACCAGATGCTCGGCTAAAACCCTGAGCGGCATGGCCGTTTCACCCAAACAATGGACGGCCAGAAGCACCTGATAATGCTCTAAGGTCGTATTATGCGCCGCCGCCGCGCGCGCGTATAAGTCGTCAACCGTGCGCAGGTAATTGCGCGCCGTCGTCAATTGCTCGTAAATGTCACTTGCCGCAGTGTTTAACTTTTCACTCCTGGACATCCAAATAAACCACTCCTTGCATCTAGCTACGCGGACAATTATGTTGTAAGATATGGCTTTAGATGCTATTATTATGTAGTGCATTACAGGATGTCAACCATTATTTGTTGTTGACAAAACAAACAGGCGCCGCTTACCGAAAGGGGCGCCTTTTAGTTCGGCATGATAACGGCTAAACAGGCGAAAGGCAGAATGAAAAGCAGGATGGACAAAGACCTACTGTTAGACACGACTGAAGAGGGGAGCGAGGACTTCGGCCCCGCTGTCGGCATTGAGCGCATTGTCGCCGAGATTGACGAAGATGAAGCGGAGTCGCTCTGGGAGAGCGTTGCCGTCGAAGAAGAGGAGACGCCGGAGGTTTCCGAAGAGGCGGCTGATGACGTAGACGTAGACCTGGAGCCGGGCAAGGACGAGTCGCTCGACCCCATGCGGCTCTACCTGCGCGAGATGAGTTCCGTGCCGCTGTTGACCCGCGAGGACGAAATCCGCATCGCCAAGCGCATCGAGCGCGGCAACAAGCGCATCTACAAAGCGCTGTCGCGGTCGTTCATCAGCATTGAAGAGATCAAAGAACTGTTCGAGCAGCTTCAGACGGGCGAGATCAACCCGCAAGACATCATCGACGTTGCCACCGACCCTGAAGCCGAAGAGGCCCTCGAAGAGCAGCGCGAGGAGATTCGCCTGCACGTGCTGGCGGAGTTCGAGTTGATCATGAAGTCGCACGACAAGCTGCTCAAGCTCGGCGCGAAGATCGAAGCTGAGCCGAAGTCGTCGAAGAAGCTCAAGCGCATGCGCCGGCAGTACGCGCATCAACTGATCGAGATGTCGAAGCGCGTCCGCAGCTTCACCTTCAGCATGGAGATGCGCCGTCGCTTCATGGAAGCGATTGAGTATGTCGTTCGGCAAATCCGCGACGCCGAGATGGACTTGCAACGCATCGAGCGCGCCCTGGAGAACAAGCGCCGCAAGGACATTGACGACCTCAAGAAGCAGCAGCGGGCGTTGCGCAAATCAATCCGCGAAGTCGAGCATCATTACATGGCTTCGGCGGTTGACATCAAGCGCACGCACCAGACCATCGTCACCTCCGAGATGGAAGTCGAACAGGCCAAGCGCGAGATGATCGAAGCCAACCTGCGACTGGTCATCTCGATTGCCAAGAACTACATCAATCGCGGCCTGCACTTCCTTGACTTGATTCAGGAAGGCAACATCGGATTGATGCGTGCGGTCGAAAAGTTCGACTGGCGGCGCGGCTACAAGTTCTCGACCTACGCGACGTGGTGGATTCGCCAAGCGGTGACGCGCGCCATTGCCGATCAGGGGCGAACGATCCGCGTGCCGGTTCATATGGTCGAAGTCATCAACAAGATTCTGCGCACGCAGCGCTTGATGGTGCAGGAGCTTGGGCGCGAGCCGACTCACGAAGAGTTGGCCCGCCGCGTCGATATGCCGGCGTGGAAGGTGCGCAAGGCGTTGAAGATTGCGCAGCAGCCGATCTCGCTCGAAACGCCGATTGGCGACGACGGCGAGACGACTATCGCCAGCTTCATCGAAGACCGTCGCTCAGCCAACCCTGCCGAGACGGCGATCACCAACAACCTGCGCGAGCTTACGGAAGACGTGCTATCGACGCTTACGCCGCGCGAAAAAGAAATCATCAAGATGCGCTTCGGCCTCGATCAGTCGGGCGAAGAGCGCACGCTTGAAGAGGTCGGCAAGCACTTCAACGTCACCCGCGAGCGCATCCGTCAGATCGAAGCCAAGGCGCTTGCCAAGCTACGCCACCCGTCGCGCTCGCGCCGACTGCGAGCGTTCCTTGATGGCACGGCCATCGCTTCTTAAGAATCGTTAACTGATCCGATTGAACTGAGGGCCGCACGCGCGGCCCTTTTCTTTTGCGCTCGCCGCGTCTCTTGTTCACTTGATAGCTTCGATAGCCGTCTTAATGGCGCGCAGTGTGCGGATCGGCGTGTCGGTCGCCACCGAGCAGCCCGGCGTGATGAGCAGGCCGCGCGTGCCGACTTCGTCAATAGCACTGGAAATCTGCTTTTCTATCTCCGGCCCGGCCAGATGCGCAGCGGTCGTTTCGTCAATGCCGCCCATCACGGCTTTGCCTGAACGTTTGCGCCCCTCGGCGAGCGTTGGCGGCGTTGCGAGGTGTGACCAGTTGATTGCGCTGACGGGATAATCGAGCAGCGCATCGAAGTGAATCCGCTTGCCGTGAATGTGCAGCACGTTGAACGCGGCGTCGCGCACGGCGTCAAGCACTTTGAGGTCAAAGGGCCGCCCCCACGTTTTGTAATCTTCTTCGCTCATCACCTCATCGGTCGCTGCGCCGAGCGATAGGAATATTCCTGCGGCGCCGCGCTCTATCGCCGCCCGCGCATAGCCCGCAAGCGATGTGGCGATGGCGTCCATTGCCGAGAGCAGCGCTTCCGGGTGGCGCTCGCGGGCTTCTCTGATGTCGCCTGCGCGCGTCAGCCGCCGCGCCGTCGTCCACGGGCTGAAGATCGTCTCGATGAACAACGCCTCGCCGCCAATCTGCTCGTTGATGAATCCGAGAGCCGCGAGTTGTTCAGCCCAGCACTCATCCTCCGCGCCGACCGGCTCAATGCGCCGCCAGTCATCGGCGCTCTCGACCGCTTCAAGGCCGGCGGGCAGCGGGTAGGGATAATCGTTCATGACCTTCAAAAAGTCGAGGTCATAGGCGCGATAGAAATCGACCTCGGCCTCGGCGTGCTTGCGGCCCGGTCCGTGCTGCAAGCCGAAGTGATACCAGAAACTGAACGGCGGGCGGTCAACCTCTTCGCCCCTGAGCGCACGCGTCACGCGATCAATCTTATTCAATGTTCTGCCTCCCGGTTGGTTGTCTCTGCCAGTCTATGGTGAGGCTGCCTTCGACGCAACTGCTGCGAAAACTTCTGCAAAGGCCGAAACCCGCTTCGTTCATTGTTCGACACCTTGCGCACAAACGTCTTTGTAGCTTTGGGAACAAAGCGGCTCGGTCAGCGTCTAAGCAGCAAGCGCATCCGTCTATCCAGATTTCGTGGCACGCTTTTCATTCCATCACAGAACCAGGCGTCAACGAGTGAACACGGAGCAGGGATTGAGAAGGAGGGAACATGAACTTCAGGCCAGACATTGCAACGCGCACAATTCTTGTCATTCTTCTGGCAGTCGCGCCGGCTGCTGCCTTTCAGGATGCGGCGAAGAAGGAAGACGAGGCCAAGGCGCGAGCGGAGCGGCGTAAGGGCGCGCTGATGTTGACCGACGAGATCATCCGAACTGCACAATCGCTCAGGCTCCCTGAAAACCGCCTCCGCCTCTTTGTGCAGACGGCCAATATAATCTGGTCGGTTGATGAGAAGCGCGCGCGGCTGCTCATCAAAAACGCCCAGCAAAGCCTCAATGAATTACGGGTGGCGATGGATAGCAACGACCCACAGTATACTTACCTTTCTGCATTCGCCGCGCAGTTGCGCCAGGAGATGCTCTATATGCTGTCGCAGCGCGACCCTGAGCTGGCGTTGGAAGTGATGCAGACGACGCGGCAGAGCAGCGCCGGCCAGTTTCCTCAGGGGCAGGGAAATTACGACGCTCAACTGGAGATGCAACTCGCGCATAGCCTCGCTGCAAAGAGCCCGGCGAAGGCTGTGGAATTGGCCGAGCGCGGATTGGCCAACGGCGTCTCAGGCGAGGTCGTCAACATCGTCAACGCCTTGAGCGGAACAGATCGTGATGCCGCGCAGAAGCTCCTCAATGAGACGCTGGCGCGGCTGCGCACGGAAAACTATGCGACTAATCCGAGCGCCGCGAGTGTCGCGGTGAATCTTCTGCTCGGATGGGTTCAACATCACAATCAACCCGCCGCAAACGGCGAAGCGGTAAGCGAGGGGATATGGAGCTTGCGATTCAACGAACAGACCGCGCTCGCACTGTGCAGTGCGATCACGCAGGCTGTCTCTGATGACGCGCCGGGCAATCGCCTGAATTGGAATAACGGCCTCGACCTGCTCAGGCAGTTGCAGCCGGCGCTGCCGACGATTGAAAAGCTCGCCCCTGCACAGGCGGCGGCGCTGAAAGCGCGGTTTGCCGAGTGGCAGCGATTCGCCGATATGCAGAATGGTCCGTGGGGAAAGGTGCAAGAGCTAATCAACACCTCATCCGTCAGCGAACTGCTCAACGCTGCTACCAGCTATCCGCCCGACACGCAGACTTACTTCATGCAGCAAGCGGCCTGGAAAGCCTACAACGAAGGCAACCATGATCTTGCGCGGCAGATCATCCAGGAGAAGATCGCCGACCCCGGCGTGCGCCGCGATATGGAGGCGAACATTGACCGCCAGATGGTAGACCGGATGATCAACGAAGGGAAAGTTGCACAGGCGCGCGGGCTTCTCTCACGCATGGGATCGGCGGCAGAGCGTGTGGCTTTTCTCACGCGCCTTGCGAACTTGGCGATAGAGAAGGGCGATAAGAATGAGGCGCAACAACTCTTGAGCGAAGCGCAGGCGCAGGCAGGCATTCGCGCCGATAGCTACCAGATGCTTTACGCGCAGTTGGAGGTCGCGCGTGCTTACCGCTCACTCGACCCGCAGTCGGCTTACTCAATTATTGAAGCGACCATTGCGCGCCTTAATGAACTGACGAACGCCGCGGCGACGCTCAATGGCTTCGACGTGCAGCAGTATTTCCGCAATGATGAATTTGTTCTGGCGAATGGCAATATGCTCAATATGCTGCTTCAGCAGATTGGCGGGCAGGTTGGCGGCATCGCCGAAAAGGATATGGATCGCGCGCGGGGTATGGCCGAGCGCGTGGAGCGGCTTGAGATGAAAGCGTTTCTCTTCTTAACCATGCTTCCGGCGTTGCTCGACGGCGATGAATCGAAGGCCGAATCGCTTCACGTGCTGCCGGGCAGGACATTCCGATTGATGCCGCTCAACGGCCCGCGCAGGGCGGATGAACTGATTGCTTACTGATCCGCCGATGCGTGATTTATGCGCAGAAAACACGTGTAATTCAACGACGCCCGGACGCTATGCGGCGACCGCGCGGGCATCAGGGTTGACACTGCTTCAAACCGTCTGCTACGTTTTTGACTTGATTTTGCAGGCGCGTAGCTCAGGGGTAGAGCACTACCTTGACACGGTAGGGGTCTGGGGTTCAAATCCCCACGCGCCTATTTGATCTTTATCAACGGTGGCAACAGCTAGGTTGGAAAAGACGGGAATGGCTTCGGAATTTGTGCCGTTACTTGTGCCGTAATCTTCTGAGGGATTGGCCACAGCCTTCATAGACTCGACAGGGCCGCGTGGGGAGAGAGCTTCCAGCGCGGCTCTTTTTGCTTCCAAACGAACGTGGCTGTAGCGGTCAAGTATTCGGCGCGAGACGTGGCCAGCTATCGCCATGATGGTCTGCTCTGGTACTCATGCCTCGGCAAGCTCAGTGATGGCATGATGGCGCAGATCGTGGAATCGAAATCCAGCGAGTCCAGCCTGTTTTGTGAGATTGCGCCACGCCCTGCGCCAGCCACCTATTGGGCGCGTCGGATCGAAGACGATAAACTTCGCCCCAACAACCTTCCACTGCAGAGCTTTAGAACTCATCCCTAAACCTCCTTGTCCTGAAATTGGCCAGTGATTATGGCCTGAATTTCCAGGAGTTTTAGGAAAGCCCCTATTGTGGTGATGTGCAAAAGAACCGGAGCCCACGCTTGCCAGTAGAATAATCAATGCGATCAAACCAACTGCGCTATATCGGGAAGAAACGGTCGCGGAGAATCGATAATCCCTTAGTTGGGACATCAGTAATGCCTTAGGCGAGTCCTTCATCCATTGTCGGCCAACATAAGAACGGAGTGGCAAATTTATGCTACTCATTCCGTTGAGCAATGAGTGTTGGAGTACACTGCTCCCCTATGTTCTCCGACAACCTGGCGGTGCCGGGTGTTATTTATCACGAATGGTTCGGGCCGTTCAACCTAATTGGCTGGATGGATATTACAGAAATAGGCCCCTGAGGGCGAGAGTTGGCTAGGATGAAGAAGGTACAAGATAAGAGGAAAGTACCTCGCCAGCGGGGTTCGCCTGCTTAGCGGTGAAGTGTGATTGCAATCTGGAAGAGTGGAATTGCACAGGCAATCCTCTATGACAGGGGGATCCCTGGGGCGTATCGAAACCCCATCGGCTAGATAGAGTTTTACGATACGTAGTCACTACCCCTGCCAGAGAGGATTGCCTATTCCTAAAACAAGTTAGAGAGGCAATTGGCGCATCTGCCAAACGCCCCTTCGATCTATGCTCGGATAGACTCGATTCAGGATGCGTAAAGCGTAGACCGAATTGCTGCGGGCATTCTAGCCGCAGATTTTTGACTCTTAGCCGTTTTTGCCACCCTGGACGACACCTTTTGACGTGCCGGCCTTCTTCTTGGTAGATGTTCCCCTGATGGATTGTAGAGAGCTACTCCGCTTCGGGTCCTGGGCGGCCTTTTTCTTGCTTCCGGTTTTACCGGCCCTTATAGACTGAAGCGTGCCGTTTCTTTGGGGCTCCTTTGATGTCTTGCGATCTGCCATTCCCTTTGCTCCTCTCATTCGTTAAATCATTCGACAACGTGTTCGTTCCTCTAGCTTCCAACAACACGCGCTTAAGAGCGATCAGAGGAGTTTTCATTCGCCAAGCTCTTCTACTGAAGATCAGACTCTCTTGCAACGCTAAGGCGCACACACATGATATAGTGACGATCAGGGTGAAAGAATTTCATGGGCAGTTTGAATTTTCAGCATATTGAATCAAATGCATAAAATCACCGATTCGTTATCTAAGAAAATGGCGTTGCCTTTAAACGGGCGGTCGGTTTCTATCCTGTCTGAAGAGTAACTGAGCGCTTATAGTCTCCACTCAGGGATCTCTCGTAGGTGATGATTGTTCCCACCGCATTGAGCCTCTGACCAAGAAATAGGCAATAGGCGCCAGGTCCATAAACCACTAAGTGGACTTGCGATGCCTTGTGGTCGAGTTTGCACTGACGAATCAACTCCTTCGCATGAATCGCCAGGGCCACAGCATCTTTATCGGAGCGCAAAGCCCCGTCCCCCGGCCCGTTATTCGGTTCAGCATAAATTAATGCGGAGAAGGTTTTGGGATGCCGGTTGTAGAGAGCGACAACTTCATCCTTGGCACTTCCGGTGATTGATAAGGCGATTAGGATATCCCGCTTGGGACTACTTTTTCTCTGCTTGACAGTCAGGACCTCGAACTTACGCTTCGATGGTGATGCATCGGACCTCCACAAGTCGGTCCTGCCGCGAGTGGGCTGTTCGGCGCGAAATGCATACCCACCGACTTCGGGAAACTTCGCCCCAACTGCAAGTAGCGCCGTCAGCGGCAGTTTGCCGCGAAAATCAATGAATGTCCCTTTATCCCGTCTATCAAGTTTGTCTTTGGCCTTTTGAATATCTTCGAACAGGGTAAGCTTCCAAGCTTGCTGGCCCGGAACTTTCCTCGCATCGCGATGGAAGTACTCCGTCCAGTCAAGTTCAACGGTAGGACGGCAATCATATAATCGTTTAATCCATCCATGGATCCATAAACATACCTTGGGCGCTTCAGACATCCCGGCTCTCCCCGTTGTGGATTCTCTTGATGCTCTTCCGCCTCTCAATGCGCGCGAAGTGCTCGAAGTGTGATTCAGAAACGGCTGCCAGTCGTCAACACCGCTTCGCGTGAATAGTTTCGGATTATCTTTATCAGGGTCTTGATTTAGTTTAAGCAGGAGCTTAGCCTCGTTGAAAGCCTCCTTCACAGGATGGCCGTAACTCAGTGCGCTGTAGAAAGCACTCGCGAAGGTGATCGCAGCCTTATCTCCTACGGGCTTTCTCATGCCAATCGAGAAATCGATTACCTGCCTTAACGCTTGCACTTGACGTGCAGTGTAGCAGGCGTTTAGAAAAACTATCCGCACGGTATCCCTGTACTTGCTAAACAATTCTGCCAGGGCTATTCGGGGAACCGACTGCGCATTGCCGAGATGATTCTCCAGGATGATCCCGTCCTCACCTCCATGCCCGCTGTAGTGAACGACATTCGGGCGATATCGTCTGAGGGCCTTTAGCAGGTCGTGGGGGGTGACCGCCCATTCCTGTATGACTTCAAACCGATCTCGATTCGCTTCGAGTTCGATTTCGCGTTTGATCTTGCTGCACTCTGTCCCGAGGCGGAGATGATACTTGATATCGCTGGGATCGGCGGCGAGAAAAAGAATCTTAATTTTTTTATTCATGTTCTATCCTTCAAATGCCCCCGTAAGACCTGAAGGTCATCACTTCGGCTCAAGCGCCATGGTGCATCTCATCACCTGATCCATTTTGCTAAATGATGATGCTCCAGTTGACAAGGCCCTGAATACGACCGGCGTCGCAGACTTTCGAGGCACATCCTAGAAAACTTTCCAGATAAATGGTAGCCATCGCCGACCGCGACTGATTACTCTCAGTCTCCTTGAATTTGTATCTGCTTCAATCCGCTAAGAGATGCGTCTTATTCTGTTTTTCGCCAACGAGGGTGGAATTACAACACAACAGCAATCAGGCGCAGAGATTACGGGCCCAAACTTGTGCTAGCTTTCAGGATGCGAAGAACTCACTGTCTTGATCCAAAATAGCAAGTGTCGTTGCTCCGCAAATTCAAAGTGGTCCCACTTTAATCTTTGTGCTTAAAAAAAGTCAATGAGTAATTTATTACAGCACATCGTTTTTAGAAATTCTCACCTTATTTCAAAAATTCCTCTGCGGCCTCATGAAATTTTTTCCTCAACAGATTCACTTACGTGTTGAGGCACGAAAAAGATATTGCTCAGGATCTGAGATTTACGAAGCGGCTTCGGGCAAACCTATCACGCCTAGTCTTACCAAGACCTGACACGTAGCTAGTGTATTGGGCCGTCACAGAATTGAAGTGCACCGATGCAAGCAAAGGATTTTTCTGTACTAAACCTATCGCGCTACCAGCTACGATTGAAGGCTCAGCGGGCCGTCATGCTGCCGCTATATCTAGGCTCAACTTTGTGCGGTGCCTTCGGTCACGCGTTAAAGGAGGCCGTATGCGTTGCGGCGCATCGCAATTGTGAGCGATGCATGCTGGCTGAACGCTGCATCTATCCTTATTTATTTGAGACGCCAGCGCCGCCTATAGAATGGCTGCGTAATCAAAGGGCGCGCCGCCTCCGCACGGACTCTAACAGACGATTTATTCCGGTGGCTGCCAGGCATCACCGTACCCAGCCAGGCGACAAAGACTCTGACGGAATTGATTTGAATGCGCCTCGAACAATACTAGCGGCAGTCCATGGCAGCGTGCGGCTGGACGTGAACTATCGCGGATTGATCGACCGGGCATCGAGCGTTCGGACCAGGGCGTCAGGACTGCACTGGCGAGACTGGAAGAGATACTCGAACCGGCAAAGGGTCAAGATGAACATGGGTGGCTTTCTTGGCAGAATCGAATACGCCGGCGAAGTGATTCAGGAGTTCATCCCGCTCATCATCGCCGGGAAGATATTACACGTCGGAACCGGCACAAGTTTCGGACTAGGGAGATACGAAGTCATCAGAAACGCTCGCAAAGCACCGACGAGCGTCGTGCTTGTAATCGCGAAAGGGGTGCCACAAGATGCCGGATCAACAAGCTACGAACCAGCAGTCAGCGAATGTATACGATAAGTTGAGGCATATCTTCGATGATCAGATTCCTCTCGCCCTGATTGCCGCTGATGTAGACCGCATTCAAAGTTATGTCTTCGAGTCCGCCAAGCTCGCTGAGATGCGTGGCGCGAGCCTGATTCTCGATCTGCTCAACGTCAAGACGAGCGACGATTCAGATATCTGGGGCGACCTTGAAATTGATGGCCGCCGAGTCAAAGGTATCTGCCAAGTCTTGGTTGACGAGTTTGAATTGAAACCGGAATGCGTAATCTACGCTGCGGGCGGCGCGATCTTATTCGTCGCGCCGCTTCAAAAGGCGGAAGCGATCAAACAGCGGATCGAGGGGCTCTTTCTTGAAACCACGTTGACCGCAACCATCACTGTCGTCTGGGAGGCGATTCGCTTGGATGACCTGGAAGCGGGGATTCGTCCTTCTCACCTGGCTGACTGGTTTAGTACGAAAGCCGGGAACGCAACAGGCGAAGCATGGCGGCTGCTTAAGCATAATCTTGTTGAGGTGTCCGACTGGAAACGGTGCGACAACCCCGCCAGCATTACCGAAGCGGACTACTTCAGTCGCAAAGGATTCAGAGAGGTCTACGCAGCACTACAGAATAAGCTACGCCAGGCCAAACAGAGCAGGCTCTCTGTTCCTATCTTCGAAGTCTCGTCTTTCACAGAGCGGTGCTCATATTGCCATTTCCGGCCCGCCTGCCAGCTTGCGCCCGAAATAAACGGGCGGTCCATATGTCAGGCATGCTTTCGTAAGCGGCAAGATCATGATGGACGGGCCGCGCACAGTTTTCACCTCAGGAAGTTCTGGGATTATCTCCAGCAACAAGCTGGCTGCGGGAATATACTGCCCTATCGTGAAGGCCTCCGCAACGACACCGACATCGCCAATTGGACTGATGTGGAATCGCCGCCCGATCTGGAAGCCATCGCGAGGGCCGGTTCCGGACGGGTCGGCAACTTCATCGGGATCATTTATGCGGATGGCAACAACATGGGAGGTGAAATCGACCGCTTGGTGACGGTCGAGGATTTCAAACGTTTCGCCGATGAGGTGCGCACGGCCATCGAGGAAGGCGTCTTCAGTGGGCTTGGGACCTTATTCGACCGCCCCCGCAAGTCTGAGGTTGAGTCTCAAGACCGCAAAGGGAAAAAGCGAACCCGAGAAATTCGCCATCATCCTTTTGAGATCGTTTCCACCGGCGGGGATGATGTCTATCTGTTTGTGCCGGCGGACATCGCCCTCCAGATGGCGCACCACTTGTGCGCCGAGTTCGAGCGCCGCCTCCGCCACAGAAATCTGACGCTCGCCGCTGGCGTTCTAATCGCGCACGTTTCCATGCCGGTTTACTTTTCCCGCCAGATCGTCAAAGGCCTGCTCAAGAATGCCAAGCGGCTCAGCAAGGCTGCCAATCCTCCCATATCCGCAATAGATTTCCAGGTGATCACCGCTGATACTGCCATCTCGGAAGACATCCAAGCCTTCAGGAAGCAAGCGTATCACAATCGGTTCAGCGAAGGACTTACGACACGACCGCTCACCCTTGATCATCTCAACAACATGATCACTTTGGTACGGAACCTCAAACAGGATAAATTCCCCAAGTCCCAACTCTATGCCCTGCGTGAGGCCATCGTGCGCGGGCCACAGCAGCGAACAACAAACTTCTATTATTACCAACAGGCGCGTAGCGACGAGATGAAGAGACGCTATGCGCCACTCCACAAATTTTTGAACAGGGGCAAGACAGACGAACTGCTGCCATTTTGGAAGACGGACGACGGCGATACTAACAAAGGGTCGCGATTGAGAAAAGCTGCTGGTAGAGCAAGCCGCACCTGTCAAGGTAAGCTTTGAATGTGCAATACAAAGCCATCACCTGTCCCAGGTGCGACTCACTGGCTATTAAAAAGAATGGCAGAAGCAAGCAATTCAAGCAACGCTACCGCTGTAAGGCGTGCTTCCGCCAGTTCCTGACCGACTACACCTACCAGGGCTGTCGGACTGAGGTTCGCCAGTTGATCGTGCCCATGACGCTCAACGGCTCTGGC
>JBJMGV010000023.1:0-41436 GCA_045807725.1 Blastocatellia bacterium | reverse complement strand
GATTAAGCCGCAGCGTCCATATCGTTCGCGCCCAGCTATAATCGGTGAGCGCCGCCGACAGTAACGCAATCACTCGCGCTTCAGAGGGGTTGTCCGAACCGCCGAAGCGATTGATGAACTGCTCGCCTCTGCGTCGTAGCTCGGTCAACAGCCTGCCGTATTCATTGAACTCTGTGCCTTGCCGCAACTGGTTGGCGATGTTCTGGAATTCGCTAATGATCGGCGCGGCGTTGCGGGCGAAGTCGCCGCTTGCCGGCGCGATGGCCATCGCCGGGCGACTCGGTGTGCTCGCCTCGCCGAACGACAGCGAAGCGATACGGTCGAGCGAGATGGTCGATTCCAGGTTGTCGGCCTTGATGCGAATGCTGTAGGTCGTAAGATCAACCAGCGTGCCGACGATGTGGTCATCATTTTTTGTGATGATGATTACTGGCGAGCCGACCACGCGCGGGCCAGTTGAGGCGGGTTCGTTGCGCGTAACGGTAGAGCGTGAACGCGCCGCTGCGCGCGGCTTTTTGCGCTTTTGTCCCGCCGCGACGGCGTTCATCAATAAAGCGATTATGACAACCGCACATGCCTTTCGCATTGCCTGACCTCCCTCACTTCGTTAGCAATGACCCGAACGCTCAAGCGAATTCGCCTTGATCAAATCGCATGTTTGGCCGCGCCCTTTTCACGAGCGCCGTCACTCTCAGCATAAACGCCGATGGCCGCCGATTCCGGTTGCGGCAAACGTTGCGCGCGGCTTTCGAGCGCGTCCTTTTCCGCCTGCTCGATCTCGGCCATCACACGCCGCTCGACATCATCGAGCGCTTGTGTGTTGCGGTCGCGCATTGCCTGCGTACGCCGTCCGCGCTTGCCGCTCACCAGATCAACGCTGCCTTCGATCAAGTAATTCTCAAACAGCCCGATAGGATCGCGCTTGCCCCAATGCTCAAACAACTGCGCATCGAAGGTGACGCGCGCCTCGCGTTCGTCGTGCGTGGCGTGGCCGCCCATGCGAAACGTCTCAGCGATAAGCAGGAAGGGGCCGCGCCCTTCGCGGCAAGCGGCGGCGGCCAGCTTCACTGCCGCGTAACCGTCGAGCACGTTGTTGCCATCAAAGGTGCAGCCTTCGACGCCATAAGCTTCGGGCCAATCGGCGAACGAGCCGCGATGATGTTGATCGAATCGCGTGCCGAGCGCCACTTTGTTGTCTTGAATGATGATGATGATCGGCAAGCGTTCGACGGCGGCAAACGTCATGCTCTCGTGAAAGACGCCGGCTTTGGTCGAGCCGTCTCCGATCCAGGTGACGGCGACGCGCGGCTGTCGGCGCAGCTTGAATGCCAGCGCGATGCCATTGGTCACGGCCATCACGTCGCCAACGTGACTGACCGGCGTCAACACGCCGTGATGGAAGTCGCCGATGTGCAGGTCGCGCCCGCGCGTCGGCGAGTCGGCTGTGCCGAGGTAGCCGCGCAGCATATCCGCGAGCGGCATTCCCATCTCGTGACACGCGCCGGCGTTGCGGATCATCGGCGCAACGAAGTCGGTTGGCATCCCGTCGCCGAACGACTCGCGGTTGAGTGCGTGCACGGGGCCGATGGTCGCGGCCTCTTCGCCTGCGCCGAGCCACGCTTTCGAGATGACGCCTTGCTTGACCCATCGCTTGAGCGCGATGTCGTGCAGACGATTTCTCAGCAGCCCTTCGTAGAGCGCGAGCAGTTGTGTGGCTGTCAGTCCGCGAATGATCGCGCGGCGCTCGGCGTTGGCTTCCGTCGTGCGAGCGAACTGCTCAACGACTTCCGGGTCGGCCTTCCAGTTGGCATATTCCGGCGGATCGAATGCGGGATAACGAATCATCGGCTTATCTTATTCGACAGCGCCCGTTGGCATTCGCGGGTCGGCAAAAGCGATTTCCACTTCGTCGCCAACGTTGACGCCGAGCGCGTCGGCTGCGCCGGGCGAGACGGCGATAACAAGGCCGGTGCTTTCGGGCGGCCCATAATCAACCGCGCGCACGACAACCGCCGCGCCGTTGGCCGGGTTGGTGACGAGCAACTTTTTATTCGCCCACCAGCGCTGCCCTTCGCCGATGCTCTTGCCGAGGACGTGATAGTCCCAACGCATCGCGCAGTAAAAACCCTTCGGGTTGAGACTGCGAACGCGCTCGAAAGTGAAGTGCTTGCCGGTCGGCAGCGCGAGCTTGTCATCAGGCTTGATGCCGCGATCTTTCGGCCCACCAAAGACACCGAGCTTGCCGCTCCGCGCCGGCAGCAATGCCGGGTCGAACGAGCCGGCAATCGTCTCGCTCTGCGATTGAGTCTCTGCCGGTGATGAAGCGTTGGCGGCTGATGCGGCGGCGGATGGCGCAGACGCGGTCGCATCCTCGCCAGTCGCGTTCGTTGCTTCAGCGGTCGCCTTCGCCTTGGCAGTCTTGCTGTCTAAGTTTGTTTGCGCGGCGTCGGTTTGTACTTCGCTGCCGGCAGCGCTCTCGTCGGTCTTCTTGCGTGTGCGTTTCTTAGGCTTTTCTTCTTCAGTCATCGTGTCAGCGTTGGCCATATCTTTCTCCGGTTAAAATGATGGCGAAACCCAATGATTCATTATACACGCGCGCTCACGTCCGTCACGCGCCGGTGGCGGGCTGATCGGTCAACTGGCGCGCGCGCGTGAAGATGGCATCAAGCATCGGCTCGGTCAGCTTGCCTGTGAACGTATTCTGCTGGCTCGGGTGAAAGGACGCGATCAACGTCTTGCCGCCGCGTAGCGCGACTTCTGCGCCGTGCTTGAACAGCGGGCGCGCGGGCCGCTTCGCCGAACCGTTCGCTTCAAGGCCGATGTTAGCAATCGCCGCATCGAACGCAATGCGCCCCAGCGCGACGACGACGCGCACGTCGCGTAGCTCTTCAATCTCTGTGAGCAGGTAAGGGCGGCAGTTGGCCACTTCTTCGGGCAATGGCTTGTTGGCCGGCGGCGCGCAATGAATGACGGCGGTGATATAGGCGTCGCGCAACTGCAAGCCGTCGTCACGATGCGTAGAGGTCGGCTGATTGGCGAAGCCCGCGCGGTACATCGCGCGGTAGAGCCAGTCGCCGCTGCGGTCGCCTGTGAAGACGCGGCCCGTGCGGTTGCCGCCGTGCGCGGCGGGCGCGAGTCCGATGATGAGCAGGCGCGCGTCGCTGTCGCCGAGACTCGGCACAGGACGGCCCCAGTAGGTTTCATCAGCGAAGCGGCGAACCTTCTCGCGCGCCACCTGCTCGCGCCACTCGACCAGTCGCGGGCAACGTGAGCACGAGGTGATTTCGTTTTGAAGTACGGCCAGCTCAGAACGGCTGCCGGTTGATAAGGGTGCGGTCATCTTCTCTTTCATTGCGATTGATGCCGGGCGCTGACGCCTCTTGACGCAAAGAATACCATAACCCACTCGCCGAGCATCTGGCGACATCTTCCACGAAGTCGGAGCGCGTGTGTCTTACATTACAGCGGGCATTCACCGCACAGCCCGCGCCGCTTCGGAGGTGAACCGCACGGCCCACGAGTTTCTCGACTCCCTCACAAAAGAAAATGGCTGAGGGCCGGCGCGTCGCCAATCCCTCAGCCACAAGTTCTATAGCCATCGCGTTGATGGCGATAGCTCAGTCGTTCACTTCAGTCGTTCACTTCAGCCGCATCGTCGGATCGCCGAAGAGTATCCAGGTGCGGCGCACGTCCGCGTCATTGACCAGCGCCTTAGCTCGTTGGGTTGCTTCGCCGAGCGTCAGCCGCAAGCTGCTGTCAAAGACCAGTCGGTACATCTGCTGATTCATTATCGATTGCGAACTGGGCACGGTCATTCCTGACGAAGCCCAGACCGCGACCGCGCCGCCGCGACCGGCTTTCATCAATGACTCGGCCAGTCCTTCCATCGCCGGGTCTTGATAATACCCGTTCAGGCACGTCATCGTGATGAACAGCGGCAGGCTGCTGTTTGTCAGCGCCAGCGCATCGGCATTGGTCAACATCTGGCCGCGCCAGCTATCGACCGAGCCGTGACCGACGTAGTTGACGATCTTCTGCCCGCTGTTGATGGCCGCAAACATCTGGCTGCGAGCGGTCGCGTCATCCTGCGCGTTGCGGTTCACTTCATCGACGTTGATGCCGGCGGGAATCAACTCGCGCAACGCCGCGTCCGTAGACGTGAAGTCGTAGCTGTCGTTGCGGTCGGCCACCAGCAACACCGACTGCTTCGGCGGCGCGCTGTCGTAAGAGACGATCTTGTTGATCATCGCCGTTGCTTCCTGCGGCGTGCGAACAGGCAGGCGTCCAATCGGCATCTCCGCGCCGTTGCCGTTGAAGTCGGCCAGCCAATCATCACTCGCCGTCTCCATATTCAACGTCTCGATCAGCCGCGTCGGCACGAAGTCGCTGTCGCCAAAGCCCAGATAATTCTTCGGGTCGAGGCTGGCATCGCCAACGAGCAGCGCGTACTGCGGAGCCTGCTTCCAATTACTTCTGGCGTAGGCCAAGAAGTCCTTGATCGCCTGCGGCGTCTTGTTGCCGTAGCTGAACTCATCATAAACATCTTCGACATCAACGACGGCAACGTTCAAGCCTTGCTTCTGTCGCAGGGCGACGAGGTTGGCGGTGCTGGCGGCGAAGTTGCGATGCGTGATGATGACGAGGTCAGCGCCGTTCGCCGACTGGCGCAGGCTGGACGGCTGATTGGCTTTGATCGAAACGGGCTGCTGCGTTCGCGTCGCGCTCAACGCAAAGAGCGCACGCGGGCCGCTGCCCGCCACGCCTGCGGTCACGGCGTAGCCGGTCTTCTGCCCCTGCACGACCGCCGCCAGTTCTTGCGGTTGGTCGGGGTTGGTCACGTCAAAGACGCGAATGTCGCCGCTCGTGAACCCATCGACTGTGACCTGTGAGGCCGCGTCCGCAGTCAGTCGCAGCGCGTTGTTCTCAGCCTTGAACGCGTGCTGGTAGGTAATGCGGATCACATCAACCAGGCTCACGTCGGTTTCGGCATTCTGCGCCACGAGGCGGACGACGTTCTCGCCTTCATTGAGCAGGCTGTGCGGCACGGGCAGGCTGAGCAATCCGCGCGACTGGCCGCTGAAGTTTACTGCGCCAACCTGTGTGCCGTTCAAGTAAACGGTGACGCGATGCGGCTGTTGAGTGACGCCTTGCAGCGCGACTTCGATCTGAGCATTAGCGGTCGTCGCTTTGTTGACGCGTTGCAGCGAGAGCGATTGATCGACCGGCCCGCTGGCGATGACTGCGCCGAAGAAGTTTTCGGCATCGCCATTCTTCAATGCCGCGAAGTAGACCGAGCGATCCTTGCGCTCGACCGTGTAGGCAAAGCTGGTTGCGCCGCTCGCTTCGCCTTTCGCCTGCACCTTCTCTATGCGCAGGCCGGGCTGCGTGCCGGCGGCCAGCCAGTAGACGTGCGCGTCGCTGCTCGCGGCATCCAGACCAAGTCCGTAAAAGCCAATGCTCGATGTCGAATCGAACTTGCCGGACTGGCTGCTCTGAATCGCCATCGGCACTTCGCGTCCGTCCACGAACAACTGCAAGTTGCGCGGGTTGACGTTTGGATCAAGCCCTGCCGCTAAGAGATCGGGCTGGCTGATGCGATACCAGCCTTCGTGGTTGACTGCCAGCTTGATGGCCGGCGAGCCTGCCAGGGCGAATGGCTGCGACGACTGCAAGGTCGAGTTGGCGCGAAGCTGGGCCGACGACTCGGCAGGCGTGGTCCCGCCCGTGTAGCTCAACTGCGCCTGGCGATTGCCGAGCTGAGTCAACAGCATTGCCTGTTGCGGTCGAGCATCGGCGTTGCCGGACGATAGGGAGTAAGGACCGTTGAGCGTACGCTTGCCGTCGAGGTCAACGTCTTCGAGGAAGTACTGAATCGACTTGCCCGGCGGCGGCGCATCGGCCCAGGCATAGGCGTTGCCCGCCGACATAGTGATAGTCGCCCCGGCCATCAAGGCGGAGCCGGCCACGAGTTGCGGAGTGATGCGCGTTCGCACGCCATCGACATCGCGGTAGACGTTGAAGCCGAGGTTATCCACTTCAGTTCCGGTGTGCCACTGCAACAGCACGGTACCATCTCTGGTCGGCGTTGCGGTGAACGAGTTGAGCCTGGCTGCCGTCGGAATCTGGGTGTTGTTATAGCAGAGCGTCACGTCAGCAAGCGTCGGCGTCGTGCTGTTGCTGCTCGTGGTCATATAGGCTTTGTACTTCAAATAACGTTTGCCATCGAACTGCGGCGACAGCGCCGCGCCGGTCGTCGTGAAGAACGTCGCGGCAGTGCCGTCCGGGCCGACAAAGTTGAACGGACCCGTTGAGTTGATGCTGGCGGCGACCTGAAACTTGACCGTCGTGCCCGCCGGCGTCGTTGCCGTCCACGACAGCGTCGTCCACTTCGTCTCAAAGCCCGTTGCCGGGTTGCCGTCCTTCAATCCTGACGTTAGATCGCCCGACAGCGCGAAGCCGGCTTGCATGTAGGTTATGAAGTTATAGTCTCTGGTCGAGTCGGGTGCCCACGTCGAACCGCTATCGGCTGAATTGACCCGCTGACCGTTGGCATAGCTACCGGGGAGGGCGCGAATCCAGTTATAAGTTCCGACGGAAGGATTTGCCACGGGGCGCAAAATCAAAGCGTATTGTGTTCCCGAAGTCAGAGATACCGGACTAAAGGTGGCCGTGTAGGTAGCGCCTGCACCGTTAGAAAATCCGGGGATGGTTGCGCTGGCAAGATCAGCGCCAGTCGGCAGGCCACCGCTGGTGGCGCGAATTGAAGCCGTGATGTTCGGGGTTGTACCTGTACAGCCGGAACAAAAGAGCTGGACATCCGCTTTGGTGAGGGACCCACTGACGGAGGGAATAAAGGTCTGACCGTTCCAGCCGGTAGATGTGAATGGCGTCCCGGTCGATGTCCCTTCCGTGTACGACTGGTCAATGACTGCCGCGTTCGACAGCGTGACATTACCCGCACTGGTCGTCAGGTCCAGGTTGTTAGCAATGCCGGTCTGAAAGTCGCTCGTCGTCGTGTCAGTCGGACACGCGCTGGTCGGCGCTGCCGTAAGCGAGAAGTTCTTTGTTGTGGTCGCGGCGTCGGTGACGACAACGGGCGTGTTCGTGCCGGTGACAAAACCCGGCTGCGTGGCCGTGATGCTCGCATAGGTTCCGGCAGGAATATTTGTGAACGAGTAAGCGCCTGTTACATTCGTCGTCGCTGTGCGGCTACCGAACGTGATAGTCGCGCCATTCACCGGCAAGCCGCCGACTGTAGTCGTCACCGTGCCCGACACCGTGCCGCCGTTGCCGACGTTGGTGCAAGAGGGGAACTTGACCGACCCGATGCGCGTCTGCCAGTTATTGCCGGTCGTGGCGTAGTACTCGTTGGTGTACCAGAAGGTGCAGCCATCGGGAGCAAGATTCATCGCGCTGTAATCACCCCAGCGCGTGCTGGTGTTCTGTGAACCCGTCCCTTCGATCAGTGAAGTTTCGGTCTGCGGCAATGTGTTGGCGGCGTCGCCACTCAGGCGGCCTGCATAACGGATGGCCGGAAAGAGCGCGGCGCTTGAGGCGTTGTAGCCCAGCAGCATATTTCCTGCGCGGTCTAAGGCGAGGCTGGGCATATAACGGTTCGTCGTGTCCGGTTCGTGATTGGCCGCCTGCGTCGTGTTGGCGGCAACCGTGCCGCCGGTCACTCCGACCTGATAATAACGAACGGCGCTGACGCCTGCCGTGCTTGAGTTGCGAACCGTATGAGCCAGCCACAGCGATTCGACGCCGCTGAGATTGGTGTACTGGTTCTGCATCATCAGCCGCACGGCCAGCGTGTCGTTGTTATTGCCGCCTTGCGCCGGCACGGTGGACGGTGGGCTGATCCAGCTTGCCGGCGTGAAGACGGCTGATGGGCCGGTGAAGGTCGAAAGCGAAATGCGATCCCAATCGACGTGGAATTTGTAGACCGAAACGGCATTGGTAAATTGCCAGATGACCGAATAGTAATTTGGGCTACCTGCTGGCGGTGTGCCGGTCTGCAAGCGTGCGTTCGAGGGCAGCAGCGTGAACTCGGCGGCGGGCGCATCGAACGAAACGACCTGCGCGGTCGGATTGCCTGCGTACATCTGCGCTTTATTGAAGGCGTAGACGCGCGGGTTGTGATAGCCGACGGCGTTGAGGTAATCGAACAGACTCGCCGACATATACAGCCCGTCGGGCCAGATGCCGAACTTCGGATAGTCGCCAAGGCCGCCCGTCGTGTTGATCGAGTAGAAGTTCCAGCCGCCGCTGACCGGGTCGGCAGTCTTGGAAACGGCGATGCACTGGAACGCGCCCGGCGGATTGATGACATCGTTGCCGTTGAGCGTGAAAGCAAAGTCGGTGATGACCCAGCGATCCTCGAACGAATCATAGAGGACAACAGGGTCGCCAAAATTATTCGTGTCGCAGAGATTGCCGAAATTGCCCTGGCTCATAAAGGTATTGAAGCCGAAGGCCGCGACACGAACATTGTCCGACTTACGAAAGATGCCGATAGAGGCGTTGACCGCTTGAATGAAGTAAATGGGGCCGACATCGCCAACCGTGTCGGGCGGACGCCCGAATCCAAAGTTGCTGAAATCTAGGCCGTTGAAATTGGTAATCGGCGACGGCGCGGGCGCAGATGGAGTGACCGCTGTGGCCGCTGGAGAGGCGGCTGATTCTTTGATCGTGCCCGGCGGCGGCTCAATGGCTCGCGGCGAAACGGACGGGTCTTCGCGTTCGGGAAGCTCAAACTTCTCAGGCGGAATCTGCGGCAGGTTGCGCACGTCGAAGTCCACCGACTTGCCTTTGATGAGTGTGACCTGCGGCGTAAAAGAAGCGTCCGGAGCGCCGTCCCCGGTAACTTGCATAGCTGCGCTTGAAGCGGAGTCCTGATTGCCTAAACCGGCTCCTGCCGATTGCGGGTTCTGGCCTTTCGCTGTTGTGCCGGGACTGGCAACGGCCTTTGATGGCGCGACCGGGGCGGCGTGCTTGAGCACTCTGGTTGAGTCTTCATCTTCCTTCGATTCGGCTACGCTCTGCGCAACCGCTTCCTTTGGTTCTGCCGGAGAGGGCATCAGGCTAACGGTCGGCTTTGGCAATGCTGCGCTGCTTGCCGTCTCTGCATCGGTTGAGGCCGGCGCTTTTGATTGCGCGGCAAGCGCCGGCGTGGGCGTGCTCTTCAGCATCAGCTTGAGCGCGGCCTCTTTCGCCTCGTGCTCTCGCAGCTTACGCTGGCGCTTAATGGCTTCAGCCGCGCGTGCCTGCGCTTGTTTAATCGGGATAATCGAAGCAACGGCCTTCGGAGCGCGAACCTGTGCGCGAGTCTGAACGGCTACCGACCCCTTCGCGTCTTCGCGGGCTGAGTCGGTCGCCGGCCTCCTGGTGTCCGCTGAAGGTTGAGTCGAACCGCCGGCCTGCGGCGTGACGACCTGCGCGATTGCCGTCTGTCGCGTCGAGTTTGCGTTGCGCAACGCGATGGCTCCCGCGACGACCGCAACCAGACACAACGAGAGAAGGACGAATGGCATCGTCCACTTCTTTTGGATGGAGGACGGAGATGGCGAGGTGCGCCCAGGTTTCGTCTTCATGGTCTTTGCTCCTTATTCGATGACCGACTGAGTTCCGCTTCTTTATTCCACTGAGTTCGGCCCTGACTTCCAATGCTTCATTGCAAATGGATGGATGGGCAAGAATGAACGCTGTTGTTCACCTGTTGAGCCTGGGGGGCAGTTATGCGACGAACTTATCCTGCTGAATTGAGCGGTGACTGCCGAGTGATGCGGGGCGGCGGGCACGCGGCCTCTGCATATCTTTAAGCCAATTACGCCTGAGCGATGTGAAAGCCGTCTTCCAACGCTCCGAGAAAGCCGTGCGCTTTAAATCATCATTCTTGATAAAGCAGTACGCAACAGCAAAAAAGCCGGGCACAATCGTATTCACGTGAGCGGCTTTGGTCAACCCCTTACCGCGCTTTTCTTGTTTACAACAAAATCAGAACCTTCTCATCTATCCCAACGCACAGGTAGCGGCGAGGCCAGCTTGAGCGGGTTAAGCGAGCAGTTGGCCGCGTTGGCCGTACCCGCATTGGCCTGCTAGAATGACACCGTGATTCTGGTCATCGATAATTACGATTCCTTTACTTATAACATCGTTCAGTACCTTGGCGAGTTGGGCGCACAGGTCGAGGTCTATCGCAACGACGCCATCAGCGTTGAGGGGATACACGAACTGAATCCTGAGCGGCTGTTGATTTCGCCGGGGCCGGGAACGCCCGACACGGCAGGCGTGACGCTCGACGCGATTCGCGCCTTCGCGGGCCGGCTGCCGATACTCGGCGTCTGTCTCGGCCACCAGGCCATCGGCCAGGCGTTCGGCGGTAAAGTCGTCGGCGCGCCATACCTGATGCACGGCAAAGTGAGCGAGATATGTCACGATTCAGCGACCATCTTTCGCGGGCTGCCTTATCGCTTTCGCGCGACGCGTTATCATTCGCTGATCGTCGAGAAGGAGAGCCTGCCGCCGATGCTTGAAGTGTCGGCGACGACGCCCGACGGCATCATTATGGGGCTGAGACATCGTGACCTTCCCATCGAAGGCGTGCAGTTTCATCCCGAATCGGTGATGACCGAGCACGGCAAGTCGCTGCTTGAGAACTTTCTGAAGATGTGAGCCGCGCGCGGGCGGACGGAGAGCGAGACGGTGGCAAGCGCAGTTGAACATCGACCGGCAGGATTGCTCAAAGCCGGTGGCATCCTCGACCGTATCGTCGAGGCGAAAGCGACGCGGCTCCATCAGGCTATGTCTGCTGTGTCGCTTGATGAGTTGATCCGTACCAGCGAAGGCGTTGAGCGAGCCGCCGGGGCATTTGCTGAGAATTTGAAACGCGCAGGCACGGTCAATGTCATTGCCGAGATCAAGCGCCGCTCGCCTTCGCGGGGAATCATTCGTGAAGAGTTTGAGCCAGCGCAAATCGCGCGCAGTTACAGCGAGGCCGGCGCGACGGCGATGAGCGTGCTCTGTGAAGAAGATTACTTTGACGGTTCGCTCGACCACCTCCGCGCCGTGCGCGACGTGACGGCCACGCCGCTGCTCAGGAAAGACTTTCTCTTTGACGAGTACCAGCTTTATGAAGCGCGGGCGGCGGGCGCGGACGCGGTGTTGTTGATCGTCGCCATCCTCGATGACTCATTGTTGAGCCGTTTGCTTGACAAGGCGGCGACGTTGAATTTGGATGCGCTGGTTGAAGTTCACACGTGCGAAGAGATGCGACGCGCGGCAGGCGCGGGCGCGACGATCATCGGCGTGAACAATCGTGACCTCGCTTCATTCAAGGTCGATTTGCGGACTTCTCTCGACCTCGCGCCGCTTGCGCCGCCGCGTTCGATACTGGTGAGCGAGAGCGGGATTGCGACGGGCGAAGACATACGACGATTGCGCAAGGCCGGCTACTCTGCGTTCCTGATCGGCGAATCGTTTATGCGCGCGGCTGACCCCGGCCAAGCCTTGCGCGAACTGATTCGTGAGGCGGAAGGTGAGTCGAGTTAAAGTTAAAATCTGCGGCGTGCGAACGCTCGAAGAAGCGCGGGCAGCCGTTGAAGCCGGGGCTGACGCGCTGGGCTTTAACTTCTGGCCGCGTAGCCCGCGTTACATTTCGCCCGCTGATGCCGCTTTGGTCGCCGCACAACTGCCGCCGCTGGTGTCGTTGGTCGGCGTCTTCGTCAACGAACAACGCGAGCGCATCATCGAGACGGCGGAGATGGTCGGGCTGCACGCCGTTCAACTGCACGGCGACGAGCCGCCGGAGTTTTGCGAAGGCTTCGGGCGCGTGAGGGTCATCAAAGCGTTGCGCGTAGGCGACGGCTTCGATTGCCGCACGCTCGAAGCGTACAGGGGCGCTATGATCCTGCTCGACACCAGCGTCAAAGGCAGCTATGGCGGAACCGGCCATAGCTTCGATTGGCGCAAGGCCATTGAAGCGAAGCGGTATGCGCCGCTGATCCTTGCCGGTGGCCTGCGCGTTAGCAACATCGCCGAAGCCATTATCAGTGTACGTCCGGGGGCGGTGGACGTGTGCAGCGGCATCGAAGCCGAGCCGGGCCGAAAAGACTTACGCAAGTTGCGCGAGTTGATGAAGGAAGTCGCCCGCGCCAACGCCTTGGCCGCCAGCGAAAGTGATTGAGTTCGTCGTCCTCATCGGTCTCAAGTCACCACACAGGGAAGAGTAATGAGCAAAGTCGAAGATCAGCCGTCTTATCAAATGCCTGACGCGCGCGGCCACTTCGGCCCGTACGGCGGCCAGTTCGTGCCGGAGACATTGATGCATCCGCTCGAAGAACTGGTCGCGGCGTATGACGAAGCGCGGCGTGACCCGCAATTTCAAACTGAAGTTGTGCGGTTGTTGAAAGAGTATGTCGGGCGACCGACGCCGTTACTCTACGCCGCGCGATTGAGCGAGCATCTCGGCGGCGCGCGAATCTATCTGAAGCGCGAAGACCTCTGTCACACCGGCGCACACAAGATCAACAACGCAGTCGGGCAGGCGTTGCTGGCGCAGCGAATGGGCAAGCGGCGCATCATTGCCGAAACGGGCGCGGGCCAGCACGGCGTCGCTACGGCGACGGTCTGCGCGTTGATGGGATTGGACTGTGTCGTCTACATGGGTACGGAAGATATGCGGCGGCAAGAGCTGAACGTCTTCCGTATGCGCTTGCTCGGCGCTGAAGTGGTCGGCGTGGAAGCCGGCAGCCGCACTCTGAAAGACGCGATCAACGAAGCGCTGCGCGATTGGGTAACGAACGTCGCCGAGACTTACTACTTGCTTGGGTCAGCGTTGGGGCCGCATCCTTACCCGACGATGGTGCGCGACTTTCAATCTGTGATTGGCCGTGAAGCGCGCGCGCAGATTCTTGAGCACGAGAGGCGCTTGCCCGACTTGCTGATCGCGTGCGTCGGCGGCGGCAGCAATGCCATAGGCTTATTCTATGAGTTTATCGATGACGAGATGGTGAAGATGATCGGCGTTGAGGCCGGCGGTCATTCATTAAAGCCAGGCGAGCACGCAGCGCGTTTCAGCGGCGGCAGGCCCGGCGTCTTGCAGGGCACGCGCAGCTACCTTCTGCAAGATGAAGGCGGGCAGGTGGCGTTGACTCATTCGGTTTCGGCGGGCCTCGACTATTCGGCCATCGGGCCGGAACATGCCTACCTGCACGACGCCGGTAGGATTGATTACACATCGGCCAGCGACGCCGAGGCGCTCGACGCATTCGAGCTGCTGGCGAAGCTCGAAGGCATCATCCCGGCGCTTGAGAGCGCGCACGCCATCGCCGAAGTCATCAAGGCCGCGCCGAAGATGGCCAAAGACGCCGTCATCATCGCCAACCTGTCGGGGCGCGGCGATAAGGATGTCAACACGGTGGCCGAGTTGATGTTGAAGCCGCGAGGCCAACGATGACGCGAATCGCCGACACGTTTGCCGCGCTGAGAGCGTCAGGTCGCAAGGGCTTCATCCCTTACATCACCGCCGGCGATCCGAATCTCGAAGCGACTGCCGAGATCGTCCTTGCGCTCGAACGAAACGGCGCGGACATCATTGAGATGGGCGTGCCGTTCTCTGATCCGATGGCCGATGGGCCGGTGATTCAACGCGCCAGTGAGCGCGCTCTGCGAAACGGCGTCACGGTGCGTGATTGCTTGAATCTCGTGCGGCGCATACGTCAGCAGAGCGAGATTCCTATCGTGTTGTTCAGCTACTTCAACCCGCTGCTGTCGCTCGGCGAAAAAGCGATGGGGCGCGAGCTGCGCGACGCCGGGCTTGATGGCGTACTGGTGACAGACCTTGTGCCCGAAGAGGCTGATGAATTCATACGGCAGATGCGCGAGGTTGATGTGGACACGATCTTCCTGGTCGCGCCGACCAGCACCGCCGAACGCATTAAGCGCGTTGCCGCCGCGAGCAGCGGGTTTGTTTACGCGGTGTCGCGCGCCGGCGTGACCGGCGTGCGACAGAGTCTTTCTGAAGCGGCGGGCGCGCTCGTCGAGCGAGTCAGGCCGATCACCGATTTGCCCATCGCGGTCGGCTTCGGCGTCTCGACACCCGAACACGTCGCTGAAGTTTGGCGTCACGCCGACGCGGCGGTGGTCGGCAGCCGCATCGTCGCCGAGATCGCGGAGCACGCCACGGACGATTCGTTGATTGAACGAGTCAGCCAACTGACGCGCGAACTGCGGTCAGCCGCCGCACTCAGGTGATTAGTGTTGCCGCTCGTTTAGGGTGTGATTAAACTGTGACTTCGAATGAGCAAAGAGAATCTCGGCATCGATGGCTGGCGTGACGAAATCGACCGCATTGACGAAGAGCTGGTGCGCCTGCTGAACGAACGCTCGACGTGCGCGATTGAGATTGGCCGCGTCAAGCGCGAGATCGGTCAGCCGGTCTACTCGCCGGCGCGCGAAAAACAGGTGCTCGATCACGTCACAGGCATCAACCGTGGGCCGCTTGATGACGAAGGCATACGGCGACTCTTTGAGCGCATCATCGACGAATCGCGGCGCATCGAGCGCGTCACTATCGAGCTTGAAGAGAAGGCCGAACAATCTCCGGCGGCAAAGGCCAGCTTTCAAAAGAAGCGGCGCACGAAATAACCTCACACCGATGAACAACGCAAAGCGCGATTGTTAACGTTATAATGATTATTCGATAGTTCAGTGGAGACGCTATGGTTATTGTGATGGAAGAGACGGCGAGCGAGGAGCAGATTTCTGCTGTCATTGATAAGCTCGTTAAAATAGGGTTTGACATACACCGCTCGACCGGCGTGCAGTACACGGTGCTCGGCGCGGTCGGTGGGCGTCTGATTGACACGCGCGATATCGAGGTGCTCGACGGCGTCAAGGAAGTCCACCGCATCACCTCGCCCTATAAACTTGCAAGCCGCAGCTTCAAGCCGGAACCCACGCAAATCAAAATCAAAGACGTGACCATCGGCGGGCCGGAAGTGGTTATGATGGCCGGCCCCTGCACGGTCGAGAGCCGCGATCAAGTGATGGCCATCGCCGAGATCGTCGCGGCGGGCGGCGCGAAGGTGCTGCGCGGCGGCGCGTTCAAACCGCGCACTTCGCCTTATTCGTTTCAGGGAATGGGCGAGGAGGGCTTGAAGTATCTGCGCCAGGCGGCAGACCGCTTTGATTTGCTGGTCGTCTCTGAAGTGATGGAGTCGTCGCAGATACCGCTCTTCATTCGTTACGTGGACATACTGCAAATCGGCGCGCGCAACATGCAGAACTTCAACCTGCTGCGCGAGCTTGGCCGCATCAACAAGCCTGTGCTGTTAAAGCGCGGCCCGGCGGCGACGATTGAAGAGACGTTGCTGGCGGCAGAATATGTGATGTCGGGCACCAACCACGAGGTGATCCTGTGCGAGCGCGGCATACGCACCTTTGACACGTACTTGCGCAACACCTTTGACGTGTCGGCCATCCCTGTCTTCAAGCATCTCTCGCATCTGCCGGTCGCTGCCGATCCCAGTCACGCGACGGGACGGCGCGACAAAGTGCCGCCGCTGGCGCAGGCGGCGGTCGCGGCGGGCGCGGACGCGCTGTTGATCGAAGTGCATCACGATCCTGAGCAAGCGCTCTGCGACGGCGCGCAGTCTTTGCTGCCCGAACAATTCGAGCAGTTGATGCGGCGGCTGCGCTTGATCGCGCAAGCGGTTGACCGCGAAATCGCGCCCGCAGTCGAGGCCGTCAGTCGCTGACCGCACGGGCAGGTGTTGATGATGTTCGAGAGGCTTGCCATTATCGGCGTCGGATTGATCGGCGGGTCGTTTGCGATGGCGGCCAGAGAGGCGAAGCTTGCGCGGCACATCAGCGGCTGGGACGACCGCGCGACAATTGAAGAAGCCTTGCGGCGCGGCGTCATTGATGAAGTCGAAGAAGCCTTCGCCGCCGGCAACGTGTGCAGCGCCGACTTGATCTATCTGGCCGCGCCGGTTGGCGGCATCATTGATTTCCTGCACGCACACGGCAGGCAGGTGAAGCGCGGCGCAATCATTACCGATGCCGGCAGCACCAAACGCGAGATATGTCGGGCCGCGCGTGAAAGCCTGGCCGACGGCGCGCACTTTGTCGGCGGCCATCCGATGGCCGGCAGTCACGAGCGCGGCCTGATGAATGCGCGGGCCGATCTGTTTCGCGCTCACCCTTACGCGTTTGTCAGCACAGAGCCGGCGCAGAAGGGAATGGACGCGGTCGCGCTGCGCCTGTTGATCGAAGCGACTCGCGCCATCGGGGCGCGGCCTGTCGTTCTTAGCGCCGAACGCCACGATCACCTCGTCGCGCTCATCAGTCACGTTCCGCAATTGCTGAGCACGACGCTGGCGCTGCGGGTGGCGGACGAGAATGATGAGATGATTGACGCGCTTGCAGGCGCGGGCTTCACGGATATGACGCGGCTGGCGGCGAGCCACTGGTCGGTCTGGGAAGATATTTGCACTACGAATGGCGACGAGATTGCAGCGGAACTCGACCGCTTCATCGCGCTGCTCGCGTCATTGCGCGACGAGTTGGCGGCGGGCCGAGCCGAGCAGACCGGCAAAGCCTTTCGCCGCGCCAGCGCGTTTATCCGCCGGCAGCAACCGGGCGACGAACCGACGAGTTGAATGAAGAACGATTGCTCACAAGATTATTGTTGAAGGATACCAACTATACATGGCGACTTATGTAATCGGCGATATACACGGACGGCCTCACCTGCTGGACCTGCTCATCGGCAACGTGCCGTGGGATATTCATAAAGACAAGATCGTATTCCTCGGCGATCTGATTGATCGTGGCGCTGACGCGCCGGGCGTCATCGAGCGGTTGATGAAGCTGGCCGGCGATAACCCGAACGTCGTCGTGCTGCGCGGCAATCACGAGCAGATGATGCTCGATTGCCTCGACTATGGCGACCTGCAATGGCTCATCCCTGAGAATGGCGGGCTGGCGACGCTGTCCGGCTACGGTTGCGACCTCAATGAGTTGGAAGATGTATCGGACATCCACATTCCCGAAGAACACGTCGAGTTTCTGCGTGGTTTACCTTACTTTCACGAAGATGAGCAGGCCATCTACGTTCACGCCGGATTGATTCCGGGTCAGGAGCCGGCGGACACCGACCCTGACGTGTTGTTGTGGACGCGCGATTTCGATTTCTTTCGCGGCTACGATGGCAAGCTCTGTTTCTTCGGCCACACGCCGACGCATTATCTGCCGAAGGATGGGCGGACGCGGCGGTTCGGCATTTACATTCACGGCAGTTGCGTCGGCCTCGACACCAGCGGTGATCCCGAAAGCCCGCTCTCGTGTATAGAGGTAGAGAATTTCGTGCTCTATCAGGCGCACCCGGCAGGCAATGTCGAAGTCGAACGGCTGCGGTCGCGCAAACCCGCGCCTCAACCGGCCAGCGCCGTTTTGTGAGTCACCTTACCAAACAGGCAAAGCCGCCCACCGCGCCGTCATTCGTCTCCTGCCTTGTGGCCTTGCTGGTGACGCTGCTTGCGGCCTTCGCATCCGGTTGCAATCACGCGCTGCTCGACGAACGATTTCACTCAAACGACCTGAGTCGCTGGACAGTGGTGGATGACCTAGACACCGTCGAAGGGCCGTCAGAGTGGCGCGTCGAAGCGGACGGCTGGCTGCATCAGCGCAGCAACATCTGGGGCCGTCGCGGCGATTTCATTGGGCGCTGGTATGGAACGATGCTCATCGCCGGCGACGCGAGCTGGCGCGATTACCGCTTCAGCGTGCGCGCGCTGGCTAAAGACAATGACGGCTTCGGCGTCATCTTTCGCTTTCAAGATCGAGAGCATTTCTACCGCCTCATCTTCATCGACGATGGCATGAGCGGCGGGCCTTTGGCGCGTTTAGACAAACGCGACGGCGCGGATTACAACGAACTCTGGTCCGAGCCGCGCGCTTACCGGCAAAGCGTCGAGTTGCAGATCGAAGTCATCGCGGAAGGCGACCATTTGCGCGGCAGCTTGAATGGCCAAGTGTTATTTGACCTGCACGATGCCTCATACGCGAATGGCAAGGCGGGCCTGTTCTGCTACGCGCAGAGCGACCAGATGTTTGACGACGTGCGCGTGAGCGCGCGTTAATCCGCGCCCTTGAGTATGAGATAATGGGCCGGTTGGCGAACGACCTGAGCGACGCCAGTCTGATAACGTTCCTACTTTTTACGTTGGCATTTAGTTGAAGGGCTGAGTTGAGGGATCGAGTTGAGGTGTTGACGGATTGAGTTGAGGTACCAAGTCGAGGTACCAAGTCGAGGTATCGAATCGAGGTGTAGTATTGAGTTGAGGTGTTGAGGTATTGAGTTGAGGCGTGGAGTGGAAGGGGCTATTGTGCTGGCGTGGAATCGGGAGCAAGCTGACCATTGAAGAGATGACGGAGAGGTGGAAGGGGCTATGGTGCTGGCGTGGAATCGAAATATTAAGGAGGAGCTATGACCGGGGCAGTGATCGTGAGCGGCGCGCGCACGGCGATTGGCGCATACGGCGGCGCGCTCAAGGACGTGAAAACGAGTGAGCTTGGCCGCGTCGTCATCGAAGCGGCGTTGCGGCGCGGCGGCGTTGACCGCAATGATGTCGAGGAAATCATTCTCGGAAACGTGCTGCAAGCCGGCGGCGGTATGAACGTGGCTCGGCAGGCGGCGATAGCCGCAGGAATTCCTGAAACCGTCTCTTCGTTCACGGTCAACAAGGTCTGCGGGTCGGGCTTAAAATCAGTCGCTCTCGCCGCGCAGGCCATCGCGGCGGGCGACGCTGACTTGATCGTTGCCGGCGGCGTCGAATCGATGAGCCGCGCGCCTTACCTGTTGAAAGATGCGCGCTGGGGTTATCGAATGGGCAACGGCGAGATGGTCGATTCGATGTTGAGCGAAGGGCTGACCTGCGCGATGGGCAGTTGTCATATGGGCGTCACGGCTGAAAACATTGCCGCTGATTTCAGCATCTCGCGCGAAGACCAGGATGCCTTTGCTGCTGAGAGCCAGCGCCGCGCTGCCGAAGCTCTTGCCGCTGGCCGCTTCACTGACGAGATTGAGCCGGTCTTGATTCAGCAAAAGAAAGGCGAGCCACTCGCCTTTCAAATCGACGAGTACCCGCGCGCTGGCACGACTGCTGAGACGCTGGCCAGGTTGCGCGCGGCCTTTCAGAAAGAGAAGGGGACAGTGACCGCCGGCAATGCGTCGGGAATCAATGACGGCGCGGCGGCGCTGGTCGTCGCTAGCGCCGAGCGAGCACGGTTGATGGAGCTGGTTCCAATGGCGAAGATCGTTGCATATGCATCGGGCGGCGTCGCGCCGCGCGTGATGGGAATGGGGCCTGTGCCGGCGATTCATCGGGCGCTTGAGCGGGCCGAGCTGACCCTTGCCGACATCGACCTGTTTGAACTCAACGAAGCGTTCGCGGCGCAGAGCCTCGCGGTCGTTCGCCAGCTCGGCATTGACGCCTCGCGCGTCAACGTCAACGGCGGCGCGATTGCGTTGGGCCACCCCATTGGTGCGAGCGGCGCGCGCGTGCTGGTCACGTTGCTTTACGAGATGCGCCGCCGCGACGTAAGGCGAGGACTCGCCGCGCTCTGCATTGGCGGCGGTCAGGGAATTGCCATGATTGTTGAACGCTGATTAAGCTGATGAAGCTTCAGAATGTCTGTATGAGCCGCGCAATCTTCTCGTCGCTCCTACTCTTGATGATGCTGTTGGCGGCGCACGCGCAGCCGCAAAGCCTTCAGACGCGCTCGACCACAGAGGCCGCTTTTGAGAGCCGCATCAGATTGTTGATTGAGCAACGCCGCTACGACGAAGCCATCGCCGCCTGTAACGAGGCGCTGCTCCGCAACAGCAATCTACTTATCGCGTACCCGCTCAAGTGGGATGCGATGCTGAAGCGGCCCGACTTTGAGGCGCAGGCCGTTCACATTCGCTCAGAGATTGAGCAGTTGCTCGCAACAACGAAAAGCGAGGGCGCGCTTGCGATTGCCGAAAGAGGCTTCGAGTTGCTTGCCGATGACGAGAGCTTGGAGAAGCTGCACGACCGCGTACTGGCCAACTTTCCGCAGAGTGACTGGGCGCGAGCGATTCACGCCGAGCGCGCATTCGCTGAAGGCGATGACCTCAAGCGCGCCGATCTGCTCGAAGCCTTCATTGCTCGCTACCCCAAAGACGCTCGCGCCAGCCTGATCTACCCCGACGTGTTTCGCACGCGAGCCAGTCAAGCAGACACGCCCGCCGCACGCATCAATGCGCTTGGCCACGCCTGGATTCAACACGCCGGCCAGTCGGCTTACGCGATGCTTACGGCGCGCGTTAAAGTGGCGATGGTTATGGCCGAGCGTCGAACTGATCTCCGCGACGCCGAAGCCATCGCGGTCCAAGCCGCCTCGTTAGCCGCCAGCCTCGCCGTTGATTCGCCGCTCGTCGCCGATGAAGCGCAATCGAATCGGGCCGCGCTGATTGCGCGACTCAACGAAGATGCACAGATGGCGCTGGGCTTCGTGCATCTGCGCCAGGGTCGCATCACAGAAGCCGCCGCTGAATTGAGCGGCCCGCTCAAGCCCGTCATTAAACAGGTCGAGCGCGACGGCTACGTTCTCTGGCGAGACGCCGACCTGCGCCAGTATGGACTGCCTGCGCGAGCGCTCTGGCTCGCCGCGCTCTATGAAGCGCAGCGAGATGACAAGCGCGCGGCCACCTATCTACTCGCCGCCGCAAACGACAGCCAGGAGAACAACCGCGCGCTTCAATCACGCCTGTCACGGGTCTATGCCCGGTTGGGTCGCTCGCCGCAACAGGCGCTTGAAGATGTCACCCGCGCGGCAGAGCGCTATCGCGCATTGACGGCCAGAACCGATGCGATGCGCGACGAAGAGAAGCGACGGCTGCTGGCCTCACGCGAATCTGCGCCCGCGCCGGATTTTCAAGCGTTAAGCCCCGACCGCAAACCGATTCGCCTTGCCGACCTCAAAGGCAAAGTCGCCGTGCTGGTCTTCTGGGCGACGTGGTGCGGGCCGTGCGTGGCGGAACTGCCGCACCTCGATGCCGCTGCCGCGAAGTATGCAACGAATCCCGATGTTGTTTTTCTGGCCATCAGCGTTGATGAACATCGGTTGGCCGTCCGCCCTTTTATTCAACGCAAAGGCTATCGCTTGCCCTTCGCTTATGACGTAGACGGCGCGGCGGCATTCGCGGTCAGCGGCATACCGGCGCTCATCATCATTGACCGTCGAGGCCGCGTTGCCTTCCGCGAACAGGGCTTCGGCAGCGAAGCCGACCGCTACGTCGAGCGATTGAGCTGGCGAATCGATGAACTGCTCAAAGAGAGTGAGAGGACGAACGATGAGTGAAATGGATCGGACATTATACGCGAGAATAACGGCGGGAGCGCCGATCATCGTCAACCTGCACAGCCCGCGCGAAAAAGTCTGGGGCGTGCTTTATGAATTGAACACGGCGGGCGTCTACCTGCGCGGCATCGATCTGAACACGTTTGACGAGTGGATGCAGATGATCGTTCGCGGCGAACGTAACATCGGCCTCAATCATGTTTTTTTGCCGCTGTGGCGCGTTGAGCGCATCTCGCTTGATGAAACCCTCGACGACATTCCGTCAATGGCCGACCGCTTCTTTCAGCGCGTCGGCATCACCGTCTACGAATACCTCGGACTATAACGATTTTGGATTAGCAGAAGGCCGCAGGTTAGACTGCACATCGTTCCCCTAATCCAAAATCGCAGGCGCGAAGCGCTAAGCCATGAAAATCCTATTGTTCTTGAAGGTGCTGGAAGATTTCGGGGTCGAGCTTCGCCGAGTAGACGACGTTCGTAAGCGTGATCTCCTGTACGAACTTGCCATCCTGCGACATTACGCGACGCACCGGAACCAGCGTGTTCTGCACCACCTTGATCGGCGTGTAGAAGTATTTGAGCATGTACTTTGTCACCGGCTGCGTCTCGTCGAGCTTGACTTCATATTCGCACTGGATGACGCGATAGGTCTTCGTGCTGACCCAGTATCGCGTCTTGTCGCCGGTCGGCGTCGTCAAATCAACCATGTTCGTATCGACGCCAATGACTGTGTCTGGGCCGACCAGCTCGATCTTCGAGCCGTCTTCCTTGTAACGCAGCAGCGCCGTGTATTCGTGCGTCAACTGCGCGCGAAAGGCGCGCTCGGCGGTCGGCGTCAACGTGATGTACTGGCCGTTCTGCGCCGACCAGACGCTCGCGCCGTTGAAACCGATGATGTACTTGATCGGCGGTCGGTTGGTGTCGGCAGCGCCGGGCGGAGCCATTTCCAGATCAACCCGCAGCAAATCCTGCCACGATTTTTCGCGCCGCATCGCGCGCAGATTCACCGTGCCGCTCAAGTCGCCCTGGTCGCTGGCCAGCCGTATCGCGCCTTGTTCTTGAATCGAGCCGCGCGCGGTTTCAAGCGCCTTGCGCCCACCGTAGGCCAGTATGCACGTCTCGGCGATAATCTCGACCGGCGTAAACTTGACCGCCGCTGCTTTGGCCTCGGCCTTCTTCTTTTCAAGCTCTTTCTCGTTCGGGAGCTTGCCGTCTTCTTTTTGCGAGAGGTCGGGCTTGGCGTCTTTCTTGTCGGTCTTCTCTTGCGCGCCGATGGGCAGCGCCGCAAAGATAAACAGCGCGATCAGCAGCAGCGCGAAGGCGCGGCGCAATGCGGTCATTGAATGTCGAGTAGGAATCGAAAGGGTCAAGTTATCTTTCCTCCGATAATCGTTCTGCCTTTGCTGGGGCAACCTCTGGCAGTATATCCAACCAGAAGAATTTTAGCACAGCCGCTGACCCGCGCGCAGCCGGCCAATGTTTCAGGGAGAGAATGCCGGGCCGTGCGACTCTTGCTGCGCAAGGCATGGCCGTATCCGTCTAGGGCTGGAAGGAGTTTTGGTTGCACGCTGTAAAACCACTACTATAGAATTCGCCCTCAAGCTAAGAGATTCGGAGGAACCTATGAAGATTGGCATACTGGTCGGGCGCGAAGGGACGTTTCCGCAGGCGCTCATCAACGAGATCAACGGGCGCAATGCCGGCGTCACCGCTGAATACGTCACGGTCGGCGGCGTCCGCATGGCTGAAAAAATTGAATACGACACCATCGTTGATCGCATCTCTCACGAAATCCCTTTCTATCGCGCCTACCTCAAGACGGCAGTGTTAGGCGGAACCAAAGTCATCAACAACCCGTTCTGGTGGACGGCAGATGACAAGTTCTTCAACTATTCGCTGGCGACTTATATGGGCATCGCCATTCCGAAGACCGTTCTGCTGCCGCAAAAAGAATATAAAGAAGGCGTCGTTTCGGAATCGTTGCGTAACCTGCAATACCCGCTCGACTGGCAGGGCATTATCGATTATGTCGGGCTGCCGGCCTTCATCAAGCCGTATGACGGCGGCGGCTGGCGCGGCGTCTCGCGCGTCAACACCTTTGAAGAGTTGATGGAGAAGTACGACGCCAGCGGCATCGATTGCATGGTGCTGCAAGAGTTCATTGCCTTCGATCATTACGTGCGCAGTTACTGCATCGGCAAGCGCGACGTTTGCCCGATGCCTTACGACCCGACGTTCCAGCGTTACCTCGTGGTGGACAACTACCTCGACCCGGCGACCGAAGAGCGCGTGCGGCGCGAGACGATCTTGATTAACGAAGCGCTCGGCTATGACCTCAACACGGTCGAGTTCGCTATCAAGGACGGCGTGCCTTACGCGATTGATTATATGAACCCCGCGCCTGACGCTGACTGGTGGTCGGTCGGCTCTGTCTACTTCAAATGGATGGTCGAAAAGGTGGCCAACCTGGCGATTGAAACGGCGCTGCACGGCGAGCCGACCTTGAAGCAGCATCGCTGGATTGATTTTCTCAATGACGAAATCAAGCGGCCCGGCGTCGGGCAGATTGCCGGCGCGTAGAAAGGATGATGGATGAACGACGCCGTGCGCGAATATAACGCTCTGATCGAACGCGAGCCGCAACTGCTCGACGAGTCGCGCGACTATCTCGAAGCGAAGATGAAAGAGGTGCGGCTGGTCTTCGGCGGGCGTATGCTTACGCCCTACTTGCGCCCGCACTTCGTCTCGCGCGATGAATGGCGGCGCATTGTGACGGCCTGCGAATCGGTCTGGAGCGCCATTGAAAAGGTCGGGCGCGCGGCTCCGGCTGACCCGTTGATGCTTGAACAGATCGGCCTCACCGAAGGCGAGCGCGATCTTCTCGCCGTTGATCCCGGCTATGCGGATGTATCGGTCACTTCCAGGCTCGATTCATTTCTGACGCCGAGCAGTTACCAGTTCGTTGAGCTGAACGCCGAATGCCCGGCAGGCATCGCCTATGCCGATGTGGCTACGGAGATTTTCCTGGAGCTGCCGCTGATGCGCGAGTTCCGCAAGACGCACCGCATCACGCCGCTTTACTGTCGCCACTTGATGCTTGACGCGCTGCTCAGGATTTACGCCGAGGCGCGCGGCAACGGCGAGCGCCCGCAGATCGGCATCGTGGATTACAAAGGACTGCCGACGCAGCGCGAGTTCGAGATGTTCAAGGCGTACTTTGAAGAGCAAGGCTACGCGACGACGATTGCCGACCCGCGCGAGGTCGAGCTGCGCGACGGCAAGCTTTATCACGAGGACTTTCGCATCGATCTGGTTTATCGTCGCGTGCTGACAACCGAGCTGCTCGAAAAGCGGGACGAGTGCCGCGCGTTCATCGATGCCTACAAACAGCAGGCCGCCGTTTACGTCAATTCGTTCCGAACGAAGTACGTGCACAAGAAGATGCTCTTCGGCGTGCTGACCGACGAGCGGCATCAACACTACTTCACCGAGTCTGAGCGCGAGGCGATTGCGCAGCACATCCCCTGGACGCGGCGCGTCGAAGCGGCGCGGACGACTTATGCGGGGCGCGAGGTTGACCTGCTCGATTTTCTACGCGAGCAGCGCAGCAATCTTGTGATGAAGCCGAATGACGATTACGGCGGACACGGCATCTATATCGGCTGGGAGTCGAGCGAGAGCGAATGGGAAACGGCCATCGAGCACGCGCTTGGCCGCGATTACCTGGCGCAAGAGCGCGTGACGACCTCGCGCGAGCTGTTCCCCTACATCGACCAGAATCAAGGGACGGTGGTGATGCTCGAACAATTGCTCGACGTTGATCCGCTCTTGTTTTTCGGCAAAGTGCACGGCGGGTTCACACGGCTGTCTATATCGTCGCTCGCCAACGTCACCTCTGGCGCGGGCATGGTGCCGACAATGATTGCCGAGCAGGGAGATTGAGATGGCAAATTTTACCTTAGGGATTGAAGAAGAGTTTCAGATCATCGACCCGGAGACGCGCGAGCTGCGTTCGCACATCACCGAGATGATCGAAGAAGGACGGATGATACTGGGCGAACAGGTCAAGCCTGAGATGCACCAGTCAATGGTCGAAGTCGGCACGGCCATCTGCAATAACATTCAGGAGGCGCGCGCCGAGCTGGTGCGCCTGCGCCGAACCATCTCGGACCTTGCGGCGAGAAAGGGCCTTCGCATCGCCGCTGCTTCGACCCATCCGTTCTCAAGCTGGAAAGATCAGAAGATCACGCCGCACGAACATTACGACGCGCTGATTAACGAGATGCAGATGCTGGCGCAGTCGCTGCTGATCTTTGGCATGCATGTTCACATCGGCATCGACGACCGCGAGGCGCAAATACATTTGATGAACGCGGCGCGTTACTTCCTGCCGCACGTGCTTGCTCTCTCAACCAGCTCGCCCTTCTGGATGGGCACCAACACCGGGCTGAAGAGTTACCGCTCCGAAATATTCAAGAAGTTTCCGCGCACAGACATCCCTGATTACTTCTCGTCTTATTCGGAGTTCTCGAACTACGTCAACCTGTTGTTGAAGACCAACTGCATCAGCACAGCGAAAAAGATTTGGTGGGATGTTCGCCCGCATCCGAACTTCCCGACCCTCGAATTCCGCATCTGCGACCTGCCTTCGCGGATTGACGAAGTGCTGGCGCTGGCGGCGCTGTTTCAGGCCATCATGGCGAAACTCTACAAGCTCTACCGTCAGAACATGGGCTTCCGACTCTATCGCCGCGCGCTGATACAAGAGAACAAGTGGCGGGCCGTGCGCTGGGGCCTCGAAGGCAAGCTGATCGATTTCGGTAAGCAGAAAGAAGTGCCCGTGCGTGACCTCATTCACGAGCTGCTCGATTTTGTTGATGACGTAGTGGACGAGCTGGGCAGCCGCAAAGAGTTGGAATACATTCACACGATTCTGGAGACCGGCACGAGCGCCGACCGCCAATTGCGCACCTACGCCGCGACCAATGATTTCAAGGCGGTCATTGACCAGTTGATCGCCGAGACAATGGAAGGCGTCGAATAGGCGACGCCCTTCCAAACAACCGCGCAGTATGAAAAACATTCAGGCCGCGACGCTCGCTAGCCTCGCGTAGCGTCCCTCTCTCATCCCCGCTTGACCTTCAGAATCTTTTAATTGCAATCGCCAAATCGATCCTGCCGGTTGAGGGCACATTGATTGCTGTTCACCATTCAAGGCAAAGCACTGCGAGGAGGGAACAGTATGCGAGACCGTGACGACCGCGACGACCGCGACGGCAGAGACCGCTATAATGATTGGCCCGACCACGTTGACCGCCGCTGGCGCGATGACGAACCATACAGCCGCGTCCGCCACGACGCGCAGGAAGCGATTCGCCGCGCCGGCTCAGGCCGCCGGCGGAGCAGGGGACGAGGATTTATAAAGTCCGTACCGAAGCCCGCACTCGTCGCCGCCGCCATCGTGCTCGGCGTCGCGCTGGCCGTACTGGCGGCGTACCTCTTGACCTCGCGTGCTACATCGCCAAAGCCTGCGGTGACGGCGCAACCGCCGGCCACTTCTCAAACCGGGCCAGTCTCAACGACGCCGGCGCAGCCGAACGCGACGAACCAGCCGGCGACTAATGACTCACCCATCCCCGGCGTCCCGATGTCACAGCCGAATAACGCGCCGGCTGATGAAAGCATGGTGGCGGTGGCGGCGCGTATGACGTTGCGGTTGGCGCTGGCCGCGCTGTTGACTTCGCTGTTGGCGTTCCGCCCGCGCAAAGACCTGCCGGTGATGCAGCGCAATCCTTACGTTGGGCAGACGCAGATTCTATTGGCCGTCGTCGCGTCGGCAATGATGATGATCGTTGCGGATAATGCGGCGCGCGCTTTCGGCATCTTCGCGGCAGCATCGCTGGTGCGCTTTCGCACCAACATCCGTGACCCCAAAGAGATCACCGTCCTGCTGGTCTGTCTGGGCATCGGCCTGGCGACAGGCGTCGGCAAGATCGAGCTTGCCGTCATCCTGGCGTTATTCGTGCTGGTGATGCTCTGGGTGCTTGAGTACTACGAGCCGGCGCAAGTCTTCCGCGCGCTGGAGCTGACCGTAATGACGCGCCGCGTAGACGATACCGACACGTTGCTGAGAGATGTCTTTGATCGTTACCAGTTGACGTATGAGCTGCGCATCCTCGACCGCGAAGACGAGGCCGACCCGATGGGCAAGATTGTCTATTACGTCAACCTCAACCCGCAGATCAGCACAGACAAGCTGAGCGAAGATATTTTCGCTTTAGACCCCGAAAGCATCGACACGGTGCGGTGGGATCAGAAGAAGAGCCAGTCTTACATCTATCGATAATTGCGACGCAGCGACGCCGCGAAGGAAGAGAGAAGACGCGGAGACACGGCGACTCGGCGAGAGAAATAGTTGGGCCGTGTCGCTCATTCTTCGCCGCGTCTCCGCGTCTTCGCCTCTCTGCGTCGCTCTTTCGTCGAAGGTGGCCTACAACTTTTGCCGCGCCAGATGAATCCTATAGAATGGTTTCCAGCGGGAGCCGCCCGTGGTATCGTGATTGCAATCCCAGGCATTGATCCAGTCCGAAAGATTCGCGGAGGTCGCAATGAGCAGAATCGAGAGATTGAGGGCAGGCGCAAGCGTCGCCCTGCTGGCCGCTTTGCTCGCCACGCCGTTTGCCGTGTTGGCGCAAACGCGCGTTGTCGCTCCGAAGAACCCTTACAGCGTAGACAAAGATGTTGAACTCGGTCGGCAGGCAGCGCAGCAGGCCGAGCGCCAGATGCCGCTGTTGAATGACGCATCGGTGCAGGCTTATGTCGAGCGCGTCGGGCAGCGGCTGGCCGAGGCTATCCCTCCAGAGTTCCAGCACAGAGAATTTCGCTACACCTACAAAGTGGTTGACGTGCGCGATGTCAATGCATTCGCGCTGCCCGGCGGATTCACTTACGTCAATCGTGGCTTGATCGAGACGGCGCAGAACGAGGCCCAGCTTGCCGGCGTCATCGCGCACGAGATCAGTCACGTCGCGCTGCGGCACGGGACGGCACAGGCCGCCAAAGCGCAGAAGTATCAAGTCGGCTCGGTTGCCGCGCAAATTCTCGGCGCGGTCATCGGCGGCGGCGCGGGGCAGGTGGTCGGCGCGGCGGGACAGCTCGGCGTAGGCGCAGCGTTCCTGCGCTTCAGCCGCGATTACGAGCGACAGGCCGACACGCTCGGCGCACAGATTATGGCGCGCGCCGGGTACGATCCGCACGAGTTGGCGAATATGTTCCGCATCCTCGAACAACTCGGCAGCAAATCTGGCCCGGAATGGCTGAGCGACCACCCGAATCCCGGCAACCGCTTCGAGGCGATCAACCACGAGGCTGATATGCTGAACGCGCGCGACGCCGAACGCGACACGCCTGAGTTTCATCGCGTGCAGGCGCGCTTGCGTGATATGCCGCGCGCGCGTTCGATGAGCGAAGTGGCACGCACTAGGCAGACGTCCGGGCCGGGCCGTTACCCGCAAGACGACAGGAACTATCCCGATTCGCGGCGTTCCCCGCGCGACACAGATCAGACCTACCCGGATTCACGCAGCTACCCGGACGATAACGAGCGGACTGATCGGAGCGCGCGCCGTGACCCGCGCGATTCGCGCGACGCCGATGTGTACGACCCGCGCAGTGTCAGCGCCCCTTCATCACGCTACCACACCTATGATGCGGGCGCTGTGCGTATCTCGGTGCCTGACAACTGGCGCGAGATTCGCGGCGATAATAACGAAGTGACCTACGCGCCGCCGGGCGGCTATCGCTCTGATGGCGGCAATGTCGCCTTTACGCATGGGGCGCAGATCGAATTGACGCGTGCATCGAGCCGCGACCTGCGCGCGGCGACCGACGAGTTGTTGAACGTGCTGGGGCAGGGGAATCCCGACCTGCGCCGCAGCGGTTCGCCCTGGCGCACGACTGTAAGCAGCCGCGATGCGCTGGCGGTGTCGCTGCGCAACGTCTCAGAGATCACAAGGCAGGCCGAAACTATCACCCTGCTGACGACCTTCACGCGCAATGGCGACCTGCTCTACGTGATCTTCGTCGCGCCGACCGACGACTACGGCAGTTATCAAAGCGTGTTTGACCGCATCGCGCGCAGCCTCGTCTTCAACCAGTAAAGTCTATCGAGTCTATCGAGTCTGCCGAGTCTATCGAGTCAGGAAAGCGTTCCTTGCTCGATAGACTCAAGACTCGGCAGACTCGGCAGACTCGATAGACACTCTGCTGCATTCCTTCCTGTAACTCCTGCGTATTAATTAGCGTAAACATTCTTAGAGGCAGAGTCGTAAACCGATTTGGCCGACCAAATAACCTGGAATTTAACGCTTATGAATACCATTTATTCTTTTTATCTCGACGCCACGAAGATCGCCTTCCAATCCATATTCGCGCACAAGCTGCGCGCGTTCCTGACGCTGATCGGCATCATCATCGGCGTCGCTTCAGTGGTCTGCGTCGGCGCTTCGATTAATGGGCTGAACTCTTATGTCACGGAGCGCGTGTCGAAAGTGCTCGGCGTCAATCATTTTATGATCGCGCGCATGGCCTCCGTCGGGCACTTGTCGGACGAAGAGTGGGAGGCTATGAATAAGCGCAACAAGCCGCTGAAGTGGGAAGATGTCGAGTGGCTGCAACACCAGTGCAGCACCTGCACCGAAGTCGGCGGCCAGGCCAACACGATGCTCGATATGAAGCACGACGGGCAAGAACTCTTCGGCACGATGATCTCAGGCGTCACTGCCAATATGGCCGAGATCGAAGACAAGACGATCAGCGAGGGGCGCTTCATCCTCACACACGAAGTCGAGCGCGCCGAGATGGTTTGTGTAATTGGCGACGACCTGCGCGAGAAGTTCTTCGCCGGCCAGGACCCCATCGGCAAGGCGTTGAAGGTCAGAGACCTGCCGATGACCATTGTGGGCGTCGAAGAGAAACGCGGCTCGATGTTCGGCAATTCGATGGACAATAACGTCTACATTCCGCTGACGACGTGGCAGCGTATGTTCGGTCGCCGCCAGAGCATGCAAGTTCACGGCAAGGCGTCTTCGCGCGAGCAGTTCCAAAAGACCATTGAAGAAGCGCGCGTGCAACTGCGCAACAAGCATAAGCTGCACGGCAATGACCAGGACGATTTCGCAATGGTCGATGTCGAGCAGGTGAACAATTCGGTGGATCAATTCACCGGCGCAATCGCCGGCGTGGTGACGCCTATCACGTTCATCTCGCTCGTGGTCGGCGGCATCGTCGTGATGAACATCATGCTGGTGAGCGTCACCGAGCGCACGTTCGAGATCGGCTTGCGTAAGGCGCTCGGCGCGAAGCGCAGCCACATCCTGATGCAGTTCCTGATCGAGTCGTCCTTCCTCGCCGCATTCGGTGGCCTCTTTGGCTTGCTGCTCTCGGCCTTCGTCGCGTGGCTGATTTCGGTGACGACGCCAGTGCCGATGACGATCACATTCGGTTACGTCGCCCTGTCGCTACTGGCATCGGGCGGCATCGGTATGGTCTTCGGCATCTACCCGGCGATGAAAGCCTCGAAGCTCGACCCGATCATCGCGCTATCGAAGAATTAGGGGTGCGGCCTTGAAAAAAACTCACGTCTCAAAAGAAGTCTTCACGATGGCGCTCGACAACGTGCGGGCGCACAAATTTCGCAGTTTCCTGACCGTGCTCGGCATCGTCATTGGCGTGGCGACGGTGATCGCCATCTCGTCTATCCTGACAGGGCTGCGCGCGAACCTGATTCAATATGTCGAAGACTTCGGCGTTAATAACATCTATGCGTTTCACCTTTCAACCGGCATACAGATGGGCGGGCGCGACCGTGCCGAACGCAACCGCAAGCCGCTGACAGACGAAGACGCCGACGCTTTACGCAATCAGGCCCCGGCGGTCGAAGCGGTGTCGAGTCAGCTTTTCCTCTGGCTTCAGGGCGAGCAGAGGACGCTTGCCAACGGCGACACCAAGTACAAGCAGGGCCAGATCACCGGCGTCTCGGCCAATTACGCCAGCGTCACCAATGTCAATATTGGTGAAGGCCGATTCTTCAACGAGATCGACGACCAGCACAAGCGCGAGGTGATGGTGATCGGGCCGCAGGTGGCCGAGGCGTTATTCCCGGCTCAGAACCAGATTGTCGGCTCGAAGGTGCAGTTTCTCGGCAAAGAGTTTGAAGTCGTCGGCGTGCTCGACAAGCGCAAAGTGGCTTTCTTCCTCGGCGAGAATGAAGAAGACAACTCGGTCTTCATCCCTTATCACACGGCGCGCAAAATTTCGCCGCGCAGCGAATGGATGATGCTGAACATTCGCGCCAGGACCGGCAAGATTCACGAGGCGCTCGATCAATGCGAAGAGATACTGCGGCGGCAGCGCGGCGTGAAATACAACGACCTGAATAATTTCGATTTGCAAACCGTAGACAAGCTCATCACGCAATTCGACAGCATCTTTGCGATGATCGGCTTAATCGCCATCGCAGTGTCGGGTGTCGGCCTGCTCGTCGGCGGCATCGGCGTGATGAACATTATGCTGGTCAGCGTCACCGAGCGCACTAAAGAGATCGGCGTGCGCAAAGCCATTGGCGCGCGTGGGCGCGACATCGTGCGCCAGTTTCTCTTTGAAGCGATGACGTTGACCTTCCTCGGCGGCATACTCGGCGTGGCGCTGGCGGTCGGCGCAAGCTATGTATTGATGTTGTTCGTCCCATCGCTGCCGGCCTCTGTGCCGATGTGGGCGGTCATCACAGGTCTGAGCGTATCGGTTGCCATCGGCCTGGTCTTCGGCGTGTGGCCGGCGCGCAAGGCTTCGCGCCTCGACCCGATTGAAGCATTACGGTATGAGTAGTGGCCAGTGGTCAGTGGCCAGTGGCCAGTGGCTAGTTGATGGTTGATGGTTGCTAGTTGATGGTTGATGGTTGTGAGTTGCTAATTCCCCAAGCTCCGTTAGGAGCGCAATGTGTATAGCTACCGATGCGATAGATGAATCAAGCCCCGAAGGGGCGCGATGTCAACATTGCGCCCCTTCGGGGCTTCGCCTTTTCCTTCAGCCATAACTATAAACAGGTCGTCCCTACGGGACTCACTGGTCACTGACAACTAACAATTATCAACTGGCCACTGGCCACTGGCACTGGCCACTGCTCACGTTGTGAGCCGGCTGTAGATGCCGGGCAGGCGTTCGGGCAGGCTCAACACGTCGTCAATAATTGTGTAGCCTACCTCACCGTACATATCGCGCAACTGGTCTTCGCTGTCGCGGTCAATCGTGATGCAGAACGGCACGATGCCTTCAATCCGCGCTTGCCTCAACGCGATGCGCGTGTCCTCTCTGGCGTAGCGGCTATCGCCGTAGTCGTGGTCGTAAGGCCGCCCATCCGACAACACGATCAGCAGTTTCGTGCGCGCTTCCTGGCCGGCCAGGCGCGCGGCGGCGTGACGTATGGCCGCGCCCAGCCGCGTGTTGTTTTGATAGGTGATGCCGCCGATACGCTTTTCGACATCGATTGAATAAGACTCGTTGAAATCTTTAATGATGTAGAACTTCACATTGCGGCGGCCTTCGCTCGTGAAGCCCTGAATTGAATAAACGTCGCCGACCGCTTCGAGCGCTTCGCTCATCAAAACAAGTCCTTCCTTCTCAATATCGATGATGCGCTGACCGGGCTGCGTGTAATGGTAACTTGGATTACGGCTGATCGTGCGCGCCGTCGAACTCGACATATCGAGCAGGAACGAGACGGCGACATCGCGCTCGCGCCGCAGCTTGCGTGTGTAGAGGCGGTCATCAATCAAGCCTGTGCTGCGCTTGTCCAGCGCGTAATCGATCACGGCTTGCAGGTCGTAATCTTCGCCGTCCACCTCGCCGCGAATGCGCCGCAGATTCTCTGGGCGCAGCAGTTGAAACTGATAGCGAATGGAAGAAATGACGCCGGCATAGCGACTGCGCGTCAGTTCGACAAAGCTACGCCCGCCGCGCGCGCCGCTACGTTGAATGACGCGGCACCAGCGCGAGCGGTAATCGCCAAGCTCACGATCCCACTCGTCGTAATAAAAAGGCAAATCGCCTTTTTGCAAATCCTGTTCGGCAGTCTCGCCGCCGCTCAGTTGTTGCACCAACTCGCTATCGGGCGCGACCTCCTGCGTCTGGTTGCTGGCCCAGAGGCTGAACGGGTCTTCGCGCGCTTCGATCTGTTGCTGGTCGGCGGAGGATTCGCCGGTTTCGGGCACAGCCGATTCGCCGTGACTTTCACCGCTGCTGCCATCACTGGGCTGGTCGTTTTGTGCGTCGCCCTTCGTTGGCTGCTCGACGAAGAACTCGTAGATGCGCCGCGTTGCGATCAACGAATCGGCCACGGTCGCATCGGCGCGAAAGACATAATGCTCAAGCACGAGTTCAAGGTCGCGCACGACCGTCGGATAAGCATGGCGCATCTGCTCAGTCGCGCCGCCGCAGATAGCGGCTTGAAAGAGCAGCTCGAATGGAATCAACTGTGCGGGAATGTCGGCGATGTCTGGGCGTCGCTCGCGCAGGCGATGGCGCACGAAATCGAGGTCGCGCCGGATGCCGCGATAAGCCGTACGCAACAGGTAATCGATGCGCCCATTCTCAACCGTCGTGAACAAGCGCAGAGCCAACTCGCTGTTCGGAAATTCGGACAACACGGTGAGAAAGTTCACGCCCGCCGGCGCTTGGCCTGTTCGTTGCGCGGCTTCTTTCTTGCGCTTCTTCGCTTTCCCATTTTCTTGATTGCTCGCTGCAACGGCTTGCTCAATCGCATTACTCTGCTGCTGCTTGCGATGAGCGAATGCGGTGCGCATTTCGGTTAGCGCAGCCAGCGTATCGGGCGCGTCGGTCGAGTAGGTTTGAAATTCGATTTGACCCGCGCCGTGCGCGGCAAGCACTTTGAAGAGTCGGAAGTTCTCGCGCTCGTTCTCGAACTCGGCGACCACCGATGGCAGGTAGATGGTCTTGCCGTCACCGATCTTCGCTTCGTCTGGAATGGCCGAGAGCGACGCGATGCTGAGCACACGGCCCGTCAAGCCTTCGACGTAGAGCCGTAGCGTGTGCGACACGGCATCGAGCGTTAGCCCGCCTTCGATTTTGAAGAGCGCATCCTGACTGGCTTTTGATTCGAGCGCGTAGTAAGCCTGCACCTTTCGCGTGTTGGTCGCGTTTTGTTCAATGCCGCGCTGCGCCCATTCGCGGAACTGGCCGAGCGAAGCGGCGCTGAGCGCGGTGGGACTGGCCTTGAAACATTCGACCGCTGCGACGGTGCTGCGGTCGGCGACCTCTTCGACGACTTGCAGAACTGAGGCGATCACTTCAGCGCGACGATCCTTGCGGGCGCGCGCCGCAAGCTCGGCGATGATCTGCGGGCTTTGCTTCATGAAGTGATAGCTTGCGGCGTTGCCTTGCAGGGCCACACGCTTGGCGAGGTCGGTCCAGCGCTCGAACGAGGCGACGCCGGCGAGCGTGAGTACGCGACTGGCGGCTTTGAAGTATTGCAGCGCCACCCCGCCTGAGCGGTCAAGGTAAGACTCTGTGATGGCAAAGAGCTTTTCGACCGGCTCGCGTTCGGCAGTGTGAAAGACCGCCGGCAAGTCCGCGAAAAATTCTGCCGCCGTGCCGCCCGAACGATAAGCAAATGAAGCGGTCAGCCCAAGTGCGCGGCGAACCAGCGCATCATCGCCGCTCGCTCTGATCGCGGCCAGCACGTCAGGCGCGGCAAGGAAGAGTTCGTGACTATGCTTGACCGAATGCCGCGCCAGCTCAAGCGAGATGGTTAATAGCTGCGCCGCCATGTCGTGGTCGGCGATGGCGGTCAGTATCTGCGGCGCGGCGCGGAAGCTCTCCATCGCCGTATTGGCCGACAGCGCCGCCTGTTTGTTGACCAGCCTGAGAACGGGTGAGCGCAGGTCTTCAGCGATACCATCAATAATGCCGGCGCTCGATTGAAAAAAGGTGGCCGCCGATTCGGCGCTGGTCGCCGACAGGCGCTTGCCGATCTCGCCCCACACGCGCATCTCAGACGCGTCGATGAGGCGTGAGACTTCGGGCGACGCTTTCATCATCTCGACCGCAGCGCGCAGGTTCAGCGCGGCAAGCGAGATGCCTATATCCGTCGTCAGCAGCATGCGTTCGGCAGGAAGCACGCCGAGGCGTTTGGCCAACACGTCGAGGGTTGCCGCGGTGATGCCTTTCAGGTGCTTCTTCAGCTTTCGCGTGATCTCTTTTTCGGTCGATTCCATAGCCATATTCATCATTAACCAGGAATGCGCCGGCTGGCAACCGGCCTCAGTGGTGATAACGTACGCACAGCCACCATGCGACCAGTTCTTGTGCCGGTGGCATTCGATTTGCCGTAACTCATCAGGGGCTGCTGTGTCGTACGAATTCGGCACGGCCAGCCGATCAGATGAAATCAGCGGAGGAGGGAAGCGATGAAGCGTTACTTGATTGGCCTGGCGCTCACAGGACTTGGCGCGCGGATGACGAGGCGGACAAGCGGCCTGATTCCGCGAAGCCGCAAGTCGTCATTGCCCGCAAACGTGGCGGGAATGTTGATTGCCGCAGGCGTCGGCGCGGGCCTTGCGCGGTTATTCAACCGAAAATCCTGAACGGCTGACCGGGGATCGAATCGGCACAACTCGCGTCGGTCGAACGGCGCTTGAATGTCCGCGCGCTTGCCCCGTATACTCATCGGCTATGTCTGACGCGGGTGTGACGATTCGTGAATGCGTATCAGTCGAAGACTTTCAACAATGCATAGAGCTTGAGCGTGCGGTGTGGCGCGACGATGACATCGGCATAATGCCGATTCGCCTTTATATGATTGCGAAGGCGTGTAACGCGCCAACCGTCGGCGCGTTCGACCAGACCGGCAAGCTCGTGGGCTTCGTCCACACGATGCTCGCGTTGATGGGCCGCCAGGTGGTTTACCATTCGCATCTCGCCGCCGTCATCGAAGGTCTGCGCCACAAAGACATCGGCTATCGCATGAAACTCAAGCAACGCGACTTCGCCATTGCCGCAGGCATTCCGCTGATCATCTGGACATTTGACCCATTGCAATCGCGCAACGCTCACCTCAACATCAACAAGCTCGGCGCGATCATACGACGCTACGAAGAGAACTATTATGGCGAAGGGCTGAGCGCCGTCTTCGGCTCAGACGTGCCATCGGATCGCGTCTTCGCCGAATGGTGGGTGCGCTCGTCGCACGTCGAAGCGGCGCTGGCCGGCAATCGACCGCAAGTGGCCGAAGCCCAACCCGTCTTTATTCCCGAAAACATTCAACAGGTGAGCGCGCAATCGGTCACAGAGCACTTGCGATGGCGACTGCGCGTGCGGGCCGATTTTATGCAGATGCTCAAAAGAGGATTGATCGCGCGCGGCTTCGAGCGCGACCCGGCCAGCGGGACCAGTCGTTACCTGTTTGGCGATGACGAGCCGCCGTTCAGCTTCGCGGCGTACGAGGCGAAGTAGAGCAATAGTGATTTATGAAATTGAACCTTGAGCGAATCGAATTGCGTGAGATTGAGCTGCCGTTGAAGTACCCGTTCGAGACGAGCTTCGGACGCACGACGCGGCGGCGGATCATGATCGTGCGCGTCTTCGATCAGTCGGGCGCGTTCGGTTACGGCGAATGCACCGCCCCCGAAGACCCTTTCTTCAACCACGAGACAATCGATACGGCGTGGATCATCATCACGCGCTACGTCGCGCCGATGCTGGCCTCCGCGCGTGTCTATGAGGCGATGGAGGTTGGCGATGCGCTCGCCCGCATTCGCGGCAATCGTATGGCGAAGGCCGCCGTCGAGACGGCCATCTGGGACCTCGAAGCAAGGCTGGCCGATAAGCCGCTCTGGCAACATCTGGGCGGCACGCAAACCGAAATCGCCAGCGGCGTGTCTATCGGCTTGCAGGAGACAACCGCCGCGCTGCTCGAAAAAGTCGAGCGCGAGCTGGCCGCCGGCTATCAGCGCATCAAGGTAAAGATCAAGCCGGGCCGTGATGTTGAGCTGGTCGCCGCCATACGCGAACGCTACCCCAACATCAAGCTGTCGGTTGACGCGAATTCAGCGTATACGCTCGCCGACATCGACCTGCTCAAACGCCTGGACGAGTACGGCCTGATGATGATCGAGCAGCCGTTGATGCCCGGCGATCTGGTTGACCACGCCAAGCTGCAACGCGAGATCACATCACCGATCTGTCTCGACGAATCGATCACGATGCTGATGGATGCCCGCCACGCCTGTGAACTCAGCGCGTGTCGCATCATCAACATCAAGCTCGGACGCGTCGGCGGCCACTGCGAAGCGCGGCGCATTCACGATTACAGTCGCAACCGAAATATCCCGGTCTGGTGCGGCGGCATGTTGGAATCTGGCGTTGGTCGCGCACACAACATTGCGATGTCAACGCTTGGAGGCTTCACGCTGCCGGGCGACGTGTCGGCGTCGGCGCGTTACTGGGAAGAGGACATCATCGAACCGCCGGTGACGGTATCAGAGCGCGGCACGATCACGCCGCCCAGCGCCCCCGGCATCGGTTACGAAGTCAACGAGCCGCGCCTTGAATCGCTCGTCGCGCGGCGCGAAGCGATCAAGTTATAAAAGCAGTGGTCAGTGGCCAGTGGTCAGTGGCCAGTGTTTAGTTGTTCGTTGCTGGTTCGGCCTGGCTCCGTTAGGAACGCGATGTTTATAGATAACGAAGCAATAGATCAAGCAAGCTCCGTCAGGAGCGCAATGTTTATAATCAACGAGACGCTTAGATTCTCAAGCTCCGTCAGGAGCGGGATGTCAACATTGCGCCCCTACGGGGCTTCGTCTTTTCCTTAACCATAACTATAAACAGGTTGTCCCTACGGGACTAGCCAATAACTGACAACTAGCAACTGGCCATTGACCACTAACCACTTTCAAGATGAGGAGACTATGGCAGAATTTGAAGGCAGGGTGGCAATCGTGACTGGCGGCTCGCGTGGCATCGGGCGGGCGATTGTTAAAGAGTTGGCGGCGCGCGGCGCGGCGGTCGCTTTCAGCTATTCGCGCAATCAAGAGATGGCCGACCAACTTGTTGGCGAGGTCGTCGCCGCCGGCGGACGCGCCCGCGCCTTCCAAGCCGACGCCGCCGATGCGAAGGCCGCAGAAGAGATGGTCAAAGCGGTCAAGGCCGAGTTCGGCGCGGTCGATTATCTGGTCAACAATGCCGGCATCACGCGCGACAAGCTGATTATGATGATGAGCGAGGATGATTGGGACGCGGTGATCGACACCAACCTCAAAGGCGTCTTTAACGTCACCAAGCCGGCGGTGTCGATAATGGTGCGGCAACGGCGCGGCTCAATCCTGAATATCTCTTCGATCAGCGGAGTCGTCGGGATGGCTGGGCAGACCAACTATTCGGCGTCAAAGGCGGGATTGATCGGCTTCACCAAAGCATTAGCCAAAGAGGTGGCCAAGCGAAGCGTGACGGTGAACGCGCTGGCGCTTGGGTTGATTGAAACCGATATGACCGGCGCGTTGGCCGAGGGGTACAAACAGAAGATGATGGAACAGATTCCGCTTGGCCGTTACGGATCAGCCGAAGAGGTAGCAAAGATCGTCGCGTTCCTGTTGTCTGATGATGCGCGCTACATCACGGGACAGGTGATTCAGGCCGATGGCGGCCTGGCGATATGATAGGAGTAATGAGTGATGAGTAGAAGATGCATTGAAGGTTAGCGCGCTCTCCGCTCATCACTCATCACTTTCTCACTCCAGTGTGATATCTACGTAAGCGATCTGGCTTTTACGCTCAATCATCACTTGATACTTGCCCGCTTGAAGCGCCGAGATGGCCTTGGCCAGTTCTTCCGAGCTTTTAATCTCCGTGCGATCTACTTTATGAATCACGTCGCCGTGCTGGATTCCGGCGCGGGCGGCAGGGCTGTTCGGCGCAACCTGAATGACGAGAGCGCCCGATTGATTCTGTAGCTTAAGTTGCGTTGCCAATTCAGGCGTCACCGTCTGCGCGAGCACACCAAGCCGCCCCTGCTGCGGGCCACCCGGATTATCCTCATCGCCATCGTTATCCGGCTGGACCTGCCTTGCCGTGGTCTCCTCCGGTCGTTCGGTCAGTTCAACGGTGGCCGTCTGCGGCTGCCCATCGCGGATATAATCTACTCGCGCTTTTGCTCCTACGGGAGTCGCCGCCACCTTGTCAGTCAACTCGCGCGGCGCGCGGACCTTCTCGCCGTTGAAAGCCGTGATGATGTCGCCGGCGCGAATGCCGGCCTTGCCCGCGGGGCTGTTCGGATCGGGCACGGCGCTGACGAAGACGGCGCTTTCCGGCTCAAGCCCGGCGGCATGTGCCGCTGCTTCAGTGAGCGGCCCGACCAGTACGCCGAGATAGCCACGGCTGACCTTACCCGATGTCACGAGTTTGCTGAACACATCGCGCACGGCGTTCGACGCAATGGCGAAGCCGATGCCGATGTTGCCGCCCTGACCGAAAACCGATTGTCCGCCGGTGTAGATGAGCGTGTTGATGCCGATGACTTCGCCCTGCATATTGACGAGCGGCCCGCCCGAATTACCCGGGTTGATGGGCGCGTCGGTTTGGATGTACTTGTTATACTGCGACGCGCCAAGCTCGCGGCCCGTGGCGCTGATGATGCCGGCGGTGATGGTCTGCTGCAATCCGAACGGATTGCCAAGCGCGAGCACCCAGTCGCCTTGCTGCACGTCGTCGCTGTTGCCGAGGCGGGCGACCGGCAGGCCGCTGGCATTGATATGAATGACCGCAATGTCTGTGGCCGCGTCCTTGCCGATGACTTCAGCTTTGAATTCACGGCGGTCGGCCAGCGTCACCTTGATCGTGTTGGCGTTACGGATGACGTGATTGTTCGTCAGGATGTAGCCGTCTTCGGTGGCGATAAAACCTGAGCCGGCCCCTTCGCGCTGCTGCGGCCCTTTTGGCAGCGGCAGGCCGAAAAAGCCTTCGGGCGCGTCGCCTTGATTGACGGTCTCGACCACGTCGATGAAGACGACGGCGTCTTTGACCGACTTGATGACTTCGCGGAACGAGCGCGATAACTCGGTAGGCGACGGCGCGTTGTTAGAGATAGCAGCCAGTGAGGGCGGAAGCTCTGGCGGCTTGCCCGCGCCGCGATGCGCCCTTGCTTGCAGAAGCCCGACGATGACGACCAGCCCTGCGACCAGCAGCGTCAGCCCGACGATTGTCCACCTCTTGCCGCGCGGACGGCGAGCCGCCGGTACATTCAACGGAGTGGTTGGCCTGCCGAACGCTGCATTGCGATTCACTTCTTCCATGATTCATCCTTCCAGTCTCAATCTGTCTTTGTAAAGATTAGCGAATCGACAAGGGCGAAAGCAACAGGCAGTGGCCAATGCCCCAGTTTGCGAGCGATTAGTGAGTCCCGTAGGGACGCGATGTTTATAGATATGGCTGATGGAGATGACGAAGCCCCGTAGGGGCAATGGCATTAAGTTAAGGATTCAGCGACCTGGAATCGCCAAGTTGAGGCAATGCAAATGGTTGAACCCATTCAAGCTCTCCGAAACGGGTTTTTCTTAACTTAATGCCATTGCCCCGTAGGGGCGCGATGTTGACATCGCGCTCCTGACGGAGCTTGAAGACTCAATCAACTGCGTAAGTATAAACATTGCGCTCCTAACGGAGCTTCGTCATATCCTTCAGCTATATCTATAGAGGGTGTCTGAAAAGCCAAAGAAAGCCCTGAAGGGGCGGGATTCAATTGCCCGGTATTTTCCAATAATCTCCGAGGCGATGCCTAAGAAGCCCTGAAAGGGCGGGATTCAATAGCCCAGCCCCACGGGCTGGGTACACCCAGCGACCATTCGCCAAGCCCTGAAAGGGCGCAATAGGTGATCGGTTATTACGCCCTTTCAGGGCTTGGCGGTTTGCCCTGCCGCTCACCCAGGGCGATGCCCTGGGCTGTCGAATCGCGCCCCTTCAGGGCTTTTCAGACACGCTCTATAG
>JBJMGV010000022.1:0-11082 GCA_045807725.1 Blastocatellia bacterium | reverse complement strand
GCAAACAGTGGAAGCAAGAAGTGGGCTATCATCGGCGGAGTCTGGCCGAGACGCAGATGTTTCGAGTCAAGACGATCTTCGGCGACCGCGTCAGGGCGCGGCAATTTGCCGGGCAGGCGACGCAGGTGCTGGTCAGGTGTGCGGCATTGAACACCATGACGCATCTGGGAATGCCCGACAGTTATGCCGTGTGAATCGTTTTTAAGTTCAATGTTGTGGAAGATTGCTTCCATTTTGGTTTATACAACAAAGCCGTATCTGGCTACGAAATCTCGCGAGAAATTCGAGAAGAAGCCCGGCAATCCAGATCGGATGGCTGAGTACGCGGAAGCGTTGGCTGATTATGCGGTCGCTCTAAGCCGCATCGGTTATTATCAACCGGCTTGTGATGTTAGTCAGAAGGGCTTGGAACTTTATCGCCCGCTAGCCCCTAAAGACCTCAGGCGATTCGAGTCTGCTTACGCAAGATCGTTGGGCGTCTATGCCGTTTGTTTGAGTGATGTAGGTAAAAATGAAGAGGCAATTGAGTACGCCAGCGAGTCCTTGGGGATTTACAAGCGGCTGGCACAAAAGAACCCCGATCTCTTTGAATCCAACTATGCCACATTGTTGAGCAACTATGCGAAACATTTAGGCGAGATGGGCAAGGATGACGAGGCACTTGAGTATAGCCATGCAGCTTTGGATGTTCGCAAGCGGCTAGCACAGAAGAATTCCGACCGCTTTGAGCCTGACTATGCGATGTCATTGAACAACTACGCGAAACATCTGAGCGATGTAGGCCAATATGAAGAGGCGCTTGGGCATGACCGCGAGGCTTTGGAGATTTGCAAGCGATTGGCGCAGAAAAACCCCGACCGCTTTGAGCCTGACTATGCGAGGTCATTGAACAACTATGCCAATCATTTGAGCGATGTAGGCAAGAATGAAGAGGCGCTTGAATACGACCGGGAAGCTTTGGAGATTTATAAGCGGCTGGCGCAGAAGAACCCCGACCGCTTTGAGCCTGACTATGCGATGTCATTGAACAACTACGCGAAACATCTGAGCGATGTAGGCCAATATGAAGAGGCGCTTGGGCATGACCGCGAGGCTTTGGAGATTCGCAGGCGGCTGGCGCAGAAGAACCCTGACCGCTTTGCTGATGACCTATTCAGCAACATCTGCTTCGTATATTTCTTGGCTTGGTTATGTGATAAAAGCGACGGCAGCGATAAGCCTGATCCAAACCAATTAATGACGTTCATCGCTCCACATCGCCGCTCGCTTATGCTACTTTTCTCAGCTTTCGTAGAAGGTTGCTCCAGGACAGACCGAGCCGCTCGCCACGAGGCCTTTCGGCAGGTGCTTTCACACTGGACTAATCTATCGAAGGCAGAGAAGATCAGCGGCGAGCCTTCTTGGCTATGCGCAGCCGCATGGTGCGCGGCGTTTGAGCCAGCGACGGTGGCAGAGAGTGAGTGGAAGAATAGCTGGCATCAATTCCTAAAACAGCGAAATGGTTTCATGCCGCGATGGATGCTGGACGTGGCGCGGCGGTTGGAGTTCAAGTGGCCTGAATAATGGGCGCGGTGCCATTCTGACTTCCTAAGGATGATATGACCGATAAGCCAACGACCACTGACTGGAAGTATGACGGCGTGCGCGTGGTTCGTGCGAACGAGCTTGATACCAACACGCCGCAGACGCCGGGGATGAATCGCGCCGCTGCCATCACCTATGCGCGGGCCGGCGCGGCAAAGCTCTGGGCCGGCACGGTGACGATTCACCCGAACGCCAAGACCGGCGCGCATCATCACGGCGAAGTCGAAAGCGTGATCTACGTCGTGCGTGGGCGCGCGCGTATGCGCTGGGGCGAGCATTTGGAGTTCACCGCCGAAGCCGGGCCGGGCGATTTTATCTACGTGCCGCCTTACGTGCCGCATCAAGAGATCAACGCGAGCGCGTCGGAAAGTCTCGAATGCGTGCTGGTGCGCAGCGGCCAGGAACCCATCGTCGTCAACCTCGACATTCCCGCCGTCGAAGCGCCCGAAGAAGTCCGCTGGGTAGACGACCTGCATAGCGATAACTGATCGCAGACGGCACAAGCCAATTAACCGCAGAGGACGCAAAGGACGCAGAGGAGACTTATATAATCCTCTGCGTCCTCTGCGTCCTCTGCGGTTGATCAACTCATCTCGTCTTCAGCCAGCAGCGCAGCATCTCGGCGACGCTCCAGGCTTGAGCGACACAGCCGCGCGGCGTGAACGGCGACTCGGCGTCGAAGATTTCGCTGACCGAGCCGATGCAGGCTTCGCTCAGGTGCGGCACCAATCCTTCCAGGAACTGCCGCGCGCCGGCCTTGTCTTCCGGGTGCAGCTTCAGCCACGCATCGACGAACGGGCCGATCAGCCACGCCCACACCGTGCCTTGATGATAAGCCGCATCACGCGAGCGCAGATCGCCGTCGTAACGCGCTTTGTAATCTTTCTCACTCGACGCGAGCGAGCGCAACCCAACCGGCGTGAGCAGCCGCTGCCTCGCTGTCTCGATCACCGCCGCCCAGCGCGACGGGTCGAGCACCGGATGCGTTAACGAGATGGCAAGCACTTGATTCGGGCGGCACGCGTTGTTACTGCCCGATTCGCCGTCGATCACGTCGAACAGGTAGCCGCCCTCTTCATACCAGAATCGCTTGTTGAACGAATCTCTGGCGCGCTCGGCGTGCCCACTGATGCCTCGCGCGTCGTCGCTGCGTCCGGCATCATTAAGCCAGCCTTCGAGCAGTCGCAGCGCGTTGTACCACAGCGCGTTAATCTCCACCGCCTTGCCGCGTCGCGGCGTCACCACCCAGCCGTCCACCTTCGCATCCATCCAGGTCAGTTGATAACCTTCCGCGCCTTGCGACAGTAAGCCGTCATTCGGATCAACGTGGATGTTGAAGCGCGTGCCGCGCAGGTGGTGTTCGACAATGTCGAGCAGTTTAGGCAGCAGGTTCGAGAGCGTCACGCGGTCGCCGGTCGCCGCGACGTAGCGGTCAATCGCGTGGAAGAACCACAGCGTCGCGTCCGCCGTGTGATAGAGGCCGGCGGTTCCGCCTTCGGGAAACATATTCGGGATCAAGCCGTCGCGGATGTAGTGCGCGAAGGTGCGCAGGATGTAGCGCGCCTGTATCGTGCGGTTGGTCGCCAGCGTTAAGCCTTCGAGGCTGATCATCGTGTCGCGGCCCCAATCGGTGAACCAGTGATAGCCGGCGATTACCGTGCGCACTTCGTCGCCGGCGGCGCGGGCCCGCGCCTGATCCTGCACACGACCGGCGGGCGTGATGATGAACTGATCCGCCGCCAGCACCAGTTCCGCCGCCGTCTCGTCAAGCTCCGCGTCGTTGTCGCCGCGCGCCACCAGCCGCCGTCGCCGCTCGTGTTCGAGCGCGGCGGCCTCCTGCGGATCAAGCGCCTCGATGATCTCCCAGCTTTCCGTCGAAGCAATCAAGGTTGCCGATTGGCCGCTCGTCAACTCGACGTGAAAGTAGCCTGGACTCCAGAGATCGCCTTTGTAATCGTAACCACGCGCGCGTTCGATCTCATAAACCAGGCCGCGCATCCACTCACGGTCAAAGGTGAACGCCGCGTGAGTGTGATGCACGGTCAGCCGCAGCGGCGGCAGATGCCGGTCGGACGAAGATAGCTCATAACGGTCTTCGGTGACGCTCAGCTCGTAAGGGTAGTGCCACGCTTCGCCGAGCTTGCCTTCGTGCGGGCGTATCTGTACCGCCGGGCGCAACTGAAGGCAGACGCGCCCTTCGCTCTCGATCACGGTGTAAGTCACAAGTGTGGTGTTCTGTCCGTGGGGCAGCATCACTCGCTTTTCGATGACCGTGCCGTCGATCTCATAACGCCACACCGGCAGCCCCCATTCCATTCTGAACTCCGCAAGGTGCAGCGTGGCGTTCATCTGCATCCCTGTATCGGCGCGCTCCTGCGCGCCCAGTGTGACTTCGTTCTGATCGGGCAAGACGACGCGCTCGATCACATCATTGAGCATCATCGTGCGTCCGTGCGGCGAGGGCAGCGCGGCGATCAGGATGCCGTGAAAGCGCCGCGTCAGCGCGCCCGACACCGTGCCCGACGCGTAGCCGCCCAGCCCGTTCGTCACCAGCCACTCGCGTGTCGGGTTGAAGTCGTCGGAATCCGTATGGCGGGCGGGCCACTTGATGATGCGGGTCGGTTCGTTCATGCCTTCTCCCCCTGCTCATTTGATTCGTCCTCTTTCTGTCTCCATTCTTTCAGAATTCTGAGCGATGCCGTGTCGCCGATAACGTAACGCTTCTCGGTGGATTCGGTGTCGGGGACCGGCGCGAGCGCCACCGCCGCGTGGCCGGGCACGCGCCAATTATCTTTAGCGGTGTCGAGCGGCGGCATGCCACTGCCGCCATAACGCGGGTCTTCGCTCGACCACAGCGTGATCCATCGCTTACCTGCGGGCGGCGCGAGCAGCGGCTCCGGCGCGGGATTCAGGTGAAGGTCGCTGCCGAAGTTGACGATCAACAAACGGTCTTCGTCCTGGCCGAAGTAGCGCAGCACGAAGGCTTCGTCGCCGAACACCGCGCCGTCAACGCCGCGCGGCAGTTGCGCGCTGAAGCACGGGTCGTTGCGCCGCAGCTTCAGCAGGTCTTCGTGCATCTGGTAAACCTTCGCGTGCCGCTCGCGCTCTGTGAGGTCTAGCTTACATTTCTCAAACGTCTCAATCGTACAGGGATTATCGAGTATGGCTTGCGCTTCGGGTGTGGCGTAGCTGCGAAACTGCTTGATGAATTCAGCGCGGCCATTGCACACCAGCTCGGCCAACTCCGGCTGATGATCGGCAAAATAAAGGAAGGGCGCAGAGGCCGCGAACTCCTGTCCCATAAACAGCATCGGCGTGCCGGGCGCGAGCAGCACGAGCGCCGTCATCGCGCGGTAGCGCCCCGGACTCGTCAGACAGTGCGCGCGCTCACCCGTCGCCGTGTTAGCGATCTGATCGTGATTCTGAATGAAGGTGACGAACGACGCCGGCTTCAAGTCAAGGCCGGGCGAGCCGCGCCGCTGCTTCTGCCATTTGTACCACTGGCCTTGATAGAGGTAGCCGTATTTGATGGCCGATATGAATTCCTGCGCCTTGCCGAGATAGTCTGTATAGTAGGCTTCGTTATGCCCGCTCAAGGCGACCATCGCGCTATGATGAAAGTCGTCGTTCCACAACCCGTCCATCCCGTAGCCGCCCTGTTCAGGCGGGCGCACGAGGTCGGTTTCTTGCGGCTCGTTTTCGGCGACGACGATGATGTCACGTCCGGCGGCGGCTTCGCGCGCGTGCCGTGTCAGCGCCGCCAGCACGTGATCGCCTGAATCATCGTAGACATTCTGCGTTGCGTCGAGCCGCAAGCCATCCAGGTGGTATTCATCCATCCAGTAGCCTGCATTACAAATGGTGAACTCGCGCACGGGGCCGGCGTTCGGCCCATCATAGTTGATAGCCTCGCCCCATTCGGTCGTGTGGCGGACGCTGAAGTAGTCTTCCGAAAATTGCTTGAGGTAATTGCCGTCCGGCCCGAAGTGGTTGTAGACGACATCGAGAATCACCGCGAGTCCGACGCGATGTGCGCGATCAACGAAGCGGCGGAAATCATCAGGCGTACCGTAGAGCCGCGTCGGCGCGTACCAGTCCACGCCGTCGTAACCCCAGCCGAAGCGGCCCGGAAATTCGCTGACCGGCATGACTTCAAGCACGGTGATGCCGAAGCGGGCCAGTTCTTCGAGCTGGTCGGCAGCGCTCTCCCACGTGCCTTCCGGCGTGAAGGTTCCAACGTGCATCTCGTAGATAACCTGCCCTTCGATCTTCACGCCGCGCCAGTCATCGTCCGTCCAGTTGAAGCGTGATGGGTCAACAACCATCGACGGGCCGTGCGGGCCTTCGGGTTGAAAGCGCGAGGCCGGATCAGGGTAGAGGGTGTCATCCGCGTCGAGCTTGAAGCGATAAAGCGTGCCGTCGCCGATGGCCTGAACGACGCCTGAGTAATAACCATCGGCTTCGCGTTCGAGCGCGACAATCTGTTGTTCACGGCTCACTCCGCGCTGCGCGTCGCCTTCAATGATAACCTGAACGCTTGCGCGGCGCGGCGCCCAGACGCGAAAGTGGACGCCCCCATCGGGCAAGACTTCAGCGCCGACCGGCAACCGCCGGGGCGCGCTGATCTTCTGCATCGGTGTGCCTTTCAGAATAGAGGTGAACAGGTCAGTCTTGCGACCTCGTAATCAATGATCGCAAGCGTCTCACAGGTCGGTCAGAGCGTGTAAGCCATAGGGTGCACTAAACGGCGATGTCGTGTAAAGCGTCACGCGGGTTCAAGTCATATGCTGGCTGACTTTCATCTGGATTATTGAGAGGACGACAGACGATGTCAACGAAAATACCATCTCGCGCGGAACCGATTCACGCGGCCTGCGCGTGTGTTAGGATTGAACCTGTGACGCGGATCAGTGGAGGGAGCGATGCGATTTGAAAGAGCGAGCGGCATACTGCTGCACCCGACCAGCCTGGCAGGCCGCTTCGGCGTCGGCGACCTGGGGCCGGAAGCCTACCGATTCATTGATTACCTCGCCGCCGGCAACCAGCGCCTCTGGCAGATTATGCCGCTCGGCCCGACCGGCTACGGCGACTCGCCCTATTCCAGCTTTTCGGCGTTCGCCGGCAACCTCAACCTCGTCAGCCCCGAACGATTAGTCAATGATGGCCTGCTGTCGGCGGAAGACTTGCAGGACGTGCCGGAGTTCACCGGCGAACGCGTGGATTACGGCAAAGCGATTGACTATAAAAAGACGCTGCTCGACAAAGCTTATAAAAATTTCAAGCGCACGCAGAATCACAACATCATCGAGCAACTCAACGGCTTTCGTCATTATGCCGCCGCCTGGCTCGACGACTTCACGCTGTTCAGCGCGCTGAAAGACCGGCACGACGGCGCGGCCTGGAATACGTGGGAGTCGGGGCTTGCGCGCCGCAACGAGCGCGAACTGGCCGCCGCCGGCGAAGAACTCCGCGAGCCAATCGAGGCGCACGAGTTCTTTCAATATCTCTTCTTCAAACAGTGGTTGGAGCTGAAGGCTTATGCTAATCAAAAAGGCATCAAGATCATCGGCGACGTGCCTATCTTCGTCGCCCACAATTCGGCGGACGTGTGGGCCAACCCCGACTTATTCAAGTTGAACGAGGACGGCTCGCCGCGCCTAGTCGCAGGCGTGCCGCCCGATTATTTCAGCAAGACCGGCCAGCTCTGGGGCAACCCGATTTACGATTGGGCGCGGATGCAGGCGAACGGCTTTCAGTGGTGGATCGAGCGTATGCGCGCGATGCTGCGCACGGTTGACATCATTCGCATCGATCATTTCAGAGGCTTTGCGGCCTGCTGGGAAGTGCCCGCCGAACACGAGACTGCCGAGCACGGCGAATGGATCAACGCGCCGGGCCGAGAATTATTCGTGGCCTTGCGTAATGCGCTTGGCGACATCGCGGTGATCGCCGAAGACCTCGGCACGATCACGCCCGACGTGCACGCCTTGCGCGACGAGCTGGAACTGCCGGGGATGCGCGTGCTGCAATTCGCCTTTGGCGGCACGAGCGACAACACGCACCTGCCGCACAACTACGTGCCGAACACGGTGGTCTACACCGGCACGCACGACAACGACACGGTAGTCGGCTGGTACAACGCCGAGGCCGGCAGCGGCTCGACGCTCAACGCCGAGCAGATCGAGCGCGAGCGCGACTATTGCCGCAAGTATCTGAACACTGACGGCGCGCAGATCAACTGGAACTTCATTCGTGCGGCGATGGCATCGGTCGCTGACATCTGTATCATCCAGTTGCAGGACGTGCTCGGACTCGGCTCGGAAGCGCGTATGAACATCCCCGCCAGCGAACAGGGCAACTGGGGCTGGCGTTATACGGAAGGCGCGCTCACCAGCGAATCGAGCGCGCGCCTGAAAGAGATGGCGGCTATCTATGGCCGCAACGTGGAATGACAAGAGGAAGGAAGTCAGGAGTCAGAAGTCAGAAGAGAGAAGTCAGAAGTCAGGAGTCAGAAGTCAGAATGAAAGAGGAAGTCGGCTGTCGCCTCCGCTTCTATTCTATTTTTAGACTCTGCCTTCCTTTTCCATTCTGACTTCTGACTTCTGACTCCTGACTTCTTCTTGCCTCACTTATCACGAAAGTAGCTTGCGGTTTGAAACTTCTCCGTGAAGTAGCGGCGCTGCCAGTCGCGGTTGGCGCGGTCTAATAACAACGCTTCGGCAGCGCCGTACCCGTAGACGACCTCGCGCTCGTGTTCTGAAAGCGCCGGCTTTTCAATCTCAGCCTTGATGCCCGCGAGCAGCCGGGCCGCGACTTCGCCGTAAGGCGTGAAGTCTTTGAGCGCGCGAAAGGCCGGCGTCGGCTCGTAGCGCGACGCGGCGAGCGCGGCGATGCGGTATTCGGTGTAACGCGCCAGCCCTTCCTGCCATAACTGGAAGCCGAAATATTTGTAATCATCCTCACTGACCGATTGCTGAAAATGCCGACGCGCTTCGAGGTAAGCCGACAAGCGCCCGGCAAACGGCGTCGTCTGCTTGTCATCGAGCGCGGCGGCCAGCCGCTCGCACATCGCCGCATAAGCCTTATTCACTTCTTCGGACTTGTAAGGGAATGCGTAGTTGAGCATCCACATCGCGTCGTTATCGCCGCGCGCCAGGTTCATCGCTTTCGTGCCCGCCTGATAATCACTCTGCGAGTATTGCAGTTGATGAAAGTGCTCGTGCATCAACGTCACCACCCAGCGCGTCGAGGTTTTGACATAGGTGTTTTCAGCTTGACCGATGACGACGGTCGGCAGGCCGTCGACGAAGAATGTCGCCAGCAGGTTGGGCGGGAACGTGCGCTTGCGGTAATAGATTTTTGTCTTCAGCAGCGCATCGTCGCCGGCGGCAGTGAAATCCTTGGGCAATTGCGGGTGGCCGAGCAGGAATTCGTATTCATTCGTGAGCAACAGCACGGCGAACGGCGTCTTGCGCCATCCCGGCCACACCTCGTCGCTCAACTGGTCGTTGAGGCGAAAGGCTTCATTGATTCGCACGCGGTCGGTGTCGGGGATTTGCGGCGTCTGCGCCTTTGCATCAGCGACAGCGAGCGATGCCACTACACACACCGATAGCACGAGCAGAGAAGTGAGCTTGGATTGACGATGCATAATGGATTAGTTGGCCGATGCGAAAAGGACAGCGGCGATCAGTTGCCCATCATCGCCGCGTGATGCCTGCCGTGTTCATCAAGACCACGCGCCAGCCGTCGGGGTCGGCGATGGTCACGCCCTGCGAGTGCCAGTAAGGGTTCTCCGGTTCGACTTCCGTGTAGCCCATCGCCGCCAGCCGCTCAACTGTGCGATCAATCGCCGCGCGGTCGGGAATATAAAAGACCAACAGGTTGTCTCGCGTCGGCGCAGGGCACGGACTGCCTTCGTCGTGCGCAGTGAATTCCAGGTGATAAGCCGCGCCAGGCAAGCCCAGCATCACGCCCGCGTAGCCCGCGTGACCAGCGAACGAACCAATCTCTTCGAGGCCAAGCCCGTCGCGGTAAAAACGGACGACTTCATCGAGTCGGTCGGTCGGTCGCGCGACGCGTACTTGCACGACAGGCAGGTCGGCGGGCCAGGCGTCTTGCATCGGCGTTTCCTTTCTTGTGGGATGAGTCGTAGCGCACGCCGCGTTAAACGCCGTCCGCCGCCTGAAGTTCCCGCACGAACTCGACAATCGCTTCGCGCCAGTCGCGCAGCGGCGCAAGACCAATTCGCTCGGAGAGCAGACAGCGCATCGCGGAATTCTGCGGGCGCGGCGCAGCTTGATCGAGCGCCGCACGCGTCACCGGCTCGATCTCTACGTCATCGATGCCGGCAAGCTCTAAGGCCAGCCGCGCGAATTCGAGCCAGGTCGCCGGGCCGCTGTTGACGCCGTGATAGAGGCCATAGGTTTTCAGCGCAACGATCTCTTCGATGCGCCGCGCAAGATCAGGCGCATAAGTCGGAATCGAAACCTGATCCATCACGCCTTTGAGTCGCGGCAGACGGCGGGCGTATTCGATGATACGGCTGCCGAAGTTCTTGCCGCCGACGCCGAACAGCCACGACGTGCGGACAATGTAACATTGCTCACACGCGCGGCTCGCGGCGTGTTCGCCGGCAAGCTTCGATTGGCCGTAGACGCTCAGCGGGCGAGGCTCGTCCGTCTGCGTGTAGAAGCCCCCCTTCGCGCCGTCGAACACGTAATCGGTGCTGACGTGAACGATTTCGGCTCCCGCGTCGCGCGCCGCTTCGGCCAGGTGTCGCGCGCCGTGCTCGTTGACCGCATACGCCCATTCGGGTTCGCGTTCGCAACGGTCAACGTCGGCAGTCGCGGCGCAGTTGAGAATTAAACCGGGCTGCACACGCTCAGCGGCGCGGCGCACCGAATCGGCGTCCGTGATGTCGAGTTCAGCGTGCGTGAAGGCGTGCGCTTGCCAGCCCGACGCGCTCAGTTGTTTGAGCATATGCCGGCCTAGCAGCCCGCCGCCGCCGGCAATCAACGCTGTCCGTCGCGCCGCATCCGGCGCATCCTGTGAATCGCTTTGTCGCATAGTTGAATGAGTATTAGTCGTGATGAGAAGCAACGCCTGAAATGCCGCGTAGCGGCAATTGAATTTAAGCAGGCGTTCAAGCACCTATACCGAATGCCGCGTAGCGGCAATTGAATTTAGGCAGGTACTTCAGTGCCTGCACCGACCGTCGCATAGCGGCAATTGAATTTAAGGAGGCGTTGAAGCACCTGTCCCGAATGCCGCGTAGTTGCCTGCAACGTATCGCCCACCACTGCGCCCACTTGGTTGAAACACCTGCACCGAATGCCGCGTTACGGCAATTGAATTAAAGGAGGCGTTCAAGCACCTGTCCCGAATGCCGCGTAGCGGCAGGTGAATTTAGGCAGGTACTTTAGTGCCTGCACCGACCGTCGCAATGGTTGTGACGTCGCGTCAGCGACGCTTGAATACCCGATTCAAGCGTCGCTG
>JBJMGV010000021.1:0-30549 GCA_045807725.1 Blastocatellia bacterium | reverse complement strand
TGCCAGAGCCGTTGAGCGTCATGGGCACGATCAACTGGCGAACCTCAGTCCGACAGCCCTGGTAGGTGTAGTCGGTCAGGAACTGGCGGAAGCACGCCTTACAGCGGTAGCGTTGCTTGAATTGCTTGCTTCTGCCATTCTTTTTAATAGCCAGTGAGTCGCACCTGGGACAGGTGATGGCTTTGTATTGCACATTCAAAGCTTACCTTGACAGGTGCGGCTTGCTCTACCAGCAGCTTTTCTCAATCGCGACCACCACTGGCCACTGCCTCCTGATTTCCCTCTCCGAACGGCGGCGCGGTTTGCTATACTGTCTAGCTGGAATGACAACCTGCGCCAAATGCAATCAGGCGTCAAACGTACTTCGGCTGCACAAGTGCGTCATCTGCTTCAAGATGATTTGCGATAAGTGCGCCGTGCGGCGTTACTCGCAGATGTTCTGCTCGGAACAGTGCGCTAAGATTTTCTTCTTCCCCGACGAGACCTGAGCAGGTTGCGATACTGATCAAGGAGTCTAGTTCATGAATCTCATTCAACGTCCGCGCCGCTTGCGCCGCAGCGACACCCTACGCGCGCTGGTGCGCGAAACCAACCTGACGCCGAACGATTTCGTCTACCCGCTGTTCGTCTGCGAAGGCGAAGGCGTGCGCCGTGAAATCAGCTCCATGCCCGGCTGCTTCAATCTCTCGATTGACGAGCTGGTCAAAGAAGTCGAAGCGTCCGTGCGCGTCGGCGTCCGCTCGGTCATCCTCTTCGGCGTGCCGGATCAAAAAGACGCCACAGGCACGCAGGCTTATGCCGAAGACGGCATCACGCAGCGCGCCATACGAGCCATCAAGCGCGAAGTCAAAGACGCCTTCGTCATCGCCGACAACTGCCTTTGCGAGTATACCGATCACGGCCACTGCGGCGTCATCCGCGACGGCGAAGTGCTCAACGACCCGACGCTCGATCTGCTGGCGCGCACCGCCGTGTCGCAGGCCGAAGCCGGCGCGGACATCATCGCGCCGTCGAATATGATGGACGGCTTCGTCGCCGCCATTCGCTCAGCGCTCGACGAGTCGGGGTTCGAGGGCTTGCCGATTATGTCTTACGCGGTGAAGTACGCGTCGGGCTTTTACGGCCCGTTCCGCGAAGCCGCCGCCTCCGCGCCGCAGTTCGGCGACCGGCGCGGCTACCAGATGGACCCGGCCAACGTGCGTGAAGCGTTGCGCGAAGCGGCGCTTGATGTTGAACAGGGCGCGGATATGTTGATGGTCAAGCCGGCGCTGGCTTACCTGGACGTGATTCGCGCCGTGCGCGAGCGCTTCGATCTGCCGCTGGCGGCGTATCAAGTGTCGGGTGAATACTCGATGATCAAGGCTGCCGCGCGGCTGGGCTGGATTGATGAAGAACGCATCGTGATGGAGACGCTGACGGCGATCAAGCGGGCCGGCGCGGACATCATTCTGACTTACTTTGCGCGCGACGTGGCGGCGCGGCTGGCGTAATGCGGATTACACGATTGGCTCACGGCTAATGGCTTTGACAAACAACCGCGATGACGCAACGGCGCGACTGCTCAGGTCGCGCCGTTGGTCTTTACTGCCGCTTTGCGTTAAGGCAACGCTGAAGAAGGCGGAGCGGGTTATAATTCTTTGCCGACGATACGGTGCTCGACCTTCCAGTCGTAGGTCGTGACCAGCAGATCAACTGAACGTGTATAGGTGATAGTGATCTGTACGCCCGGCCCGATGCGTTCGAGCAAATTGATGCTGCCTTCGGGCAGCTCATAGATCGTGCGAATCTTGGCGATCTCCGGCGCGATGCGGTCGTCTTTGTAGCTGCGCACGGTTGCGATGCGCGCCAGTTCTTCCACGTCGTAAATGATCTTGCGCTGTTCGATGTAAACCGGAGCCAGCTTCATCACCAGGAAAACGGCGCTGGCCAGAAAGAAGACCACGACGATGGTCTTGATCGTCACCGCGCCGCGCTCGCCCGCGCGTCTGTCACTGCGTTTCATTGCGTTGCTCTCCTGTGCGCGAAAGCGGTCGGCTTTCGCTTCATCCAAGCGGCTGCTCGAATAGCGTTGCTCTGAGGGCTGAACGAATGATTTGCAGGGGCACGTCCGTTCGCACCACGACGCGGCCAATCGTAATTGGCAATACAAAGGCCAGTCGCCCGGCCTCTGCCTTCTTGTCGTGTGCCATTGCCGAGATTATATCATCGAGCGCAAGAGTTTTTGCCGATGGCAGCGGGCCGACGCGCCACACGGCAGCGTCAATCGCCCGGCGCTCGTCTGCGGCCAGCATGGCCATCTCTTCGGCGATGCGAGCCGCCGCGCGCATACCGTGGCCGACCGCCTCGCCGTGCAGGAAGCGGCGGTAGCGCGTCACCGCTTCGAGCGCGTGGCCAACCGTGTGGCCAAAGTTGAGGATGCGGCGCAACCCGCCTTCGCGTTCGTCGCGCGCCACCACGTCGGCTTTGATCTGGCACGAGCGTGCGATGAGATGTGTGAGCGGGTCCAGGTCAAGCCGCTTGAGGCGTTCGATGTCGCGGTCGATGCGGTGGAAGAGTCGGCGGTCGCGGATGACGCCGTACTTGACGGCTTCGCAGAGGCCGGCGCGCAGTTCGCGTTCGGGAAGAGAAGTGAGCGTCGCCGGGTCGATGACGACGAGCGACGGCTGATGAAATGCGCCGATCAGGTTCTTGCCGAGCGGATGATTGACGCCGGTCTTGCCGCCAACGGAGCTGTCTATTTGCGCCAGCAGAGTCGTCGGCACTTGTGCGAAGCGAAGGCCGCGTTGATAAGTCGCCGCCACGAACCCGGCAATATCGCCAACCACGCCGCCGCCGAGCGCGACGATCACGTCCGCGCGTTCGATGCGCTGCTCGATCAAAAAAGTATAGAGCTTTTCCGCTGTGGCGAGCGTCTTGAACCGCTCGCCGTCGCCGATGCGAATACTCAGCGTCTTGAATCCCGCCCGCACCAGTCCGCGCCGCAGCCGCCCGCCATAACGCTCATCAACCGCCGGGTTGCTGATGATGACTGCGCGCCGCGCCCGCTCGCCGACGGCATCGCGCAGCAACTCGCCCGCGCGGTCGAGCAGCCCGGCTTCGATCTGTATGGCATAGCTGCGCTCTTTGAGCTTGACGGTTACGGATTCCATAGGATTCAGGATTCGGGATTCAGGATTCAGGGCTGCGCGAGCCTCAAGTCATCTGATTCAGCGGTGGCCTTTCGGCTTCAATGTCCGAACTGAATCCTGACTCCTGAATCCTGAATCCTATCTCAGGGCTTCGTTGAACTCATCAATGACAAGATCGAACGACAGCGGGCCGATGCCGATCTGTGAAGCCATCTCATCGGCGCTGTAGCGGTCGCCGGTCTCCCAAATCTCTTTTAAGAAATTGCCGGCCCGCGGCGACGCCCACCAGCGCTCGCCGAAGCGCGATTTGATGTGTTCGCGCAACTGCGACGCGAAGGCCCACGCGCGCACGTAGTTCGCCACATAAAACGCCTCGTCCGTATCCGAAAGGTATTCGGTCTTCGAGGTCGCAAAGCGCGTCGCTTCGGTGAGCGATTCGGCGTAATCGTCGGCGGCGCGCGCGAAGTCTTCGCCGGCGTGGAGCCGCCGTTCGTAGCCGAGTTTAGCGATGCTGCGCCGCGCCATCATCAACTCGACGAGCATCAGCGACTCGATGAACTCGCGGCTGTTAGTGAAGCCGAGGAACTCGCTCACCCAGGCGCGGTCGGTCAACAGGTGATGGAAGAGAAAGGCGTAGGATTCGGTCAGCGCGTAATCGCCCGTGTACTTGAACTCAGGGCGCAGGCTCGCCGCCGTCCAGGCATAATGCTGCGAGTGGCCGGCCTCGTGCAGCAACGCTTTGTAATCGGCCTGTCCGCCCGCCGGGCGAATCATCAGCTTGATCTCGTCCGGCACGTGGATGGGAATGCAGTAAGCGCGCGGCTTCTTATTCGGGCGAATGGCGCTATCAATCTCGATGTTGGATTGTGCATCGGTGTTGATGCCGAGTCCGGCCATCGTCTTGCGGTAGACCTCGATCAAGCGCGAGGCTGGAAAGCGCGCGTCATAGCGCGTCAATCGGATCAGGTGCAGGTAGTCGCTACGCTCGGCCTCTTCGACGCTGACGCCGACATCGCGCCGCAGAGTCTCGTTAAGTCGGGCGACATAGAGCGGTTCGGTGCGCTCAAGCAGCGGCGCGGCCATGCGCCACACCTCGTCGTAATCGAGCCGGCGCAACTGCTCGAATAACGTTGTGTAATTTTCGTAACCGAGCGAGCGGGCGGCCTTGTGCTGTCGGGCCAGCCGTTCAGCGCGCAGGTCGTTGGCGGCGGCAATGATTGCGAGCCGCTTGCCGTTCAAGGCCAGCCGCGTGGCGCGGTCGCGCTCGGTGGCGACGGCAACGACGACTTCTTGAAAGGTCATCGCGCGGCCCGCCATCTCAACGGTCGCCGTCGCCTCATAATCATTAATCTCTTCGGTCAACTCTTTAGCGGCGTCGTCGAGGAACTGCTCGACGGCGAACTGGAGCAGGTGACTGAGTGACGCACGGTCGGCCTCGAAATGCGCCGAAGTCTCGTCGAGCTGTTGCTTGAGTTGATTGATGGCGTCGGGCGAGAAGAGATCGTTGTAGCGGTCGTAGAGCGGCGCTAAGTCGAGTCGCGCTTTCTGGCCGGAACCGAACAGGTAATGCTCGCGCATCGCAGCAGCGTTGAACCCGGCATAATCGCGGCGGTACTGTTCAAGCATTGAGCCCTCGACGTATAGACGATCTCACCATACGAGCGCGGCAATCGGCGTGTCAAGAAGAGGAGGATAAGGCGAGAGGCAAGCAGGCAAAAAAATAGGCGATGCAGCGTGGGAAGACTGCATCGCCTTGTGTCCGGTTACTGTCCTCACCACAGTAACCGAGAATCGAGAACAGGAAGTGATGTTGTCATCACCCGTATCTCTTGCCCCACCTAAGCCTGAGCAATCACGATGCCACGTGGCGGGCGGGACTCATTCCGGTGATGATCTCTGGGAAAATGGCGATATTGCTCACTTTTGGTGACTCGGTCACGCGTGTTGAGTCGAGTGGTACGTGTAAAAAATACATAATTTGGGTGGAAATTTTTTCTTTGTGCTCAAGGCGTCAGCGATGAACCGCGCGGTTAAACGTAGTTTGGATTACTTTGATTTTAACTGCCGATGAAGTCCGTGCTTCGCGCGCAACTTCTCCATAATCGGTGTGCAAGTATCCAATACGCTGTGGTTCATGAAGTGAGCGCGTCTGCCGTCGTGCTATACTCAAGCCATGAAGCTGTTGCTGGCAACCACCAATCGCGGCAAGATCAGCGAATTGAAAAGCATACTCGGCGAACAACAGATTGAGTTGATCGGACTCGACGCGGCGGATTCGACTGAAGAGATTGAAACCGGCGCGACCTTTATGGAGAACGCGTTGCTCAAAGCGCGGCATTATCACAGGCAGACAGGGCTGCCGACGATTGCCGACGATTCCGGGCTTGAAGTCTTTGCGCTTAACGGTCGGCCCGGCGTCGCCTCGGCGCGTTACGCAGGGCCTGAAGCGTCGGACGCCGACCGCATCACCAAGCTGCTCGGCGAATTGAATGATGTGAGCGATGAGCAGCGCGCAGCGCGTTTCGTCTGCGCGGCGGCGCTGGTCTGGGACGGCGGCGAGCAGGTCTTTGAGGACGAGGCGCGCGGCGTGATCTTGCGTACGGCGCGCGGCGCGGGCGGCTTTGGTTATGATCCTGTTTTTTTGTATGAGCCGCTCGGCAAGACGTTTGCGGAGTTGAGCGAATCAGAGAAGGCGGAGATCAGCCATCGCGGTCGCGCGTTTCGCCGATTGGCGGCGTGGCTCAAGGCGGCGCGCGTGCTTGACAGTGTAAGGTCGGGTGATAGAATTAAGTTTCCCACTGGTGAGTCCTCTGCTTCCTCCAGAAGAGGTGACGTATGAAACACGCATCAAGGCTGTGGGCGATAGTTGCCATTAGCGTCGTCCTGAGCACGGCTGCTTCGGCGCAGGCGGGCGCGGCAAAAGGTTCGATTCGCGGTCTCATTCTCGACCCACACGGCAATCCGCTGTCCGGCGCGGCGGTACTGGTTATGGCCGAAGATGTTAAATCGGCGAAGGTCATCCGCAAAGCCAGCACCGATAACGAAGGCAAGTTCGTCGCCGCCAACATCATGCCGGGCCGCTACCGCGTTAAAGCCGCCGCCGATGGGTTCAAGCCGGTCGAGATCGCTACCGACGTACGGCCCAATCAAGTCACCGTCTTCGATTCGATCTATCTGCGTCGCACGACGACGCTGGCCGAGCAGACCAGCCTCAACACCGACTCCAAGTACGCCGCGCGCGGCGCGCGCAACGTCGTCTTCCATTACGACGAATACAATCCGAACCCGGTTGAAGCACAGGGCGACGAGACAGTCGCGCTGACCGACCGCACGCCAGAGATGCACGGCGTCGTCAACGCCTTCGCGCAAGCGACCGCCAGCGACACCGCACAGACCGCGCCGTTCGTCGGCGCGAACTTCGCCGTCTCTGAGCAGATTGGTAAAGATGCCAACCTCGTCGTCAGCGGCCAGGCCGGCGCAGGCACGGGCGCACCGCAGAAAGTGCAAGCCTTGACGACGGCGAACGTCGGCGACCGCCATCGGTTCGCGGTAGCGCTGGGCTATGGGCGCTTCACGTTTTCGCGGCGTGGCGGCGTGCCGCGACTCGGCCAGTTCTCGCTGTCGGCGACTGACACCTGGCAAGTCGCCGGGCCTGTCCTGGTCGTCTACGGCCTGGAGTTCGCGCGCTTCTCCGAAGGCGCTTCGGGAACCAGCATTCTGCCGCGCTTGGGAATTGCCGTTGACGCGACGCGGCGCACACGTCTTTCGGCGGCGCTCGTTCCGGGTACGTCCAACGACGTGCAGTCGCGCGTCAAGCTCGAATCGGGCGAGATCGAATTCACTGAGTCGAAGCCTGTCGCCGTCAACGCGATGAACGGCGACGCGCTGCCAATTATGGATCGCAGCTATCGCTTGCAATTCGGCGCTGAACAGATTCTCTCCGATAAATCTTCGGTCGAGATGATGGCGTTCTTCGATACCGTTTCAGGGCACGGCGTCGGCTTGTTGGCCGTGCCGAATGATGCGCAGACGCAGCCGGAATATCGCGCCCTCGAACAGTCGGGCCGCCAGCGCGGCATGCGCGTCGTCTATCACCACCATGTGAATAAGGTGGTGGATGCGGCGCTCGGCTATGCGTTCGGCGAAGGCCAGCAGATGGATGCGCGCGGCATCACAGAGCCGGCGCACCTGTTCCGCAACGCGCGCTTCCAGGTCATCTCGGCGAAAGTTGATGCGAACTTCGTCAGGACCGGCACGCGCATTTCGACCGTGCTGCGCGTCGCGCCGTCGCAAGCCGTTTTTGCGATTGACCCGTTCCAGGGCCAGCTAGCGACCTACGACCCGAACATCAGCGTAATGCTGACGCAGGATTTGCCGAGCCTCGGATTCCTGCCCGGTCAGTGGCAGGCCATCGTCGATTTGCGTAACCTGCTTGACCAGCAGGGCGTCGTCAGCGATGAGCGCCAGGAACTGGTCGCCAGCCGCTTTCATCGCCTGGTGCGCGTCGGATTGTCTTTGAGATTCTAATAACAAAATATCTCCTGCCAAGACGCAGGAGAATGGTAGAGTGAAGCGAGGGTCTGCGCGTCCCCCATCCTTGATTGCCCGCCCGCAGGCGATAGGCTTTCAGTTTTGCCTGCGGCGTTTATTCGTCCCGTGCCCCTGGATTGAGTTGCAAGTTTCTAGTTGCCAGTTCTTAGTTCCTGGTTGGTGAGAAGGCTCTATCAGCCAGCAACTGGAAACTAGAATCTGACAACTGGGGACTGATTCGAGTCGCATCCGAAAAATTGGACGGCGCTCCGAAATTATGGACGCAACGGCGGGCGAAGCCGTAGCCGCAGCATAAAAGCCCTGATATTCGGGCACTTTTATCGTCGTAACTGCTGGAATAACAGTTGCGGAATTTTATCTGATGATCTCTGCCTGCTCGCTCTGATTGCGCAAGGGGCCGAAGCGATGAAGGAATGGATGGCAAGAACAAAGCTGATCGCCGTGCTGGCGATAACGGCGCTTCTTGTCGTCATTGGCATTCTGAACCTGCGCGACCGGCTCGGCCCGACCGCTGTTCCTACCGACGGCATCACCTGGGAACAGACCGCCAGCGGCTTGCGCGCTAAATCTATCAGCGCCGATTCGCCGCTCGCCTGGCGCGTCAAGAAAGGCGACCTGCTGCGCGCCGTCTACTTCGTCAACAAACGCTCGCTCGGCGAGTCGGGCCGCCCGCTTGAATACGCCGAGATCACGCGCCTCGAAGAGCTGCTGCGTTACCTCGACCGTCAGGGCGTCGGCAACGACGCGCGTTATGCCATCGAGCATAATGATCCTATCCTGCAAAGCATCTATCGGATGGAAGGGCCGTCGCTCTTTGACGTAGACTTTCAAGTCGCCGCCGCGCCGCAATACCTTGAGCGCGGCCTTTATCTCGCCTTCATCGGTCTGGTCTATCTCGGCATCGGCTTGTTCGTTCTCTTCCGGCAGAATCGCGCTGAACTGACTTATCATTTCTACGTCTGGTCGCTGCTGTCGTTCATCGTCTACTTCTACAGTTCGACGCTCGAATTCACCTCACTCGACCGCGTCGTGAGCCTGCTCGACAATGCGGCGCTGGCTCTGCTCGCGCCGGTCTTCCTGCACCTGTGCGCCAATTTTCCCGTTAGCGGCAAACTGTCAGCGCGAGCGCGACCCATCGTCGCGCTGTTGTACCTGCCGGCCATCGTGCTGGTCGCGTTTGACATTCTCTGGCACGCCATCGGCACGAGCTTCGACCTGCACCTCGGCATCTTCGCGGGCGGCGGCCTGCTGCGTGCGCGCGACCTGCTCGACAGCGTCGCGGTCGCTCACCTGGCGCTCTATTTCATCGCCGGCGGCGTCTTGATGGTGCGGACGTTCGTGCGCGCAGGCAGTCCGCTGTTGCGCCAGCAACTCAAGTGGATCGTCTGGGGCATTGCGCTGGCCGGCCTGCCGTTCGCCGCGCTCTACGCCGTCCCTTACGTCAGCCAGATCACGATCACGCCGCTGATGGAGACGCTCGCTTACGGGCCGCTGATCCTGATCCCGCTGTCGTTCGGCTATTCCATCGTGCGCTACCGCTTGATGGACGTTGATGTGATTATGCGCCGCAGCTTCGTCCACGCGATGGCAACGCTCGCGGTAGCGGCGATCTATATGGCCGTGCTGTTGGCCGTAGGCGATTTCGTCAAGTTCGTCTGGGCGACGGCAGACCTGAATTCCTGGAAGACGCGCGCCGTCGTCGTCGCCGGCATGCTCGTCGTCGCTATGCTGTTTGCGCCGATCAAGAATAAGCTGAGCGAATGGGCCGACCGCTGGTTCTACGGCGAGCGTTACACGCTGCGCACGGGCTTGCAGGATTTCGGGCGGACGCTGGCGCAGACCACCGCGCTGCCGCAGTTGCTCGATTCATTAGTCCGTCGCCTCTCAGATATGCTGGGCGTGCGCAAGGTCGCCATCTTTATCGAAGAGCCGATGGCGGCTTCGGGATTTAAGCTGGCGCACTCATCAGGCATTGAGACGGAGCTTGCGCTGCCTGTGGACATCAAGCGCTCGCTGCGAATGTATTCCATCGGGCGCGGCTTCATCACGTCGGCGGACTTGCTCAATGGCGGCAGCGAGACCGACGAAGCGATCACGCACGACGAGCTGACTTATTACGTGCCGTGCGTCGTCCGCGACCGTATGGTGGCGATCATCGGCGTAGGCCGTACGACCAGCGGCGCGATGCTCACGAGCGAAGACACCGAGCTATTGCGCGCGCTGTCGGGTTACGTCGCGGTGGCGATTGATAACGCGCTGCTCTACCGCTCCGAGATGGAGAAGGCCGAAGAGCTGGCGCGGCTCAAAGAGTTTTCCGAAAACATCATTGAGAGCGTCAACGTCGGTATCCTCGCCGTAGACTTCGACGGGCGTGTGACAACCTGGAACAGCGCGCTCGAAGAGATCACCGGCATTTCGCGCGAACGCGCCGTGCGCCGCTCGGTCATTGATGCGCTTGACCGCGACTTGATTGAAACGATCCAGGCGGCCATCGGCGATGAGGGCTGGACGATACGCGAGACGCGCCACATCTATAAGTACAACACCGCGACCGAAGACGGTCGCCCGCTGACCTTGAACATTTCGATTGCGCCGTTCGAGGCCGCGCACGGCGTCGTCACCGGCGCGCTCATCGTCCTTGAAAACGTCACCGAGCGCGCACAGCTCGAAGAGCAACTCGTGCAGCGCGAAAAGCTGTCGAGCATCGGCCTGCTTGCCGCAGGCGTCGCCCACGAAGTCAACACGCCGCTCGCGGGCATCTCGTCTTACACGCAGATGCTCTTGCAGCAGATCACCGAAGCCGACCCCAAGCGCAAGCTGCTCGAAAAGATTCACACGCAGACTCTGCGCGCTTCAGGCATCGTCAACAACCTGCTCAACTTCTCGCGCACCGGCGACACGCAGTTCCGCGAGGTGGACATTAATCACGTCCTCGATGACACTTTGCAGTTGCTTGAACCGCAGTTGCGCAGCAGCAAGCTTGAGATCGTGCGCCATTATGGCGAAGAGTTGCCGGCGGGTTATGGCAACGCGTCTAAGCTGCAACAGGTCTTTATGAACCTGGCGCTGAACGCGCGCGACGCAATGCCGGCGGGCGGGCGGCTGACGATCACGACGCGCGCGGTAGACACGTCACTCGTAGTAGACTTCCGCGACACCGGCCTCGGCATTGCGCCCGAACACATCGCGCGCATCTATGACCCGTTCTTCACCACCAAAGAGGTCGGGCAGGGAACCGGCCTCGGCCTCGCGCTGTCGTACGGCATCATTCAAGAGCACGGCGGGCGCATCTTCGTCGAGAGCCGCCCGAACGAGGGCGCGCACTTCACCATCAAACTCCCCACCGCCTTCTCGCGCCAGATGCAGGCCGCCAGCGATTAATTTCGGCTATAATCGCATCAGCCGTAAATTCAAACCATCGAGGTGCCGCTTATGGTACGACAGTTCACGCTCGAATACTGGCTGGATGAGGGCTGGTATGTTGGCAGGCTCAAAGAAGTGCCCGGTGTGTTTAGTCAGGGTGAGACGCTCGAAGAATTAGAGACAAACATCCGGGAAGCCTATCACTTGATGATGGAGAGCGATGATGTGCTGCCGGTCGCTAACGTCCAAACTAAAGAGATCGGAGTCGAAGTGTGAAGCGGCGCGAGTTGATTCGCGAGCTTGAGGATGCCGGTTGTTATTTGAAGCGGCACGGCGGCAATCACGACATCTATGCGAATCCCAAGAATGGCCGAACCGCGCCGGTGCCATGACACAATGAAATCAGAGATAGCCTTTGTGTGTTGATTCGCAGACAACTCGGCCTTAACTAAACGAAACCGACATGGCCGCCATCACTTAGTGCAAGTCGCGCCAGATGCAGGCCGCCAGCGATTAAGCTCCTCTCTGCGCCTATCACCGATATGATTCACTGGCAGACGCGGGCCGCCAGTTGGTAACATTTTCTTCTATGGCAAAAAAAGGAAGTATTCTCGTCGTCGATGATGAAGAGGTCATCCGCGACGTTCTTGAAAGTCTGCTGACTGCCGAAGGCTACGAAGTCGAACTCGCCCGCAATGGCGAAGAGGGACTCGATAAGTTTCAACAGCGTGCCGTCGATCTGGTCTTGCTCGACGTTTCGATGCCCGGCATCGGCGGCCTGCGCACGCTCGAAGAACTCCTCAAGCTCGATTCCGAAGTCGTCATCGCAATGATCACGGCCTACGCCACGTTTGACACCGCTATCGCAGCGATGCAGCGCGGCGCGTTCACCGTCATCCCGAAGCCGTTCGATAACCGCGAGATTCTTCGACTCGTCGCCGGCGGATTGCGCCGCCGCCGCAAAGACGAAGAGCGCCGCACGCTGAAACAGGCGCTTCGCCACAGCACAGAGCAGCGCGAGATCGTCGCCCGCAGCGAGAAGATGCTTGAGATTCTCGCCTTCGTCGAGCAGGTCGCGCCGGCGCGTACGACTGTGCTGGTGACGGGCGAATCCGGGACCGGCAAGGAATTGATCGCTCGCGCCATTCATAATATGAGCCAGCGCGCCGATAAGCCTTTCGTCACGGTCAACTCGGCGAACCTGCCCAGCGAGTTGTTAGAATCGGAACTCTTCGGCCACCTGCGCGGCGCGTTCACCGGCGCGGTCGCCGCCAAGAAAGGCTACTTTGAAGTGGCTGATGGCGGCTCGATCTTTCTCGATGAGATTGGCACGATTTCAGTTGAGACGCAGGCCAAGCTGCTGCGCGTCATTCAAGAGAGAGATTTCACGCCGCTCGGTGACACGACACGCCGGCAGGTGGACGTGCGTATCATCGCGGCCACCAACGTAGACTTGCGGCAAGCGGTTGACGAAGGCACGTTCCGCGAAGACCTCTTCTATCGCTTGAATGTGATCTCGATCAACCTGCCGCCGCTCAGGGAGCGCCGCGAAGACATATTGCCGCTCGCTCAACACTTCATCCGCAAGTACATCGCCGAGAATGCCCGCCAGTTGAGCGACCAGATCAGTCCCGATGTGCTGTCGGCGCTCGAAGCCCACACCTGGCCCGGCAACGTGCGCGAGCTTGAGAACGTCATCGAGCGCGCCGTCATCATCGCGCGCGGCAGCGAACTGCGCCGCGAAGATTTGCGCGAAGAGATACTCAACCCGCAACGCAGCGCGGCGCAGACCGGCGGTCAGCGGCTGGCGACACAGATTGATCTGTCGCGCGGCATCTCGTTTTATGACGAAGTGAATCGCTTTCAAGTCGAGCTCATCCGTCGCGCGCTTGAGATCACCGGCGGCCATCAATCGCGCGCGGCTAAACTGCTCGGCATGAACACGACGACGCTCAACAGTAAGATTCGCTACTACAACATCCGGCTTCAGCCGTGAAAGGCGGGACGCATGACGGAAGAACAAATGGAACGTGCGATTGAGAGTTTGCTCGCGCAAAATACACATTTCAATGAGGCCCTTGATCGCGTGCGTGAAGTTGTGGGGCAATTGTCGGAGTCTCACATCCGGAGCGTTGACGAGATGCAGGAGATACGCCGGACGCAAGCGCAGACCGCAAACGATATGCAACTGCTCACCGGCAAGGTCATTGAGTTGACTGACAATGTCTCACGGCTCGAAGCACAAGGCGAGACCGACCGCGCAGAAATACGCGAGGCGATCAATAATCTAATCATTGCTAATGAAGTCACACGCAAGCTGGCTGAAGATGTTGGACGGCTCGTTGTGCAGACAAACCGACGCGTTACCGACCTTGATCAGCGCGTTGTTGATCTCGAATCTAAACAGTGAAGGTGGCAGCGCTCGTTGTGGTCAATCCAGATGGAAGGTGAAGGACTGCGAGCGTTCGCTGTTTTCGATCAGCACGATCTGGTTATCCATCCCGCCATTCAGGTTCAGCTTCTTCGCTTTCATCCTCAGGCTGAATGCATTCTTCGCCGCGTCGAACTCGAACGGCTGGCCTATCACCTTGCCGTTGATCTCGACGCGGGCCGCCGCTGTGAAGTCGCGCCCGGCGATGGTGATCGTCTTTTTCAGGTAGGTGACGTTGCTGATAATCGGAACCGGCTTGACCGGCGGCGGCTCTAACGGCGCGGCGATGTTAGCCACGACCAGCGCGAAGTCTTGATCGAGCGTGCTGTCGTTCCCCGGCACGCCATCGCCGGCGATGTTGGCCGCACGCACGACGATCTTAAAATTGCCCGCGAAGCTTTCGGGAATTGCGCTCGCCGGAATGATGATCGATTCGACGTTGTTCAATCGGTCGGCGTCGCCGCCTTCGATGGTTAGCCCGCCTTCAAAGTGATTGCCGCGAAAGACCACCGCATCGCCGATGCGGACTTCGAGATCGAGGTCGTTGACCAGCGCCGGGCCAATCAATGAACCTATTGCATCTGTCCAGCAGAGCGTCACGCGCAACGGCTGTGAGCGATCCGCGAGCGAGCCATTGATTTCATAGCTCTGGCCGCTTTCGGTGAAGCGCACGCTCTGGTCGATGAGCTTACGCGCGGTCGCGTCCATCGCCCGCGATAGATTCAACAGGCCGTAGCCCTGCCGCGTTGAAGGCAGATTGTCGCCGGCGTTCTCGCCCGTCATATAGGTCGCCGCGTTAATCAGAAAAGCTTTCGCCATCGCCGGCGACGGCGCACGGCCATCGCCGAGCAGGTTCTTCGCGGTGAAGAAACGCCGCGCCAGCGACGCCGCGCCAGCGACGTGCGGCGTCGCCATACTCGTGCCCGACGACCACGTGTAATAATCCTGGCCGGGCGGTTGATAGATCGGCACGCCCGGACAGAGGCCGAGCGCGTTGAACATCGGCGAGCGCGACGCCGCGCCATATGTGTGTGTGCCGGGCGCGCTGATATCAGGCTTCGTGCGCCCATCAGCGGTCGGCCCGCCCGACGAATAACGCAAGATGTCGAGCGCGCTGTTCGCGCCGCTTGGGCCTATGTTGCCCTGGCCGTCGAGGTTGCACGAATCGGTTCCTTCAGGGCGGTAGTTTTCGCTCGCGGCGACGGCGATCACGTTCTTAGCCGTGCCCGGCGAACCGATGTGGCCGCCCGCGCCTTGATTGCCCGCCGCAAAGACAAAGAGCATCTCCTGATTGCCCGCCGTCTGTGGCTGCGCGTCACGCGTCAGCGCGTCGTATTCCTGCGCCGTTGCATCGTAGACGTTCGCGCCGTTGCCCCAACTGTTATTCGAGATGCGCGCGCCATTGCCATAAGCCGTCGAAGCGACATTCGTAAAGCTCAGCCGCGAATAGATGCCGCCCGACACGTTGAAGATGCGCGACGCGCCGACGCGCGCCATCGGATCAACGCCCATACCGAGCATATAGCCATTGCTGTCTACGCGGTCACTCGCACCCAGTCCCGCCGCCAGCGACGCGACCAGCGTGCCGTGACCTCTGCGGTCATCGACCTGTCCATCGTCTGCGTAATTTCGGTTATAAACGACGCGGCTGTGGCCGTCGCTGTCCAGGAAATCAGGATGAACTGAAAAGTCGCCGGTTGTGCCGCGATCAAGGCCGGTGTCGCTGACATCAACCACGTAATCGGGCGTCGTGTTCAACCCCTTTGCCGCGAGCCACGCTTTATAGCCCGGCCCGGCGGGCTGTGTGCCGTCCGCCGTCAGGTTGGCGGCGATGATCTGCGCGCCGCGCTCGTCCTGCGTCGTAAACGGTCGCGCACGATTGATGAAGAGGACGTGACTCGATTCGCTGACATCGAGCAACTGATTGACAGGAAGATTGACCGTCAGCACAACGAACTTGAGAAAGCGGCGCGGCGCGCGGATGACACCGCTTGCGCGGGCGACGATCTGCGTGATTGTTTGTTCAACCGCCGGATCCTCAATCAATTCGATTTCGACATCAACGCTCGTGCGGCTTGAGTCCGTAAGCATCTCGTCGCTGAAGATTGGATCGAGCTTCTGCACAGCATCGAGCCGCCCCATCCAGCGCAGCGGGCGCGCGTCGTCGGCCACTTCGCCTGCGTCGAGCAACGCAACGCGCCGCAGCGCGGCGGGCGTGCCGCGAATCAAATAAGCGTAGTTCGGCACATAAGAGATGATCTCCGCGCCGGCGGCTTCCAGTCGGTCGAACCACTCGCGCTTGATGGGGCCGGCCATCTGCACCAGTCGCAATTCGCTGGACTCGGCGCGGCTGGCGATCTTGTAGTCACTGTCCTGATTCGTTTGCTCTTGCGCCGACGTGTCGAGGTCGCGCCGCGCCTGCGTGTCAATTCCGCCGCGCCGCAGGCGTATGATGTTGGCGTTGTGCGAGGGCGCTTTGTCGCTTCGTCGCGTGGTGATAATGTCAGCGTGAGCGGACGAGCGCAGCATCGAATGAGCCATCATCAAGCCGGCAAAGGCCAGCAGCGTCAAGGCGAGTTTTCGAGAAGTTGATCCGTGCATGAGAAGCCATTGCCGCTCGACCTGTGTGGAGATCGAGCGGCATCCGATTATAGCCAGCCGCCACTGCCTTTTGCCACCCATATCCTTCGTCGTCTAGAATTGAGATGGAGCGTTGCAATTCGGATTCATTGCCTTCTATCAGCAGTTCACACAAAGCCAACAATGAAGGGGGAGAACGATGAAGAGAGTTTCACTGCGATTGACATTACTTTCACTGGCGGCGGCTATACTGATGGCCAGCCTGCCGTCATTCACAATCGGCGCGACTGGCGCGACGGCGCAGCTTGCGATGCCGAAGCAATCGCCCGCGCCTCGACGGCCCACCGCGCGGCGGCGCGCGCCACGCGCGACGCGAACAGCACGACCAGCGGCTGTGGTTCCTCTCGGCACCAACCTGCGCGTGCGACTCAATGATGATTTATCAAGCAAGGACTCGCGCGTCGGCGACCGCTTCACGGCGACGGTCGTCAATCCATCACGTTATGAAGAAGCGACCGTGCGCGGCCACGTCAGCGCCATCCGCAAGTCGGGCACGGTGCAGGGCCGCACGACGATGAATCTCGCCTTCGATTCATTCGAGCCGCGCGAAGGGCGCAGCGGCGCGATACACGGTCAGGTCGTGCGAATTTATGATGCCGATTCGGAGTCGAGCCGGGTCGATGAAGAAGGCCGCGTGCAGTCCGGCAGTCGCGGCAAGCAGGCCATTAAGCGCGGCGGCATCGGCGCGGCGGCGGGCGCGATAATCGGCGGCATCGCCGGCGGCGGCAAGGGCGCGGCCATCGGCTTGATCGTTGGCGGAGCGGCGGGCGCTGGCTCGCTTGCCGTGCAGGGCAGCAAAGAACTGAAGCTCGAACGCGGCACCGAGATGCTCGTCCGCGTGACGCGCTGATCCATCAGCCGATTGTTAAACACCGAGACGCGGAGACACGGAGCATTCTCTGTGCTTCCTCCGTGTCTCCGCGTCTCGGTGTTTTCTTTTCTATTATCTTTGCGGGCTGACTTTGATTCGCACGCTCAAGGGCAGGCTCGGCAGCGCCGGGCTGTCGGTGATCAGGCTCATATTCTCTTCAATTATTCCGGGCGCGTTGGCTGGCAGGTTCTCGAAGACGACTTTATATTGCTTGCCCGGCTCGACCGTTTCCAGCCGCGCGCTGATCTTCTTCAAATCGCCTTCGATGCGTTGAATATTGAGCGGCCCGCGCTCGACCGTAATGATGAACTCATCGCGGCGCGTCTTGCCCGGCGCAACCAGAAAGCCGTGCACTAAGCCGGGGCCGACGAAGACCGGGCCGACGTACTGGCCGGCGCGCAACTCGACGCCATTGACCGGGCCGCCGTTGCCGCTGGTCATCACGTTGGCCGTCAGCGTCAGCGTGATGGCGGGGCGCGACGGGTCGTTGGTGTGCAAGGTCGCCAGCTTGAACAACTCGCCGCCGGGCTGTGATGCCGTGCTGATCTCGATGCGCGCGCGGCCTTCCTTGCCGGGCGCAATCAGCTTGTCAACGTTGAGGACTTCGCAGCCGCACGCGCCGGCGAAGTCCTTGATGATCAGGTCGGCGTCGCCGTCATTGCGGATAACGAAGATCTGGCTGATCGTCTCGCCTTTATAGATGTCGCCAAAAGCGTAGGTCGTCAACGGCACGACGGCGCGCGGCGCTGAAGGCTGCTGGGCGCGCGACGCGGCGGCGATCATAAACGTAATGACCATTACGCAGAATAAGCCTTGAACCTTGATTCGCATCTTGAGTGGTTCCGTTCGTGTGATCCTTTCGGGCAAGAGAAAGAGTAATCTAATCGCCCGCTGCCGCGCAATCGGCAATGCCGCGCAAGAAAGCGGCTCCCGCTTGTTCCATAGGTGGGCAGCGCGTTCGCTTGAAGAAAGCAAAGGCCGCTGCTATCGTTCATTCATTATTGGTCAAAGGATAATACGCATGTTCAAGCCATCATCCGCGCTGCGCCTGACAATGTTTTTGCGGGCCGTTCTCGTTTGCCTCTTGCTCTCAATCGGGTGCGCCGCGCAGATTCAATTCAACCGGCCAAAGACGGCCAAGCCGCTGCCGAATCCTGCGATGATGAACGCGGCGCGTGACGAAGCCGTTACGCTCATCAAGCAGATGCTTGAAACCCGCGAGATTCCGCTCGACAAGGAAGACTGCAATGCCACGACCGGCGAATGCACGCTGGTCAGCAAGCCGCTCATCTTCACGAAAGGCATTCCGGCGCGCAGCCAGTTGCAGCATTTTTCGGAGATGCCCGACCGCGACCCGCGCAACTGGAGCAAGGGCCGTTACGTGCTGCGCTTTCAAGTGACGCCGGCGACGCCGCGCACGGCGCAGGTCGGCGCTTATGCCCGCTTTGAAGGACTGACCGATGGCGCGGCTGGCCAGGAGTGGGTTCAACTCACCTCGCGCGGCGAACTCGAAGACCAGATGCTGCGCTGCATACAGGACCGCATCGCCGGCGGCGACTGCAAAGACATTTTTCATTGAAGGCTGTCAGCGACTTGACGGCGCGGCCAGATAATCGGCGCAGGCGGCGAGACGGCCTGCGCCGCCGTAGCCGTAAGCGCGTGGCTTGCCCACTTCATATCCTCTCAGCCGACTCTCTGTTTCATTCCTGTTTTCCGTCACCCCTTCCATAAAGTGAATCCTTCCGCCGCACGGCTGCGTTCGGGACGTAATAGCCCGTGAGACAATCGGGCACAATGGCGCGACCGTTCGGTCAGTATGACTTCGGCGCGGCGCTCCCTTCGCTGCTTTTCTAACCGCAACGGGGAAGCCAGGCGCGCAATTCTATCATTCGTGACGAGCGTTACAGATGGCCTCACGGTTGCGATGATGAGCCAGTGATTACACAGCTAGTCGTGGCTGGCTGCCCCCGCAAGTTTCTAACGAAGGAGAACAACGTGACCATCCGCAGCAAACGATCCGAACATGGCTTCACGATGATCGAAGCGACGGTTGCAGTCTCCATTGTAATCCTGATCGCCGCCTTCTCGACGCCGAAGATCATCAACGCTATGCGCCAGTATCGCATCGGCATGGCGACGCGCCAGATCGCCGACCTGATCCAGCGCGCCAAGGTCGAAGCCGTCAGCCAGAACCGCAACGTCACCGTGCGCGTCGATACGGTGAACAATCGCGCAGGGCTGGTTATCCGCGATGCCAGCGGCACGGAAACCGATGTGCAGTACATCCCGCTGCCGCAGGGCGTCCGTTTCGTGCTGCCGACGATGCCTTCGGGGAGCACGCTGCCTGCGCCGATGACCGGCGCGCCGACCTCTAGCAGTGTGTCGTTTGCGGCGAAGACCGGCAGCACGGGCATCTACGAACAGGATTTTAACTCGCGCGGCTTTCCGGCGGTGAACGCCGGAGCCATCCACGCCCTCTATGTTGGCAGTTATACCACCAGCTACGCAGCGGTGACGCTTAACAGCGTCGGCGGCATTCGCACTTGGTCGTGGAGCGGTTCGCAGTGGCTCAACACGCGCACGGGCACGACCGGCAATTAAAGATCAAGCGCCTGACAAACTGGGACAGGGAAGAATCAATGCAACGTCACGAAAGCAATGAAGCAGGTTTTACCATCCTCGAAGTGGCTATCGCTTCGGTTATCACGATGGTCAGCCTCGCCTTTCTGGCCGGGCTGTTCACGCTCGGCATCGCCCAGAACCGCATGGTCAAACAGTACACGACGGCGACCTCGCTGGCGCGGCAGAAGATCGAAGAGCTGACCTCTATCGAGCAGAACGACGCGCGGCTGGCGGTCGGCGGCGGCCTCAACCTGACCGGCGACCCGGCGGTGACGAATTATAACGACACGGTCTACGTCAACCCTGAGACCGGCGTCGTCACCAATGTCATCCCGCAAGGCGCAACGCCCATCTACGACCGCTACTGGAAGGTCGAGAACGACCCGCAATTGACGACTACTTTCTTCATCAGCGTGCGCGTGGTCGCGCGCCAGCCGAGCGTCGGGCGCACTGCCGAGCAAGTGACGCTGACAACGGCGCGCGGCTTTTGAGGAGATGACCCAATGATGAAACAGGCGAATCAACGCGGCTTCTCGCTGCTTGAGCTGACCATCGGCGCGATGCTGACCGTCGGCTTGATGGGGACGATCTTTGCGCTGGTCAACCGCCACCAGCAGGTCTTTCTAAGCGAGACCGGCACGACCGACATGAACGAGAACATTCGCACGGCGGTTGACCTGATAACCCGCGACGTGCAGTCCGCCGGCATGGGCCTGCCGCGCATCAACGGCAGCTTCGCTTCCATCTATTACATCAATGGCAACAGCAACACGCCCGACTCGATCTTGATGATCAACGGCGATCCGTTTGCGCCGGATGCTGATGTCAACAGCTATGACTCGGCGACCGGCAAGCTCTATTGCACGCAGCCGTCCGAGGTCAAGCTGAACAGCTCGACCTTCAGTTATGTCGGACAGAACGGCGCGGTCACGAATATCTATCAGAGCAACGCCAATCAGGCGCGGCAGTACATCGTTTATGACGACAGTCAGGCGCGGCTGTTCACGCTGTCGGCCAATGCCACGCTCGACGGCACGGGACAGGTCGTGCTCACGCAAACGGCGGGGTCGGTGACGACACCAGCTTCGACGTTCGGCTCGCCGGTCGATACGGCGACGCCGATTTACACCACCGCCAAAGTGGCCGTCCTCGGCAGCCTCATCGCCTACCGCCTCAACACGACGACGCACGAGTTGGAGCGCACACAGGATCTGCAAAACTGGTATGCGGTGGCGCGTGGCATTCTCGATCTTCAGATACAGTACCTGACGATTTCGACGCCGAACCTGTCGCCGCCCGACCCCGGCACCTGGACCGACACGCCGACGACACGGCGCAACATACGCACCGTTCAGATCAAGATCGTCGCCGAGACTCCAGACCTGCTCTCCTCAAGCAAGAACTACCGCAAGGCCGTGCAGCAGTTTCAGGTGTCGCCGCGCAATTTCAACCTGTTGAACAACACGAATCTCAGCAATAACACAAAAGCGACTTGGGACTTTTAGAGAGGCGAGTGATGAAAGCATTACAACAACGCGACAGAAACAATGAGCGCGGCATGGCCTTGATCACCGCTCTGCTGGCAACGACCATGCTGCTGGCCTTAGGCATGGCGGTCGTCTTTTCGGCGACCTCCGACGCAGTGACAACCAAATCTTCGCGCTTGAGCGAAGAAGCGTTTTTTGTCGCCGATGCCGGCATAGACATCGCCCGCAAGGCGCTGACGAAAGCTTTTCAAGACCGCCTGACGCAATTGCAAACCCACCTGGCCGCCTCGCCGCCGACCGAGACGCCTTACCGAAATAATCCGCCGGCTCAGACCGGCCAGTTCCCCGACGTGCAACTGTTGCCCGACCCTGATTCGACCGACGGGCAGAGCCGCCAGTTTTACCGCGACGTGTTGAACAACGCTGTCAGCCTCTGCAACGTGACGGCGCGCAACAACCGGCTGCGGGCGCTCAACGACACCAGCTTCACGGTAGCGTATGGGCCGTTGAGCGGCACGGTTTCGCTCGTGCCCGGCAGCGCCACGCAGGCGACGCAGGTGATGGTCTTCCGCTATAACATCACGGTGACGGGCCAGACCGGCGGCGGCGGCGGCGCGACCGCGACGGTCAGCGAAGTCGGGCGGCTCTCGACCAACATCGTTCTGACCGCTTCGGGCGCGGCCTCTACGCGCGCCTTCAAGTTCTCTGGCTTCGGCGCGTTCTTCGATAATGGCGACACGCAGGCGACCGCGCCGCTTGCCGCCGGCACGTTCAGCGGGCCTGTCCACACCAACACCCACTTCGCTTTCGATTCATCGCGCCAGGTGACGTTCCGCAATCTGGTGACTCAGGTGGACAGCCAAATCCGTTACGACAATAACACCTCAACGTCGCCGAACCACGCCATTCCGACCGCCGACATCACCGGCATAGACATCAGCGCCGAAGGCTACAAGAGAACCAACCGGGTGCCGCTGCCCACCAACAATTTTTCGCAAGAGTATTCCGTCATCAATTCAACGGGCGTTATCGACATCGGCTCAGACGGGTTGCCGGTTGATAAACCGGCGGTGATGCCGACCGACAGCCATGGCAACCCGGTGACGGTCTTCGATTCAACGGGCCGCGTCACGGCGACCGCCTTGAAACTCAACATGCGAACAGGCGCAGGCGCGGTGCCGACGGTGAGCAGCGGCGTGCTGGCTAACGGCGTCTACATCGCCAGCTCCGATTGGAGCAGCGTCACGGGTTCAGGCATCTACGTCAAAGGCAACGCCGACGACATACAGATCTATGGCGATACCAACGGCGATCAGGTCTACGTCGTCAAGCAAGGCTCCACGACGACGACGGTGCGCACCAGTTATGCGAACAACACAACGACGGTCAGCCAAGGCTCCAGCACCAAGACGCTCAGCGGCGTCTTCAAGGACAAAGCTGACCCGACCAGCATTAAGAACGGCGCGATGCTGTTTGTAGACGGCAGCATCAGCAGCCTGCGCGGCGGCGTGGACAGTTCCGGCGCGAAACCGGCCATTGCTTCACAGACGCGACTGACCATCGCCGCCAACCGCAACATCTATATCGATGGCGACCTCAAGTATGCCAGCCCCGTAGCCAACTCAGACGGCACGCCGGTGTCGAACATCGGCTCGATCACCAACGTGCTGGGCATCTTCACCAATGACGGCAACGTTCTGCTGTCGCCCACCGATAGCTACACCAGCGCGGGGGGATTGGGATTAGAGATGCACGCCGCTGTCGTTGCCTTCAACTCGAACACCGGCAACGACACGAGCGCGCCTTATGGTATCGAAGGTTCGATTGTGTACGATCCGAATAACACCGCTCCCGGCAGCACTGACCGCTGGCGGCTGGTCGGCAGCCGCGTGCAGTCGAAGATCAGCACCATCGGTTACTCCAACCGCGACATCTTCTACGACGCGCGCTTTTCGGGCGGCAGCTTTGCGCCGCCGTTTTTTCCAGGCACTGATTACGAATACGCGCCGGCAGTGCCGACGACGCTGACGATCAACTCGATTGCCACGCCGGGAGCCACCGCTATGTCATGGTTCCGCAACAACAACTGATGAGTGGTCTGTCTGACTATCGCCGAAGAAGGCCGGATGCGCGTCCGGCCTTCTTCGCTTTTCCGCCGCTGCGCACTTTCAATCCGGCCTTTATCTCTCCTGTCTTAGCGTCCTTGTTCTTTCCAGTTTTGGGTTATTGCGTGACAGTGCCGTCTCGCATTACACGCGGCGACGCGTGATGAGGCATGCCGAAGACTCAACTCGAAGAAGAAGCGATTCGTCACACCAGCCGCCGCCGCTTCTAACGGCTACCCGCATGGGTCATCTGGAGTCTCGCGCTGCGTCATTGCAATGTCGGCGAATGGCTTTCTAAATAATGCTTGGCGCTAAGGCGGCAGACCATTCCCCACGCGGCTACTGGTATGAGCCTTGCCTTGTCTATACTGCCCGTCGCTGCGACAGGCACGCAGGGTAGGCTCCTGACGGGCGGCATCGGGCGGCTCCAAAGAGTGAAGCCGCTGCGGCCTGCGTGGCCGACGTATCCATCCCCCGCCCTCATCGATGAGAATGCGTATGCCCAAGCCGGGTTCAAGAGGAGGCGATATGCCTGAAGTCAAAGCGCCGCGACCCTGCGCCGACAGCGAAGCGGGGCGGTCGTTGATCGAACTCGCCATCGTGTTCATGCTGATCGGCATCGTGCTGGGTTTCACCATCCCTGTGGTCGCCAATTCGATCCGCGCCTACAACCTGCGCAACGCCGCCGAGCGGCTGGCCGAGCGGCTGGCGGCAGGGCGCGCGCTCGCTATGGCGAAGAACCGCACGGTGACGATGTCGTTCAACACTTCAGCGCGCCAGTACGGCTATGACTTCTCGCCGGTCGGCGCGCCCGACGGCACGCCCGACAGCAGCGACCCCGGCGACCCTTCACAGTCTTACTATGTCGAGACGCTGGCGAGCGGCATCAGCGCGTCATTCACTTCCGGCGGCGTGACGCTGACGAACGGCAAGGGCATCGTCTATACCTCGCGCGGCGAACTGCCCATTGGCGCAACCCAGGTCGATATCTTGCTGACGAGCGGCTCGCGCACAACCACCGTCAGCGTCAACCTGCGCGGTCAAGTCTGGGTTCATTAATCTAAGGACACGAAGCGATATGGCAGGGAAAGCAGAAACGACCATCAACACAGGCCGGCGCAATGAGCGCGGGTTTTCGCTGATCGAGATGATGATTGCGGCGACGGTCATCACCGTCGGGCTGGTCGCCGTGGCCGGCGTCAGCGCCTACATCTCGCGCACTAACTCTACCTCCAACATCATGAGTATTCTGGCCACCGTCGCGCAAGATCAGGCCGACACGATGCGCAATCTCACCTGGGATCAATTGACCGAGGCGGCGCAACTGCGGACCACCGGCGGCAGCACTGTCTATGCCTCTGCCGACAACAATCACCGCACACAGTTGACGGGTACGCCGGCGGGAGATTTGAACATCAGTTGGCAAGTGACGGATGGGCCGGGCACGACCAGCGACCTGCGCACCGTGACCATTCGCGTTGTACAGGTCAACGCGCCGCCGCAGTTCTCTGCCGGCTACACGCTGACTCTGCTGATCTCTAAGGTTTGAGGGCTTATGGGAACAAGGACAAATCAGGGCGGCTTCTCGCTGCTTGAAATCACGATCTCGCTCACAATCATCACCGTGATCCTCGGCATCGCCTTCAGCGTGCTGAACCGCTTTCAAGTGAATTATCGTTATGAGCTTGGCTACGTTGACGCGCAGCGTAATGGGCGATTCGCCATCGCGCGGCTGAGCGAGATCATCCGCAGCGCCGGTACTAATCCAACGGGCAAGACGGCGGTGAACTGGCTGACGTTCGTCGACTTCGGCGGCAGCAATCCCAGTTCGACGCTGACGCTGAAGAGCGATCTTGATGGCGATGGCGCGACCACCTCGACGCTGCAATCGAGCACCGATGTCATCATCGCTTCAGAGAACGTCACGCTGCGATTGAACACCAGCACGAACACGATAGAGATGGTCGATAATAACTTGGCGGCGGGTTCAGCCCGTCAGATCGTACCCATTGCCGAGAACATTCGCAGCGTCACCTTCGCTGATCCTGATGGCACGCGCCGCGAAGTAGACGTCACCCTGGCAGCCATTCCGAGCGGCATCCCGACTTCCGACCCGCAATACCGCGAGGTCGAGTTTACGACCACCATACGTTTACGCAACCGTTAAGCGATAGTCTTTACGTGATGAGGAGTAACGCGATGCAAGGCGGCAAGAGAGTAAAAGAGTCACCCGGTGAGCGAGGCACGGCGCTGGTCATCGCTCTGCTAGCCCTGGCCTTGATGATGACCCTGGTGATGGGGATGAGCCTGACGGCCATCTCCGAGCTGGGCGTCACCAACACCTACGCCAATCAGACGCAAGCCTTCGCGTCGGCAGAGGCAGGGCTGTACCACGCCGTCAACTTGGTGCGCAATTACACCAACGCCGGCGGCGACCCGAACTTCACCAACTTGATGGCCGAACGCGGCACCGTCAGCACGAATTACCTGCAAGGCAACAACCCATTCACTGACTCAACGAAGTTTATCAACGGCTGCGAGATGATCACCGACGCCGTCGGCAGCGATGGCGCAGTCATCCTCAATGGCAGCGGCGTCCCGGTCGGCCACCCGGTTCGCGACGCCAGCGGCAACGTCATTGCGGGCGCGTATTACAGCGTGCATATGGTGGACGACGAGAAGTCATCGAGCGCCGCCGCCGTCAAGGTTCCGAACTTCAACCCGACCGGCACGTGGGAGGATGGCAACGCCACGACGGACGCCAACGGTCGCGTCGTCATCTACTCAACCGGCACGTATGGCAGCGCCTCGGTGACGCTGGAAGGCTGGATAGGGTTTATGCCCTACCCGGCGCTGGTCGCGCAATACGACATCAGCATATCGGGCAACAGCGAGATTCAAGGCGCTTACGGCGGCGTCCACTCGAACCGCAATTTAATCGTCGGCAACGGCGGCGGCAATAGCTGGCACGTCGAACAGACGGCGACCGCATCAGGAATTATTTCGCCCAGCGTCTCTGCCGCCGACCCGCACGTTGACGGGTTCGTTGGCCAGGGACAGGCGCAGCTTTACCTGCCCAAGTTCGTCACCACCGCGCCACTGACATCGGGCGGAGCGGCGACCTCGCCGCGCATCGCCGACTACATCATCCGCCGTGCCGACAGGCTATTGATTGATCCCGCTTACGCCTCGACCAACCGCACCGGCGAAACCGCGCAGCAGCGCGTCAACAAGCTCGAAGCGCGGCTCAACCTGACGACCAACTCGCTCTGGACCGTGATGACGACCGGCAGCGGCAACCCTGCTCAAGAGCAAGCCGTCAGCATTACGCGCGACGCTTCGACCGGCATCGGAACGCCCTCGCTCATCAACAGCGTCAATAGCACGGGCTGGCGGTACAACAACGGCGGTGGCGGCTACTGGGACGTGCAGAGTAGTTCCGTTGACGGTCATTCTTACTACGTCATCGGCCTGGATAACTACAACCTCACGACGCCCGCCAGCAGCACGGCTAATGGCGGTAACGTCAAGCTGACAAGCAATGCCGGAACCGATAACGTTCCGATCCACATCACGATTTTGACGACTGGCTCGATTGAGCTGTCGGGCAATCCCAATTTCATCTCGCAGATGACCAGTGTCCAGACTCTGCCGACCGAGCTGCCGCCCTTCGTCAGGCCCAGCTTCTTGTTGGTCGCCACCGAAGACGTCAAGATTCGCGGCGACGCCTCGGTCCCGCGCTTCAGCGGCGTCATCTTCGCCGGCGAGCAATTCGATCTGAGCGGCAACGGCGCAATCGACGGGCAGGTCCTCGGCCTGAGCAACCCTGACTTATCCGGCTCGCCCGTTTCCGACAACAGCATCTCCGGCAGCTTCGACCTCACTTTCAACGGCGGTCAGGCGGTGGGCCGAATTATGCTGATGTCCTGGCGGCAGATCAAACAATGACGCGCCGCCTCACGTCAGGACACATTGGGTAAACCGATCTCCAGACTCAGATTACTGTGAAGCCATAGAGGGTCAAACAAATTGCTATTCAACTTCAAGAATCATGGCGGCTTTAAGATCGTCAAAGGTGTTCACCCTATCAAGAATCATATTAAAAGCTATAGCGGAATATAGCTGACCAGCACGCGGTACGTCCGGGCTTTGTCTACAAATATCCACGATTGAACCGAATAGGAGATCGTGAGCCTCGGCGGCAAGTGCGGAAATCTTACTTGCGTTATTCTCAAATCGCGCCCAGTACTGGTAGCCCTGACCAGCCTGCATCAAGGCTTTGGTGGCAATAGTGTTCGGCTTGCGCCGCGCTTTGATTATGTCCAATTCAGTCGGGTCAATAATAGCAGGGCTTTCATTTATTAATTAGATCACAGAAGTCAACCGTGGGCACCGGAGGCTGAAGATCAGCGGGGTTGCTCCTGGCATCAAGCCCTCCTAACGTAGGAGCAAGCGCCAAGAATACAATAATGATGAACTGCTTAAACATACCCGTCACCTTAGATAGAAGTTGTCTAACGCCCGCGTCACTGGGCGCGGCACATAACACTCAGACAACCATAAGAGACTCGCTTGCCGCGCTTCGATGCACGCGATTGTTAGGCAGCGGTCGCATTAACGAACTTACTACCGAGGGTCCACAGCGGAGCGTTCCAATTAAAAGCGTCACATTCAATGACTAGAGCCGGGACAGAGTTCTGCCCTGCGCTTAGCAATCTCAATAAGGTCACTCAACCTTGCTGATTTAGGGACCGCAGCCATATCAGACCGAAGTTGCCGCTTATCATTCTCAAATAGATTTACTTTACTCAAAAGCTTTCCAGCTTTTCCATCCCATAAGTATGCGGTGTGCTCAATCCTAAATTCGTCGCCTACTTGGTCTGCCTAAAGACTTTGTGATACATTCTTTACGTCACACAATGCTCACGCGGTTAGGCGAAGCTGGTGTTGACGCTTTTACGATTATGAAAATTGCGGGGCATAGCTCCATAGCGGTTTCTCAGCACTATGTGCATCCGTCGCCTGAGATGATGGAACGTGCCTTTGAAAAGCCAGAGTTATTGAATGCGAACGCAGGCGATGAGGATATGATTGAAGCTACTACACTTTCTACTACATCAGAACTTTCCCGAAATGGCAAAGCTGCGGTAAACATATCATAAAAAGCCGTTTGGCCCCTTAGCTCAATGGTCAGAGCAGCGGACTCATAAACCTATCGAGGATAGGTGAGCTAGAATGGTACTGGCCAGTATCTGTTGGTAAAGACGATAGCTTATCCAAAAAGCATACTAGCCCTTACCATCGCTTCTATACAGGTACTCGCTACAGTATCCGCTACAGTTATTCAAGATCATGAGGCGAAGACGATACGTAACCAAATCCCTTCACAATATTCAAAAACGAGTCTCCCTATAGAAAACCTGCCTTTAATAGATTCGGCTTTGCTGATCGCAGACCTCGCTATCTAGCTGCTTTTGTTATACCTCCTCATAGCGCCACGTTGGCACGTGAGCGCTTATATGCGGGAAGGGCTAGGCAGGTATACCCAACCCATTCTTTCAGAAGAATGAATGAAACTGACGGCTTACGCTATACCAAAGTGAGGGACTACTTTCTATGTTTGGCTTTGCTAGGTAGCCTTTCAGGCAGGTCTATTTCATCATCCAACAACACATCAGCGCATACGCCGAACAGCTTTGCATAAGCCAGCACTCCGAGTAATGAGGGTGCGCGTTTGCCGGTTTCGAAATCTGCTACATAGCCCGAATGCGTTGTCTCCTCAGCCCCGTGTTCGATAAGCCGTCTAGCCATTTCATCCTGAGTAAAACCCAGCCTCCTCCTGACCTCGCACACCTTCTCCTGAAGCTTCTTTGGCCTTGCCCTGCGCCCGCGTCCCATCAGAACTGCCCTCCTGACGGAACGCCTCGAAGCCTATTGAGTTCACTCGCTAATACGAGTATAAAAGAAGCGTTTATATGGATCGCCGGAGAGTTTGGGATTCTCCGGCGAGGCTTCATCCGAAGCCTCTGGGTGAGGGATTGGCCATCTCGATAGGCAGTAGAATAGCACAATCAAATCGGAGGTGGCGATTTAGAGGCCGCCAAGGGAAGGTAGATTCCAATCGGGTCTTTGATACTGTTCCGCTGTTGCATTAAAGACCCTCTGCTACAGGAGGCGGATTAGTGATGCTTAAGGATTTCCTTTTTCGAGAAAAAAGTGTGGCAAGCACGCCGGAGAAAGCATTCTTTCAAAATAGGCAGAACGGGCACTTAGGTTCCCTTAAGAATCTCCCAATAAGGTTCTTCGTTGCTCTCTGCTTATGTGCGGTTGTACAAGCGCAAAATCCTCGGCAAGTGCCGAGCCATACCAACCAACGCGAACTATCCTCAAGGGAGATTATTCAGAAGGTTTCGCAATCTTTAGTTTCTATCCTTACCCAAGACAAAGAAGGCCAACCCCTTGCTCAAGCAAGCGGATTCTTTTTCAAAGAGGGTCTCATTGTAACCAACCTTCATGTATTTAAGCGTGCCTCACAAGCTTACGTGAAACTCTTGAGTTCTGGACTGACCTACAAGGTAGATAGGATTGCAGGAATAAACCGGAAGCACGATCTATGCGTATTCAGGATAAAAGGAGGATCAGCACCGGCGCTACCTATGAATAGCACAGGTAGAATCGGTGTCGGGGATGATATCTATACCGCTGGTAGTCCTATAGGGCTGGAGGGCACGTTCTCTAAAGGAATAATCAGTAGCATCAGATTAGATCAGGGGCTTATCCAAATCGATGCGGCGATCTCTCCAGGATCAAGCGGCGGGCCGGGAGTTAATAATCGCGGGGAGGTCATCAGGATTGTTGTTTCTAGCCTTTCTGGTGGAGAAAACCTGAACTTTGCAATTCCTATTAGGTTTTTAGAGGCTACTGCGCAAGATAAGAACGGGGACATAGAGGTAGCAGGAGCCCTATCCCTGACGGATAGGGATAAGGAGAGGCTTAAGGGGCCGGTTCGGAGGGCTTTTTAGATTTTGTGTAAGTGGCGATAATCAACCATTCAACCTGGAAAGGAAGACCGATTATGCCAATTACACCCGAACTACTCGATGAACTGTTAAAAGACTACAGCAAACCCGATGACCTGCTCGGCCAGGACGGCCTCCTGCAACAACTCACCAAAGCTTTAGTTGAGCGTGCCCTTAATGGCGAGTTAACTCATCACCTTGGCTATGAAAAGCATGCCTGGCGTGGCGACCAGTCCGGCAACTCTCGCAACGGCACCACCCCGAAGACCTTGCGCGGCAAGCGCGGCCAAGTCCAGATTGACGTGCCGCGTGATCGCCGCTCGGAGTTTGAG
>JBJMGV010000020.1:0-32030 GCA_045807725.1 Blastocatellia bacterium | reverse complement strand
CTGTGTCCTCTGCGCCTCTGCGGTGAATGATGCCACCCTCTTATGCGTTGAATGGTTCGTACGCGCTTTACGCCTTCAGCTTCTTGCGGGCTTCGGGGTAAGCCAGCGCGCGTTCGAGCGTCACCTGCGAGAACTCGGTGATCTGCTTATAAAGCTTCTGCGCTTCTGTCGTGTTGCCGGCTTTATCGTAGGCGCGCGCCAGCAACAGCATATGAAACGGGTCGGTCAGGTCTTGCTGTTTGAGGTGTTCAAGGGCGTCGTCGGTCTTGCCGGCTTCGAGCATCAGGTAGCCGGCGATGTAATGATACGACGGCCAGAACTGCTTGCCGTCTTCGCCGCCCTGCTCGATCATCTGCTTAATCATCTCGGCCTCTTTCCACGCCTCGTCCGTCTTGCCGAGCCTGGCCAGCGCGCGGCCTTTGCCGTGATGCAGGCGGCCCAGCCATATCTTCTTCTGCATGTCATCTATCGTACTATTCGGCACGGTCGCGTAGCCCTTCTCGTAATACTTGATCGCCTCGTTGGCGTCGCCGTATTCGAGATGCAAGCGGGCAATCGAGTTGTAGATGAAGACCGGCGGGAACGCTTTATCCTGTCCCGTCTTCACGTACTCGTCGGCGTAGGCTTCGAGCGTCTTGATGGCTTCCTTGATGTTGCCTTCGTAGATGTAGAGGTAGGCGTTGCCATAGTTCGGGCCGAAGGGCGCGGTGTTCGGAGCCTTCTTTGCAAGCGACGCCTTGAACAGATCGTGCGCCTTCTTGTAGTCGCCTTTCAACAGCGCGATGTTGCCGAGGAAGGTGTAAACGCGCGGCGTGCTGCCGTCGAGCTGAATGGCGCGCTCGAAGGCGGTCTTCGCTTCATCGAGCTTGCCTGCGCCGGTGTAGACCTGGCCGAGTAGCATCTGCACCATACGCTCTTCAGGGTACTGCCTGGCGAGGTCTAAGAAGATAGGGATGGAGTCGGCGAACTTCGGCGAGCGCGCCAGCAACACGGCTTCGATGTAACGGCGCTCGCCTTCGGACGCGCTCTTTGAAAGCTCGACGGCTTTATCGATGTTCGGCTGGGCTTCCTGCGGCGTCGCGGCGGTCGTGCCGAGCAGGTAATAGCCGAAGGCGAAATTCGGATCGGCCTCGACCGCCTTGCGAGCGATGGCGTTCATATCGGGGCCGGGCTGAAACGTCTCGATCTTGTAGACGATCTGCGCGACCGCTTCTTTGGCTTCTTTCGATTTGGTGGTGAACTCGAAACGCTTGCCGTTGCCTGCGGCAAACGCGGCGGCGGCAAGCGCACAGGTCACAATCAGGCAGACGCTGACGCGGTAGAGGAATTTGCTGATGTTCATCTCTTGCTCCTTGTGGAAGGGTCTGACCATTTCGCGCAATCGGGGCACGACGAGCGCGGTGATTACCGGGTTAATTGAATGCTGACACTCCCATAACGTATGCCGTTAAGAGCGAGTTTCGCGGACCTTGTAACAAGTTGTAAATGGTGAGCAAAAGATGTGAAGACTTGTGAAAGGGCGGGCACAAACTTAAATAATTATCACAGAGGCACAGAGGCACAGAGCCTTTCGTTTATTCTCTCTGTGTCTCTGTGTCTCTGTGGCAATTCTCTTACGAGATGACGCCGAGGCGGCGACCGACTTTCTCGAATGCCGTAAGCGCGCGGTCAAGATCGTCGCGCGTGTGAGCGGCGGAAATCTGCGCGCGCAACCGCGCCTCGCCCTTCGGCACGACCGGATACCAGAGGCCCTTGATGTAGACGCCTTCGCCCAACAGCTCGCGGCTCATATCTTGAGCAATCGCCGCTTCGCCGACCATCACCGGGACAATCGGGTGGCGACCTTCGATGATCGTGAAGCCTAGACGAACGATCTCGCGGCGAAAGTATTCGGTGTTCTCGTGCAGCGTGTTGACAATCGAAGGGTCATTCTCGATCAGATCCAACGCGGCGATGGAACCGGCGACGACTGCCGGCGGCATCGTGTTCGAGAAGGTGTAAGGCCGCGACTTCTGGCGCAGGAATTCGATCAACGGCTCGCGGCCCGCGATGAAGCCGCCCGACGCGCCGCCCAGCGCTTTGCCGAACGTGCCGGTGATGATGTCGATCTCATTATAGACTCCCAACTCTTCCGGCGTGCCGCGTCCCGTACGCCCGAGCGCGCCGGTCGCGTGCGACTCGTCAACGAACAACAGCGCGTTGTTCTCGCGGGCGATCTGCGCTAGCTCGCTGAGCGGCGCAAGCAAACCTTCCATCGAGAAGACGCCGTCGGTCGCAATGATCTTGATGCGGTAATTCTTGTCGCGGTCTTCCGCAAGCATCTCGCGCAGGTGGTCGAGGTCGCGCGAGCGATAGAGCCGCGAAACTGTCGGCTTGGCGATCTGCCGGCACAGCCGCACGCCGTCAATGATGCTGGCGTGGTTGAGCATATCGCTGTAGATACAATCCTGATAATCCGATTGCCCGAAGTCGTTGGCTAACAGCGCCGAGAAGAACGCTTCGTTGGCGGCAAAGCACGACGAGTGCAATATCGCCGCCTCGCAGCCGACGAAGCGCGCGATGCGCCGCTCAAGCTCAAGGTGAATCGGCTCAGTGCCGCACAGGAAGCGCACGCTGGCCAGCCCGTAACCCCATTCGTCCAGTCCGCGATGCGCCGCCTCTTTGACGCGTGGGTGGTTCGACAGTCCGAGATAATTGTTCGAGGCCAGCATCACGACGCGATGATGATCGACGGTCACAGTGCCGCCCTGCTCGCTTTCGAGCGGCACTTCGTACTTGAAAGTCTTAGCTTCCTTGATCTGACCAAGCTCGCGTTCGAGCGTCGAATAGAGTTCGTTGGGATTCATTGGCAATCTCCTGATGAGTTCAATATGACATCTCGTCACGTCACCATTCCAGCCAGCCAGGCAAAACGTGACCGAGCGATTATCTAGCTTACTCGCGCCGCCGGGCTTGTTCAAATGCGCGGGCGCGTATCCCTGCGGCGTGAATTGTGGAATAATCTCGGCAGTCATCGTCATATAACAATGAACCCGGAGTGAAGCATGCAACTCATCTCGGTGAATGTCGGATTGCCGCGCGAGATCGTTTATAAAAGCCGCGCGATTACAACGGGCATCTTCAAAACGCCGGTCGAGGGCCGCGTCCGGGCGCGGCGATTGAATCTGGACGGCGACCGGCAGGCCGACCTCACCGTTCACGGCGGCGCGGAAAAAGCCGTCTATGTTTATCCGGCGGAGCACTACGCTTACTGGCGCGACGAGCTGCCCGACGTGCAGATGGATTACAGTATGTTCGGCGAGAACTTCACCTGCACAGGCTTGCTCGAAGACGAAGTGAAGGTCGGCGACCGCTTCCGCATCGGCTCGGCGACGTTTCAAGTGACACAGCCGCGCCTGCCTTGTTACAAGCTGGCGGCGAAATTCCAGCGCGACGATATGCTCAAACGTTTTCTCAAGAGCCTGCGCACGGGCTTCTATTTTTCCGTCATCGAAGAAGGCGAGGTCGGCGCGGGCGACGCGATTGAACGCATCAGCCGTGACGCGGCGGGCGTGACTGTAACCGACATCACACGGCTCTACGTCAGCAAAGGCAAGGATCAAGAGGCGCTGCGCCGCGCCGTGCAGGTTGAAGCGCTGCCGGCAGGCTGGCGCGATTATTTTCTCGACCAGTTACACTGAGCGATCACAGGAGGCAGACCGTATGGCCACAACTTACGACGCGATCATCATCGGCACGGGGCAGGCGGGGCCGTCGCTGGCGGCTCAGTTAGCGGGCGCGGGCTGGCGCGTCGCCGTGGCGGAACGCAAACGCTTTGGCGGCACCTGCGTCAACAACGGCTGCATTCCGACGAAGACACTGGTCGCAAGCGCCCGCGCCGCTCACGTTGCGCGTCGCGCCGCCGATTACGGCGTGCTGATCGGTGGTGAAGTCGCGGTTGATATGAAGCGCGTCAAGGCGCGCAAAGATGCGGTCGTCGCGCGCTCGAACACCGGCGTTGAACAGTGGATGCGGACGACTGCAGGCATTACCGTCTACGAAGGCCACGCGCGCTTTGAATCAGCGCACACGGTGCGCGTCGGCGACGAGTTGCTCGAAGCCGAACACATCTTCATCAACGTCGGCGGACGCGCCACCACACCACTGATGCCCGGCCTTAACGAAGTCAGCTATCTCAACAACTCCAGCATGATGGACGTAGACTTTCTGCCCGAACACTTGATCGTCATCGGCGGCAGCTACATCGGCCTGGAGTTTGGCCAGATGTACCGGCGCTTCGGCAGTCGCGTGACCATTGTCGAAATGAAATCGCGCCTGATCGGGCGCGAAGACGAAGACGTATCGGACGCCATCAAAACGATCCTCGAAAACGAGGGCATTGACATACGCCTGAACGCCGAGTGCATCGGCGTTGAGCGCGAAGGCGAGGGCGTCGCCGTCAGGCTCGATTGTAATGAACCAGACAAACGCATCATCGGCTCGCACCTGCTCCTGGCCGTGGGCCGCACGCCGAACACCGCCGACCTGGGATTGGACAAAGCCGGCATTGAAACCGACCGGCGCGGCTACATCAACGTAGACGACCAGTTGCGCACGAACGTCGCGGGCGTGTACGCGCTCGGCGATTGCAACGGCAAAGGCGCGTTCACGCACACGGCTTATAATGATTTCGAGATTGTCGCGGCGAACCTGTTGAACAATGATCCGCGCCGCGTCTCGGATCGCATCACGGCTTACGCGCTCTACATCGACCCGCCGCTCGGATGTTGTGGTTTGACTGAACGTGAAGTGCGACAGTCGGGGAGAAAAGCATTGATCGGCAAGCGCGAGATGGCGCGCGTCGGTCGCGCAGTTGAGAAAGGCGAGACCAACGGCTTTATGAAGATCATCGTTGACGCCGACACGAAAGAGATACTCGGCGCGTCGCTGCTAGGCATCGAGTGCGACGAGGTCATCCACTCGCTACTGGATGTGATGTACGCCCGCGCGCCCTACACGGTCATCCAACGCGCGATGCACATTCACCCGACCGTCTCGGAGTTGATTCCCACGATACTCGGCGAGTTGAAGCCGCTGGAATGATGCATAAGGTTGCGCCGAAGGCACGCGGCGAAAGCCCTGATTTCGCTTCGCAAGACGCTGGAGTGATGCATGAGGTTGCGCCGAAGGCGCAGGAAGAAGGTAGCCAGACGTGCAACGTCTGGAATGTATCACACAGGGTCGTCGCGCTCTGAAGGAGCGCCAGAACGTCTGCCGCGTCTTCAACGCGGGGAGATGAATGCCGCTGAGTCCAGAGGTTTCACCTCTGGCTACTCTCTTCCAGAGGTTTCACCTCTGGCTACTCTCTTCCAGAGGTTTCACCTCTGGCTACCTTCTCGCTGCCGCTTGCGCGGCTTCATCTGATCTCAACAATCATCACTTCCCATTCGGTGCGAGCAGCAGCTTGACGGCTTGGTGCGAGCGCACCATCTCGAAGCCGCGCTCGAAATCCATCAGCGGCACCATCTCGCGCGTGATGATGCGGTCGAGCCGCGCCTTCATCTGCGAATTCTCGGTCGCCAACAAATCGAGCATCGCATACCACGTCTCGAACATTCGCCGCCCAAAGATGCCTTTGATCGTCACGCCTTTCCAAACGGCGTACTTGCCGAAATCGAATGAGCGCAAGGGGCGAGCCGGAATCCCTAACAGTAAAATCTGGCCGCCGTTTTTCACCAGGCCGCCGGCATCGTTGTAAGCCGATTCCGCGCCGCTCATCTCAAGGATCACGTCAATGCCGCCGCCGTGCTCGTGGCGTGCGCGCTCGAACAACTCCTGGCGCTGACCGGGCGCGGCCTCTTCGTTGGTGTCGAAGCAAAAATCCGCGCCAAGCTCACGCGCCGTCTCGAAGCGGCTGGCCAGCAGTTGCGGCCCGAAGTGGCTTTGCGGATTTGAAAAATCGGTGACGTAGATGCGCGTCGCGCCGAGCGTGCGCGCCACGGCGGTCGCCATCAATCCCTGCGCGCCGCAGCCTAAGATCGCCACAGTCTTGCCTTCAACGTCGCCTTCCATCACGGTGTGAACGGCGTTGCCGAGCGCGTCGAGGAATGCGCCGAAGCGCGGCGGGATCACGCTGCGCCCGCCGAAGGCTTCGAGGTTGACGACGTTCTCGCACGGCACGACGACGTATTGCGCGAACGCGCCATCCAGGTGCAGGCCCTTGACGCGAATGTTCATGCAGATGTGGCGCTGGCCCGTGCGGCACTGCTGGCAATGGCCGCAGGCGATGTGCATCTCGCTGGTCACGTAATCGCCGATGCCGACCAATCCGGGGTCAACGTCTTCGCCCAGTTCGACGACCTCGCCGCAGAATTCGTGGCCGATGATGATCGGCTGATAGCGCTTCACGTCGCCGCCGTTGTAGGCCAGCATCTCGTCGCGCATCCCTTCCCGCGAAGTGATCTGATAAATGCTCTGATCGGTGCCGCAGATCGAAGCGGCCTCGACGCGAATCTTCACGTCGCGGTGGCCGACTCGCGGTTCGGGCGCGTCGCTGACGTACTGCAATCCATCTTCGATGAGCGACGGTTTCTTGAGTGCTTGCATAAGGTCTCCAAGTTTCCTGATGTCTCTAGGTCTCGGCCAGCGGCGGGCGTGACGGTCTGCCTCTGGCGTTAGTTCTATGATAACTCAATCGCGGATGGTTTCAGAGGCGGCGCGGCGTAATCGATCCATCACCGCCGCGCCTTCGCCCACATCTTTAATGCCTTCGACGATGATGACGCTCGCGCCGCGTTCGTCCATCTCGCGCAGCGCCGCGTAGAGACGGGCCGCGTAATCCGTCGGCTCGTTGCGCAGGATCAAGGCATAAAACTTCTCGTCGTCAATCGTCACAGGCGTGTGGCCGATGAAGCCGACCATCGCGCTTTTGAGATATTCATTACATACTTGCTCAACCAAGTCGGGCGTGGCCTGTTCGACCAGCACGACGCGGGCGCGCGGGCTGTAGTGGCGATAGCGCGTGCCGGGCGAGCGGCGCAACTCGTCAAGCGAAGCAGCGCGTGTGACCGCGCCGGTGACGGCGGCGATCTGCGCTTCGGTGATCCAGCCGGGCCGCAAGATCATCGGCACATCAGCAGTCACGTCAAGCACAGTCGATTCAATGCCGATGTCGGTTGCGCCGCCATCCATGATCATATCGATGCGCCCGCCGAGATCGGCCATCACGTGCGCCGCGCTGGTTGGGCTTGGCCGTCCCGAACGATTCGCGCTCGGCGCGGCAATCGGCGTTTGTGCAGCGCGAATCAAAGCCAGCGCGACGGCGTGATTCGGCATCCGCGCGGCAACGGTCGGCAAGCCGGCTGAGACTGAAGCAGGAACATCGGCCTTCCGTTTCAGCACAAGCGTCAGCGGGCCGGGCCAGTAACGATCAATCAAAGCTTCGGCATTGTCATTGATGCGTGTAGCGACAGTGGCAAGCATCTCGCGGCTGCTGATGTGAACAATGAGCGGGTTATCGGCGGGCCGCCCCTTCGCGGCAAAGATGCGTTGAATCGCGCGCTCGTTCATCGCGTCCGCGCCCAGCCCATAAACCGTCTCTGTAGGAAAGGCTACCAACCTGCCGGCGCGAATAATGGCCGCCGCCTGCTCGACGGCCTGCGCGTCAGGCTGGTTAGGATCAAGCTGGATGACTGGCGTCATAACAAGGATTCAGGATACAGGATTCAGGATTCAGGAAGCAGGAGGCAGTTAATAGCTCATCATCAAGCTCCGTTAGGAGCGCGATGTTTATAGTCAACGATGCTAATGACGATACAAGCTCCGTCAGGAGCGCGATGTCAACATTGCGCTCCTAACGGAGCTTCGTCATTTCCTTCAGCCATATTTATAAACAGGGCGTCCCTACGGGACTACTTCCTGAATCCTGTATCCTGAATCCTAATATTCAAAGTTGGCTTCTGACTTGATGCGCGCGGCGAAGTCAGCGAGCGGCACCGCGCCCTCGTCGCCTTTCTCGCGCGAGCGCACGGCGACCGCATTGGCTTCGGCCTCTTTCGCGCCGACGACCAGCATATAAGGCACTTTCTCAAGCTGCGCGTCGCGGATCTTCGCGCCGATCTTGTCGTCGCGGATGTCGAGTTCGACGCGCACCTCTTCGCTCATCAATCGCTCGTAAACCTGCCGCGCATAGTCCGCCGTCTTCTCGGAAATCGACAGCACTTTCACCTGCACCGGCGCGAGCCACACCGGGAACGCGCCGGCGTAGTGCTCGATCAAAATGGCGATGAAGCGCTCGAACGAACCATAGATGGCGCGGTGAATCACGACCGGACGTGATTCGGCGTTGTGCTCGTTGACGTACGTCAGGTCGAAGTTGAGCGGCTGTTGAAAGTCGAGCTGAATCGTGCCCAGTTGATGTTCGCGCTTGAGCGAATCCATCACCATCTGGTCGATCTTCGGTCCATAGAACGCCGCGTCGCCCGGCGCGACAGAGTATTCCAACTTACTCTGCTCAAGCATGTCGCGCAGCATCGCTTCGGCCTTGTCCCAAACCTCTACGTCGCCCATGAACTTCTCAGGGTTGCGCGTCGAAAGCACAAAGCGGAACGGCATATCGAACGCCTTGTAGACACGCGCCACTAGATTTAATAAGCGGTTCACTTCGTCGCCGATCTGCGCCTCGGTGACGAAGATGTGCGCGTCGTCCTGCTGGAACTGGCGCACGCGCGTAAGGCCCGACAGCGCGCCGGCGCGCTCGTTGCGATGCAGCACGCTCTGCTCGGCCAATCGCAAGGGAAGCTCGCGGTAGCTGCGCCGCTTTGCGCCGAAGATCAACATCGCTTCGGGGCAGTTCATCGGCTTGAGCGCGAACTCGGCGTTGTCGCGGTTGGCCGCTTTCGCTTCTTCATCCTCGACGACGAACATGTCCTCTTTGTAATGCTGCCAGTGGCCCGACATCTTGAACAACTGCTCGTTGGCAAGCAAGGGCGCTTTGACTTCGACGTAACCGTCGTGGCGAAGCAAGCGCCGCATCTTATCCTGCAAGGCGTTGTAGACGACCGTGCCCTTCGGCAGCCAGAAGGTCGCGCCCGGCGCCCACTCGTGCAGCATAAACAATTCAAGCTCGCGGCCCAGCCTTCGGTGGTCGCGGCGCTTGGCCTCTTCGATGTTGTGCAGGTGTTCTTCAAGCTCGTCTCTGGTCGGCCAGACCGTGCCGTAGATGCGCTGCAACATCGGGTTCTTTTCGTTGCCGCGCCAGTACGCGCCAGCAATCGAAGTCAGCTTGAAGTGCTTGCACTCGCCGGTGCGACGCACGTGCGGGCCGGCGCACAGGTCTGTGAAGTCGCCGATGCTGTAGATCGAAACCGTCTCGGACGGAATGCCTTTGATCAACTCCAGCTTGAAGTCCTGATGGTGCTCGCCGAAGAAGTCGAGCGCGCGCGGCTTCTCCCAATTGTCGCGCTGAAAGTCGCGGTTCTCTTTGACGATCTGCTTCATCCGCCGCTCGATCTCTTCGAGGTCTTCCGGCGTAAGCGGGCGCGGCAACTGCATATCATAATAGAAGCCGTTCTTGACCGGCGGGCCGATGCCGAACTTCGCATCGGGAAAGATCTGCTGCACGGCGGCGGCCATAATGTGCGAAGTCGAATGGCGCAAGCAATGTATTTTATATTCCCGCTCGGACGCGAAGTCTGCCGCGCCGAGCGCAAAATCCTGGTCGCTTTGAAACTCTTCACCCATAGCGGTCCCTCTTTCAAGTGATGAGTGATGAGTGATAAGTGATGAGTAAAGCCAGCATCGAGTCACTTCTTTCCGCCAACTTATCACTCATCACGCATCACTCATCACTTCTCCCTATCGTACACGAGCGGCGACGCGCCGAAAAGCCACGCGGCGATGGGCCGGCACGGGAGAGTAATGAATGCTACAATCGCCGCTGCCGCTGCCGCTGTCGCAGGTGGCAGGCATTTTCGGGCTGTGTTAGAATCGCGCCAACGAGCAACCGCATCATTGCTGCGGATCGGTGAGCAACGAGCAAGATTGGGTAGGTACGCCACACGGACGCGCATCCCTCTCTCAGACTCCGCCGCCGTTTAGGACAGGTCGTCTGTATGAGTATGAAATCCGAGCCGACACCAGAGCTGCCTCAGGCCGAAGAGTTGTTCGCCGTTGCTTTCAACGCCAACCCGCACCCGATCTTCATCACCACGCAGGCCGAAGGGCGCATCGTCGCGGCCAACGACGCCTTTCTTCAAATCACCGGCTACGCGCGCGAGCAGTTGATCGGCCAACTCTCTCTTGACCTGCTGTGGTATGTCGCCGCCGAGCGCGAAGAGGTGATGCGCCATTTGCGCGAGCAGGGTGCGTTGCGCGAGGTCGAGATTGCCTTGCGTAAGCAGAACGGCGAGCCGCTGGTGATGGATTTTTCCGCAAGGCTTGTTGAAGTCGGCGGCGCTGACTGCGTGCTGGTCACGGCCAGCGACATCACTGAGCGCAAACGCGCCGAGCACGAGCGCGACGAATTGCTGACCCGCGAAAAAGCTTCGCGCATCGAGGCCGAGCATATCAGCCAGCTTTACGCCAAACTCTTCGACCGCGAGCAGGTGGCGCGCGATGAGGCCGAGCGGGCGCGGCGCGAGTGGCAGATGACCTTCGATACGATGGGCGATCACGTCGTGCTGGTTGACCGCGAAGACCGCCTGGTGCGCGCCAACCGCGCCTTCTGCCAGGCCCTCGGCCTGACGCCGGACACGGCGCTGGGCCGTCCCGTAGCCGAACTCATTCACGCCACTCACTTCGGCTCGGTCACAGCATCGGCCTGCCCCGTTTGTAATCTTCGCCGCAAAGCCGAACGCGCCGTCATCGAGCTGCCTGCCGGCGTCGTCAGCCCTTACCCGGTTGCTGTCAGCATCGATCCCATCACCGACGAAGCCGGCAACACGACGGGCGTCGTGCAGGTGACGCGCGATTTGACGGAACTCTACCGCGCCCGCGAAGCCGCCGAGCGCGAGCGCGCCAGCCTGAACGCCACCATCGAGCAGATGGCCGACGGCTTAATGCTGTTTGACGAGCAGGCGGCAGTCAGCCGCGCCAACCGGCAGGCGCGCATTATGCTTGAACTGCCGGACGGCGTACAAAGCGGCGATCTCATCAGCCGCAAATCCATCGGCATATTCAGCAACGAGCACGGTCAGGTGATCCCGCTTGATGACCTACCTGTGCAACGCGCCTTGCACGAACAGCAAGTCGTCGAGGCGTCGCTCTGGTACACGCGCTCGGACGGCAAGCGGTTGTTCCTGTCGGTCGCGGTGTCGCCCTTGTTCAACGAGCAGAATCAACTGGTCGGCGCGATTGCGCTGCTCAAAGACGTGACCGAACAGCAGCGCGAGCAGGAACGCTCGCAGCAGGCCGACAAGCTGCGGGCGCTCGGTCAACTGGCTTCAGGCGTCGCGCATAATTTCAATAATGCGCTGGCCGCCGTGCTCGGCTACACGCAGTTATCCATTCCCAAAGTCCGAGGCAGCGAAGTCGAAAAGTACCTGCGCGTTGTCGAGCAGTCGGCCAGGGACGCCGCACGTATGGTCGAGCGCATACAGAATTTCGCGCGCGCCCGCTCGCGCACGGACGAGTTCCTGCCCATACGCATCAGCGACATCATCCACGACGCGCTCGACATTACGCGCCCGCGCTGGCGATACGACGCCGAAGCGCTTGGGGTCAAATACGAAATGCAGCTCGACTGGCAAGCCGACGAAGAGGCGCTCGTCAACGGCGAGCCGTCCGAGTTGCGCGAGGTCTTTGTCAACATCATCTTCAATGCGCTCGACGCGATGCCGAAAGGCGGGCGGATGGAGATACGCGCAACGGCGGACGATGAGCACGTCAAGCTGAGCTTCACCGACACGGGCGGCGGTATGACGGAAGAGACCAAGCGGCGCGTCTTCGAGCCTTTCTTCACGACCAAGGGCGTGTCGGGGTTAGGCATGGGATTGAGCGAAACCTATCGCATCATCGAGCGGCACGGCGGGCGCATCGAGGTCGAAAGCCAGCCGCGTCACGGCGCTGTCTTTACCATCTTGCTGCCGGTTGCGCATATGCCGAATTATCAGTCGGCGGGCGCGTTGAACGCGTCGTCGTTGCGCGGCGTCAACGTGCTGGTGATTGATGACGAAGAGCACGTACGCAACGTGCTGGCGGCGCTGCTGATCGAGCTTGGCCACGAGGTAACGATTGCGGCGAGCGCCGAAGAAGCGATGCGATTGATCGAGGACCACGAGTTCAACATCGTCTTCACGGACCTGGCGATGCCGAAGACCGATGGCATTGCGACCGCCACCGAGATCAAAGCGCGCTACCCGCAAACCAAGGTGGTGCTGATGAGCGGCTATGGCACAGAGCGCGCCGCCGAGCGTGCCGCCGCCAGCCGTTCGATTGATGCCACGCTCAACAAACCGTTCCGCGTCTTCGAGATTCAAAACGCCTTGCGCACACTGCTGGCTTAACCGCGCTGCGCCGCCACCAGATGCGCGAACTCCTCAGGCAAAGGCGCGACAAACCCCATCCATTCACCCGTGGCCGGATGATGAAACGCCAGCCGCCACGCGTGCAGACAAAGACGTGACGCGGCGACACGGAAGAGAGGCGCGGCGACACGTCCCCGTGTCGTTTCTTCGTCCTTCGCCGTGTCGCCGTGTCGCCACGTCGTCGCGTCGGTTGCTTCCACGTCGCCATAAATTTCGTCACCGATAATGGGATGGCCAAAGTAAGCCGCGTGGATTCGCAACTGGTTGGTGCGGCCCGTGACCGGCTCCAGTTCCAGCAGCGTCGCCTCGTGCAAGCGTTCACGCACTGTGAAGTTAGTTACCGAAGGCTTGCCGCCGTCGCTCACCCACCAGTGCGGCTGCCGCACCGGGTCACGATCAATCGGCGCTTCCCAACGCCCCGCGTCTTCGGCCACTGCGCCAATGACGAGCGCCAGGTAACGCTTCTCAATCAGGCGACGTTGGAAGTGGCGCGTCAGCAGGCTGAGCGCCCGCTGCGTTTTGGCGATCACCATTACGCCGGAGGTGGCGCGGTCGAGGCGGTGAATGATGCCGGGCCGTATCAGTTGATGCGCCTCGCCGTGCGCCGGCGCGGCAAGCTCAGCGGCGGTGTCGTAGTAGTCGCGGTTCAGATGATAAGCGAGGGCGTTGGCCAGCGTGCCGCGCTTCGCGCCTTTGTTCGGATGCACGAGCAACCCGGCGGGCTTGACGACGACGACGATGTGATCGTCTTCGTGCAGGATGTCGAGCCGTGTGGCTTCCGGCTCCATCGCCGTCGGCGGCGCGTCTTCGAGTGTAATGTCTACCACATCGCCCGACGCGAGCCGCCAGCCCGCCGGCATCACCGCTTGATTGATATGACACGCGCCGGCCTTGATGAGATTTTGCAAACGCAGACGCGACAAGCCACCGAAGCGCGAGGCGAGGAACTCATCGAGACGACGCCCGGCGTCTTCGGCGGCGATGTGAAACTGAAATGACTGGCTCATCAACTTAATCATTCAATAGACGCGATGATTGTCAATGAGCCAGCCACGATTCATCGGCTGACCGGCGCGCTCGCCTGCATTACTGCCGGAACAGAATCGACGTGCCGTCATGGCGGATGTAGCGAAGGACGAAATTGCTGCCGAGATCGGCAGGCGCGCGCCCGTTGCTCAACCGTCCGCGTTGCAGAAAGACCGTGTCGTTCTTCTTCAGCTTCTTCGGCTTGTCGAAGGTCAGGCACTCGCCCGTGCTCAGATCAATGGCTTCGAGGCGGTCGCTATTATCAAAGCCGCTGCCTGTGAGGCGCACCACATCGCTCACTTCAAATGACGTAATTATCGGCAGCCCGGCGATGCGCTGCAACTCTCTCTGCACGGGCGGCACGCGGAACAACATCACGGCGCTGTCGGGTTGACCACAGGCGACGACGGCCAGCCCGTCAGGCGGCAGATCAGCAGCCGGCGAGGCGATTGTGGTGACGGCAACGCCGCGCGGCTTCGCGCACATCGCCAGCCCATCGGGCGGCACCGATATGACTTGATCGATCAACGTATCGAGCACGCCGGCGATGCCAACGCCATCGTTGGTGAAGACCAGCAAGCGGCCATTCGCCTTGTTCACGGCGATGCCGAACGGCCCGCCGCCACCGCCGCCGGCTTCAAGCGTTGTGCCGGTCGCTGCGTCACGCACGAGCGGCGCGGTCGGGGCCGCGATGCCTGACGCGCCGTTGCTGCCCGCAGGCGTGCCGCGCGTCTGATCGTCAAGCATCGCGCGCACGAACTCGTCCTTGCAGGTGTCGAATTCGACAATCGCGCCGTTCGGGAAGACATCGCCGGCAGCGCCCCAGTAGGTGACGTAGAGATTGCCGTTGGTCGGCGAGATCGCGCCGCGCCACGGATTCTTGAGCGGCACGTTGACAGTCGCGGGCGTTGTGCCGAAAGGCTGTGGCACAGGCGCGCTCGGCGCGGCAATGTCTTTGATCTTACGGTCGGTCTTCGGATCAATCACCGAGATCGTGCCGTCGCCGAAGTTGGTGACGTAAAGCTTCGTGCCGCCAAGCGACGGCGTGCAACTCGATGGATCGATGCCGACCGGGATTTCAGCGATCTTTGAGTTGGTCGCCGTGTCAATCACGTCCACGCGGTTCGCGCCGCCGCACGGCACGTAGAGCTTGGTCTTGCCGGCAGCGGTAACGAGGGCTGGATAGCGCGGCCCTTTGCCGACGTTGATTGTCACCGTCACCGGAAAGGTGTCGTTGCCTAACTGGTTCAGGACGACGACGCGGCCTTCGCCGACGTTCGCATAATCAATCGGAAATTCTTTCGACGGAACCGTGTTCGAGCCGAACAGCGTCACGAAGACTTTGAACTGCGCAGCCGCGCCCGGGCCTGGAATCGACACCGGGCCAACAACGCCGAACGGACCATCCGCCGTGCCGCCTGGCCCGTCGCCGAGCGCTACGTTTTGAAAAGTATTGTTCGCCGTTCGGATGATCGTCAGGTTGTCCGACACGTAGTTCGTGACCACCGCGAAGCCGTTGCCAACGCTGACATCCCACGGCTCAACCGCCGCCGGGTCTGTAATCTTGGTCACGCTGAAAGCTGCCGGCGTTCCGGTCTCGACCGTGGCGCGAATGAAGAAGCTGCCGGGGTGATTGCATTGTCCCTGATTCGAGAAGGCCAGATCAGACACTTTCGTCCAGTGCTGGCCGGCGTCCGACGAGATGAACGACTCGGAGCCGGGCGGCGTCGATTTGCCCGGCGTATCATAAGCCGCAGGGAAGCCAGCAATCTTAAATTCGTCGATGACGGCGACAACAAAGCTGCCGCTGTTGATCGTCAACGGCACGGCTATGTTGAAGGTTAAGACTTTTTCTCTGCCGCGCGCTCGTATGATGAACGTCGCGTCGGGCGCTTGACCATCGGCGGGGCCATCGCTTTCGGGGTCGGCGTAGATGGCGACGCGGTAGAGTTGATCGAGCAGGACTTCGCTGCCGAGCGGGCCGAGCCGGTTCAAGCCGATGGTGACGGCGCGCAACGTCGCCGGGTAAGCCGTCGGCGTCAGCTTATTGGCCCAGGCAAACTGCACCTGGCCGCGCGGCGTCTCGGCGGTGTCAGAAAGGCCGAACGCGCAACCGAGCGCGTTATTATCGGATGAAGCGTTATCTATGGATAACTCGACGAGCGCCGCCTGCGCGCCGACTTGCGATGCGGCGGTCGCTGACGTGTGCGGCAGACAGAAGGCGAAAAGGACAAAGACCATTGCCATTGCCAGAGCAATGACGGGGGAGAGACGCAGTTGATTTCTCATAACCTCACCTGGCATCAAGGCGCGCGGCCCTGATGGAACGGCAACCGACGAGGCGGGTCGCTATGACAACCAGCAGCCTGTAACCACGAACACCAAACGGCAAGCCGGTCGCTCGGTTGCCAACCTAAGAGTCCATCGAATGAGTTCCACTGTGCGAATGAATTGATCGAACGGGCAACGACTATTCTGAAACATAAACCGGCAATTCTAAACTGCACACCGCGTGCCACCGCACAGTAAGCGGCGGCGCGGCAGGAGGGATGGATTTCAGGCGGGTAGCGCGTCGCAGGTCGCAAGTAACTGGGAACAGACTTTCCAGAGCGGGAGCAAAAAGTAGCGGCGTTGGCAATTCGGTAATCAGTCCGCCGCAAAGGCGACGTGACGCACCATAAAGCAGTTTGTAACGTATTTAGCTTTGCGGTAAGACTCTGGCGCGGACGCGCTCATAGGTAGCGTTTCCGAGAATGGCTTTAGCAGCGTTCAACAGGCCGGCGCGCGCGCGCCGCGTAATCAGGCCGTCGCCACGCATAACGCGGGCGAACGCGTCGCCAGTCATATCGCGCATAATGGCGACGCGCGCCAGATTGAACCGGCTGGTCGTCGGCGAGTTGGTCCCCACACGACTGGTGGCGACCGACTCGTAACCGGCTTCTATAGCCGTGCGCGCGAGGCTGCGGCTCCAGCGACCGCCGGGACATGAAAAATGCGCGATGCGCGAATGCGTGATCTGTTCGAGCCGGTCTTTGGCTTCGCTCAACTCGACGCGCAACTGGTCGTCGTTCAGTTCATCGAGATAGCTGTGCGTCATCGAATGACAACCGATCTCGAAACCCGCCGCGCTCAACTCGCGCAGTTGCGTCGGCAACAGGTAGCCGCGCAGGCCGACGCGCCCGGCGATCACATAAAAGGTCGCCTTGAAACCAAACCGCGAAAGCTGCGGCGCGGCGATCAGCGCATCGGTTTCGCTGCCATCGTCAAAGGTGATGACGACCGTCGGTTTCTTTTGATGAGCGGCGAGCGCCTGGCCGACGCTGACGCCGCGATTGCCCGCCGCCTGCAACTGCGCCAGTTGATGGCGAAAAGCAGTCTCGGTCACAACGTAGCGAACATATCCCGGCTCGCTGTCGCAAAGCGCGCGGCCCGCCGCTTCGATCTCGTGATACATCAAAAACACCGTGCGATCATTCATCACAGCATCCACCTTGGGGAAGACGACGCGGCGACGCGGCGACACGGCGACGCGGCGAAAGAAGAGCGGTTTGTCACCGCGCCTTTCCCTCGCCGTGTCTCCCCTTCGCCGCGTCGCCGTGTCGTGATTGCCTTCAAAAGATTCGCCTGAGTTGCGCCTTCAGCGGCGCGGGCACTCTGAGGCCGACGCGATCAATCAGCTTCTTCGCCCGCTTGATAAGTTGCCGCCGTTTGGCGTAGCGCTGGTTCACCGCGCTGAAGCGAGCGATGAGTTCCGCCGACAGCGTGCCGCTGGCCGGCAACGCCAGCTCGCCTTTCACCGCGACGTAATCGCCGCGCGCGAAGGCGCTCAACACGTCGTCACGCGCAGCAGAATCATTTTGTAATTCATTTAACAATCCGCGATGCTGCCGTTTCCAGTGCAAGTCCTGGCCGTAAAACGCGCGCATACGCGGTTCGCGCTGTTGCAGCCGGTTGAGCAATGCGAAGGTCTGCGGGCGCGGTGCTGAGCGGCCATCGTATTTCGAGTTCCACGTCTCTATGCCATCGGGCAATTCGCTGAACGTCTCGATCCATTCAAACGCGCTGTCCATCGGGTGAGCGATGACCGCCAGTCCGCCTTCCGCTTTGATGTGACGAATGACGCCCTGCGGATCAGTCGTATCGACGACGCTGGTAACACCGAAACCGAGCACGTGCATGCGACGGTCACAGTTGAACTCAAGGCCGGCGATGAATCGAAAGTGCTCGTCTGACAGCGACTCACATTCGGCGATGTAACAGTCGAGCTTGGGCGTATCGAAGTCTTCGGCGTGATCGGTCATACAGACGAAGCGGCAGCCGAGCGACGAATAGACCTCGCGCAACTGAGCCAATGTGAACTCGCCGTCCGAGTATGTACTGTGAACGTGAATCGCGCCTCTCATCATAATTATGTAAGGCACCTTACATCATCGCCTGTGTGGCCGCTGCCGCGCGGTCGTTCTGCTGGTGGCATTGGCTCGCATCTTTCTTTAAACCCGCTGGCAGTCGCCGCAGTAGAAAGTCGAGCCAGTCGCCCAGTTCCGGCAGCGGGTCGCGCAGGGTCAGATTATCGTGCAGCGTGCCGCGCACCGGAATACAAATCTTTGCGAGCGTCCGCAGCCGCGATGGGAACTTGCGTGGATAACCGCGCGGTGCGCCACGCAGCACTTCCATAAAGTGGCGAAAATCACCAAGCAGCCAGCGACACTTGATTCCGACTCGATAGTCGAGGCGCGTTTCAACGTCGCCGCGCTCGGCCATATCGGCGAGCCGCGCCGGAAAGTCCGCCCCGGCATAGACCGCCAGCGGCAGCGAATTCCAGAAGCGCCCATTGACTTCCATAAAGACCGGCGTGCCGTCACGCTTCTGGCGAAACTCGACCATTGCGACGCCGTGCCACCGCAAGGCGCGCAGGATGGCGAGCGCCGCTTCTTTCATTCGCGCATCAGGACGCAGGCTCTCGCGCAGGGCGCTGCCTGAACCTGTCGGTCGCACGTCGCGTATGCGGCGATGCGCGAACTCAACGCGCAGTTCGCCTTCATTCATCAACGCGAAGTACCCTGTGCCCTCGCCTTCGATGAACTCTTGCACGAGCACGGCAGCGCAACGCCGGCTGATGGCTTCAAATGCGGCAAGGAACTCATCCGCGTCACACGCATAGAGCGGAGCGCCAGTCGTCGTGATCTTGCCCGACGCGCTGACCTCTTCTGAAGAGCGCGGTTTGAGCACGACCGGATAAGGCAGTGACGCAGCAACGTTGCGTGCTTCATTGATGCCGGTGATGATGATGGTCTTCGGCACGCTGACGCCGAGTGACTCAGCAAGCCGCGTCGTCTCCTGTTTATCAAAAGCGCGCAACACGGTCGCGTGCGGCGGCAAGACTATTCGCGCGCCGACGGCGTAGATCACCTCTCGATGCAGCGACAGCGGCAACGTCGTGCACTCGGTCATCGGCAGCACGAGCGTACCCGGTTCACGCGCCGCTTCTTCACCGATACGATGGACGAAGGCGAGCGCGTCTTGCTGCGGCGCGGGATAAACGAACGTGCTCGCCGCGTCGCGCGACCAACCGGCCTTTGACCACGACGTGCTCGCGCCAACGACGACACGATGGCCAGCGCGCGCCAGCGACCGCACGGCGGCGACGGCTTGATTTTCGTTGCCGTCTAAAACGAGAATCCGCATAGTCAACGCACCCACACGTCGCGCTTACCGACGATGAAGTAGATCAGGCCGACCAGCGCCGCCGCGTTCATCACCGAAAAGACGTAAGCGAAATTCAGCAGCCGCACCTTGCGCTGCCGTTTGAGCAGCGCCGCGCCTGCCGCAACGCACGCGTAAAAGATCACCTGCGCCGCCAGCATCGCGCTGTAAAACCACGTCGGCCCCTGCGCTGTAAGAATCATTACATCCACGATCAGTAGCAGGAGAAAGAGGATCGGCGCGGCCAGACGCAGCAGCTTGTGCGAATAGAATTGCAGGAGCAAAACGCTGGTCGGCGCGAGCAACCTTGGCATCAACTGGCAGAGTTGATAGTTGCCCAGCAGCGTCCGCACCTTGCGAGCGAATTCGCGCCCTGCCGAGTTTGTGGCTTGATCGTAAGCGCAAGCTCTTTCTTCAAAGACAACGCGGTGGCCACTCATCGCAACGCGCATCGGCGTGTAGACATCATCTAGGATCGTCATCGGCGGCAGGCTTTGCCACAGGCGTTTGCGAATGGCGTAGATCGCGCCGGTCGCGCCGATCACCGAATTAAAGCGGCTTTCGTTTTTGCGAATCCATTTCTCATACTTCCAGTAGAAGCCAATCGATTCGCCTACGCCCGTGCTGCCGGCCAGCAGCAACTCGCCCGACACCGCGCCCACAGTCGGATCGGCGAAGTTGGCGACCAATTCCCGAATTGCTCCGGCTTCAAAGCGTTGTCGCGCGTCGGCAAAGACAATCACTTCGCCAGTCGCCCTCTCGACACCGACATTTAGTGCGACGGCTTTGCCCATCTGCCGCTCGTAAGCGATCACGCGCACGTGGTCAGACGCGAAACGGTGGGAAACCTCGGCGGTCTGATCAGTCGAGCCATCCGAAACGACGATGATCTCCAGTCGGTCTTGCGGATAATCGCAAGCGAGCAGGTTGCGCAGGCGCGCTTCGATGTTCCGCGCTTCATTATGGCAGGCGATGACGACTGAAACGTTTGGCGTGATGGCGGCCTTGTGCACGGCGCGACGGCGGCACTGCGCCAGCAGCCACATCATCAGCGGGTAGCCCAGATAGGTATAGAGAATTGCTGTGATTGAAAACCAGAAGAGTAATCTCAACATCGCGCGCCTCGACTCTTTCAAACCAGCGAAATGTCGAAGGCGATGCGGATTCCAGCGCCCGCAGCGATAGCAACGCACAGCCGCGTCAAGGATTTAAGCACAGCCCGGGAGTGAAGTGGATGGATTACGGCCACACGTGGCCAAAAGAAAAGCTTGACTCAAGCCGGTGAAATGAATATGATGTGGCGGTGCGCCAGGTCGTCTAATCGACAAGCCCCCTTGAACATCCAGTAGCCCCCTTGCTGAATGTTCCTAACCCCGACGCACCGCAGAAACAGTGCCGCTTTAAGGCAGGAACTTAAAGCGGTTTTGTTTACAGGGACAGTTTGTACCATAGCCTTCAACAGGATGCAAGAAAAAAGTTAAAGTAATTCATTAAGAAAATTCGATAACTTTCCGCCTGCCAGACTAAATCCTCATATTTCAACACTTTAGTCACGCCCACTGCAACGAAAAAAAATCGCCGCCTCTCTTCTTTCCCACAGCCATCGCCGTTAAACTGAAGATTATGGAAAAGTTGACCTTGGTTTATGGGATACGGTTGATTGCCGCAGACGAGATCGCAGCAGTTGAACACGGGCAGGTGTTGACAGAGAATGGCCAGACGCGGCAGGTCACGCTGCACACAATAGAAGGAACGCGCGAGCAGATTCGCCGGCAACTGCTTGAAAGTATTGACGCTTTCTTCGAGCTTGTGGATTAATCGAGCCAGCGCAGCGTGCCCGGCACCATCTCTAGTTCCCAAGCTCCGAGCTTTTCGTTGAACCACTTGCGGAAGATTGCAATATAGCGATGTCCGTCGGTTCGGGCCGTGACGGTCATATACTCCATATCCGACCGCCTTACAGGCGCGTTGGAAAGAGCCGGGCCGGGTTCAATTCGTTCTTGAGCAATCGTCATGGTCTAGCGCCTCGACTTGTTCGGGACGAAAAACATAGAGGCTGGCGGCATTATTGGAAAGGGTCACGTAGAGAATGGCGTCAATGTGGCTGATGGCGTTGATGGTTCCGACACCGAAACTGGTTTGAACTTTCTGGCCGAGGCTGAATGCTTCGACGCTGTTGACTAAAGCTGACATTACCCTAATACCTCCACTCTTGTAGCCTTTTCATCACGCATATTAACCGATAACGGTTACAGCCGGGTTACGCAAATGCGAACACGATCTGAAAAGTCCACAGGCGAAGCAAGCCACAGGAATCGGTGCTGCCCCCGTAGCCCCGATTCCTGTGGCATCTTTACTGCTTCTGTCGCTTCTCTCAGCTTAACGGCAACTGACGTTGCCCCCGTAACCTCAATCGCCGTGCAGCTTGTTGAGCTACGCTGTCGATAAGAGCAATGCTTATGCCATAAGCCTGGCCGGTTCGGGGAAGGCTAAATCATTGAAAACAATTTAATGGATATCGCAGCAAGAAAAGGAGTAACGCAATACGGCGCAGAAGGATGACAAAAGCCGTCACCTGAATGGGGAATTCAGATTGTGACAATAGGGGCAAAGCCTCCGCTCAGCTTGCAGTCATATTCCCCACCTGTCTGCACTGGTAGGCGGTATCGCTCAGACCACGCGAATCATCTTGAATTCGGCGAGGCGGGTCACAAAATCCCGCAACGAGGCGTCGGCGCGCTCAAGATCGACCTCGTACATCTCGCAGGTATGAAAGACCAGTTCGTCGAGTGTGCTGGCCGTCTCGCTATCAATCTCCTGCCAGAGCGCACAGGCCGTAGCGTTCAACCGGTAATAAGCGAGCGTGTCGAGGTTGAGCAGCACGCCTGTGCCGTCAGCCAGCGGCGTGAAGACTGTTTGTGCGGTTTTCTCTATACGCATTCGCGTAAAAACATAAGCCGCCGCTGCCTTTTTGCGCAAGCGCCGCGCGACGCTTTTCTGAGGCCGGCGCTTGCGCGAAAAACCAACATTGTCTTGTCCCGCAAGCGCTGCACCTGTTCGCCTCGTAGAAGTTAATGCCGGCTCCGGCTGGTGAGTGATGTGCGCGGAGAGTGGGGCATTTTTTTCTGGCGGTTTTGCTCGGCAACCATCTGTGCGCCAGTCCGGCGGCGTCGGATTGATCTTGCTGCTTCGGCTGTCACTCCTCTTCCGACGTTGGGGTGGGACACGCCGTCTACAGGCTGCTGTCGAGCAGCCGCGAAGCCAACTCGGCGCGCCCGCGCACGTTGGCTTTCTGATAAACCTTATCGAGATGTTTGTTCACCGTTTCGACGCTGATGCGCAGCCGTTCGGCGATCTCCAGATTCTTGTTACCTCTCAGGCATTCGACGGCAACCTGCGCTTCGCGCTCCGTAAGCCCCCAAGTCTGCCGCAGGTGTTCTCCGTAACTCGACCATTTCGAGGCCGTGCGCTTGATCAGGCAGAGTGCATAACTCTCCATGCTGAGCATACCTTCCGGCATCAACGTACAGTGAATCTCGTGTTCAATGCGACCGACGCTGACGTCGCGGGTCACAGACTCTTCGCGGTCGCGGCCACTGTGCCGCGCGTCCTGCAAGTCGAGGTAGAAATCGCCGGCGAATTCGATGACGGCGGCCACCAGCATATGCCCTTCGCGGTTCTCGACCAGCAGCTTGTCGAAAGCGCGGTTGTGCCATATCAACTGGCCGTCGCCGTTTAGCAACACAGCCCCTTCATTGATGTGGTCGAGCGCGTCGGCGAGACTGTACATACGGTCGTTGGTTTCCACCATCGGCGCTTCGACGGGAGCGGTTGCGTAAGACCCTTGTGCTAGCATAGGAAGATTCCTCTTATCACTTGCCATTGAGAGGCGGCTGAAGGCGTGGCAGTCACACACCCCATCTTGCGATTCGGCAATCGGTTTTTATCGGCTGAGGGGCAAAGGCCAAACGGACGAAGAGGAGCAGGAGACTTCTGAGATATTTGCCCGCCTCGCCGCCGAAAAGGTTGGAAAAACCGGGCAAATTGTAGCTTCGCGCAAGGTTATAAGTGATGCGGTAAGTAAAGTCAACAGTTTAATTTTCGGATTTACGTGCGGCCATTTGTCGCCGTCAAGCGACGGCGCGCCGCCGGCCCGTCGCTCACCCGTGCGGGTGGTGATGTAGCCATTTCTGCCCTCTGGAAGCCGGCGCGGATTCGCTCTTTAGTTGAATCGTGAGCGAGCCTCAGGCCCGCCTTTGAAAGTTCAGCTTCGTCGAATCGAGAAGAGCGATGAGTTCTCCGAGGCCCCGCACCTTTAGCGACTACTTGCGCACCGCGCGTTATCGCAAGTTGTTCATCATCACGACGGCCCTGGTCTTTGCCGCCGCCGCGTGGCTGGCGCTCAAACGGGTGCCGAATCTGTACGAAGCCTCTGCCATCATCACCATTGAATCCAAAAACAGCGAAGCCGGCGACGCAGCACACCGCGTCAATGCAATTCAACAACAACTGACCAGCCGCGCGCGGGTCGAATCTCTTATTGAAAAGCCGGGATTGTTTGACCAGACCGGCACACAAGGCGCGAGCAAAGACGAACGCATCGCCGCCATACAATCCAATATTCGCGTGAGCGAATCGGGCGCGAATGATTTGCGCATCAGCTATCGCGCCACTGATCCGGCGACCGCCGCGCAGGTCGTCAACGGGTTCGCTAATGAAGTGATGGCCGAGCACGCCAAGCCAACCGCGCCATCTTCTTCCACTGAAACTGAAGCATTGCGGCAACGCGCCCTTGAGCTTTCGGCGCGGCTGCGCGAGATGGAAGAAAAATCGCCCTGGCTGCTTGCGATTAAAGACGCTGCGCCCGCCGTTGCGCCGCGCAGTGCTGCGCCGTCCGCCGAAGCCGTGCGCGCTCAGCAACTGACCATTGAAAGCCTGAAGGATCGCCAGTACCTGATTCAGCAGCAGCTCGCCGACATCGAGCAGCGCATCACGTCTGTGCGCCAGTTCGTCGAGCAACAGAAGAAAGGATCGAGCCTGCGCGACAATCCGACTTATGCCGCGCTCATCGCCCGCCGCACGGAGTTGCAAGGCCAGCGCGACACGCTGATCAACCGGCAGGAGCTGACCGACAAGCACCCGCGCGTCGCCGCCATCATTGACCAGATCGCCGCCATCAACCGCCAGATTGATGAGCTGCGCCAGCAGGACGCCAATCAAGCGAGCCAATCGCCCGAAGGCCGCGAGCTGCGTTCGCTCGAATCGGATCGTAACCGGCTGAAGCTTGAACTTGAGATCAACAACCGCGAGCTGGCCCGCCGTTCAACAGTCGTCGCCGCGCAGCCAGCATCGCCCGCGCCGGCACGCGAAAGCACTTCATCGTCGCCCGCCGCGCAAGCTTACTTCGGTCTTAAGCGTAGCTACGAAGACGTGATGGCACGGCTCGACAGCGCCGAAACCAAACTCTCCACCGCCGCGCCGTCGTCTGAGACGTTGCGCGTCGCGGAAGCGGCTGCCACACCGCAGCGCCCCGTGGGGCCGCCACACTGGCTGCTGACGCTCGCCGCGCTTGGCATAGGGCTGGCTCTAGGAGCCATTTTCGCGGTCGCACTCGAATCGCGCCGCTTTGCGACGATGCAGGACGGGCGCGACGTTGAACTGTACACGCGGCTGCCATTGCTTGCAGCGATACCGAAAACCATCACCGATGAAGAGCGCAAGCGCCGCTCGCGCCATTCGACGATTCGCCTGGCGGTCGGCGCAGTTGTAGCGGTCGCGGCAACGGCTGCGCTCACGGCGGCCTTCATCGCCACGAACATCTTTTCGCTTATCAGCAGCGCCATTCAGTCTTGAGCGAGGAAGAAGCAACCAGAGATGAACACAGATGAGCACAGATGAAAGAAGGGCTGAAATCCCTTTTCTCTTTTGATCCGTGTTCATCTGTGTTCATCTGTGGTTTCATTTCTCGCTGATCGCATTCCCCAAGACTGGAAATCCGTGGCCCATTCGTCATTTCGCTTTCCGTGAGAGGAGCGAAAGATGTATCAGGAATTCTACGGACTGCGCGACATCCCATTCAGCCTAGCGCCCGACCCACGGTACCTGTTCCGAACTGAGAGTCTGCTGGAAGTCTTCGCCAATCTCCAGTACGGCATAGAAAATGGCAAAGGCATCGTCGTCGTCACCGGCGAAGTCGGCTGCGGCAAGACGACCATTCTGCGCTCTATGTTGCAATCGCTTGATCGCTCCGTCCTTGCTGCTTACATCTTCAATCCTCTGCTTTCGACCGAAGAGTTCTTCGACCTGCTGGCCAGCGAGTTTCGCCTGAAGCCGCAAACGTCAAAAGCCGTGATGCTGCGTATGCTCGGCCACGTGTTGATGACGCGGCACGCTGCCGGTTTGCGAACCGTGCTGGTCGCTGACGAAGCGCACCTGCTCCCCAAACATCTGCTCGAAGAGATTCGTTTGCTGTCGAACTTCGAGACTAACCGCGACAAGCTCCTGCAAATCATCCTCTGCGGCCAGCCGGAGCTTCACGATCTGCTGGCACAGGCCGACCTCCGCCAACTCAAACAGCGCGTCAGTCTGAAGTGTTCAATCAAGCCGCTCACGGCGCACGAAACATCGGAATACATTCGCTGGCGGCTGCGCATCGCCGGCGCGCGCGACGAGAGCTTGTTCGAGACGGCGGCGATACAGTCCGCGCATCGCTTTTCCGGCGGCATTCCGCGCATCGTCAATAACATTTGCGATAACGCGCTGCTGACCGGCTTCGCGCAAGGCAGCCCCTGCATCACGCCGACGATCATTCAAACTGTCGTTGACGACTTAGACCTGACGGCGATGGAGGTCACGAGCGCGCCGACCGTCGCTGAAGCGATTATCGAGCGCCGCCCGCAGCCGGCAAATCAAAATGTGGCCGGGGCTACAAATTCGCAGGTCGCGCCGAACGTGCATTACATCCGCCGCGACGGAGCCGACACCAGCGCGCCGCCGAGGCCGCAGCCCGCCTTCGTCCGTGAATCGAATGGCGCGAGCGAAGACGAAGCGCCGTTGAAATTTTTCTCGCCCTACCGCGTCACCCGGCGCGCTTGAGAGTTGAGTTATGGGAAGAGTCTACAACGCACTCGCCAAAGCCGACCGGCTCACCGATGGCCAGCGCCCGATTGGCCGCCCCGCTTCCGCTGACGCGACGCCGCGACAACCCGACGCGGAGACGCGGAGACGCGGAGACGCGGAGACCTTCGCTGCGCCGCCGCCTGTGCGCAGAGAGACGACTCCCGCGCCCGCTTTTGACTTCGCCACTGAAGAACACCTTTCATCAACCGAAACCGCAAGCGATACGTTATCGTCCGACTTCGATCAACTCTTTGCTCTGAGCGATGTGACCGGCGCGCGGCGCGCAACTGAGCCGGTGCGGCCACCGACCGAAACTGGTTTTGTCACCCCGCTCGCTTATGCCCTCACTCCATCGCCAACTGAATCTGTTGCCGCGTCGCCGCGTCGCCCCGTCGCCGCGTCGCCCTTCGCGGAGCCGCGCCAGATCGTCAACCTCAAGAGCCTGAAGATTGCGCCGCACATCGCCGCCATCGCAGGCGGTGATGCACTTGCGGCTGAACGTTACCGCACGCTGGCCGTGCGCCTTTCAACGCTGGCGGCGCGGCGCAAAATCAAATCCATCGCCGTCACCAGCACCGAGGCCGGCGAAGGCAAGAGCACAGTCGCGGCCAGCCTCGCCTGGACAATGGCGCGAGCGGGCGCACGTCGCGTGCTTCTGTTGGAAGCTACCCTACGAGCCGCTTCGATCCATCAATTACTCGGCGCGCAGCCGACGCGCGGTTGGCTTGAACTGAGTGATGCGCCGGCGCAACTGGCTGATGCGATGCTACGCATTGATCCGAATGGCCTCTATGTGATGACCGCGTACGGCGCGGCTGAAGAGAAGCGCGCGGATGACGGCGCGCTCGGCGAAGCGTTGATGTCGTCGCGTTTCGAGAAGCTGCTCACAACGCTTGCGGCGCACTTCGACCTGATCGTCATTGACGCGCCGGCCCTGCTCGATTGCGCCGAAGCGCAGCAGATTGCTGCCATCGCCGACGCGACGGTGATCGTGACGCGCGCAGGTCGCACGCCGCATCGCCGCGTTTCGGAGGCGACCGACCTCGTGCCGCAAGAGCGCCGCCTCGGCGTCATCCTCAACGAGTGCGAAGTCGAAAGCAATGCTGTCAGGCGCAGCGGCAAGCACTCATTGATGAGCCGCCTGTTGCGCCGTTAGCGGATACCGCGCCCCATTAATCATTTCAGACCAGTGTCCGAAAATATGATTGCCCCATCCCCTGAGTTGCGGTTGTGCAATAAAGGCAGCCGGGGAGGAAAAACATGAGACGCTTTTTATTTGTTGTCATTGAATCCTCACTCCTCTTGCTCTGCGGCTTCTTCGCCCTTTACGTCCGCGTGCTGGGCGACACGGGCTTCGAGCTGATCGAGCGGCGCGGCTGGCTGAAGTTGCTGGCCGTGACGATGGTGATTCAATTGTCATTTTATCTCTTCGATCTTTACGACCTGCCGGCGACGCGCAGCTATCGGCGCGTCATCACCAATATGGCGATTGCGATGGGAGTCGCAACGATTCTGTTGTCCCTGCTGTTTTACCTCGTGCCGGTGTTGTCGCTCGGTCGCGGAATCTTTCTGGTGATGATGGCCTTCAGCGCCGTCGTTATTCCGAACTGGCGGCTGTTGGCGGCGTGGAGCGCCGGCCATCCGCAACTCGGCGTCCGCGAGCGCGTGCTGATTCTCGGCAGCGGCACGCAGGCCATTGAAGTGGCGCGGGCGACGCTCGAACGCCGCAACGTTGGCTTCCACATCGTCGGCTTCGCCGACAACACGCCTGAGTTAGTCGGCAAGAGCCTCATCAATCCTTCGGTCCTCGGCTTGATGGAAGATGTGCCAAGCCTCGTCGAACGCTATCAAGTGGATCGCATCGTCGTCGCTGTCGAAGACCGGCGCGGCAAGTTTCCGACTGCCGAGCTGCTCGACCTGAGTTTAAGCGGGCGCGTCGCCGTCGAAGAGTGCGCGCAATATTACGAACGCCTGACCGGCAAGATCGCCAGCGAGATGTTGCGCCCATCGTGGCTGATCTTTTCGCGCAACAGCCGCTACTCGAACGTCGCGCATCACGCCCGCCGCGTTATCAACGCGAGCCTCGCGGTCACAGGCTTCGTGCTGTCGCTGCCGCTGATGCTACTAACCGCGATTGCCGTCAAGCTCGATTCACGCGGCCCTATCTTTTACACGCAGGAGCGCGTCGGCAAAAACGGTCGCGCATTCCGCATCATCAAGTTCCGCTCGATGCGCACCGACGCCGAAAAGAACGGCGCGGTGTGGGCGACCGCGTCCGACCCGCGCGTCACTCGCGTGGGTCGCGTCATCCGCAAGCTACGGCTCGACGAGCTGCCGCAGTTCATCAACGTCATTCGCGGCGATATGAATTTTGTCGGCCCGCGCCCCGAACGGCCCGTCTTTGTCGAGCAGCTTGAGCGTGAGATTCCTTACTATTCGCAGCGTCATCTGGTGAAGCCGGGCCTGACCGGCTGGGCGCAGATCAAGTACTCGTACGGCGCGTCGGTCGAAGACGCGATGGAAAAGCTGCGCTACGATTTGTACTACATCAAGAATCAGAACCTGCTGCTGGACGCCGCCATCATCTTCGAGACGGTGAAGACGGTGCTGTTCGGGCGCGGCGGCAGGTGAAACAGGAAGCAGGAAGCAGGAGGCAGGAAGCAGAAGGCAGGAAGCAGGAGGCAGGAAGTAGTCCCGTAGGGACGACCTGTTTATAGTAATGGCTGATAGAAAAGGACGAAGCCCCGTAGGGGCGCAATGTTGACATCACGCTCCTGACGGAGCTTGAAAATTCAATCAACTGCGTAACTATAAACATTGCGCTCCTGACGGAGCTTAGACCTACGCGACCGACTACCTCCTGCCTCCTGCCTCCTGAATTGGAGTTGAATATGAGAAAGCGAATCGCCCCCATCCTGATCGCCGCGATGTTGAGCCTGAACGTCACGGCTCCGGCGCAGGACTTGACCAAGCTGGTCTCGCCCACGTCGGACGAAGCCCGCCCGCGCAGCGTCAAGAAGCACGACGACAAGAAAGTCGCTGCGCCCGCTGACGCCGCCACCGACACGCGCATCGTCAATCCGACTGAAGCCGCATCGCCGTCAGAAGAAGCCGCCATTCAGGCGCAGATCAACTCGGTCTATCAAAATTTTTATAGCGGCTATCGGCTCGGCCCCGGCGACATCGTCGGCATCTACATCGACAAGCACCCGGAAGACTCGGTTGATAAAGTGACCGTGTCGCCGGTCGGGCGCATCTATTTTCCGCTGCTCGGTTCGCTCGTCGTGGTCGGCAAGACTGTGCCGCAGCTTCAGGAGTATCTGACTAACGCAGTGGCCGAGTTCATCCGTGAGCCGCGCCTGACGCTCGTGCTGCTGGAAGCGCAGAGCGCCAAGATCGGCGTGCTCGGCGATGTCAAGAATCCCGGCCTGATGGTGATGACTCGCCCCCTGCGCGTGCTCGATGCGGTGACGATGGCGGGCGGCATTCTCGACACCGGCAATCAGAAAGTTTCGGTGCTGCGCCAGTACGAAGACGGGCGCGTGCAGGTGCTCTCAGCCGACGTGAAGAAGATTTTGCAGGGCAAAGCCAACCCGGAAGAGAACTGCTACCTGCGCGCCGGCGACACGGTGATCGTTCACGGCAACCTGTTCAAGACGCTCGGCAAAATATCGAGCGTCGTGGGCGTAACTTCGCTGGCGACGTTCTTGTCGCGCGGCGGGCGCTAAGGCAGATGCGCAGCAGAACGAGTCAAGCTGTCGGGTTGTGGGCAGGGCAGTCAAAGCAGAAAAATAAAAACAAATCGAGGAAACACGATGCTCAAGCCAAGCTATAACGTCGCTAAAGAGACCAGCGTTGCGTCGCCGGACGGCAACGGCTACGACCGCCGCAGCGCCCTTGCCGAGTTGATCGGCACGCATCTGAAGGCCAGGGGAATGCGGCAGGTGGACTTCTGTCGTCAGACCGGCTTCGATCAAGGATTGTTATCTAAAATACTCTCTTCGGTTGTGCAGACGCTCAACGTCGAAAGCGCGTTGAAGCTCGCCGAAGGCTTGCAGATTTCGCCGAGCATTATCTTTGAAGTGATCGGCAAGAAAGATGTAGACGAGATGCTGCGGCGCTTCTACTGCAACTCGAACCAGTTGATGTGAAGGTGGCCGGCGTCGCCTGTTGTTTGCGATCCCGCTCTTTGTTCGCGCGCGGCGGTCTGCCGCCGACCGAGCATCATTCAAGCTCACGGCTTCAACCGGACAAACTCTTTTAGCTCGCCATCGCACGCTGATCTTGCGCGATCAGGCGCTGCAAGGACTCGCTGAAGATCGCGCCGTCTTCGAACGTCAGCTTGAGCTTCTTCAGCTCGTGCTCGATCAAGCGGCGGTTGTCGCTGACCAGTGAATCAGAGACGCCGAGCAGCCTGGCAATCTCCAGTTGCGACGGCCCCTGCGGGTCATAATAGCAATACCACATCGTCGTCAGCAGCCGCGTATAGCGGCGCTTGTTGTTGTTGACCGCGCCGCGCAGCGAAGCGAGAAACTCCTGGGCCATGCCGGCGACGCGACGATCCTGTTCGCCGCGCAGCAGCGCGTCTTCGGGCGTCTCGCGCAGGTCTACCGCCTCGCGGTGCAGCGTGCCGCCATTGTTGCCGACGCTCACCTGCTCGTCGAGCGAAGCGATGTTGTAATCCTGCAAAGGGATTCGCGCCAGCACCAGTTGACGAATAGTGCGCACGTCAGCGGGCGAATCGATGGCTTTGAGGATTTCGACGATTAACGCTTCGAGGTCGGGGTTCGACAGGATCAGTTGCGATGCGCCTGAGCGTCCGACGACGCGGGTGTCGCGTCGCCGCATCGCCACACTCTTGATGGCGTCGTTGAAGTGGCCAGAGTCTTTCACCGTTTTAGCGCGCGGCCACTCGCGCAGGCCGAAGACCTGATTGACCATGCGACCGCGACGCGGGCGGCTCACCGCTTCGTCGTCGTGCAACTCTTCCAGCCCATCAAAGCCGTCGTCTTCAATCTCTGCCGGCGCAGTCGCGGCCTCAACCGCTTTGGCTTTCTTCGGCGGGCGACCGCGTTTGCGCGGCGCGGTCGATTCGGTGTCAGGCACGCCGAAGCGCGTGAAGCGCGGGCTGGTCTTCAGCAGCGCGCTGACGCGGCGGGCCATACGGAAGGATTCGGGGTAGCGTTTGCGCAGCCGCGCGCCGACCATATTGGGCAGCTCGATGTGGGCCAGCTCGTTTTCGATCTCGGAGCTGCTATAGCGGTTCGCGGCGTAATGCTCGAAGCGCTGTTTCTGAAATAACTCAAGGAAGAGTTCTTGCGCGAGATCGGCGTTGATCTCGGTTTGTGAAGTCACCGCCGCGCCGTCCGTGGCAAAGTGCAGGGGCCGCACTGCCGGGTGGCGCGAGACCAGTTGAAAAAGCCCGTTCCACAGACCTTCGACATCTTCCTGTTTGAGCAGGCCAGCCCAGTCAATCATCTGTGATTCTCCCACTTTCCTGAAGGTCGTTGTATCCTGGCATCTCACCCCCTCAACCGGCGCGATCTGCTGTCGCGCTCAGGCCCTCATCGCAGGCTCGTATGCAGTCCGGCGCTCGGATCAATGGCCGGGCGGGCGCATCAGCCTGGGGCAGTTCATCACGATGGAGGCAGGGATGAAAGACGCGGGTCTCGATCACCG
>JBJMGV010000019.1:0-43129 GCA_045807725.1 Blastocatellia bacterium | reverse complement strand
CTCAGGCTGCCAGGTGCTACGCTACTGCACGGATGAATGGGAATCCTATGAGAAGCTGTTGCCAGCCGAGCGCCATTGGATCGGCAAAGCCGGGACACAAGCGATCGAGCGCAACAACCTGAACATCCGCACACGTGTGAAGCGGTATCAGCGCAAGACGATCTGTTTTTCGAAATCCGATGAGAGGCATGATGACGTGACGAAGCTTTACATTCATCAAGCCAATCAGGAGCATCACTTCTGAATCGCGACCCCTGCTTATTATCGCCTACGTTCTCTCGCTTGTAACCGACCCGGCTTCATGATAAACCGCACTGTAGCGGCGGCCCGTCTGCGGTTGCCCTTGATGGCGAGCCGCTCACGTCCAGGTCAACCGAGGCGCGCTATGATTCAAGAGAGCGAAATCACCATACGGCCCGAAGCCCTCAAGCCCAGGCAGCCGATCTTTCCGACCAGCTCCGCCGAATACGTCACCTCGCTGTCGCATTATTATCGCGGCGAGCTGGCGCGGATGATGAGCTGGCGTGACCGCCTTGACCGCACAACGAACTGGGCCATCACGGGCGCGGGCGCGATGCTGTCGGTGTCGCTGTCGTCGCCGCAATCGCACCACGGCGTGTTGCTGTTTGCGATGGTGCTGGTCTTTCTGTTGTTGCAAATCGAATCGCGCCGCTATCGCTTCTTCGATGTTTACCGCAGCCGCGTGCGACTGATCGAGCGCAACTATTATGCGCGCATCCTCGCGCCGCGCGAGATAATTGATCCCTCGCACTGGATGAGCAAACTCGGCGATGACCTGCGCCTGCCGCGCTTTTCACTGTCGCACAACGAAGCGATGGCGCGGCGCTTGCGGCGCAATTACATCTGGCTGTTTCTGATTCTGCTGCTGGCGTGGCTGTTGAAGACATCGACCAGCTCGCTGCAACCGGCAGCCGGCGAGGTGCAGATCATCCACTCGCCGAGCGAGCTGTTCAAGAATGCCGCCATCGGTTATCTGCCGGGATGGGTTGTAGTCATCGCCATCCTGTCGTTCTACGGCTGGCTGACTTACATCATCATCAAGCACCACGAGAAGCCCGGCGAGCTGGCTTACGGTGAAGTCCACGTTTAACCCGCGAAGCGGTGGATGCGCGCCAAAGGTAGCGTCGCATCGCGGCGCATTGAATAAGGTAGCGCCGCGTCGCGGCGCATTGAATTTAGCCGGGCGTTTCAACGCCCGGAACCCGATTAACCACAGCGCCGCGTCGCGTAGCGACGATTGAATCGGCGGGTATTCAGGCGTCGCTGACGCGACGCAGCTAGCACTGCCATTGAATGCAGGCACTGAAGTACCTGCCTTGTGTACAGGCACTGAAGTACCTGCCTTGTGTACAGGCGTTGAAACGCCTGCCTAAACTCACCTGCCGCTACGCGGCAAATATCTATTCGACTTTTTCTCTTCATATTTTCCTACCCTTCAAGCTTAGTTCAAGGATTTTTCAATGCGCTCTGACTAAGGTGGGGCCGCAACGATGACACCTATTGGCGATGGCTCGTTGGCGGACGCGGGCGGCTGAACTGGGCGTTGATTGAAGCCGCGAACTTCAATATTGCAAACGGAGATTACATCCATGATTAAGACCCGTATTAAGACAAAGAGATTCGGCACGCTGTTGATAACGCTCGCAATGACAATGGCGCTCGGCTTCATCGTCGCCGCCCGCGCTCCGTTTATCTCAAAGGTGAACGCGCAATCGCCGCTCACGTCCGTTATCGTTCAACTTGCCGGCGATCCGGTAGTCGTCGCGCGCGCCCGCGCGCAGGCCGCCGGCCAGAGCTTTAACGCCGACGCCTACCGTCAACAAGTCATCAACGAACAGCAGCAGTTTCTGACGCGCCTGACGGCTGCGGGCGTGCCTTACACGATTTCCAGTGTGACCGCGCCAAACGGCCCGGTGACGCCGACCATTCAGTTTCGTTTCAACTACGTCTATAACGGCATCACGCTCGACGTGCCCCAAGCCGCGCTGCCGACGATTGCCTCATTGCCTGGCGTCGCCGGCGTCTTCCCGAACAGCACCATAGTCGCTCACCTCGACCGCGCCGTCGATTACACGACCGCGCCGCAAGTCTACGGCAACCCGCCGCGACTGACTGCCTTCGACACGCTCAACACCGGCGGCCTCGAAGGCGATGGCGTCAACATCGCCGTTATCGACACCGGCGTAGACTGGTCGCACGAGATGTTCGGCGGCGATCCGACGCCGCCGCAGTACGGCGCAGCGCCCGCTGTCGCGCTGACCGGCACGAATAAGAAGGTGATCTACTATATGAACTTCACCGCCGGCCCCCTCGGCGTCGGCGACGACTTCGGTCACGGCACTCACGTTGCTGCTGATGCGGCGGGCTATCGCGGCTTTTCGCCGGGGCCTGACGGCATACCGATGACCGCCGATGACGTGCCGATTCACGGCGTCGCGCCGCAAGCCCGCATTATGGCGTACAAGGCGCTGACCGCCGCCGGCACAGGCGTCAATGCTTCGATCATTGCCGCTATCGAAGACGCCGTTCAACCGCGCACCATCACCGGCCAGCCCAAGCCCGTCGCTCACGTCATCAACATGAGCCTCGGCTCTTCAGCCGCCGCCACGCCTGATGATCCGTCTTCAGTAGCCGCCGACAACGCGGCGCTCGCCGGCGCTATCGTCGTTGCTTCGGCGGGCAACAGCGGGCCGGGCGAGAGCACCATCGGCTCGCCCGCTTCCGGTCGCCGAGTGATCACGGTCGGCGCGAACACAGACCCCGGCTCAACGCCGCACAGCATTGACGTGTTGGACGGCAGCCGCACGGATATGCGCGCCTTCCTGATGGACGGCTCGCCGGCGCTCGCGGCCAACATCACGAACAACTATGTCTACTGCGGGCTGGCCGACACGCCCGATCAAGTGCCCGATTCCGTTAGCGGTAAGATCGCGCTCATTCAACGCGGCAGCACCGCAAGCGCGCAGGGGCAGGGAACCGGCGCGTTCTCGAACAAGGTCGCGCTCGCGGCTGCTAAAGGTGCGATTGCCGCCGTCATCTACAACAATGTGGATGGCGAATTGTCATCGGCCACCGTGCGTCGCTCGACCATCCCGGCGGTTGCCATCTCGAAAGACAACGGCGAGTTCTTGAAATCCATTATCGGCTCGACCGTTGCCGGCGCAATATCGGCGCAGCAGATTCGCATTAATCAGGCGCTGCGGACTTCGCCGGATATGGCGGACTTCAGCTCACGCGGCCCGGTGCTCGGCTTCGGGCAAGTGAAGCCGGACGTGACCGCGCCGGGCATCTCGATTCTGTCGGCGACGGTCGCGGTCGGCGGCGCAGACACGGGCACCGCGACGATGTTCGACCCGACGCGCTACATCTCGGCATCGGGCACGAGCTTCAGCGGCCCGATCACCGCCGGCATCGCGGCTTTGATTAAACAGAAGCACCCCGACTGGACGGCTTCACAGGTGCGCGCGGCGCTGGTCAACACGGCGACCAACCTGCGTTACGCCAACGGCACGGCGCTGGCGGACGGCGCGAACTCGATCAACGAGCAAGGCGGCGGCCTCGTCGCGGCAGCCGCCGCGGCGAACATCAAGGCGCTGATGGGCGTCGGCATACCCGGCACCGCAGGCCAGGCTTTGCCGCGCAGCTTCGGCATCTTCACGCAACCGTCGGCGGGCAATCCCGACTTCACGCCGAGCTACAGCTTCGGCGCAGTGCCAATCGCCAACGTCATCGGCACGGCCACCATCACTCAGCAAGTGACGATCTTTGATGTGACCGGCGGAAATGGTGCGGGCACGTATCAGCTCAACGTCGCGTCGGTGCGTGGCGTAGACGGCTCGACCTTCAATGTGTCGTTCACCGATGCGGGCGGCAATGCCCTCTCGGCAGTGACCGTGCCGGCGAATGGCTCGGCCAGCTTCAACGTGCAGACTGCTGCCTACGGCGCGAGCATTGCGGAAGGCGCACAGTTTCAGTGGTACGTCACGGCCAGTCGCACAGACGGCGGCCAGAACCTGCGTATGCCGTTTTACTATCGTGCCGTGCGCCCGGCGATTACGATGAGCGCGCCGTTGCTCAACCCGGCGAGCGACACTGAAGTCAGCGGCAATCCGCCGATTGATATCAACGGCAGCTACTCGCTCGGTTATTCCTACACCGCCGCGCCCGCCCCTGCGCAGTACCTCGTTGAAGAGCAGAGAAACAATGGCACGTTCACGCGGCTTGGTATTGTGAATCAGACTACATATGCCATCAACAATCGCAGCAACGGCGTCTTCAGCTACCGCGTGTCGGGATTGTTCGCCGTGCAGTACGGCTTGCTGCAAGGGCCGGCCAGCGCGGTGCAAACGGTGCAGGTCAATCACCGCTTAGAGTCGGATGTCACCTCGCTGATTCAAACCGCAGTGAGCAATGTCACGCTCGCCGCCGGAACCTTTGAGTTCGATCAGACGCTGAAGAACATTTCGTCGAACCAGACCATTCTGCCGCCGCTGCGTTTCCAGATCACCGGCATTCAATCGACCAGCGGGACGGTGCGCGCGATCAACGCCGACAATGGCGGCAATGGCGTCGAGAGCACAGCGGTGTTTGATTACTCGAACACATTGGGCGCGGACCGCGCGCTCACGGTGGGTGAGGTAAGCGGCAACCGCCACCTGCGATTCCGCAACGCGGCAGCCGAGCTGTTCGAGTTCACCGCCATCGTCAAGGGTCAGTTCCCCGACCCGGCTTATTCGGCAGTCGGCCACGACGGCGGCAACAAGCGTTTCAAGGTCAAGCTGCGCTTCATTGCCGACCCGGCAGCCGGCTCTGTCACGATTGCCGGCGTCGAATAGAGCCACCAAGAGGGCCGATTCGTAAAGAGTCGGCCCTCTTGATTTTTTGGGCCTGCTTAGTTGCGTTCAAGTTTAGTTCAAGAATCCATCAACAGCCTTGAGCGATAGTCGCGCTGTAAGCCTCGGAATAGGACGCCATCACGGTTCGAGCAAAGGCGCAAAGCGGAATCTGTCTTCGTGGGAACGATAAGGAGAAGCGATGAAAACTAAGATCAGATTATTGATGCTGCTCGCGGCGCTGGCCTTCACGGCGAACGCGGCTATCGCCGCCAAAGTTGATCCGACCTTGAGCCGGCAGATCGCTCAGGCCAGCCCGACCACTCAACTCGAAGTCGTCATCACTTATTTCAGAATGCCGACCACGACTGACCTTGCCGTACTGACGAGGCTCGGCATAACGACGGGCATTCGCTATCGCATGCTGCCTATCGTTGCAGTGCTGGCGACGCCCGCGCAGGCGCGCTCAATCATCAATCTCTCAAATGTTCGCTCGGTCTGGAGCAACACGCAATATCATTACTACACCAACCAGTCGCGCCCGCTCATCGGCCTGCAACGCTTGCAGAGCAACTCGGCGCTGACCAGGCGCAACGGCGGCATCCCGTATTCAGGCAAAGGCGTCGGCATCGCCATCGTAGACAGCGGCGTTGACGGCACGCATCCTGACCTGACTTTCACGCCGCTCAGTAACACGAGCAAGGTGCGGCAGAACGTCAAAGTCGAAGGCCGCTTGCTCGACAACGGCGTCGGCGGCGGCATCGTTCCTGATGTCTTCGTCGAGAACGTCATCAACACCGACAACACCTGCGGACACGGCACGTTCGTGGCATCGTGCGCCGCCGGGTCGGGCGCGGCTTCGGGCGGCGTCTACGGCGGCGTCGCGCCGGGCGCACACATCATCGGCCTGGGCTGCGGCGAAACGCTGGTCGTGACCGTCGCGCTTGCCGGCTTCGATTACATTCTCACTCACCAGTTCGATTACAACATTCGCGTCGTCAACAACAGTTGGGGCGGCAACGCCTCGCTTGATCCCGACAACCCGACCAACGTCGCCGTCAAAGCTCTGCACGATAATTTCATCACCGTTGTCTTTGCGGCGGGCAATGATGGGCCGAGTCCTGAAACCTATAGCATCTGGGCGCGCTCGCCTTATGTGATTGGCGTTGGCGCGGGCACGAAGGATGGCCGCTTGGCGAACTTCTCTTCGCGTGGCTTTGCCAGCGGCTCGCCCGGTAACGGCGCGCCGACCGGCGAAGCGCCGCTGCCTCAGAGCTTCGGCCCGTCCATCGTCGCGCCCGGCGCGGCGCTGATAAACGCGCGTATGCGGCCCGGCGTCAACATCATCGGCGCGCTCGGCATGGAAGGCAACTCGGATGATGGCACGGGCACGTTCCCTAACGACCTCGACGGCTCGATCCCGGTTGCGTTCGTTCCGTCGTATACCTATTCGAGCGGAACCAGCTTTGCCGCGCCTTCTTTCTGCGGCGCGCTGGCGTTGGCCATCGAAGCCGACGCGACCTTGCAGCCCGACGAGCTGAAGCAGTTGTACGAAGACACGGCGACGCCGATGCCCGGTTACGCGCCGTGGGAAGTCGGCGCGGGCTACATCAACGTCGTCGCGGCGGTAGACCGCGCCGCCAATCGCAGCAAGCCATACGGCTCGTTCAACAACACGCATCAGCATTTCAACGCGGCCTTCACGACGAACGCAGAGGTGACGCCTTATCACTTCGACTTCAGCCCGGCGTCTGCGCCTGGTACTTACACCAAGCCGTTCACCGTGCGGCAAGGCGCGTCGAGCGTGCTCGCCAGAATGCATTACAACGGCGATCCCGCGACCGCGAGCAACGCGCTCATCTTGAATCTGTTTGATCCGAACGGCACGCGTTATGACCAACTGGTCCTGCCGGCGCTCAACGCTAACGATGTCACGCTCGAAGTGAAAGACCCGCTCGCCGGCAACTGGACGTTGGAAGTCAGCGGCTTCACACCGCTCGGCGTAGACAACAACGCCGGCTCAGTGCCCGACACCATCGACGGCACGATCAACATCTTCTTCCCGACCGGCAGCAACGTCACAGACATCAATGGTCGCGCCGATCAGTCCGAGATCGAGCGCGCCTTGATGGGCCACTTCATGGATTCATTCGCCGACTACTCGTTCCGGCCAGACAACACAGTGACTCGTGAAGACCTGGCGCGCACGCTGGTCTTGAGCGCCGCCGTTCGCCAGAACCTCTTCGACGCGCCGACCTATGCGGACGTGACCGGCGACCTCGCGGCCATCGCTTCGGCGGTGACGGCGCGCGGCTCTGTGCTGAAAGACACCTTCCAGCGTTACCCCGGCGTGATGTCGCGCGGCGCAAACGGCACGAGCTTCAACCCGGCGGCGACCGTCAATCGCGCTGACCTGGCCGTCGTGCTGGTGCGCGCTCTTGGACTTGAGCAACAGGCGCAGGCGCGTATGAACGAAGACCTCAACGGTCGCGCCATTGATGCGGCGCAGATTCCAGCCGATGCGCGCGGCTTCGTCGCCGTCGCGCTCGATCTTGGACTGCTCAACACCTTCGCCGCCGGCCTTGTCGAAGTCGCGCCGGGCCAGTATCAGGCAATGCCCGGCCCGCGTTTCGAGCCGGCGACGGTCGTCACGCGCGCTAAGCTTGCGGCGGCCATCAACCGCTTCGCCGATAACTTCTTCACCGGCCCGGCGACGGTGCGATGAAGCGATTGCAAATCAAGTAGAGGCGGCTCGGCTTAACGAGTCGCCTCTATGAAAAGAGTTACCCCACATCCTCACTAAGATTGTGCTTTGAAATTGCGCGGAGCCGCGAAGCGGCACAGAGAAGGTAGCCAGATGTGCAACGTCTGGTCGCAGACATCCCGATCTGATCGGTCAGGCATAGAAGGAGAAAAGTAATGAAAACAACCAAGAGGATATTGAACCCCAGAGGCGCAGCGGCTCGCGTCGGATTGAACATCATCGCCGGCGCGGTGTCGCTGGTCGCGCTGCTGATGGCGGCGCTGATCTTCGCCCCCGTCAAGAGCGCGACTGCTGCCGGCACGCCGACCGCCGCCGTCGAATTCGATCAAACTAAAAAGCGCGTCCCCGACTTTGACATCAACCTGGCGCATGCCGTCCGCCGCTTGCCGCAGCCCGCGCAGCTTCAGGCGCTCGATGCGCTGAAAAGTAATCTGCACGACACGCGCATCACGGCGCGTTGGGACAGGGCGTCAGGCTCGATTGACACGATTTATGACTTCGCTTCGCAGCCGTCGTCGCTCGACCCCGAAGCCGCCGCCCGCGCCTTCATCGCTTCTAACGCGGCGCTGTTCGGCGTCAGCGATATGAGCACGCTCGTACTCGATAGCAATGTCGCGGCGCTCGGCGGCAACCTGCTCTACTTCAAACAGAGCTACAACGGTCTGCCCGTCTTCAACAGCGGCATCGGCGTCGTGATGGACGGCCAGCGCCGCGTCAAGATGATCTCCGGGCCGTACCGCAACGACATCAGCGTCAACACGACACCGGGCCTGGACACGGCAGCGGCAGTCGCCGTGGCGCAGTCCGACCTTGCTCGCCATCAAGTGCAATGGGTGGGCGGCGTCGCCGAAGTCTTGAACCCGGCGCTCGACCTGATCGCTTCGCAGTTGGGCGTGCTGGCGATGCCGCACCCTGAGTTGAATATCTTTATGGCTCCTGACGGCGCGCATCTGGCTTATCGTTTTCTCTACTTCTCGCGCAATCCGTTCGGCGTCTATCGCTATCAAGTTGACGCGCTGACCGGGCAGGTGCTCTACCGCGAAGACACTGTGCGTTATCAGCAGGCATTGCCGATGGAAGCCGATGTCTATCCGACCTACCCGGCGCTCACCAACCAGCTAAAGGATCAAGGCATCATCAGCGTTGACTCCAACGGCGTGCCGCTCGGACAGCTTCGCATACGCCTGCGTAACTTCGATCAGTCGAACATCGTGACCGGCGTGAATGGCACGCTCACCGGCGCTCACGTTCACATCGAGAACGCGCTCGCGGCCAAGCTGCCTTTCGCGCAAGCGGCCAAAGGGACATGGTACTTTCGCAACAACGACCCGGCCAACCTTGAGCAGCGCACAGACGAACACGAGCAGTACGGCCCGAACGCCGAGCCGGCGGAACACCAGGACGAAATCTGCCAGTTCTTCTACATCAATTCACTGATCGAATACATTGACTATCTGCACATCGCCGACGACGCCGCGCATCATCGCGGCGTCGGTCAGGGCGACTTCCCCGACACCTATCCGAATCAATCCGTCCCGCTGACGGGCAACGTTCACATCCCGAACGTGCTCAACCCGCCGACCAATCCGCAAGACCCGGCTTTCTTCGAGAAGCTGATCGGATTGGACAATGCCTTCTCGCTGCCTGAGACCGAGACGGTCGCCGGCCAGAAGATCACCGTCAACCCGACGAGCTACGGACACGGCTATCTCTACAACGATCTCGCCATTGATTTCGGCGTGCCTTATCACGAAGGGATGCATTCGATCTCGACGCCCATTGCCGGCCTCGAAGGTTCGCCCGAAGGCGGCGCGCTCAACGAAGGCCAGGCCGACCTGTGGGCTTACTCGGCGGCAGAGAACCCGGCGCTCGGCGCGTACGTGGTCAATGGTTTCGTGCGCCGCGCCGCCATTCGCGCTGCCGGCGGCGACCCCGACCTGCGCCAGTACATACGCAACGCCAACACCGGCCTGAGCTATTCACAACTCGGCACGTCGGGCGGCTCAAGCTTCGAGGTACACCGCGACGGCGAGATTTATGGCGGCACGATGTGGGACATACGCAAGCTGATGATGATGGTCGAAACGGGCGGCAACTGGAAGCGGCCCGACCCCATCACTGGCCAGCCGACGGTTCCCATCTCGCTCGGCAAAGAGACCTGGGAGCGCATCTTTCTCGGCAGCATCTACGTGATGGGCACGTTCAGTCCCGATACGTTTGTGCGCGCACGCGACGCGATGATTATCGCCGACTCGATGCTCTACTCGTCTGACCCGCTCGACCCTGACGCGCCGGGCATTCACCGCGCGTTGATCGAACAGGTCTACGCCTCGCGCGAGATGGGTATTAATGCCGAAGCGTCGGTCGGTGGTCAGCAAGTCATCTCGACGCGCGTGTCTGACTTCACCGGCTCGCAGCCGAAGCCCGCCGCGCCCGTTGGCGTCACCGTCACACCCGCGTCGCCGACCTCGGCGCGCGTTTCGTGGCAAGCCGTCCCCGGCGCGTTCGCTTACGAGGTTCTCAAGCGCCAAGTCGGCAAAGAGAATCAGCGGCAGAACCCGCCCGTGCCGGGCCGCGAATACATTGACGGCGACGGCGGCACGGACGGCTACCTGCACGTCGAATACGTGCCGGCTGCGCAGACCAGCTACATCGACAAGGGCAAGATCGAAGGCTCGTTCATCGCACGCGGCCTTGATAATTCGGTCAGTGGCGAATACGTCGTGCGCGCTCTGAGCATCAACAGCAACCATCAACTCGGCGTTTCAGATAACAGCGCGGCGGCAAGCGCGGCGACTGCCGCCGTTGATGTGACCAACCGCATACAGACGGCGATCAGCAACGTCGCGTTCGCAGGCGGCAGGTTCGAGTTCGATCAGACGATCAAGAATCTCGGCGCGGGCGCGTTCGACGGAACGGTCTACACGCCGGTCGAATTCCGCATCGTCGCGGTCTCGAACAACGTCACCGTCGCCAACGCAGACAACGCGGGCAATGGCACGTCAACCAATCCGGCCAGTTTCTACTATCGCCAGATTCTCACTACGGGTCAGACCTCCGGCGCGCGGCATCTGGTCTTCAATGACCCGCTGGCGCAGTTGTTCACCTTCGACGCGGTGATTAAAGCGCGCGTTCAAGTTGATCCGTCGCAGGCGACGCGCTATCAGCCAGAGCCGCCGGTTGATCTCTCCAGGTTCGATCAATCGAGCTTCACCGAGAACTTCAGCGGCATCGTGCCGTTGGGCGACAATGACCTGCAACTCGCATCCGGTGTGACGTATGTTGACGTGCCCTTCACTTCTAAGGATGGAGCTTACGCCGTCGTCGGCAACTTGAGTTCGTCACTTGCGGGTGTGGACATCGACCTGCAATTACTCGACTCGGCGGGTCGCGTGTTGTCGTCGTCTACCGGCGCGACGGCAAGCGAGACGGTCTCCGCGCCGATCAATCCCAACACGCAGTACATCTACCGCGTGCTCGGCTCGCTGGGCGTGGCGCAGGATTATCAGATCGTCAGCACGCAATCGCTGCTCGTGCCGAGAGCGGCGGGCGGCTCGACGGGCGGAACCGGCGGCCTCGGCGGCACGGTGACGAATCTGGTCCGCTTCACGGTCAACCCGATCACCCGAACCGTGACGGTGCAACTGCTGCATTAAGACAGGCTTTGCAATGGGCAGTGCCGTAGGCACGCCCTGTTTATAGTGACGGGTTGCTGAAAGGACGCAAGCTCCGTAGGAGCGAAATGTCAACATCGCGCTCCTACGGAGCTTGTCAGAACTGAGCCGCAGCCTTCTATAAACATCGCGCTCCTACGGAGCGTCCGACAAAGGAGAGACGACGATGAGAGTTCATAGAATCATAAGAGTGACGGCGCTCACCGTGTTGATATTTGCGGCGCTCGTTTCAGCCAACTTCCTGTTCAAGTCTTCGGCGCAGGCGAGCCGCCCGGTCGAGTTCGACGTGCGCGGCCTGCACGGCGTCCCCAAAGGCACGGCGCTGCACCAGCCGACGCTGGCGCAAGTCAAGGCGCTCACTGCGTTGCAATCGAAAGTCGCCGACACCGTGCAGGTGCGTTACAACGGCTTGACCGCGACGCCGCGATTTATGTTTAGTTATGCAGATTACCTTTCGCCGCAGAGCGCCAACCCGCCCGAAACCATCGCGCGCGACTTCATCAGCCGCAACCGCGAGCTGTTCCGCTTCAGCGACGAAGACCTCAACAATCTCAGGCTGAAGAGTCGCGGCTACGTCTCTGATATGGGAACGACCGTGATGCTGTTCGAGCAACGCGCCGCAAACCTGCCGGTCTATCACGGCGAAGTGCTCGTCAACGTCAACCGCCTGGGCCGCATCATCAGCGTCGGCGGCGAAAGCTTCCCGCAGATGAAGATCACCAACGCCTTCACGCTCACGCCTGAGCAAGCCATCCAGTCGGCGGCCTCGGCACTTGGCGTCAACAACTTCGCGCCGCAATCCATCGGCTCTCGGCAAGTGCTGACGACTTACGGCAATCTCCGACCGGAGTTCGTGCCGGCCTCGGCCTTCAGCGGCGGCGGCGTCTTTACAGACGACATCGTTGTTACGCGAATGGTCTTTCCGCTCGGCGACACGGGCCGGCTCGCTTATCGCTTCGTGCTGACGCCGCCGCAGTACAACGGCATAATGTGGGAGAACGTCATTGACGCGCAGACTGGCCAGTTGCTGCGCCGCATCAGCCTGACTTCATTCAACGGGCCGCGCGGCGGCGGGCAGGGCGTCGGTCGCACCGCCACCTTCCGGCCTGATATTCAAGACCGCGTCGAAGCGATGAACCCGAATGGCACAGCGCAAGGCAAAGTCTTCGACGGTATGCCGACGACGTTTTCGGGCGCGGGCGGTTTCGGAGCCTCGACCACGCCGGGCACGCCGCCGGGCTACGCGCCCGATGCGACGACGGGCACGGGGCACGGCTTCCGTCAAGGTTTGGTTTATGATCGCAATCAGGACCCGCTGGTTTACTCACAGGGATTCGGTCAAGTCGTGCGCGGCCTGCCCGACGCGACCAGCCCATCGGCTGAATCGCCTTTCGGATGGTTCTACCTGCCGACCGACACGAACGGCGCAGAGATCGTCAACGGCAACGCCAATCGCGCTGCGACTCGCGCCTTCGGTTACACGATGACGGCAGAGGCGCAGGGCCGTAACCTCGCGGCCAACTCGCCGAGCGGCGATAAGAGCCAGCCGTTCTCAGCGACGCTGACGCCGTTGTTATCCAGCATCAGACTGGCTGACGGTCGTATGTTGTCGTCGGTCTTTCAATCGAACTACACCGAAGGCAACAATGTGCTGACCGCCGACGACCGCGCCGACGATGACGAAGCGACGCAGGGCATTCGCGGCTACAGCGCCAATCGCCAGTTCATTGCGTCGTACTTCGACTACGCGAACAGCTACGAGTTCGGCAATGTAGACGCGGGCGGCACGCCCTTCTTCCCGGCGACCGCCGATACGGACGTTTATCCCGGCGCGGTGACGCTCTTTTACTACAACAACCTGATTCACGATTACCTCTACAGCATCGGCTTCACCGAAGAGATGTGGAATTTCCAACAGGACAACTTCGGGCGCGGCGGCGCGGGCAATGACGCCATCAGCGCGCAGGTGCAGGATGGTTCGGGCACAGACAACGCCAACTTCGGCACGCCCGACGATGGCAGCTATCCGCGCATGCAGATGTATCTGTTCACGTCGGGTTCATTCAGAAGATCGGATGGCGATTTGGATTTCGATGTCGTCGCGCACGAGCATTATCACGGCGTCTCGAATCGCTCAATCGCTAAAGGCGGCACGGGCGGGTTGGGCTTCGCGCTGGTCGGCGAATCGGGCGGCCAGGGCGAAGGCTGGTCGGATTACAACGCCAGCTCGATTGCCGATGATGATTGCGAAGGCGAATACGTCACCGGCACATTCGATTCAGGCATACGCCGTCTGCCTGTGACTAACTACCGCTGGTCGTATGGCTCGCTCAACGGCACGGGCCTGATGCGGCGCGATGGCGCGGCTCCCGATCTTAACGTCGGCGCGATTCCGTTTGAAGTTCACGACATCGGCGAGCTGTGGAGCGCGGTGCTCTGGGATATGCGCGAGCTGATTATTATGAAAGACCCGAACGGCGTCTTCTTTGACGGCACGCGGCGGCTGGGCGGCGGCGGCAGCTTCTACATCGGCAGCCGTCTCGTTCATTCCGTAGACAGTCAGCACCCGATCAACTATCGCGCCTCGTTCAGCACGAACGACCCGGCGACAGTCAACCCCGCTCAAGCCATCACGCGGCCCGGTCTGATCGCCGCAGAAATCGCGCAGTTCGGTCATCGCAACGGCCCGCTGGCAACAGCTATCCGTCGCGGCGCGCGACAGTCAGACACGCTGGTGCTGCGCGGCATGCAGCTTTCGCCGCTCAACCCATCGTTCGTCGATTCGCGCGATTCGATCTTGCTCGCCGACCGCGAGCTGACCGGCGGCGAGAATCGCGCTGTCATCTGGCGCGCCTTCGCCAGTCACGGCGTCGGCGCGCAGTCCAACTCGACTTCGGGCGCTGCCGACGACATCGGCACGCAGTCTGTGCCCGTCGTTGTCGAAGACTTCACCGTGCCGACGACCGTGACGGATTGCGAAGCGTTGGGGCCGCTGTCTGCTCCGCCGTTCACGGTTTCAAACCTGATCAGGAACACGGCGACCATCAACGTCAATGACGGCATACGCGTGCCGGGCGCGCAGACCTACATCATCTCGCGCGGCACAAGCATAGACGGGCCGTTTGCGAGGATCGCTGAGATTCCCGCCATCACGACAGTCTATCGAGACGACAACGCTGGCCAGAAGCTACAGGTCGGCCAGACTTATTACTATCAAGTGCGCGCCAGCCGCAACGCCGAGTGCATTTCTCCGGCCAACACCGTGAGCGTCACCATCAACATCGGCGACGTGGTCAACGTCAGCCCCGCGCCTATCTTTGACGGCATCGAGCAAGTCGCCGACACGCGAGAATGCAATCGGCTGACGGTGAGCTGGCGGCCTGCGGCTTCGGCCAATCCGAACGCTAATCTGGTCTATGATGTTTACCGCGTCAGCTCGGTCGCGGCGGGCGACGGCACACAGAACCCGACCTTCACGCCGTCGCCAACCAACCGCATCGCGGCGGGCATCAGTGGGACTTCTTACATTGATTCGGGATTAACGCTCAGTCGCGTCTACTACTACATCGTGCAGGCGCGCGACCTGAGCAACGGCAAGAAGGATGCGAACAACGTCGGCAATACGATTGTGAAGTTCAGCGCGCCGACATCCAACTCGTTCACCGCGACGCCTGTGTTTGCGATGGAGAACTTTGAAGGCGCGGCGGCGAACACGCGGACAGTGCCGCCGCTGGTTGATTCAGCGCCGCCGAATCAAGCCGTGCCGGGCTTCCAGCGTGTGCCGGGTATTTCAGTGAACGGCAGCCCGACGGCGATGATGTACGCGCCCGATTTCAGCCCCGGCGACGGCACGCCCGACCCGGCGGGCACGCAGCACGGCGCGCCGAGCGACTTCGCGGCGATCATCGGGCCGCTGACGCTGACCTCGACTTCGCTGATGGAGTTCGACCACTTCTTCCAGGCCGAAGCCTTCTTCGACGGCGGCGTCATCGAAGTGGCGCTGGGCGCTCCGGTCTTCAACGCGACACCGTTCCCCGATAACACGACGACGTTCGATGTAGGCAACTACATCATCGAAGGCGGCTACAATGCGCGGCTCGACGGCAGCCTGGAAGGCGTGACGACGGGCACGATTTTGCAAAGCCGCCGCGCCTGGACGGGCACGAAGGGATACCATCACGTTCGCATCGCGCTCGGCGCGTTCGCGGCGGGCGGGGCGAACAATCCCACCGGCCTGCCGGTCTTCCTGCGCTTCCGTATGACATCAGACTTCGCTACAGCCATAGGCAACGGCGGCGGCTGGTACGTGGACAACCTCGTCATCAACAACGTCAACCCGGCGGGCTGCGCGCTAGCGATGTCGGGCGTGAATGATGAGACGGGCGAGACGCCCACGCGCCACAATGATGTGGCTCTGTGGCGTCGGCGTGAAGCTTAGTGTGAAGACAAACGGCTAAGCAAAGCCGGTTCAACCGCAGAGGGCGCAGAGGACGCAGAGGATTGATTCAACCTCTGCGTCCTCTGCGCCCTCTGCGGTTAAAGCCACCGAGCTATTCGAAGCTGCGGCTTGCCCGCATAATGAGCCTGACGAATCTTTATAACAGGCCACCCAGGAATTTGTTGCATCCGCTGATGGCTGGGAGTAGTATACCGCTGCTTCGCGTGTGCCCACTCAGGAGATAAGACCTCACCAGTATCCTACGCATGACTGCTTTGGCGTTCGCCGCCTTTCGGCAGCCTGCCACCGTCACTGCCTCCGCCCTGCTAAGCGGTCAGGGTCGGAGTGAGTGAGGGTGTCCACAACCGCCCCGGAGCCGGGTGAGTTCCCTGAGTGAGATGGAGCGCTGAGACCGCTCTTCCGCGCCGTGTGGAAGATTTCCCTTTCCACCTTACCGCTGACAACCATAGGAGAATCTCATGAACTTGAAACGCTTGCTTATCACCATATGCTTGCTGGTGCTGGTGGCTGGCATGACCACGATTGGCCGCAGGCATCAGCCTGTGCAATCGGTCGAAGCGGCCCTCGCCCCGGTCGTTCCCGACCTCATTGCCTACCGACATGTCTTCCGCCAGGCCGCCGCCTTCAAGAAGGCCGCCGACGAGGCTGACAAGCAGGGCAAGAGCGGCGCGTCCTACCGCGCCTTCTTCAAGAACAAGGCCGAGCTGAAGGAGGAGCAGGCCCGCGCCCTCGACGCCATTGCGGTGCAGTGCGACCAGGAGATCGGAGAGTTGGACCGCAAAGCCAAGGCGATTGTCGTCGCGGTGCGGGCGCAATACCCGGGCGGGCAACTGCCGCACGGCCAGAAACCGCCGGTCCCCGACCCTGAACTCAAGCGGCTCAGGGAGACGCGCGACGCCGTCGTCGGACGCGCCTGTCAGCGCTTACAAGAAGCCCTGGGCGACGCGGAATTCAGGAGGTTCGACGACTTCGTGAAGCACAACGTCGCGCCCAACATCCAGCGGACGCCGGTCATACCGGCGGCGCGGCAGTAACCTCTGAACCGACATGCCGCCACCGGCGGAAAGGAGTCTGACATGAAACCATCACGATTGCCGCTTCTACTGCTCGCCGCTGCCTGTTGCTTCCTGTTCGCGTCGGAGACACGGGCGCAAGGCGTGTACGGCTACACCTCGCTGGACTATGACGACGGCTCAGGGATCGTCACCGCCTACTCCGAGACCGATCTCGATTACGACGTATGGGGCGACTACGACGCCTACGTCAGCCTGAACGTCGTGGACGATTACGGCAGCGTCGTCGCCAGCGGCTCGGCCAAAGACATGTACGGCGAAGGGTTCATCTCGCTGACCCTCCAGTTCACCGGGTCAGCCGACGTGACCTACACCGCTCGCGGCCTCCACAAGGCCTATGTCAACTACTACGACTACGACTACGAGGACTTCTACCCCTACAGGCGCTACATCTACTACTGGGACACCTGGCACTTCAGCTACTTCGAGGGGCAGAACATCTACCAGCCGTGGTACTACTATTTCTTCAGCCCGGGCTACAGCCCGTTTTCGCGGCGCACCCGCTACGTCCCGCTCGGCACGACGACCGACTACGCGGTGTTGACCGTGCGCGCCCCACACCCGGTCAACTTCCACCTCATTGAAACGAATTCAATCAACGATGGGACGCTGTACTCGAAGTGGGCATGGGATTCGAGCGACGGCAACCTGGAACATCTGGACCAGTGTACGGTCCACGAGTACGTCACGCACAATACGCGGAGCGCGACCTTCGTCTGGCCAAGCCCGCCGTTCAACTCCAGCGAGCCGGCGACCTACGAGTATCCGATACCGGGGATTTCCGGGCCGCGCGGCTGGCTCGACGACAACTACTTACCGCCGATTGGGGGCTACGTCTACCCCTACCGCTACTCCACCTTCACGACCACGCAGGTCTTCCGCTATCGCTGTGACAGCATCAACGGCGGGCGGCCTGTGACTCTCAAGGGTCCGCTGCGCATCGTGCGAACCGTCCAGCAGAACGGCCCAAACGGCACCTGGACCTACACGTGTACGCAGGGCACTAGATCCGCCTCGACGAACCTCGGCGGCTCCTAGAGGAGACTGCCTCAGGGGCGTCGCATGATCACGCGCGGCGGACGGAGGCCGATCAAGTCCCCCGTCCGCCGCGCGCTTACGACACGAGTCTAGCGGAGAGCGTGATCTCGGTAGCGGCGAGCGCCTGCGACACCGGGCAATTCTTCTTAGCGGTTTCGGCCTGTTCCTGAAACGCTTGCTCGTCAATATCGGTGATCTCGGCTTCGGTGACGAGTTCGATCAAGGTGATCTTGAAGCCGCCGCCGGCCTGGCCCAGATGAACCTTGGCGGTCGTAGCAACGCGCGTTGGCGAATAGCCGGCTTTTGTGAGGCCGGCGGCCAACGCCATCGAAAAGCAGCCGGCGTGCGCCGCGCCGATCAACTCTTCGGGATTCGTGCCGTTGCCTTCTTCAAAGCGCGACGCAAATGAGTATGGCCCTTCGTACGCGCCGCTTCCTAAACGGACAGTGCCTTTACCTTCTCTGAGCGTTCCTTCCCAAACTGCGCTGCCATTGCGTGTAGGCATCGTTGTTCTCCTTCGTTGTTCTGGTTTCGTTATGGTGTTTTTATTACGTTGAAGGTGACGTGCGACGTAGAGTAGACGCGCTCGGTCGCCTTCTGAAAATCGGCTTCGGTCGCCGTGTAGATGTTGACGAACTTCTGCGGGTTGCGATCCACCATCGGGAACCACGTGCTCTGTACCTGTATCATCAAGCGGTGGCCTTTCAAAAAGGTGTGGAACACGTCGGGCATCTCGAATTCAATGTGTGTGCGACGGCCCGGAATCATCGCTTCCGGCTTCGAGAAGCTGTTGCGGAAGCGCGCCCGAAAAGGCTCGCCGCGCACCAGCATTTGATAGCCGCCCATCCTCACCTGCGCCGGATTGACGTTCGGGTCGGGCGCGTCGTCTGGGTAAACGTCAATCACTTTGACAATGAAATCCGCATCAGTCCCAGTCGTCGAAACGTCGAGGCTGACCTTGATCGGCCCGGCCACCGTGAAGCTATCGATCATCGCCTCGGTCTGGTAGACCACCACGTCGGGTCGCCGCGCCGCGAAGCGTTGATCGTCAACCATGTATTCGCGCGGCACGTCGATGTCGGTGTTGTTGATAACCGGCACGGGCTTGTCCGGGTCGCTCACGTATTCGACAGAGCGCGCTTGACTGGCCGGCGCAGTCATCGTGGCTTTGCCGCCGGCATCGAGATAGACGCTGCGCGTTTCGGTGTTGGCGGGCGGCCACTCGGCGAACGTGCGCCATTCGTTTGCGCCGGTGTTGAAGACATACGCTTCGGGCAGCCTCATCTCGCCCTTGTCTTTCAGGTAGTAGTTGAAAAACGGCAGCTCGATATTCTCACGATAAAAGAGGCTCGTCTTCGAGCCGAACTGCACATTGCCGAGCGCGTCGCCGTCCGAGCGCGCCCAGCCGCCGTGAAACCACGGCCCCATCACCAGCGTGTTGCGCGCGCCGGGGTTCTGCTGCTCGATGGCCTTGTAGGTGTTGAGCGTGCCGAACAGGTCTTCGGCGTCGAACCAGCCGCCGACCGTCAGCACCGCCGGTTTAATGTTGACCATCTGAGGCCCGGTGTTGCGCGCCTGCCAGAAATCGTCGTAATTCGGGTGGGCCATCATCTCGTTCCAGAACGCGATGTTGCCTTTGAAATATTTCTTGTCGGCGTTCGCCAGCGGCCCCAGCTCTAAGAAAAACTTGTAGCCGTCGGGCGTGGCGTAGTCGAAGAACTTCGGGCCTTCGGTCGTAGGCCGTGGGCGCGGCGGGCCGAAGAACGAATAAAAGCCGAAGGCCGCCGATAACCAGAACGCGCCGTTGTGGTGCATATCGTCGCCGATGAAGAGGTCGGAGATCGGCGCTTGCGGCGAAGCGGCTTTCAAGGCCGGGTGCGCGTCCACCAATCCCATTGCCGTGTAGAAGCCGGGATAGGAGATGCCCCAGATGCCAACGCGCCCATTGTTATTCGGGATGTTCTTAACCAGCCAGTCAATCGTGTCGTAAGTATCACTACTTTCGTCAGCGTCGGTCGGGCCGCTCTTGCGCGCTTTGTGCGGGCGCATGTCCATGAAGCTGCCTTCCGACATCGAGCGCCCGCGCACGTCCTGATAGACAAAGATGTAGCCTTCCTGTTGAAACAGCGGCGACGGCCCTATCATCGTCTTGTAGGCATCAGCCCCGTAGGGTGCGACGCTGTACGGCGTGCGGTTGAGCAGGATCGGGTACTTCTGCGACGTGTCCTTCGGCATGTAGACCGAAGTGAACAGCTTCACGCCGTCGCGCATAGGGATTTGATATTCGTGCTTGATGTAAGCGGCCCTGACCTCGTTGCTGCTTTGCGCCCGCGACGGCACACGGTCGGCTGCCGCCACGAGCGCGAACGCTACGACGAGGCAGCTCACAAAGACTCTGGATAATTTCATGCCCCGTTCCTTTTAGCTTGTTCGTTAGCGATTGCCGTTGGCGCGGGCCTTGCGCTGAAGGTCGCGCAGCGCACGATAGCCGACGCGCTTGACGCCTTGCGCGTCGAGGATTCGGCGAATCTCCGGGTCTTTGGTGAACAGGCGATACTCTTCGGCGCGGTCGCCCGCCGAGTTGGTGAAGGCCGACAATTCATCGCCCGCCGCCGAGGCGTGGATGTAAGCTTCGGTCACGCCCGGCTTCAGGTCGCTCAGCATACGCTTCCAGTAATCGGCCATCGCTTCGTGCGGCTTGCGCCCGCCGTGAATCAGGTAGTCGGGATAGACGACGCCGTCTTCGTCCAACTGGCCGCGCTGGTGAGCGCCGCCCTGCGCCGCCAGCAGCTCTTGCGACCCCATACGCAAAGGCAGGTCGAATTCTTTGGCGAGCCGGCGATAAATCTGAAAGTAAGCTTCATTATATTGAAGCGTGCCCATATGCGAATCGAGGTGGGTCCCGTCAATGCCGGCGGCCATCGCCTTTCTGATCTGCGCACGCGCCTCGATGTAAGCCTGTTCGGGCGTCGAGTTCTTGTAGACGTTCATAATGTCGGGCCACAGGTAGCCCTGTGGATCAACCAGCCCCGGCACTTCGCCCTTGTTGGCCACAGGCCCCCACTTGAGCGTAGACCATTCGCTGGTGTGCGCCAGATGTACGCCGAAATCGGCTTGCGCGTGCTTGCGGGCGTAGTCGGCGATTTCAGGAAACCACGGGCCGGGCACGATGATCGTCGCGCAGGTTGCCAAGCCGTTCTGCGTCGCGTCGATCACCGCCACATTCGCGGCGTGGCTGTTGCCGATGTCGTCTACGTTGACGATGAGGATTTTGTCGGTCGCTTTGAAGCCGAGCCGTTCGGCAAGCGTAGGGCGCGGCGCGCGAATCGTCGCATTCACGGACGCCTGCGGCGCGGGCGGCGCAAAGAGAACAGCCAGGGCCAGGAGCAGCAACAGGGCGCTCACTCTTTTCATGTTTGGATTCTCCATCAGGATACAGGATTCAGGATTCAGGATTCAGGGGAACAGCGATTGGCCAGTCATCGGATTCAGCGGCAAACTTTCCGCACTCGGCGCTGAACTGAACCCTGAATCCTGAATCCTGACTCCTGACTCCTGTATCCTGTATCTTGTATTACTGTTTTTTCGGTTCTGCCGGTTTCGAGGGCGACAATATTCCGCGCACGAATGACGCGATCATGTCTTGCGGCAGCGTCGTGCGTATCTGCACTTCGGTCTCCTGCGACGTGACCTTGAGCGCGTCGATGATCGGCTTGAGGTTCTTATCGGTGATGTTGGTGCCCATCTGCGCGACGGTCTGTAACAGGCCGGCGATGGCGTGGGCGTTCTCTGCCGAGTTCGACTTCAGCACGAGCGTGAGCGGAAAGCCCTGCGCGTCCATATTCAGGCCGAGATAAATCTGTTCGATGCTGCCGACCAGTCGCCCGATCTCTTCGCCGCCATCTCCGCCTTTCGGAATAAGGTTGCCGAGCATGCCTTGCGGAACCAGTGCGGCAAGGCGGACTAACGATTCCGGCTCGCGTCCGAGCAGTTGTACCAGCTCTGGCTTGATGCGGCCCTTGCCGCTGTCGGCGTCGAGCGCGGCTTTAACATAAGAGGTTGCGCCGACCATAAGCGTGCTGCCATTGAGCGCGACCAGCGCAATGTCAACTGCGCGTCCGGTCGGAGTGCCCGTTGGCATCAGGTCGGTCAGCTTCAGCAGCGTCAGCGTCTTCGCGCCATACTTTTCATCACGAATCTTTTCCTTAAGCCCTATCTTTATCAGCGACACGATGGCGTCGGCATTGAACGAGCCGCGCATCACCAGCAGCATACCGGGAGCCGATAGCGGCGTGCTGCGATTGAGGCGCAGACCGATGACCGCCGAATCGATGCTGGCTACGTCAAAGCCGGCGACCTGCTTGGCCTTCGCAAGCGCCGCTTGTACGCCGGCCATCTGTTCGGCGGAGAGCAGGCGCGGCAACGTCTCGCCGACGATGCGGCGCGTATTGATGGTCACGACCGCATCGGATTCGGGCAGGTTAGCGACGACGCTTTGCGCCCGCGTTGTCGCGGCGCTTAAGAGAATCGGCGCAAGCAAGAGGAAGAAGCGAACGATTGAAAGTTTTTTCATTGGGTCAATCCTTATAAAGTTTTCAGTCGGCTTGAATCTCGCGCGCGCCATCGGCAGCGGCGCAGACATAAATTTGTGGCGCACGATCAGTCGCTCGCTCGTAGCCGGCGGCAAGCGCCCCGGTGAAGTCCGCCACCGCGTCGGCTTCGACCAGATTCACCGTGCAGCCGCCGAAACCGCCGCCCGTCATTCGCGCGCCATAACAACCCGGCAGCTTGGCGGCGATCTCTACCATTACATCCAACTCGTCGGCGCTCACTTCGTAATCGTCGCGCAGGCTGAGATGCGACTGGCGCATCAACTGGCCAAAGGCGCGCAGGTCGCTATTGACGAGCGCCTCGGCGGCGCGCACGACGCGCTCGTTTTCAGTGACGACGTGGCGCGCGCGCTGATAGACCGTTTCCGGCAGGTCTTTGCGGTAACGTTCGATGTCCGCCGACGACACGTCGCGCAGAGCGCGTATGCCGGGAATCTTGCGCGCCAGCAGTCGCACGGCAGTTTCACATTCGGCGCGGCGGGCGTTGTATTCGCCGCTGGCAATCGAATGTTTGACCATCGTGTTGGCGATGACCAGGCGAACGTGTTCGGGCAGCGGCAGCAGGCGAAAGTCGAGCGAGCGGCAATCGAGCATCAAGGCGTGGTTGGCCTGCCCGTTGGCCGACGCGAACTGATCCATAATGCCGACACGCGCGCCGACGTATTCGTTCTCGGCGCGCTGGCAGAGCTTGGCCAGCGTCACGCGATCCATCGTCGTATCGGCCAGCGCGAGCAAGGCCATCGCGGTTGCGACCTCGACCGCCGCCGACGAGCTAAGGCCGGAGCCGGTCGGCAGGTTGCTGGCAATCAGCAGGTTCGCGCCGCGCAGCTTGAAGCCGGCCTGAAGTAGTTCGACGGCGACGCCGCGCACGTAATCGCTCCAGTGGCCGGTTCCGTGCGGCGCGTGGCGGTCAAGGTTGAACTCAGTCGGTTGATCGAAGGCTTCAGAGGCGATGACGAGTGTGCGGTCATCGCGCGGCGCGATGGCGACATAGGTTGACAGGTCAATCGCCGCCGGCATAACGAAGCCATCGTTGTAATCCGTATGCTCGCCGATCAGGTTGACGCGGCCCGGCGCGCAAAACAGGCGCGGCTCGCTGCCAAAAGCAATTATGAAACGCGGCTTTAATTCTGCGGGGTTGCTCATAGCGGCTATGATAGCCGATAGCGCCGCCGAGGGAAATGATGAACGATGAATGACGAATGATGAATTTTAAGAGACAAGCCCCACTGCGATGCGCGCAAGCTCCCGCCGTTCATCATTCATCATTCATCATTCATCATTCATCGTCCATCATTCATCGTTTCCCTGGCCAGCTTCGGCGGAAAGAGCAGCGAGAGGATGATCGACGCCGCGATGACGCCGCTGATAATGCCGAGCGAAAGCGTGATGGGGAACTTGCCATCGTACAGCCCGTTCAGCCAGACCATCTTCAAGCCGACGAAGATGAGCACGACCGCAAGCCCATACTTGAGCAGGTGGAATTTATCGACCGCCCCCGCCAGCATAAAGTACATCGCTCGCAGTCCGAGTATCGCAAACATATTCGACGTGAAGACGATCAGCGGCTCGCGGGTCAGCGCGAAGATGGCCGGAACCGAATCAATCGCAAAGATCACGTCGGTCATCTCTAAAAACAGCAGCGCGACAAACAGCGGCGTCGCGTACATTATGCCGCGCTCGCGGATGAAGAAGCGCTGGCCGTGCAACTCGCTTACGGTCGGCACGAGTTTTCTAAACAGCCGTATGAGCAGGTTGCGTTCGGGCTGCACTTCTTTCTCGCCGGCGAACATCATCTTGAGGCCGGTGATAATCAGGAACGCGCCGAAGATCAGTATCACCCAGTGGTACTGCATCAACACCGAGCCGATGCTGATGAAGATCGCTCGGAAGATGAGCGCGCCGACGATGCCGTAAAAGAGAACGCGGTGCTGGTACTTCGCCGGTATAGCGAAATAGCCGAAGATCACCACGAAGACGAAGATGTTATCCACCGACAGCGACTTCTCGACGACATAGCCGGTCAGAAACTCCAGCGTGACTTGCCACGCCGATGCCTGCGGATCAAAGCCGGGCACGGCCAGCAATCGCGGGTCTTGCGGGAACTTCCACAGCGCGTACTGATAGAGCAGAAACGCGAAGCCGAGCGACAGCGCGACCCAGACGATGCTCCAGGTGGTCGCTTCGCGGAACGACACGGCGTGCGCCTTGCGATGAAAGATGCCGAGGTCAACGACCAGCAACAGCAACACGAAGCCGGTGAAGGCGGCGTAGAGCCACCAGTATTCAGAGAGTGGAAAGAGACTGACATTCACAGTTGGTCACTCCGATTGGTTTTGTGATGAATCGGCGCGGCGCTGTCGCCAGGCGTGTATGCGTTTAAAGACCGGGCGCAGCAGCGGATGGTCGCGGCCAAGCGTCGCTACGCCGGCAAGCAACAGCGGGATGCCGGGGATGAACGGCACAACCAGGCCAAGCGTCCCTACGACAAGCAACAGCACTCCAGAAACAGTGCGCAACAGCGGTATCATTCGCGGTTCCTCATCTTTCGCCCAAAAAGAAAAGACCTTTCGCAGCTTACGCCGCGAAAGGTCTTGATCGTTACCCCGGTGGACCGGATCACCCGGCTAAGGCAATCGTGTTGACGATCTCACCAGACTCGAAAGGAGCGATCTACTCCCCTTTTGCATTCTATAAGGACGCGAGAATTTTAACCGACCGCCGCCGGCATCGTCAATTCAATGGCCGGCGAATCAGCAATGGTAATAGGCGAGCCGCTCATTCTCATGCCGGCGCTTCCGCGTTGGCGCGCAGAGGCTCCGTCGGCAGTCCGGCCTCTTGCCACGCCGCCCAGCCGCCGACCAGCGCGCGCGCCCGTTTCCATCCCGCCTGTCTGAGTTCTTGCGCCACACGGGCGCTGGTCGCTTCGTTCAGTCAGGCACAGTAGGCGACGAGCCACGCCTCCTTGTTCAGCCCCAGTTCCCTGGCGCGTTCGGCCACGTGATCGGGCGGCATGCGCACGGCCCCCTTCGCCTGCGTGTCCGCGCCTTCGAGGCTGCGCTCCGTGCGAACATCGAGTAGCGTCACCGGCTCGCCGGCCTGCCACAGGCGTTGCAGTTCATCGAACGTGATGCTTTGCTTGCCGACCGGCGCGCCAACGTCATCCGCGCCGGACGCGTTAGTAAGATTAACCACGTCAGCAGTCCTCACGCCTTCGGACGGAGTCTGCTCATCGCCATGGGAAATCGGCGCAGCCGCCTCTTCATCACGTGACACCTCGCCGCCGGACAAGGTCTGCTCTCTGCGCGCCCGCTGACGCGCGATTTGCGCCAGCAGCATAGGCGAACCGCCGTGCAGCACGACCGAGACGAGCACGACCAGCGAGCAGATGGCGAACAGTTGTTGGCTTCCGGCCTGTCCGGCAAAGACCGGCAGCAGAACCAGCAGCAGCGAGCTCAAGCCGCGCGGCCCGAACCATGCGATCAACAGGCGTCCGCGCAGGTCTACGCCTGAGCCGATCAGCGACAGCAGGTAGACCGGCGTGCGGGTCAGCACTGCAACGGCGGTGAAGAGCAGGGTCGCGCCGTTGATAACGCTCAGCCCCGTCCAGATCACCGAGCTTCCCAACAGCACGAAGGTGAAGAGCAGCAGCATCTCGGCAGTCACGCCGCCATATTCGATAAAGCAATCGCAGAGTTCCACGTCGAGCGCGGCTATTGTCATGCCGGCGGCGAAGGCGGCGAGAAAGCCGCTGCCATGCACCGCTTCGGCGGCGGCAAAGGCCGTGAAGGCGACGCCGAGCGAGTAGAGTGATTCGTAATCGCGCCGCACGCCGAGGCGCTTTCGTATCAGGTCGAGTGCCGCTACGCCCAACAGGCCGATGAGGACGCCCGCGCCCGGCCCGAGGATGAGCAGGTTGAGTCCGAGCTTGGCAAAGCCAGCGCCGCCCGGCGCGCCGTGATCGAGAAAGGCCATTGCCACCAGCACCACCGGCAAGAGCACGACATCGTTGAGGCCGCTTTCGAGTTGCAGCCCGTGGCGTGCGTCCGCCGGGATGTCGCGGCGGCGCAGCAGGCCGCGCAGCAGCACGGGGTCGCTCGAAGCGAGCGCCGCACCCAGTATCGCCGCCGCCGCCACCGGCAGCCCGAGCAGCCACCAGCCGGCCAGCGCCATAAGCAAAGCGTTGAGCAACGTGCCCGGCCCCAGTAAGCGCAAGGCGAGTCCGCCACGGCGCTTCACCTCGGCAATGTTGAGCGAAACGGCGTCGGTAAAGAGCACGAGCGCGAGACTCAGGGTGGCGACGACGCGCAGGGTCATCGAGTCGAGCGAGATGTCGAGCAGTCGGAGGCCGAAAGGGCCGAGCGCCACGCCGAGGCCGAGAAACACGGCCACCTGCGGCAACCCGCTGCGCTCGATCAAGCCCGACAGCAGCGCCGATATGATGATGACGACACCGATGATGGCCAGCGCGGCGGCAAACGATTCGGCGCTGAAAGCAGTCATCTCAAAACTCCCCCCGTGTAGAGATCCTGATTATTTCAGTTTAGGCAGAGAAGCGGCGCAAAGCCATTTCGGTTTGACGTGAACGTAACGCGGGCGGGAAGAATGGAGCGACCCGCGGCTGCCTCGCAACGAATGAAGCAGCCGCGAGTCGCTAAAGGATTGAGGCGGTCGAATGCCGCCCGGCTTATGGCGTGACAAAGGTGATGGGCTGCGCCGCGATCTGGCCTTTGCCCTCCTGCACGGTGATCATCTGGTTGGCGGCTACGTCGGTGAGCGTATCGACGCGCCCGCTTGGCCAGGTGATTTCGACGCTCGCTATTTTCTCCAGCTTGCCCAGGCCGAACGTCAGCGGCAATTCGCTCTGCGAACAGTAACTCGATCCGGTCTTTACCGTGCTCCAGAGCTTGTGCTGGTCGTCGAGCTTCAACGCCACCTTCGCGCCGATGCCGTCGCGGTTCGACGTAGTGCCGACCGCCTTGATGCGCAGCAGGTTGTTCTGATTGCCACCGTCATTGCGCAGCAAACGGGCCGGGCCGTTGTTCGACATAATCAACAGGTCGAGGTCGCCGTCATTGTCGAAATCACCATAAGCCGCGCCGCGCCCGACCATCGCTTGCTGGAACGCGCGTCCGAGCTTATCGGCGACTTCCTCGAACTTCTTCTTGCCGAGATTGCGGAACAGGTGCGGCGGCTCGGCGTACTTCACCTTCGGCTGCACGGTGCTGATGTCGTCCGAGACGTGGCCGTTGGCCGCGAAGATGTCCGGCAATCCATCAAGGTCATAGTCAAAGAAGAAGCACGAGAACGACAGCGTCAACAGCGACGCCTGGCCGATGGCCGAAGTCGGCGCTTCGTCGATGAACAGTCCCTTCGCGCCTTCGTTGTGATAGAGCGCCATCATCTCGTTCGAGAAGTTGCCGATGATCAGGCTCTGATAGCCTGACCCATCGTAATCCGCCGCGTCCACGCCCATGCCTGCGCGCGCTTTGCCTTCCTCGCTCAAGGCGACGCCGGCCAGCATCGCGTTGTCGGTGAAGGTGCCGTTGCCGTTGTTGTGATAGAGCTTGTTCGGCTGCGTGTCGTTGGCAACGAACAGATCAGTCCAGCCGTCGTTGTCGTAATCGAACGTCACGACGCCGAGCGATTTTGAGGTTGGGTCTTTCAAGCCGGCGCGCTCGGTCACGTCTTCAAAGCTGCCGTCGCCGCGATTGTGATAGAGCGCGGCGCTCTGGCCCTTGTAGCTTTCCGGCGTGCAATACGATTTGTTCTTGCCGTCGAGCGTGCAGTAGAGGTCTTTATCAATCGCCCAATCGACATAGTTGCAGACGAACAGGTCGAGCTTGCCGTCTTTGTCGTAATCGAACCACGTGGCGCTGGTCGAGAAGCCGCCATTGCCGACGCCCGCCTTTGCCGTCACGTCAACGAACTTGCCGCCGCCCGTATTGCGGAACAGGTGATTGCTGCCGAGACACGTGATGTAGATGTCTGTGTTGCCGTCGTTGTCGTAATCGGCGGCGGCGCAGCCCAGCCCGTACATCTCGACCGCAAGCCCGGCCTCTTTCGTCACGTCGGTGAAGGTGCCGTTGTGGTTGTTGTGATAAAGGGCGGGGAAGGACTTCGCGCCTTTGTGATCGGGCCAGTTCATCGAGTTGACGAGCAGCACGTCCTGCCAGCCGTCGTTGTCATAATCGATAAAGGCGCAGCCCGCACCGACCGTTTCGGGCAGGTAATGTTTGCCGTACGCGCCGCTGTTATGTTTGAAGCGAATGCCGGACGGCCCCGTCACATCGCTGAATTGAATCGGCCCGCTGTAACGCGGCGCTTCGGTTGGCGCGGGCGCTTGCGCGAGCGCGCCGGCTTGCTCACCGCTGGCGGCTTGTTCGGCAGCGGCTTTCTTGGCCGCGCCGTTGCCTGCCGCGTCGTCTGCCGAAGGCGTCTGCACGCAGCCCGTCAGCGGCAGCGCGGTTAAAATTAAAGCGAGAACTGCTACGATGAATCTTTTCTGCATACCAATCACCTTAATACATAGGAACCTAGGTTCTTTGAGAAGTGCTTTGCAGCAAATCGCGAGTTTATGCCGCTTTGCTTCATTTGCAATTATCAAATCTCTTCGATTCCAATGTACTTAATTTGAATCCGAAACTTCTTTGGCTCAATTCAAGAGTCTTTACATTAGCGAATGACGGCTCCGGCTATCAGTCGCCGCAAATGACGGCTCCGGCTGTCAGCCCGCTTCAGCGGGCTTGCCCGCAGGGCGGATAGGCCAGCCGTTTACGGCTGGTGTCGCAGCCGTGAGCAGATGTCTTAGCCCGTTTTAACGGGCTTATCTCAATTGGCTTCCGCCACGCCTTTCCTGGCTAAAGCCGGCGCGAGAAGGACGCTGAAGCGCCCTTCGTGCATTGAACCCCACCGGCTTTAACCAGCCCTTTAAGGCTGGCCTAATTGCCCTGCGGGCAAGCAGCCTGAAAGCCGCTTGATAATCCTTCATAGCCGCGCTGCGTTTTTCGCGCCCGCGACCTGCTGTCACCTCGACTGCGCGTTGATGCGGCCTTTGCGCTTGCGCGATTGCGCGGCGTAGTCGCCGTCTGCGCGCGGCGCGGCTTTCGGCGGATTGACCATCGGCCTCGACCCGTGTTCGTGAATCTGCTGGCGCTCGTTGTTGTCCGCCGGGTGCAGTTGACGATACGGGCCGGTGATGGCTTGCGCGGCTTCGTCGGCTTTGAAGCGTTTATATAACGTCTGCTCGCGCGCCGCCATCTCAGAGTTGCCCAAGCCTTGATAGCAGAGCATCAGGTTGTAATGCGCCTGCAAGTCTTCGGGGTCGATCTGCAAGACCTTTTGGAACTCGGCGATGGCCTCGTTGTACTGACGCTTCAAAAATAGGATGCGCCCCATCTGATTGACGACGACGCGGTCGCGCGGATATTGCGCCGCCGCCGTGCGCAGATGATCGAGCGCTTCGTCGTAACGGCCAAAGCTGCGAATCGCCATCGCCATAAAGAAATGTGTCTTGGCCAGATTGGAATTGACTTCGAGCGCCTTCTTCAAGACTTCTTCGGCGGCCTGCATATTGCCTTCCTGTATGCGACCGCGCGCGATGTTGACCCAGCCGTCGGCGTACTCAGGCTCCATCTCTGTGACTCTGGTGAACGCGGCTTCCGCGCCTTTCAAGTCGCCTTGCAGCAACAAGCCGATGCCGTAATCGTTCCAACGCTCGCGCACGGACTTGTCGAGATAAGGCTTCACATCGGGCAGCGGCGCGTTCCTGGCAATGACGCGCAAGCTGGCCTGCGCTTCGGCCATCACCGTGATGGGAATGTCGGGGATTGACTTCATTCCGCCCGACACCCGTGACGTGTCGCCGGTGAAGACCCACTGGCCATCGTCAAAGCTCTTCGACAATCCGAACTCTTTTTGATTCGGGTCACGCACGCCGGCATAAGCCCACTGCGTATTCCACCAACTGAACTTGCGATAGTTGACCTTCGCCCGGAGCGTGATCTTGTCACCGCAATCTGCGGGGATGTTGAGTCGGTAATGAATCGTATCTGCCGCGCCGGGCGGAATCATTCGCACGTAAGCCACCGAGCGCGTCATCCACGCGTTGCGCTTGTTGATGCGATTGCCGTGCTCGTCGAGTTGCAGGCTGCGATAAAAATGCGCGCCTTCTTCGACCGGCCCCTTATCGCCATTTTCCAGATAGCCGCTGTGGAAGATGGCGCGGCCCTTATCATCAACCGCTTCAAGCTCGACCCACACATCGAAAGCATCGACGGTTCCGCCGGGGAAGAAGTGGCCGACCTTGCGCGTGCGGACGACCAGATCGAGCCGCACCGATTCGCCGCGTTTGACGACCGCGTCCACTTTATCGAGCGGCGCGATCACTTCGACCGGCTGCGCGATGAAGGACTGCTGCGCGCCGAAATTCATGCTCTCTTCGCCGACGCCGAAGGTGCTCGATAGTTGCGGCTCTTCGGTGTTGGCATTCTTGCGTATCTCTTGCGGCGCGCTCGCCTGTGCGCGCGACATACCGAAGATGTCTACGGAGACTTGCCCATCGCGCAGGAAATCCTGCACGACTTTCAACTGCTCCTGATCGCCGTTGACGTAAGGCAGCGCGGTATTGGCCGCCGGGAAACGATGCGAATGGACCTTGCCGTCTTTCGAGGCCGGATCGTCGGCGGCGACCATCGGCATATGACAGTCGGCGCACTTCGAGGGCTTGGCCGGGTAGTAGAACGAACGCGCGCCCTGGCCCGATACGCCCGACGCCTGCCAGTTATCATAGTCGTTGAAGCCGCGAAACCAGCGGTAGCTGTTCACCGGAATGTCGAGGTGAACTTTGTGACACGACGAACAGAACTCCGGCGTCTGCTCGGTATGAAAACTCTTTAAGAAAGTCTCCTTGTGCGGCTCCGGGTCGAGACGGAGAAACTTGTCGTGCGCCCACTGCATAAACGGATTCTCGCTAACGGCAAGGTCGTGCAGCGGCGGGTACTCGATGGTGAAGTCGGCCTGTCCCATCGTGCTCTTGACGTGAACGACGGAATGGCAAGAGGTGCAGCCCAGGCCGTTTTGCGCTTCGGGCGTTTCAATCTGCTCTTTGATGGGCTGATCAAAGCGGCCATTGAAAAAGACGGCGTGATCGTGACAGCCCGCGCACCATTTCGACGGCTGCGTGCCGACGACATCCTGCATATACTCGATGGACTTTCGATACCACTGATTGTTGAACGACGCGAAGTGATGCGCCGACGAATTCCACTGGTCGTAAATCTCTTTGTGGCAGCGCGCACAATCCTTGCTGGTCATAAAGAACGTCGAAGGGATCGTGCCGCCGACGTTGGTCTCGGCGCTCGACGGAAAGAAAGGCTTCGACGGCCCCGCGCCTTCTTCTTCCATCATCAGCGGAACCATCGCCGGGTTGACGATCTTGTACCGATCCGCGCCCGCATAACGATTGTAAGCCGTCGTCGCAAACGGGAAGACGAAGATGAGCGCGGCGATGGCTGCATAGATGATCGTCTGCGTGCGCGTCACCGAAGCGCGGCTGGCGTAGATCAACAAGACAGCCAGCAACACGACCGCGCCAGAGGCGCACAGCGCGATGTGTGTGTAGAGCGCCCAACGGTAGGGCCGCGTCGCGCCGACTTTCGTGAGATACGCGCCGAAGCCAGCGCCGGCCAGTAACAAGATGCTGGCGACGCGCAACGGCCACGAGAACGAACGGAAGCGTTTGATGACATATCCGGCAAACGCAATGGCCACCGCGCCGCCGAATAGAATGTGTAGCGCGATGTTGCCGAAATAAAACAGCGTCGGGCTGGCGTAGGCCGCCAGGTACGAGCTATTGACGAGCAGAATGGCAAAAGCAATGACGAGAAGCCGGGTGGCGCGGTCGCCGGTACTGCTGAAGGTCATTGGACAGACACCCCTATCTAATGCTTCGCGCTGAATAGGCAGCGGCTTAATGAAGCGAGCGTAAGACGTGCGGGACCATCGTTCCCCTGTAGAGCGTCAAGAAGTATAATCGGTCAGCCGGTCGCGGGTAAACCCCGCCGCGTTGGTTTTCGTTGCGCGACTCTTTGCTCCTCCACGCGCGATTTGCAAAGCCATGAGCGATCCATTACCATATGCACCCCAACAACGACCGATCTGTTAAATGCTTTGCCACCAGGAGGAGTTCAATGAACCGTTCAGGCCTATTGAGACTTTCGATCATTCTGCTCGCCATCGTTTCGTTCTCGACGCGCCCCGGGACAGCGCAAAACAATAACTCGCATAACCCCACTTGGTGGGACAAGTATCAGTACATTGCCAACAACGGCTCGACCGAGGGCGGCGGCAGCACCGCATCAGTCAACTTCGGCAGCAATGTTGATGTGTCGAACGAGTGCGGCCCGCAGAGCGAAACCTTTATCACCCTCAACCCGGCGAAGCCGAAGATGCTGGCCGCCGGCTCCAACGAGATTTTCCGCCTGGCGATGCGCGGCTACTATTCCGCCAACAGCGGGTCGAGCTGGGGCGGCGTAGACCTGCCTTTGCCGCCGCCGAAAGGCGCGAACGGCATTGACTTCGGCTCTGACCCGACGCTCGCGTTCGATACTCATAACAACCTGTTTTATGGCTATATCGTTGTCTACTTCGGCAACGGCAGCGGCGTCAATGGCAGCGAGATGGCGGTAGCCCGCTCGACCGACGGCGGCAAGACCTACCCGGCAGTGACCTTCTTTTCATTTGAAAACGGCAGCAACCATTTCAACGATAAGCCGATGATTACAGCCGACAGCAACCTCGGCAGCCCTTTCAAAGATAATGTGTATATGGCTTGGGATGCGGCGGCGGGCGGCTCGACAGGCGGCGGCATCCGTGTCGGCAGCTCGACCGATCACGGAGCCAGCTTCACGGTGACGCGCGCCGATGATCCTTCAGGGCCGGGCCGCTCCATCGGCGCGTCGCCGGCTGTAGGGCCGAATGGCGAACTCTATGTTGCCTGGAATGATTATGCGGCGAACACCATCGCGTTCAATCGCTCGTTCGATGGCGGCAAGACCTGGGATCAGCAGCGCGTCGTCTCGTCAAAGATCATTCCATTCGATATTGCGATTCCTGCCGAATCGTTCCGCGCCGCGCTGGTCTATCCCGTGCTTGATGTAGATCGTTCGTCGGGGCCGTTGCAGGGCCGCTTGTACTGCTCGTGGATGGACAGGACGGCGGTGGGCAGCACAGACATCTTTCTCGCCTACTCCGATGACAGAGGCGCGACTTGGTCGTCGCCGCGCGCCGTCGCCGACCATCTGTCTTTCGTCGTGGATCGTTTCAATCACTGGATGTCGGTTGACCCGATCACCGGCGAGGTGAATATCTCTTTTTACGATACTCGCAACGATACGACCGGCTCTCGCTATATGACCGACGTTTATCTCGCTCAGTCGAAAGACGGCGGCAGTTCATGGCTATCGCCAAACCTGCGCGTTTCAAACCAGAGTTCAAACGAGCATGACTGTGGCGGCGTCTTTCCGTGCCAGGGCATCAACTACGGCAATCAGCAGGGCGATTATGAAGGGCTGGTGTCATATGGCGGCATCTCATACCCGGTGTGGACCGACAGCCGGCGGCAGCTCGACCGCATCGCCGGATGCAGCCGCGCGCTCGCTATGGAAGAGGTCTTCACGGCCAAGGTCAAACCCTAGCATGCGCCGAACGGCGCGGTTCAGTCGCAGGGGCTTCGTTGCCGTATGTCTGCTCGTTACCTGCGTCGTCAGTAATGCCTTACCGCAGCGGTCACGGCGCGCGGCACGTCATACACCATCGCGCGCCGCGACCGTGCCGGCAGCAGGCGAAGCGAAATCGCTGGCGCGCATCGCGTCGCGCGCCGACTTTGATCGATTATCGCGGGTCTATTATCGCGGGCGCTTTTACGCGCTGCCGCACCTGATGTTCGTCATTGACCGGCGCGATCACGACCGCGTTTATTACGTCAACTCGAAGCGCTTCGCCTTTCACAAAGACTTCGTCAACGCGACCTACTTGTCGCTCGAACGCGGGCGCGCGTTTTACGAGAACAACTATTTGAAATCGGAGCGCCGCTTTCTGCTCGGCACGATTGCGTATCAGCCGTCGCTCGACCGCTTCACCTTCGAGTTCTGGGAAGGCGACCGCTTAACCGGCGACCTGTTGGCTTCAGCCTTCGCTGCTCTGCGCCGGACGTTTTACGCGCCGCTCACATTCAAAGCCAACTCCAGCCTGCACGAAGAAGCCGCCGCCGAAGCTAACAAGAGCGCCGCGCCACCGATGCCGGTGATGACGGCGCAGCAGCTTGCCGGCAACAGCGAGTATCAGCCGTTGAATCTCGGCGCGGGCATCGGCCAGTTGCGCATTCTTGATCGCCTGACGCCCGACACTGTGATCGACCGCAATCAGATCGTCATCTTCAAAGAAGCGCCGGTGCAGTTGACGCCGCTTTCTGGAATTATCACTACAGAGCCGGCGTCGCCGCTGTCGCACGTCAATATGCTCGCCAGGTCTTGGGGCATCCCCGTCGCTCGCATCAAGAACGCCGACAAGCTGTTCAAGCAACTCGAAGGCAAATACGTCCGCCTCGATGTCAACGAGAACGAATACAAGCTCGCGCCCGCCGACGCCCGCGAAGTAACTGAACGCAATCGGCAATGGATGAAGCGCACAGATTTGGTGACGCCGCACGCGGATTTGGATGAAGACCGCTTGACCGATTTGCGCCAGCAGCGCGCACGCGACGCGGTTCGCTTCGGCGCGAAGTCGGCGAATCTCGGCGAATTGATCCACGCGAGAGCCGGCGTCGTTGTCCCATCGGGCTTCACCATCCCATTTCGTTATTATCAAGATTTCATCCGCCGCAACCGGCTTGAAGAACGCATCGCCTCGGCGGTCGAAGAAGACCGCTTCGTGCACGATCCGGTTTATCGCAAAGCGCGGCTCACAGAGATTCGCGGCTGGATTCAAGCCGGCCAGCCCGACCCGGCGTTCAAGCGCGACGTGCTCGACAAGGCGCATCGTGAACACATCGGCAAGCCGCTGTTTGCGCGCAGCTCGACCAACGCCGAAGACCTGCCGAGCTTCAGCGGCGCGGGCCTCTACACCACGGTTCCGAACGTGCGAACCGACGAGCAGTTGATGGAAGCCATCAAGACCGTGTGGGCGTCTGTGTGGAACTACGAGGCATATGAAGCGCGCGAGAGTTTCGGTATGAATCACTTCGGCGTTTACCCGGCGGTGCTCGTTCAAGAGGGCATCGACGCCGACAGCGCCGGTGTAGCGATCACTACAGACCCGTTCGACCCGCAGGATCGCGGCGCGGTCTACATCAACGCCAAGCGCGGCCTCGGCATCAAGGTGGTCGAGGGCAAGCGCGTCGCCGAGCAGGTCATCTACCGCCCGCGCTCGCTGAGCGTGCAGGTGTTGACGCGCTCGGACGAAGACACGATGCTGGCGTTTGACGAAACCGGCGGCGTCAAAGAAGTCCGCATCGAAGCGCATCGCGCCGTGCTCACAGATGAAATGGTGCGGCGGTTGGCGCACGCCGCGCTGGCGATCAAACGCGCTTTCGGCGGGCGCGATCAGGACATCGAGTGGGTCTATGCGCGCGGCCAGCTTTACATCGTCCAATCGCGCCCCTACATCGCGGGGAATTGATCCACGAAGGACACGAAGGAACACGAAAGATTCTTCTTTTCGTGTCGCTTCGTGTCCTTCGTGGATGGATGATCCTCCTGCATTGAACCTGCCATCGCCCGCCGTGTATACTCGACCGTGAGAACAGGCGCGACGCGTCGCCGTGTCGTTCCCCTCCGGTATCGCAGTGACCACACGCCAACCACATCACTCGATTAATCGCCGCGCCAGCGCGTTACGCTTGCTCGTCGTCGCGCTGATGATGATGGCTGCGTTGATCATGCTGCGCTTCATCGCGGCGACGGAAGCCGCGCAGCAGCCCGAAGGCGCGACGGTCGTCGGCGTCATTCAAGATGATCGCGGCCAACTGGTCGCCGACGTGAAAGTGACGCTGTCGTCGCCGGCCTATTCGTCTTCAAAGCTGACGCAGGCCGATGGCCGTTTCGAGTTTCGCGGCCTCCGCCCCGGCGCGTACCGTCTGACCGCCGAAGCCGCCCGCTTTCGTAAATTCGTAACCGAAATTACCATCACGCAGCCCAACGAGATTGTCAGCTCGCCTGTTCAACTGACGCCGACTTCGCTGCACGTCGCCGTCGTTGACGTAGGCACGCAGCCGTTGCGCGGCGTCGCCATGACGCTCTATGCCAGAGAGCGCGGCGCGGCGGGCGCGCTCGCCGACCGCAAGACTACGGATGAAGGCGGCGACGCTTACTTCGGCAGGCTCGCGCCCGGCGCGTATCAGATCACGGCGACGCTGCGCGGTTACGAAGAGTACCGCAACGATGTCTTCATCTCGCCCGGCATCACGACCGATCTCGTCATCCAGCTTCAGGCCGCGCCGGTCATCCCGATGAATGAAAAAGCCGTGACCCGTTACGGCCCACCCAATCTGCCGTCGAAGAATGTGCAGGCGGTCTTTCAAGACAGCGATGGCTGGATGTGGTTCGGCACGGATAAAGGCGTCGCGCGGTTCAACGGCACAGACTTCAAATCGTCATCCGCGCCGGCAACGCCTTACGATGAAGTGGCGGGCGAAGATGTGCGCGCCATCGCCGAAGACAAAGCCGGCGTAATGTGGTTCGGCACGCCGCACGGCATACGGCGCGTCACCAAGAGCGGCGAAGACAGCGGCGCGATGCTGGCCGGGCGCGACGTGCGTTCACTCTTCGTTGATGCGCGCGGCAGTGTGTGGGCCGCCACCGCTGATGGCCTGTTCCGATTCGACGGCAAGGATTCCGCCTCGTTCACCACCGCACAAGGGCTGCCCTCGAATGACGTGCGCGGCGTTGCCGAAGACAAGAGCGGCAGGCTGTGGGCCGCCACCGCTGCCGGCGTAGCCATTCTTGAAAACGATCACGCCGTCGCGTTCGCGCAGTGGCTCGCGGCGCACCCGCCCAGCTTGAACAGCGAGTCGCCTGCCGATTCGCGCCCATCACGCAATTCATCGAATGCGGCAACCTCGCGCGCTCCGCGTTCCTCATCAAGCGAACGCGCGCCGTCTCGCAACGAAGCCGGCGGCGCGGCCAGCGCGGAGGCGAGCGACAAAGAGGCGACGGGCGCGGCGCAAGCGGTCTTCGTTGACGCGGCGGGCACGGTGTGGCTGGCGACAGAGCGCGGCGTCTGGTTTTATGATGGCGCGCGATTGGGCCGCATCGAAGTGGACGCGCTGCGCGCTGCTGCGCCGGCAAGCGACAATGAGCCGCGCTCGCCGGTCGTCGCTATTCATCAAGATCACAGCCGCCGCATGTGGTTCGCGCTCGCGCTCGGCGGCGCGTTGCTCTACGACCCTGAGCGCCGACAATCGCAGCGGCTCAACGTCGTCGAACGCGACCACGTCGCTGCGGTCTACACGGGCCGCGAAGGCTACGCCTGGTTCGCCACCGAGAACGGCGTCGTCAGCGCCGACTTTTACAGTTTTGTAAGCTTCACTACCAGTCGCGGATTGGCCGACAACGACGTGCGCGCCGTCGTCGAGATGCCCGCGAGTCTCGACCCAAGCCTGGCGGGCCGGCTCTGGTTCCTGACCGCCGCCGGCGTCTCGCGCCTCGAAGGCGAGCGTATGGCTGCCGTCGAGCGCCTGAGCGGCAACATCAACGCGCGGGCCATCGCCTTCGATAATCAAGGTGCGATCTGGCTGGCCACCGAACAGGGCGCTTTCCGGCTGAGCGGTCAAACGCTGATGCAGTTCAGCGAAGGCAATAAGCTGGCCTCGAACAACGTGCGCTGGGTGACGAGCGCAGCGAATGGCTCGATGGTGATCTTTGCAACGGCGCGCGGCGCGACCGTGTTCAAAGACGGCGCGGCGCGGGCCGTCGAGCAACTGGCGGGCTACGATGTTCGTCACGTCTTTGAAGAGCGCGACGGCAGTCTGTGGTTTGCGACCGCGCGCGGCGTGATGCGTTACGTGGCCGACACGGACGAGTCGGAATGGTTCGACACGTCGCGCGGACTGGCCGACAACGACGCACGCTGGACGGCGCGCTTCAATGACCGCCTGCTCATCGCCACGCGCAGCGGCATACAGGTCTGCAACCGCCGCGAAGGCGGGGCCGCCACTTTCTCGTCTTTTGATAGCGAAGCCATCAACACTCTGTTCGCCGACCGCGACGGCTTTCTGTGGGCCGGAACCGACGAAGGGCAGGTCAAGAAGTTTGCGATGATCGGCGGCTACATCGTTTCGACTTTGTATCCGAGCGAAACCTTTGCGCTGACCAGCAGCCGCATCAACTCGTTTTCCGAAGACGCACAGGGGCACATCTGGATCGCTACGGACAAAGGCGCGATTCGCCACACGCCGGTCACTGTGCCGCCGCCGACTTCGCTGTCACTCGAAGTGGATGGGCGCAGCGACCTGCCGAAAGACGCGGCGACTGGCGCGGTCTTCGTGCCCTACGGACAGCACCGGCTGACGTTTCACTTTGCCGCCGTCAGCTTGAGCGGGCAGGTGCGCTATCTCTATCGCCTGAGTTCGGGCAGCGGCGACGAGGCGTGGGAAGTGCTGGCCGTGCAGCAGGGAACCGAGCGCGATGTGTCGCGCACGAATCTGAGCGAAGGCGCGCACGTCTTTGAGTTGATCGCGTTGAACCGCGACCTTTACGGCGGGCGCGAGCCGGAGGCGCGGCTATTGCTGCGCGTCGGCTCGCCGATGTGGAAGCGCTGGTGGTTCTACGCGCTGGTGCTGGCTGTGCTCGGGCTGGCTCTTGGAGCCATTTTCACGGCGCACCGGCTACGCGAGCGCGAGTATGTGCTGCCCAAACACCTGCGCACGTTTCACCCTATTGAGCCGAACCCCTATCTTGTCGGCAACCCGATTCGCACCGAAAAGATGTTTTATGGGCGCGAAGACGACTTCCGCTACGTGCGCACCAAGCTCGAAGCGGCGAGCCAGGGCGTGCTCATCGTCTTCTGCGGCGAACGCCGCGCCGGCAAGAGTTCGATCCTGTATCAAGTCTTGAACGGTCGGCTGGGCGAGCGCTTCATCCCCATCTTCGTTGACTTGCAGGAGATGGTCGTCTCGTCGGACTCGGAGTTCTTCGCGCGCATCGCGCGGCTGATCGCCGAATGTGTGACGCGGGCCAATCGCCGCGCCGCAAGCGTTGCCGCAGGCGCGGCGGGCGACACCAGTCTGTCAGGCGAAACGAGCCTCGGCGGGACGGGCGCGGCGCGGTCGTCAGGCGAGAGCGCGGCGAGCGGCTCCGCCGTCCAGGTTCCGCAGTTCGATGGGCGCAATCCGTATCCCATCTTTCTGGATTTTCTCGATGACGTGCTCGCAGGCATCGGCGACCGCACCTTGCTCGTGATGATGGACGAGTACGAGCTGATGGAGAGCAAGGTGGACGATGGCAAGCTGTCGCCGGAACTCTTCATCTTTCTGGCCGGGTTGATGGACAACAAAGAGCGGCTGGCGTTGATCTTCACTGGCTCGCGGCGGTTGGAAGAGCGCGACAAGAAGTACTGGCGTGAACTGTTACGAAGATCACTTTTTCGCAAAGTCGGCTTCTTGTCCGAGAACGACACGCGGCGGCTGATCGCCGAGCCGTTGGCCGACCGTGTCGTCTACGGTCGCGGCGTCGCCGACGTGATCTACCGGCTGACCGCCGGGCAGCCCTTCTACACGCAGGTGATCTGCCAGAACACGGTCGATTATTTGAACGAGCACGAGCAGAACTGGGTGACGCTCGCCGACCTGACGCACATCATTCAAGAGATCATTGATAATCCATTGCCGCAGATGATCTACAGTTGGGACGGGCTGTCGGACGACGAGAAGTTGGTGCTGTCGCTACTGGCAGAGGTCTTGCCGGATGGCAACGAATACGCCGCAGCGGCGGACTTGCGCGCCGCTGTGAAGACGAACGAGTACCCGGTCAACCTGTCGGAGACGACCATACGGCTGACCTTAGAAGAGATGTTTCGCCGCGAGCTGCTTGAGAAAGATGCGGCGGACGGCTTTCGTTTTAAGATGGATTTATTCCGCCTGTGGATTCGCCGCTCGCACTCGATCTGGCAGGTGGTCAAAGAAGTCCGAACACTTTGATATTGTAGTAGGAATAGAAAGTATGGCGATAATAGAAAGTCACGACGCATTTTGCCGCATAGCGGCAAGTGAGCTTAGGCAGGCACTTCAGTGCCTGCATGGTCAGCTTTGACGCCGCGTCGCGTCAGCGACGTTTGAATCATTGGGCATTCAGGCGTCGCTGACGCGACGCGCGACTGTGTATCACTCGTATTCCAGGCGTTGAAACGCCTGGCTAAACTCATCCGCCGCTACGCGGCGCAACCAAGTTGAAACGCCTGGCTAAATTCATCGCGCCGCTACGCGGCGCAGTATTCAAGCCGTCGCCAAGCAGCGCACGATTCAAGCCGCCGCCAAGCGGCGCAACCGAGCAAAACTATGTCGCGCAATCCATATCTGAATCGCGTCGCCATCAAAGACCCGGCGCAGTTTTTCGGGCGCTCGCGTGAGGTGTCAAAAATCTTCTCGCGCCTGACGGCCTCGCGCCCGCAATCCATCTCGGTCGTCGGCGACCGACGCATCGGCAAGTCGTCGCTTTTGAACTACGTCAATCACCCGCAGGTGCGGGCGCGCTATCTCGATCAACTCGATGCCTATGTCATCGCCTTCATCGACCTGCAACAGAAGCGGCGCATCACGCCGCCGGAGTTCTTCAAAGAACTGTTCGAGCTGCTGGCGAAAGAGATCGGTGACGAATCGCTTGCTGCCGAAGAGCCGACCTTTGATGCCGTGCGGGCGCTGCTCGAACGCTTCCGCCGCCGCTCGCGCAAGCTCATCGTGCTGCTCGACGAGTTCGACGCCATCACGACCAACCGCGCCTTCGATTTGGAGTTCTATTCTTTTCTGCGCTCGATAGCGAACAATTACGACGTGGCGTATGTGACCAGCTCGGCGCGCGATCTTCAGGAGCTTTGCCACACCCAACTGATCGCCGATTCGCCTTTCTTCAATATCTTCACCAACGTCTTCCTGCGCGCCTTCACGCGCAAGGAAGCGACCGAGTTGATCGCGCGGCCCTCCGCCGAAGCCGGCGTGCCGCTCGAAGGCTACGCCCGGCGCATTATGGAGATCGCCGGTTACTTCCCTTACTTTTTACAGATCGCCTGCTCGGCTTACTTCGACTATCTCGCCGACAACGACGGCAAGCTCAACCGCGAAGAGGTCGAAGCGACCTTTCTCGATGAAGCGCGCGGCCAGTTCCGCTTCATCTGGGATCATATGAGCGACAGCTACCGCCGCTCGATCCGCGAGTTCGTCGAGCGCGAGCAGGTCGGCAAGGAGCAGGCGCAGGCTTACGAAGACTTGAAGCGCGCCGGCTACTTCATCGAAGAAGAGCGCGGGCCGCGACTCTTTTCGCGGTTGTTCGAGACGATCATTTCGCGCCCGCGCGTCATCACCACCGAGCTTAAAGACACCGACCGCGCCGCGCTTGCCGTGCACGACGGCAAGACCGAGAAGGTCCTTGCGCCGCCGCTCCTGGAAGCCGACGGCCACATCGGGCGCTTCGACATTCGCTGCTCGCTCGGCGCGGGCGGGATGGGTGAAATCTTTGAGGGCTACGACATAGACTTGCAGCGACCTGTCGCTATCAAGGTGCTGGCGGCGAAGTACATCGAAGACGAGACGATGAAGCAGCGCTTCTTGCGCGAAGCGCGGATGGCGTCGCAGTTGAATCATCCGAACATCGCCACGATCTACGAGATCGGCGAAGCCGCCGGCAATCCTTACATCGTGATGGAGTATGTCGCCGGCGAAACGCTATCGGCGCGCATCGAGCGCGGGCCGCTCGATGATTTTAACGAGATCGCGGACATCGGCAGGCAGGCGGCGGAAGCGTTGTTCGAGGCGCACGAGCACGGCGTCGTTCACCGTGACATCAAATCGTCGAACTTGATGATCACGCCGCGCGGCAAAGTCAAGGTACTCGATTTTGGATTGGCCAAACCGCTGCCGCTCATCAACCGCGCGGTGAGCAAGACGCGGTTGACTGAATCGGGCGTGTTGCTCGGCACGGTCAATTATATGTCGCCGGAGCAGGCATCAGGGCGCGGCGAAGTCACTCACCTGTCGGACATTTTTTCGCTCGGCGTGGTGTTGTACGAAATGATAACCGGGCGACTGCCTTTCGACGGCGAGACTTACTTTCTGACTATCGAAGCGATCAACCGGCGCACGCCGACTGCTATCAAGAAACTGTGCAAGGACGCGCCCGACGCGCTGGTCGCGGTGATCGAACGCATGCTCAGGAAAGCGCCGGCAGAACGTTATCAATCCGCTGCCGAAATCGCCGCCGATTTGCGGCAGGCCGTGACAAGCGACAAAGAGTAAGCAAGAGGCAGGAAGCAGGAAGCAGGAGGCAGGAAGCAGGAGGCAGTGGTCAGTGGCCAGTGGTCAGTGGTCAGTTGAAAGTTGATAGTTCCCCAAGCTCCGTCAGGAGCGCGATGTTTATAGTTACGCAGGCGGTTTGATCTTCAAGCTCCGTCAGG
>JBJMGV010000018.1:0-84936 GCA_045807725.1 Blastocatellia bacterium | reverse complement strand
GGCCCGGCTGCTGACCGTTGGTGAGATAGAAGGCGCGCAGGTTGGTCGAGGGAGAATCGACCGCGGCGGCATAGAACTCGATGGAGTCGGCAGGGTCGAGTCTGCCGCTTTGGCCGCCGTTGATGAGCAAAGGCAGCTCTGAGCCGTCAACGAAGAGTTGATAGAAGCGCGGGTCTTTGGAGACATCGAAGCCAGCGGCGACGAGTTCGGGTTGCGAGATGCGGTACCAGCCGGATTTGTTGATGAGCAGCTTCGCGCCCGGCTTGCTTGCTATGTCCCATTGCTTCTGAATGTCGAGCGGGCGCGGCGCTATCTTGCCTGCATTAATAGCGGGCCTCAAGCTGCGCTCAGCGCCAGAGCTTGCAGCGCCCGTTTGCATCTGGCTAACCAGCAAGCTCTGCGCCCGGTCTGGAAGCTTGGCGACCGCAGCAGGGCTAACGGGGCCGTGCATTGTCGTCTTGCCGCTCGCGTCCACATCTTCGAGCCAGTAGAGCGCATAATCTTTCGGGCTTGCGAGATGATCCACCCATGCGTAGCTGAGTCCAGCGGTCATCGCCGTCCGGCCCGCGAGCATAACCGAGCCGGCAAGCAAGGTCGGGGTGATCTGCTCGCGCTTGCCATTGAGATCGCGGTAGAGATTAAAGCCGAGGTTTTGGACTTCGTAGCCGGTCTGCCATTCAATCAAGACCCGCCCCTGCGCATCGCTCATAGCATTAAAGTTCATGAGCGCCACATCGGTCGGCTGCTGCGGCCCTGAAATGGCCCAAGGTGAGAACTGCGTAACGCCAGTCAGTTCCACCCAGTTGTCGTCACTTGCGCCGGCATCGTTGCGACTCGTGACCCCTGCTGGCATGCCCCAGCTTGTGCCGTCATATCGCCAAAGCACTAGCGTAGATTCCGAGTTGCCGTTCACTTCCGAGTTCAAATAATGCAATCGCACTGTAGCAGCCGTGATCAATCCGCTATCTAGCGTCAGCCTGTATTGTCGCTTAACGGAATTCGTAAAGCTGCTGAATGTTGTTCCCTTGGCCAGTTTCACGGTCATGCTCGTGACCGTGCCCGCAGTGATCGTGATCTGCACGTTCGGGTTTCCAAACCGTTTGGCGCTTGTCGTTAAATCGGCTCGTGTGACGCTGCCGATGACATCGCCGTTTCCCGTTGAGTCGCCTTTCTGCGTCAGGACAAACGAGTCGGTTGTGTTAAGATCGCCGCTTGTGAGCGCCAGCGTCCCGTTGACCGTAGCATTTGCGCTGAGCGTCACCCCTCCGCTGTTGTTGATCGTGAGATTGTTAAGCGCGGTGCTACCGGTTGGAAGTTCAGGCCCGGTTAGGACTGCAGATGAGCCTGTATACTGAACATCAATCATGCCGCTGAAGATAGGCGCTGCCGCAAGCGTCCCGACTGACCGAATGATCGTTGCGCCGTTGCCCAGCGTGAGGGTGTTGCTTGCTCCGTTCGTGAGTGCGCCTGTACTTAGCGCAAGTGTGCCATTCACTGTAGTGGTTCCGGCGACCACCGTTCCAACAGTGACACCCGCACTGTTGTTGATCGTGAGATTGTTATATGTAAATGATCTGGACGAAGTCATGGTCTGGGCACTTGAGCCATTGAATTCAACTGTATTGCTGGTTACATCATAGGTATTCGTCCCTGGCGTGAATGCGCCGGCGATCTTGACGGTGCCACCATTCGCAAGCGTCCTATTCCCGCTATTGCTGCTCGTCAGGTTATTGTAGGAGAATGCTGGAATAGTTTCTGTGCCTGAACCATTGAAATCGATTGTACTGCTAGTGATGGTATGTCCGGTCGCTGTCCCAGGGGTGAATGTATTTGCGATGCCGATGGTTCCGCTTGACGCTAAGGTTTTATTGAAATTGCTAAACTGTAAGGTGCCATAGTTCGACGCGAGAACGGCCTGCCCGTCGGAACTCTGGTTGTAATTCACTGTCCCACTCGCCGCGCTGAGACTCCCGTTCGTGGCGGTCACGGTGCCATTCAAAGTTAAAGTATTTGTCCCTATTGATAATGTGCCTGATGTGAGCGTGAGCGTTCCATTGACAGTAGAATTCCCACTCAGAGACACACCCGCACTATTATTGATCGTGAGATTGTTTACCGGCGACGGCAAGCCATTACCAGTAACCTGCGCGGCGCTGCCGTTGTAGATATAGTTTGCTGCCGTGTTTAAATTGCGGGTTGTCGTCTGAATGTTTCCGGTCGCACCTGATGACGTAATCCCATCTGTTGAGCCAATACCAAGTGTCCCGCCAGAAGCGAGCGTGAAGGTACCAGAGCCAGAGATAACATTCGTTCCGCAATCGAACAGCCCCCCTGAGCTTACGTTAATTGGGCCGCTTGTCGAAAGCGCTCTTTGCAGAGTGACGCCCGAAGTATTGGCTATAGTGATAGTTTCAGTGGCACTGATGGTCAACGTGCCTGAACCACTGATTGCCTGCGCTGATGAGCCATTCAGAGTAATGGTCGCTGCACTGGCTGCGTTAAAATTAAGGGTGGCTCCCGAAGCCACCGAGATATTCCCATTCAAGTTAAACCCGCCAGTCATTCCGATATTAAGGCTTCCTGTTGTGATTGTAAGATTGTCAATTGACAAGGTGGCACTTCCGGTAGGCGATTGACTGCCAGAGCCGGGATTAAATTCAAAATTCCCGTAAGTCCGGCCAGAAAACGCCGGGGTGATTCCAGTAGCAGAAACTCGAAACAGGCTGCCTGATTGAAAGACCACCTTAGAACTAGGTTGAGTTACCCCAAAAGGATTAGCTCCGGCTTGCTGAACAAATGTAGAACCTGACGCGAAAATAACGGCATTTGGTGTCCCGGCAGTAGTGAATATATTTCCGGTACAACTTGTTCCTTGGGTTAAGATGGCACCGGAGTTAAATGTAATAGCGCTTGCATCAGCAGCATCCAGTTTGTGTGCGGCGGCAGAGAATGTCATGTTTCCGCTAATGCTACCAGTGGCCCCCGTCGATAACATGATGGTCATCGTATTGGTACCATTAATGTTTAGTACGGAGCCACTGGCAACAGACAGGTCGATGCCCGTACCACCGTTTATAGTTAATACTGTGCTGGCAGCATTAGCTTGCAAATTGACCGTTGTGTTACCGGAAACTAATAGCTGCCCAATTGTCTGCGTCAGTATACTCGTTACGGTAGTTGTCGAACCATTGTTGAAAAGCAGAATATCAGTGGTGGCCGGCGACGTTCGGGTTGGTGTCCAATTAGTTGATGTCGCCCATGAAGCCGTGCCGGTTTGATTCCATGTGTAGGTTGTTTGCGCAAATGCAACTGAAGAACCTATAGTAAGGCAAAATATCGCGGCTAAGAAGAGTCCTGCTTTCTTCATAAATCCTCCGAAGGGGCTGCTAGTTGTGATTCGTTGATCTCCGGGAGATCAAGCGGGTGCTTCGAGCGATAATTGCTACTCATCGCGCTGAACGGGCGATGCCGCTCGGCGGTCTGGAAATACTCTCTTCGAGTTTCCAGATTTATTCTTTAATGAAAGCGGCGCTGCAATGATGGACGCAGCTTTCATCTTGCTCGGCTTGAACTACTGCCGGATTGTCTGGCCTGCGGTGGCAGGCGCAACGAGCGAATCGAAAGGTACTGGGGAAGGCGCGGCTCTACGGCGTCGGCCTCAAGAGGAAGGTACTGGCGAGAAAGCAAGGCAGGGACGGTCTACACTTATGACAATCACTCTTCCTGCGCTATCACAGCCGGGCGCGTCTCTTGAGGGCTGAACCTGAATTCGTTAGACCTCTTTCCAGCTCAGTTCCGAATTCAGGTCAAAGTGGCCGCGCGTCGCTGCTCCAGCAGGGCGAGGATCATTGCCCTGACGACCCCGCAGGATCAGCAGTGCAGTTTTTACACCCGAAGCGAAGCGTTTGGCAAGTAGATTATCGAGGCTGCCGTTTCATAAATGCCCGGTGGCGCTCTCGAAAGAATCTATGAACGCGGCTCATCCGGTCTGTTCAAGCGCCGCCGGCAACAGCCCGGCTCAAGCGACCGAATCAGTTTTTTGCGATGGCGAAGTAAGCGAGAAAGGCCGCCGCAAGCATCAAGAGCGCGACCCCGCAGACGCCGCTCCAGCCCCAGAAGCTCATCGCATACGCGCCGAGCGTTGACCCCAGCGAGCCGCCAAGAAAATACGCCACCATATAGACCATGTTCACTCGACTATGCGCCGACTCGGCGACCGCGTAGATGCGAGTCTGGTTAGCGATGTGGCCCGCCTGTACGCCGAGGTCCATCAAGATCACGCCTACGATTAATGCCCAGAGATTGTCACTCAGAAGCCAGAACAGGACAAACGACGCGGCGGTCAGCGCCAGCGCAAGTCCGAGTGTGACCTTGGGCCTGATGCGGTCGGTGAGCCGCCCCGTGAATGGAGCCGAGCCGGCTCCGACCGCACCCACCAGCCCGAATAGACCGGCGGCGCGGCTGCCATACTGATAAGGCGGCTTTTCGAGAAAGAAGACCAGCGTAGCCCAGAAGGCGCTGAACGCGCCAAACAGCATCGCGCCCGTAATCGCCGCCTCTCTGAGCACGGCCTGTTTAACGATCAATGCCCAAACTGATCTCATCAATTCTCGGTACGAGAGATTCTCTAGCGGCTCACTGCGCGGCAGCAATTTCGCCAGCGCGACGGCGAGCGCAATCATCAGCGCGGCGGCGATCCAGTACATCGCCTGCCAGCCGAAATGCGAGCCGACCATCCCGCTCACCGTCCGCGCCAGCAACACGCCGATCAATATGCCGCCGATCAGCAGCCCGACAACGCGGCCCCGCGCGTCGGGTTTTGTAAGTTGCGCCGCAAAAGGGATGAGGAGTTGTGCGGTGATCGAGGTCACGCCTATGGCGAGGCTTGCCACGGCAAGCCACAAGAAGCTCGGCGCAAGGGCCGCCATCGCTAACGAGAGGGCGCTTGCCGCAATCAGGATGAGAATGAGCCGGCGTCGCTCCAGCGTGTCGCCGAGCGGCACAAAAAGAAATAGCCCCAATGCATAGCCCATCTGCGTGAGCATCGGCAGCAGTCCGACTTCACGCAGCGACGCCGCAAGCGATCTTCCCATATCGGCAAGCAGCGGCTGATTGTAATAGAGATTGGCAACGACAATGCCGCAAGCCGCCGCCATCGTCCAGGTGAGGCGGCGCGAGAGAGCCTGGCCGGGGCTATTCGCCAGTTCCGCTGCGCGCGGATCATCTCGCCGATGACGGCGCTGGCGCGTTTCTGTCTTTTCGATAGGCCACCCCCCTGCCCTTCGCTTTTTCGGTTAAGACAGCAAAACTAAAACGTCTCGCCGCCGCGACTGTGGCCGCCGCTTGTGCCCGCGTAAGGGCTGGGGTCGCTCTCTTGCTGAGCAGTCGTCTGGTCTTCGGGCGCGCCCGAAGTCGGTCCCGTGCCACCACTGGTCGTCCCCTGTGTCATACCACTCGCGGGAACGGTGGGGTTCTCTAGCTGGCGCGGCGATTTCGGCGCGTTCTCTTGATCGTTTTCCGACATAACAACTCCCTGGATTTTTTGGCTAGACCGAACAGAAAGGCCCACGCGTTCTGAGAGTAGTTTATAGCAGGCAAGACTGAACCGTACAGCCGGGTGAGCATGAGAGCGCCGCTTTCGGCGAGGTCGAACCGATTCAGGCGTGAGGGATCAGGAGGCGGGCGGCGCGACGCAGGCTATCGGCCAGTTGATAGGGAAAGCGTGGCAGGTTGTTGAACGATCCGTTCAGCGAGTAGGTCGCTTCGATAGGGTTGGGCCAGCGCCGCTTGAGCGCGCCGAATAATCCTTTCGGCTGGCGCAGGTAGCTGCGCATCGACCTGCCGTAATTGAGCGGCGCGTTCTTGGTCGGCTCAGGCGTCTCCCACGACTTCAACACCTGAGCAATCAGCCAGCGCGGTATCTGTCGCGCCTCGGACGCGTAAGGATAGCCTTCCAAATCAGCGCCGAGCAGGTGATGGGCGAGGCCGATGGCGGTTGATATCCAGTTGATCTCGCGGCGGCTGTCGCCGAGGCAACTATCCCAGCGAAAATCAGGCGAGCGCGTTTCCAGCAATAGCGCCACATCGCATAGCTGTAACGGTCGCCAGCCGCCGTGTCTCAGCATATGCTGGCAGGCGATGCGAAAGAGGTCTTCCGCAGATGGAATGCGAATCATCGTGTCACCGAGCGGGACAAGTTGCGTGCGCTCGAAAAACTCATCGAAGGAGCGGCTATCGAGATGATCTAAGCCTTGATGCAGATCAAGAGTGAGTCGTCGCCCTTCGGCGGTGGCGGCCAGTTCTACGGCTTTATGGTAATCGGATGGACGAATCGCTAGATCGATGTCGCCGTAGGGTCTTAGACCTTTCGCCGGGTAGCGCCGGCCTATCGACCAGCCCTTCACCAGCACCGGCTCAATATCGTGAGCGCGGAAGAGGGCGAAAGCGTTGCGGGCTTGCGCTTCGTAGAAGCCGGCGTGGATGGTGTAAGAGATATAAGCTCGTTGAAAAGGGACTAGGAAATTACCATCTCCCAGAGAGGCAGTTTGGAATCGCCGCCATACCAATCCTGCGGTTCCACTTTTCATGAGTCGTAGACTGATCTGCGAAATGTCGCTTAGAGGAAGGGGCTCAGGGGGAAGAGTGGACCTCCATATCCCGGTCAAGACCTGAGCCATGAGGTCGGTCGTAAAACTCCTGCTATGAGGATGGCACATAAAACGCAATCAACAACAGAATGGATCAGCCGAAGCTGAACCATGATTAACAAACGCATATCCTCGCGCCATTAACTGTCGTGCAAGCGTTAGTAATGCAGCACGGGAGGGTTTCACAAGAAGTGCCACAATCAGCGCACGACCCGCTCGCTTCTGCAGTGGGCGCAAGAACTGATGTTACCAGCGGCAGAGCGATAGCTGCGCCAAGTCCCAACTTCCTGATCACGGCACGGCGCGACATGGCACGTTGAGACACTGCGCTGGGCAACGGATCCGACAATAATCTGGCGGTCTGGAGTTGATTCAGGGCGAGCCAAACAAAGTCTGAATCGATTTGGGTATGGAGTTCTCTTTCCAGCGCCACGCGCATCTCGCTTGCCGTCGCCTTGCCGTCACAGTGATTCCAGATGAGCGATGCCGTAAGGTTCAGGCAGTGCGCTTTGTGCGTGCGCATGTCATAGACCAGCGTCTCATCCCCTAGAGCCTCGATGACCAGATCCTCCTGGCGTGCTCTGGGCGCGTAGTTGTCCACAAATTTATCCATCGCAATTCCTGAGGGGGCGGTGACTAGATTCCTGCTAATTCTAGCAGCTTAAGATTACTTTTACTATGCCGGGGAAGCAGAGGAATAATAGGCAAAGGCTGAGGAACTGTCAAAGGTAATCTGGCGGGAGCATACCGGGAAGCGGGCGGGCGAGTGTCGGACGATTGCTCCAGCGGCTTTACCGTAGCCACCGAGAGCTATCACATTAAGGCAGGACAAACGTGGAGGGGAACAGGCGGTCGCGCGGCGGTCGGTCACATGCCGGCGGCAAGTTCCTGCTCTTGATGAAGCAGGCGACCGTCCGTGCGCTCGATGGCGCGCGTTACCGCTGTGGCCAGCGCGGCACGGAATTCTGTCGTCAGCAGATTAATGTCGGCGAGCAGCGGCTTATCATTGCAGGCGCGGTAGACCGTGAATATGCCGAGCAATTCATGCTCGTGGTCGAAGAGGTCGAGCTTGAGGCTCCAAGCCGGCAGCAGACTGCGCTCGAAGCTGGTGTCATTGACTTGCTTCTCCCACGCGTAAGCGCCGTCACAAAGCGTGCGGCTGAGCGGCTCGTTGATTCGAGGATGAAGCGCGGGCGCAATCTCCAGGTTAAATCGGTCGAAATCGTTCGCGTCAAACGCCTGGTTGAGAATCCCGCAAACCTCGTTCATGCTCCGCGCCCTCAACAAGCTCTCGCCGGCGCGGCGAATCGCCAGATTGTTGATGATGATCCGCTTCTGCTCAATGGTGCGGTGGGCGACGCGCTTGATCTCCACGAACTCGTGATAACCGAGATGCTGAACGCCGACCCAGATGCCTGCGCCGACGACAAACATGACGATGCCGACGGTCGGGCCGCTCGGGTTTAAGAGCAAAAGGCTCAACAGCCCGCAAGCCGCCGACACGCCATAAAGAATGATCACCGACTGCCGCTGCGACAGCCCGCGTTCGAGCAGCTTGTGGTGAATATGCCCGCGATCAGCGCCAAAGACCGGCTGGCCGCTGAGGAAACGCCGCAACACCGAAATGATGGTCTCAAGAATCGGCAGCCCGAACGACACCACAGGGATGGCAACGGCGACGACGGTGGTTGACTTCGACACGCCGGCGAGCGCCAGCGCGCTCAGCAAAAAGCCGATGAAGAGACTCCCCGAATCGCCGAGAAAGATCGTCGCCGGATTAAAATTAAAGCGGAGAAAACCAACAATCGCGCCGGCAAGCGCCAGCGAAAGGATCGAGATGAAGGCATTGCCGGAAGTCAGCGAGACGGCAAACACGACGAGCGTCGAAAAGAGCGCCGAGCCGGCGGCCAGCCCGTCTATGCCGTCAATTAAGTTGAAAGCGTTCGTGATCCACAACACCCACAACACCGTCAGCGGCAGCGACAGCCATCCCATCAGCGGCGCGCCTGCAAGCGGTACGGAAAAGATGCCGAAGCCGCCGAGGTAAAGCATCACCGCCGCCAAGCCCTGTACGACAAACTTCGTCGCTGGGCGCGCGTTGTAGAGGTCGTCATAAAGCCCCAGCAAGAACACGACCGTCGCCGCGCTAATAATCCAGAAAACGTTTCTCGAAACCAGGCGCGTGTCCAGCGAAGTCCACACCGACAGCGCCATAGAAAGCGCGATGACGCAGATGAATGCCAGATAGATGGCGACGCCGCCAAGTCGCGGCACCGGCAATTCGTGGATGTGGCGCGACGAAGGGGCGGCAGAAGCCCACCCGCGCGCGACGGCGAGGTTACGAATTCTCCGCGTTAGAATAAATGATAGTAGCGCACAAATAATAAATGCGATGAGGTAGACTGCCGACATAACTAGCAACCTCCGTCATCCGGATTAGCCAGTACTTGCGCTATTCTGGAAGCATGGGATCAGTTTATGGTTACCAACTTAAACCAGAGCTGCAACACTCGCCAATTTGCAAGGGCTTTCAACTGCCGTTTCGTTTGATTTACACGGCTGCGGGCTTCAGTCACTCGATCATTGGCTACTATCACGGAGCGTGTAAACCATGAGGGCTTTCCGAGATGCGCCTACTTTACACGTTATAGGTGAAAACAACAAGAGAATTTTATACTAACCACTTACGCCAAACATCGTACAGTTGTGCCGGTACCGTAATTTTTGAAAACCTCAAATTATTGATGTCACGCCGCCTATCCGATGTCTACGAGTTCGCAGGCGACGACACCTGAGCAGCCGGCGTTAATTCCTGTGAAGCGACTGATATTGAAAAATAGTATTCGGATAAATTCCGAGGCTTTGATAATCTCATTGACCCTTTCAATCTGCCCGAAACGAGCGGGCCGGGCGAAATCCGTCGATATAAGGAGGAAGATCGGCTAGGAGAATAGCCACCGAAAGGCTCAACAGCGGCCCGATTGCGTTAAACATGGGCCGGGCGACATTTACCTGTATGGACCACGAGGGACCCTCCTCGGCCATTTTTCGCTTTGGAACAAATGCTATGTGGGCCGGGCGCTATTGTGATAACACCTGGCCTGCGGGCTCAAGGAGCCGCCTGACTTGTCGCTATCGATGTTGGGGAACTATCAGAGTTTGACGCTGACAGGCAGTTCTCGAACGAGCGCACATATGCCCTCACCGCTTGGGGACGGTCAAAGTCCTTATTGAAAAGCTGTCGCGCACGTCTTCCCGCCTCGGCTAGTTTCGCCTTATCCTTCGACCATTCGTCAAGGAGGCTTGCAAGCCTCTCGCTTTCGCCCGACCGCACCACCGCGCCGCACTCGCCTTTTTCAATAATCGTAGCGATTTCACTCGTGTGGTCACCAACAAACAGAATAGGCCGAGCGGCGGCCATGATTCCATAAGTCTTGCTCGGCACACTCAGCCCGGCAAGCCCCGGCGCGAGTGTAATCAGCGACACATCTGCCGCTGCGAGACTAAAGCGCAGCATCTCGCGCGGTTGGTAAGGCAGCGTGCGAACATTGGTGAGATCGTGGCGATCACAGAATCGCTTTAGTTCATTCGCCCTACCGCCATCGCCGATGAACAAGAAGAGAATGTCCCGCCGGTTGCGCAGCAACCGCGCAGCTTCGAGGACAGTTTGAAAGTCGTTCACCAGTCCCCAGTTTCCCGAAAACATAATGACGAAGGCATCGCCTAGATCGTGTTCGATGCGAAACTGATTTCCTGCCTTTGTGAGCGGCTGAATCAATCTCCCGTCCGCCCAATTATGAATGGTGTCGATCCGCGATTCACTCTCTGGTCCGAGCTTAGCAATGATGCGCCGGCGCATGCACTCACTCAAGACGATGATCCGATCTGCTTTGCGAAGCACCAGCCGGTTCAGCCAATCGAGCACACGGGTCAGCAAAGTATCCGCACGAAGGGTGCCTAACGCTACAGCAATGTCAGGGTAAATATCCTGCACCAGCGCCACCATTCGCATCCTTTTTAATCGGGCGACGAGCAGGGCCACCAGTCCGATCAAGGGCGGCGTGGTTAGCGCCATCACGAGATCGTGGCGAGGCTGGCGAAGCAGCGTCCAGGTCGCGCCGATGTAAAATGAGAGATAATCAGCCAGCCGGCCCGCGATGGTTCGCTTGCCGAAGCCGCTCGCCCAAGCCCGCTCGATTCTGACTCCACGATAGACTTCACTTGACGGGAGTTTTTCGCTGCCGTCATAGCGCCCGCGTCCGGCAATGGCGGTCACACTGATTCCCTTCTCCACCAGGCTCTCGGCCAGATCGGTCATCAACTGGCTCGTCGCTGAATGGTCAGGGTAGAAGAACTGGTTAAGGATGACGATGTGCACGTTTCAGGACTCAGTTTTGTGGCAAGCAGGTTGAGTTCTGGTTGAGGCGAAGCGATGACCTCAAGCCATTTTCACGATACCAGGCAATCGTCTTGCGCAGCCCTTCGATGAAATCGGTGCGGGCGCGAAAGCCGAAAGCTTCGGCGGCGCGGCTGATGTTAAGAGCGCGGCGCGGCTGACCATCAGGCTTTGTTGCATCCCAAATGATGTCGCCGGTAAAGTCGGTCTCGCGCGCGATCAGGTGAACAAGATCACGAATGCTGATCTCACGACCCGAGCCAAGATTCACCGGCTCTGCGCCAGTGTAGCGCTCGGTCGCAAGCACGATGCCTTCCGCCGCGTCGTCCACATAAAGGAATTCACGTGTAGGCGTCCCTGTCCCCCAGACCTCTATTACGTTGTCGCCGCGCTCAACCGCTTCGACACACTTCTTAATCAATGCCGGGATGACGTGCGAGGCCGCCGGGTCAAAGTTATCGCCGGGGCCATACAAATTCACCGGCAATAGATAAACTCCGTTCAAGCCATACTGCTCGCGGTAAGCCTGCAACTGGACGAGCAAAGCTTTCTTGGCGATACCATACGGCGCGTTGGTTTCTTCAGGGTAGCCGTTCCAGAGATCGTCTTCCTTAAATGGAACCGGCGTGAATTTCGGGTAAGCGCAAATCGTGCCGACCTGAACGAATTTTTCAACGTGATGCAGTCGCGCGCCTTCGATCAGTTGCACGCCCATCATCATGTTCTCATAGAAGAAGCGGCCAGGATTTTCGCGGTTCGCGCCGATGCCGCCGACGACCGCCGCCAGGTGAATGACGATCTCAGGTTTCGCGTCGAGGTAAAATCGCTCGATATCCTCGCCGCGCACAAGGTCATAATCGTTGCGGCGGACGATAAAGATGTCTCTGCATCCAGCCGCTTCAAGGCGCGCGACGACGCGACTCCCCAGGAACCCGCCGCCGCCCGTCACCGCGATTCGTTTCTCAGCAAGCCAGCTTTGCATGTCGGCTTAGACCGCGCCCCAACGCTTGGCGTTCAGCTCGCGCCCTTCTTGCTCGGCGATCATTCGTTCGCGCCCGGCGATTTTCAGATCAGCTTCGACCATAAGCTTGACCAACTCTTTGAAGGTCACGTGCGGCTCCCACCCCAAACGCTCGCGCGCCTTGCTGGCGTCGCCGAGCAACAGGTCAACTTCGGCGGGGCGATAATAACGCGGGTCAATTTCCACGTAAGGCGTCCAGTCAAGGTCGAGCAGACCAAACGTCTCGTCGAGGAACTCACGGATCGAATGCGTCTCGCCAGTGGCAATGACGTAATCGTCCGGCTCTGTGGTCTGCATCATCAGGTACATAGCCTGCACATAATCGCCGGCGTAGCCCCAGTCGCGGCGCGCGTCGAGATTGCCAAGATAGAGTTTCTGTTGAAGGCCCATCTTAATGCGCGTCGCCGCGCGAGTGATCTTGCGCGTCACGAAGGTCTCCCCGCGTCGCGGCGATTCGTGATTAAAGAGCAGGCCGTTGCAGGCGAACAGGCCATACGACTCGCGGTAGTTCACTGTGATGTAGTACGCATAAGCCTTAGCACAGCCATACGGCGAGCGCGGATGAAATGGCGTCAACTCGTTCTGCGGCACTTCGCGGACTTTGCCATAAAGCTCGGATGATGACGCCTGATAGAACTTCGGCTGAATGCCTGCCTCACGGATGGCTTCGAGCAAGCGGACGGTTCCGAGGCCCGTGATCTCGGCGGTGTATTCGGGCACATCAAAGCTGACGCGCACGTGCGACATCGCGCCGAGGTTATAAATCTCGTCGGGCCGCACCTGCCGCAAAATGGTGTTGAGCGAGCTGGAATCGTTCAGATCACCGTAGACCAGACGCAAGCGCGTGCGCGACTCGTGCGGGTCTTCGTAGAGGTGATCGATGCGGTCGGTGTTGAAGGACGAAGACCGCCGAATGATGCCATAAACTTCGTAGCCTTTTTCGAGCAACAACTCGGTCAGGTACGAGCCGTCCTGGCCCGTGATGCCGGTGATCAGTGCGCGTTTAGTCATGATGGTTTGAACCGAGCTTTGGGGCGGGTGACAATTACGTGCGGCGGACGGCGTGATTGCCGAGATAGAGCACATCCATTCGTGTCTTCAAGAAGCAATCGATGGCGTGACGCGGTGTGCAGACGACCGGCTCATTTTCGTTGAATGACGTGTTGAGCACCACCGGCACGCCCGTCAGTTCATTGAAGTCAGATATGAGTTGATAGTATCGCGGATTCCCTGCACGCGAGACGGTCTGCAAACGTCCCGACCCATCAACGTGAGTGACCGCAGGAATCTCGGCGCGGCGTTCCGGCTTGATCTGATAAACCATCAACATTGTCGGAGCCGGGTGCGTCTGCTCGAAGTAATCGCCGACACATTCTTCGAGGATGGACGGAGCGAACGGACGGAATGGCTCGCGCTTCTTAATGCGCTCGTTGAGTATGTCTTTCATGTCCGCGCGGCGCGGGTCAACAACGATGGAGCGATTGCCAAGAGCGCGCGGCCCAAACTCCATACGGCCTTGAAACCATCCTATCACCGCACCGTCGGCAATGTCTTGAGCCGCGCGGCGCGTGACTTCGCGGTCGCTATAGCTTTCGTACTCTAACCCCGCGCGCGCAAGCTCGGCGCGGATCTCTTCGTCGCTGAACTCAGGGCCGGTGTACGCGCCCTCCATCACTTCCGCGCGTGAGCCGTTGAGCTTGCCATTGTGAATCTGGTAGCAGACGCCGATGGCCGTGCCGCTGTCCCCGGCAGCAGGCTGCACGAAGACGCGACGAAACGGCGTGTTCAACAAAATCTTGCCGTTCATCACTGAGTTGTAAGCGACGCCGCCTGACAGTCCCAAGTCAGTCAGCCCCGTCGCTTCATGCAGGTGATTGAGAAGGTGAAAGCCGACTTCTTCTAGGCGCAGTTGTAAGCTGGCGGCAATGTCCTGCTCGCGCTCGGTAAGCGCCGTGCCCGCCTCGCGCGGTGGCCCGAACAGCTTCGCGTATTCATCCGAGAAGATGCGCCCAATTACAGGCGATCCTTCGTCCCAACTCATATCGACACCTTCGGCGTGGTGGCGGAAGTAGTCGAGGTTCAGCTTGAAGCGTCCGCCTTCTTCCGTGCGGATGATGTCGCGGAACTCCTCCATATAACGCGGCCTGCCATAAGGCGCAAGTCCCATGACTTTGCCTTCGTCTCCGTAGTGCGGGAAGCCCAGGAACTGCGTCGTCGCCGTATAGACAATGCCGGTCGAATGCGGGTATTCGACCTGGCCCAGAACGTCAATCGAGTTGCCATCGCCGACGCCCCACATTGTCGATATGAAATCGCCAAAGCCGTCAATTGAGAGCAGCGCAGCCCTCTCAAAAGGCGAGACGTAAAACGAACTGGCGAGGTGAGCGCGGTGGTGCTCGATGTTATGAAACTCGGCGCGTACGGTAGTCTTGGCAACGCCAAGCTGTTTAGCAATCTCATCGCGCAGGTCGCGGACTTTCGCGGTATTGGCCAGCCGCTCGGCGACAGCGTCAAAGATGCCGCGTGATTTTGCCGCGCCACCGGGCGCTTTCGGGCGGTCGAACGAAGTCAGGCTCTTGGCAGCGCGCGTAGCGGCAAACAAAACTTTCTTGTGCAGGTGCGCCGACGGATCGCGCGAAATGCCAATATGATCTACATCACTGATATCGACGCCGGCGGCTTGCAGACAATAGCGAATGGATTCCGTCGGAAAGCCAGCACAGTGCTTGCGCCGGTTGAAACGTTCCTCTTCGGCGGCAGCAATCAGTCGGCCATCACGAATGATGGCGGCTGCCGCGTCGCCATGGTAAGCATTGATTCCGAGAATAATCATGAAATGGATTCCCTTGTGATCCTTTTATGACTCTGCTTTTTGGGGGAGCGACCAGTGAGCGCGAATGTGCTGCCGGTTGAGCGCGGAGGTTTACTCACGGCGCGAGCTATCTACTGCCGCAACAACTCGGTGATGGCCTGCGCGACCAGTTCAATCATTGGCGATGGGTGCGAAGGGGCAGAATGCGTGTTGCGTCTCTTGGCTTCCAGTATCGCGCCGGTGAGGTCCGCCGGTTCGTAAGCCGGCACGACCCGGCCCTGCGAAGCCAGTTCGTTCACCAATTGCAATTGATGATCGTTGACGTGCTCGCCGTATATCTTACGGCGCGGCATGACGACCGGCGTTTTGCCCGACCTTGCGGCATGAAGCAGTGTGCCGCAGCCGCCGTGACAAATAATAAGTCCGGCGTTGTGCATGTGCTGTTCAAACTCTTCCATAGCGAGAAAGGCTTGCTGCTGGCAATGGGCCAACCGAATATCCGTATTATTGCCGGTTTGCACAATGACCGTCTCCGTCTCAAAAAAGCCGCTAGCCGAAAGGTCATCCACCGCTTTTAACAAGCGCGGGAATTGCTGCGTCGCATTGCCGACAGTGACGAAGATCAAAGCAGTGGGCCTCCGTAGGTGGCCTTCGGAAAATGCGGCTCAAGCGATTTCCACTGGTAGAAGAAGCGGTCGGCCAGACGATACATAATGCGCCCGGTCAAGGATGGCTCGGTGACTTGAGCAGAGATTTCTACAAAGATATTCGGAATGCGAAACAGCTTGCCAACCAGCGCGAAGGGGACGGCAGGCCCCGCGCCTGTGCTGAGAATCAAGTCAGGGCGCTCTTTGCGAATGATCTTGCAGGCTTCCCATAGGTTCACAACAAAGAGCCAGTCGCGCTCAGAATGCCGGATGAAATACGTTTTGCCTTTCATCTCTTCAGGCAAGTCCAAATGATCATTCAGCACATAGAAATACTCGTGCTGGTCATAGGCAGCTTTCATCGCACGGAGTTCTGTTAAGTGTCCTCCACAGGAAGAGACGAGACAGACTTTCATGACGTTGAGGTTGGAGAAGTCACTTTAGTCAACGACTCGTACACTGACGCCATCTTTCTTGCGATGACATCATTAGCAAATTCTTTCTGCATCCATTCGCGGCCTTTGAGTCCCATCTCTCGCAAAGGCATGCGGCTGATCTTTTCGATGGCCTCGGCAAGACTCTCAGGGCGATTGTCTACCCACAAGCCACATCCCATCTCGGTAAGCCGCTTCCAGGGAGTCCGGGTGCTGGCGATTACCGGAATCCCATAGGCCAACGCCTCGGCAACGACCATCGCAAAGTTCTCTGTGTGCGAGGGGACGACCACCACGTCAGCATTCATAAACGCATTCTCTTTCTCGCTTCCTAAAACCGCTCCCAGCATTTGAACCTGTTCGGACAGCCCTAGCTGCTTGATACATTCTTTTAGCTGATCTGCATACTGCGGGTCGCCCGCTCCTGCAATCGTGAGCGACGCCGGAACAGCTAGGCCGCCGTTCAGTCGTTGATATGCCGCGAGTAAATTCTCGATTCCCTTCTTCGGGTGCAGCCGGCCTATGAAAAGTAGCCGTAGTCGTTTATGGCCATTGACCGCAGCGATTTTATCCGCCACCTCGATGCCGTTGGGAATGACCGCCAGATCAACGCCCGGCAATCTCTCAAGGCTTTCTTGCCCTTCTTCTTCCGAAGTGACATGCAGAATCAGCCGGTGCGGGGCGACCTTCTGACATATCCATTCCCAAACCGTCTTGATTGCCGGGCGCGTGGTGCCTTCCCATCGTTGCAGCATGCCGCGCGGAGACCACACCACAGGCTTGCCGAGCATCCGGCAAAGCAACAGCGCGGGAATAACGGGGAACGAATAGACCGCCGTGAGATGCACGACATCTGCCCAGCGAACATACTCCGGCATCACTCGCAGGAACTGGGGCGAAACCGAGACATCCTTGATGCGGTGACAGTAACGGACGCCGAACCCGGAGAGTTCAATCTCGCGTTCTGTATCTACATTCAGAACGGCATCGGGGCCATTGGCATCTGTCGTCAAAACGCGCACCTCACAACCAGCGCGCCTCAAGCCGCAACATAATTCGTAAACCGAACGTGTCGGTCCACCATAGACGTGAGCGGGATAAAATGAGGGAGTGACGTGCAGGACTTTCACAAACTAACCGAATTGATTTCGCACCATCGGTTCAGCACGTAGAGCGCCCATGGCCGAGACCACCGTTCACGATGCGGGCTGTCTCTAAATGTCTGCCAGATGTCAGCAGCGGACTTGCTGATACCCAGCCGGTCAAGCCCGCCTCGCTCTAAGAAAGCCGAGTCTAGTTGAGGCGACAAAGCGGAACGCAGCCATTTTTCAAATGGCAAAGTGAATCCCATCTTCGGCCTACGCCATACCGCTTCAGGCAACAGGTCGCCGAGCGCATCTAGTAGCAGAGGCTTGGGCCGCACGCCATCCATTTTCCACTTGCCTGGTAAGCTCAGGACGAAAGGCGTCACCACCGAATCCACAAAGGGAACGCGCACCTCCAGCGAATGCGCCATACTCATCTGGTCCGTATCTCGCAGGAGGGTGTTCGACATGTAGCCTTGCATCTCATAAAGCGAAATCGCATTAAGCGGGTCGCGTTTCTCGACTTCGACAGAACACGATGGGTGAGCAAGCCGCTCGTCTTGCGTGGCGTTCTTGCCCAGTAACCCGACGATCTCTTTTTCAGAGAATAGGCGTCGGGAAATGGTGTACGTATGATTAGCCGTTGCGCCGCCCGCTAACAAATCCCAGGCTTTGCGATGATGCACAGAAGCACCCAGCACGGCACGCCCCATCGTCGCCGCTGCCTTTCTGAGCGGTCGTGGTATAGCCTTCATTTTCTGTAGCCGCCGTTGCCGGTGAAAGCTTGGATAACCGGCAAACAGCTCATCCCCGCCCAGGCCGGAAAGCGCAACGGTGATGCCGGCCTGCTTGACCGCCCGCGAAATCACATAAGAGTTGACCCCATCCATCGTCGGCTGATCCATTGAAGCCAGCGCGCCCGGCAGCATATTCAAAAGATCGCTCTCGGACAGCAACACCTCGTGATGTTCTGCGCCGAATCGCGCGGCGATCATCCGTGCATATGAGGATTCGTTGAATTCGCTTTCGGCAAAACCGACGGAAAAAGTCTTGGGTTGATCTGCGGCCACCTGGCTCATCAAGGCGATGATGGCGCTCGAATCAATACCGCCCGATAGAAACGCAGCCAGCGGAACATCGCTAACCAAGTGGAGTCGTATGGACTCTTCGAGCGTGGTCCTGAGAAGCTCAACCGCCTCTCGCCGGTCTTTCACCCGCGTGCCTGACGCCGGTTCACAAAGGGCAGGCGCGTACGCGCTCTCGCCGGCCACCAGTCGGTCACGGTCAACTTTGACGGTTAAGTAATGACCGGGGCCAAGCGACCGCACCCCCTCGATCATCGTGAAGGGCGATGCGACAGAGCCGCATTGCAGATAGGAGGTGAGGCCCTCGGTACTCAATTTTCTAGGGACCAGTCCGCTGGCCAACAAAGCGCGCACTTCAGACGCGAAAATGAATTGGTTCGGGGTCGCGTAATAATACAAAGGCTTGATCCCGAATGCGTCGCGCGCGAGGATCAACTGTTGTTCGTGGCTATCCCAGAGGCCGAAGGCAAACATTCCTCTAAGCCTCTGCAAGCAACCTGCCCCCCAACGCTCATAGGCTCGCAGAAGCACCTCCGTGTCTGTATGCGAGCGCCAGACATCGATGTTTAATTCGTGTCGAATCGCTTGATAATTGTAGACCTCGCCGTTGTAGGTCAGCCAGAACCTCTCATCGTCGCTCGGCATCGGCTGATGTCCCGACACAGAGAGATCAATGATGGACAGCCGCCGGTGTCCTAAGGCGACGGCGGTCTGGTCGTTGCGGCAAGTCATCATTCCCTGGTCGTCGGGGCCGCGATGCTCTACCTGCGCCAGCATGCGTTCGGTGATCTTCTCTAGTTGGCCGTCATCTTTCGGTGATCCGCTGCTACCGTTGAAAGAGCCTGCCTTCAGTAGAACGCCTGCAATGCCACACATAAAAGGTCAGATCGCGGTCGGGGCCTTCTTCACGGCTTCAACAACAATCATCGATCCCCATCGCCCGAGAATCGACGAGGCCAGCCAGTCGGGGGTCAGGTTTTCCAGCTTTTCCTTAAACGAATTCCTCGGTATGGGGAACAGCTCGGCCTTCAACCCAACAACTGTCATAGAGATGTTCTCGTAGTCTGGCTCAAGGAGAGCCCTCAGTTCTTTCTTGTTAAAGACCCTGGCATAGAAGCCATCGCTGGCGTCCACATAAATCTGCTGCAAAGAGCGGCGCAAGAGCTGACCGAGCAGCACCCCGCGCAGCAGTCCGCAATGGAAATAGTAGACCAGGCTCGGGCGGTAGTAGACCATTAAGAAGAGGCGACCGCCGACGCGCAGCACGCGAGTAATCTGCGATAGACAGGTTTCCATCGAGTTGCTGTGATGAATGACGCCCCAACTCCAGACCATATCAAAAGCTGTGTCGTCAAAAGGCAGCTTTTCAGCATCGGCTCTTTCAATGCGGCCCGAAAGCCCGAAGACGGCAAATCGGCGGGTCGTCATCTCGATGGCTCTTTCCGTCAGATCGATTGCCGTCAGTCGTGCGCCCGCATTCGCCAGTAATGCGGCATGCGTGCCCATTCCGCAGCCAACTTCGAGCACTGCCTTGTCAGCTACCATATCAGGCTGCAAGAAGCGGCTGAAAGGTGCAGCGCCCGCCGCCTGGGCATAATAGGCTGACGATAAAAAGCGCCGATCAACTTCCGCAAACCACTCCCGACTGCCTGGGACCAAACTCAAAGTGTTTTCCCAGTCGTAGGTCATGGGATTCTGAGTCCACCATTCCTGATTGGCCAACTGAGGGGTAGACAACTGATTTGAACTCTCACTCAACATGAACGATTCTCCGAACCTCAGAACTTGAGCTTAACCGCGATTCATCAGGCTCCGAACCGCTTCGCTGACGGCGGGCACGGTGATGTCGTTCAGACATCGCATCCCCTGTTCAGAGCAGACTTCTAACAAGCAACCTGCGCAAGGCGGTTCCGTGCGCAAGACGATGTGATCGGGAACATACGGGTCCCACCGACCGGGATGATCCCTGGCTGAAAAGATGGCCACGCAAGGCGTTCCGGCGGCGGCGGCCAGATGCATGGTCCCTGTGTCATTGCCCACATAAACACGACACCGGCGCAACGCCTCCGTCGATTCGAGGATGCTCAGGTCGCCGGCGAGATTCACCACCCGATCACCAAGCGCTTGCCGGAAAGCGTCTCCAAGCGCGCGGTCTTCCGGGCCGCCGAGAATAAGCAGCCGAGCGTTGCAGAAGTTACTGGAGACCCACTTGCCGACTTCAATAAAGCGATCCAGAGGCCAGCGTTTTGCCGGCATTTTCGAGCCTGGCCCAATCCCGATCAGTAACGCATCATCGGCGATATTTTTTTCGTTCCAGAGCGAATCAATCCGCGACCGCTCTTTATCAGATAGCGGCAAGTTAAATTCTGCCGCCCCCGGTTCGGGAACCGGTATGCCTGCGCCGCCGACGATGCCGAATAAGAAATCGATTTCGCGCGGATAGCGAATGAGATGGCCTGAAGGATTGCGCCGGCCAAAGGTCTGATACGCCTGAGCGGCCACGCCATAACAGTGGCGGATGCGACAGAGTCCCTGAAAAAAGAAACGATCTCGGCGCGCATGATTCCAGTGCGGGTCGCGCAGGCAAAAGAGCGCCTCCGGGCGGTACTGTCGTATCTGGTGGGCGAGTTGGAGAAGCGGCAGCCAACTCTTCAATCCCTTTGCCGGGGGCGTATAGAACAGCACTCTGGCAAACAATCGGGTGGCCTCCAACACTTCCCACGAAGAGACAAACCCTTTGCCCGGATGCTGGTCGGTGAGCAGTATGAGGTCGTGATGCGGATAGGCTCGACGGATGGCGCGCATCGCCGGCAGGCTCACCAGCGTATCGCCAAGCTGCCCCGGACGATAAACGAGAATGCTTTGCGATGATGTGGTTCGACTAGACATCGAGTCTTCTTTTATTCATCTAATCAGGTGAATATCCGGGGGCTAATTCCGGTTGCAGGCCCAAGCTTGGGCCAAACCGAAAAGTTAAGAATTGAGCACTTCGGTTGTGGCAGGTTCCAGAGCCACGTCACCGGCAAGCTCTCTGTCGCCATTCCGTATCGCGGGACTGGGAGTTGGCAAAGCCCGCTTAGTTAAAGCAGAACCAACCTGTTTAGATAATCGTCTCGCCAGTCGGTGCGAGGGGGCTTCGATCATCAGATAAAACAGATAACAGGTGACCAGCAGGAACGTGAGATGGACCAGCCAGCCGAAAGGCATAATCAGCGCAGGCAATGCAAGCAAGAGGTAGATTGCCTGCGCATGCAAATGAATCAAGTAGATTGAATAACTCCACGCCCCAGCTTTCTCTAACAGGGGCAGTGGGCGTTTCGACTGATGATACGCAATTTCCTGCTGTAACCAGAAGAATGCGAGTACGGCAAAAACATTCAACGTTAAAGGGTAGCCAATCGGAGAGTGAAATTTAAGGACAGAGCATACCCACGTTACTGCCCATACAATAAAACGCCACAGCCAGATCTGTTTGGCCGTGACCTTGACCGATATAAAGGAGTCAAGCTGTTCGGCCAACAGGCAGCCGAGTAGCCAGCAAGGCAGACCCAGCAGCCAATTCAAGTGAGGGCCGAACGCCGGGTAGATGCCGTGCATCACGTCATACTTATTCAGCGTCGTCAGCGCCAGTCCGAAAGCTACCACAAAGGCGATACCGAAAAGTCGCTTCCAACCGATTCTGGCGGCGACTCGGCGCAGCGCGGGATAGAGCAGGTAGTAGATCTCTTCGCACACAAGCGACCATAAGATGGTGTCGCTGAACAAGGGGAATTCGACTTTGAGAGGAATCGCCAGCAGAAAGGCGGCGGCCATTGGCGTGAGAATCCTGACAAAGCGCCGGGTGAAGTACGGAGCCAGCGCCACACGGGGCTGGTCACGATACGGCAGATGTATGCAAAATCCGCTGATGACGAAAAATACGATGACGGCGGCAACGGGATTGAACAGATTGTTTACAAAAGCGCGGAAAGCTAAGTCGATTACAGACGTGTAGGGCTGGCCACTGAAATCCGGTACCAACTGGCAATGAGGCAACATCACCCAGAGGGCCAGTATGAACCTCAATTGGTCGAAGCCGGCTATGCGTTTCATCGACTTCGTGTCAGCCATTGTTTTATTGAGTATCAGTCAATTTCTTAACCTGCGGAGATGGCGAGAAGCGCAGGTTAGGTTTGAAGCGGGCAGGGGTTTCCTTTTTTGCGCTTAGAGCTTCTGCCGTTGGTTTTTCCGGCATCCGGGCGAGTTTACTGGCCGGCACGATCCAACCCGTCGTTCGTCCCAAAGCAAATATCGCAAACATTAGAAAAACCGACATGCCGATTGCCGCAAAGAAATACTCGAAGTTTGAAGGTTGGGCTATTGTTACACCTAAAAAACCCATATAGATAATGCAGGTTCCTATATCATAGCCGCCGAACAACCACTCACAGGTACGACTGAGCAGGATCATCAGCATGCCCAAAAGCAAACACCCCAGGATGATGGCTCCCTCGCCGCCCGAAAGGTAAGCATCCTGATAAAAATTCGACTTGGCGGAAACCTCCGTTTGTCGCGCCACAATGCCGGCTTCGTAAACCCGCTGCATAGAGATGATCTCCAGGTCAGGTTTATTCTGCCAAATCATTCGCGGAATCAACGCGGTCGTCGCGTCACTGAGAATGTCAAATTGATAGTAAGAATGATGTGCAGGAACATATTCGACGTACTTAGTAAACTGATCCAGTTCATTGGCGCGACCAACCATCATCTCCCAGACCGTATCGAGCCGTTCATTCAATGACATATTCAACGCCCGATCCATCGACATCTGCACCGCCGTGTCCTGCTGGACTCCCTCGTACCAAATTAGAGGCCGCAAGGCCAGCCCGAAGGGATAAAAGTACAGCGCCCAGAAAACAACAAAGGCGCTCCCGCCCAACGTCACGACTTTAGGCATCAAGGGAAAGAGCAGTGCGCCGAGAAAAATCATGGTCCAGAGGATATTCCCCTTCCACCCGCTCACAGACTGCTGATAAAGGTTGAGAGCTAGAATGGCTAGAGCCAAAGTGAGATTGTAATATCGTCGTTGCCGTATACAGACTGCAATATCAACCAGAATAGCGGCCATCGCAACCGCAAGGATCTTTTGCCCCATCTGCCCTGAAAATTGGATCGCCGAGACGAACGTGCCAACTCCCAAACCAACAAAGGAAGCAATGACCAGACTATACGGCGGAATCGATGGAATCACATATTTAGGGTCTTTATAATGAAAGCCGAGGAGCTTCATTCCAGCCGCGACACTGGCATGGGCCAGCAACATCAATCGCTGGCATTCAGCGAGCACAGACAGGTCCACCGTCATGGGGATGAGATTGCTGCCGAGCGTGTAGCCGGACGCATTCAGCGCATAAGCCGCCCCGCCCAATACATTGTAGGCCACAAAGATGAAATGAAACATGAACGCCGGACGCATTAGGTGACGAGTAAACGCTTCTTTTACGCCTGACTGCCTGAACCAGTTTGTCTGAGCGATACAGGCAATCACCACAGAACTCGTGAACGACCAGGCAAGCGACGGCCCCGGAGCATCCTGCCACAGGAAACCAATCAAAACAGGTGCAAAGATGATCAGGATTCGGATCGCCATATTGATACTCAGAGATACTGGTTCATGCCTGTCCCGCTCTATTGAGCGGGCGACGCATTCAGCAGCAACAGGAACTCATTCACAAATCGCTCGTGGGAGAACATCTCTAACATGCGCTGCCGAGCCTTCAGACCCATTTGATAGCGCAGATCAGGGTCAGCCAGTAAGCGCTCGATACCCGTAGCGAGTGCGGTCGGGTTGTTTGATGGCACGAGAATGCCGGTGACTCCATCTTTAACAATCTCCGGCAACCCGCCTCTTTGTGTAGCAATAGCCGGCAACCCGAAGCTGGCCGCCTCAATCGCCACCGTCGGCAGAGAATCCTCAACTCGACTCGGCACGACACAGATATCAATATTGCTAAAAATAGCCGGGCGACTAGATACATACCCATGCCATTTCACTCTCTCATTCAGCCCCAGGCTGGCAGAGCGCGATCTCAATTGCTGTCCGTAATCGTCAGCTTCATGGCCGAATATATGGATTTCTATATTCGGCCATTGAGCGCTGAGTTGCCCGAAGGCTTCGAGCAGATCATCATGGCCTTTGCACGGATTCACCTGACCGATGATTCCCAGCCTTACGGCGTCACGTGAGCCTGAGATCCGTTCAACGCCTATCGCTGGATCAGGTAATCCATTGTAGATGACATGTATCTTGTCTTCAGGGATGCCACTGCGTCGCAATGACTCGGCAACCGCATTGGAAACCGGAACAAACCGCCGCAGGCGCGAACCTAGCATTTGAAAGACGATCTTATAGTGCCGTTTATCGGGAACGACATCATGCACCCAGAACAAATCACGATCAGCACGTAAGAGGGGGTAAAGGACCAACAGGTGATGCCAGTTGGTATGAATTACGGTTCGCGGCTTTTGGGTCTTCAATAAAGCTCTATAACCGCGCAGCAGTTCCGGCCAGCGAACTAATTGACCATATGTCCAGTTCAAACATTGCCGCGTCAACGTGAGGGAGATAAAACCGAGTGGCAATCGATCAAAAGGTAGGCCGATCTCTTCAAGCCTCGAAGGGAACGCCTCATCGCTCCAGACACTGGTCAGCACATGAGCCGACTGGCCTTTAGATTTAAGCCCGCGCGCCAGCTCCAACGTCATGATCTCCTTACCGGAAACAATGCCGGCGCCACAGACGATGAGCACGTTCGCTTTCTGTTTGTCCATTACGAAAGGCTCGATGAATGACAGGCCAGATAAATCTCGGCTACCGTACGCACAGACCGGGCGAAATTGTATGTCTCGCTAATCTGATCGACGTTGTTCATTTCTGCTGGATACGCAGCCAACCGCTCTAAGGCTTCAGCCAATTGGCTCGGCTCACCCAATGGAAAGCAGAGATGCGAATTAAATGGTTTAATCAAATCTTCAGCGCAGCCGCAAGCGTCGCTGACGACGCACGGCAAGCCACTAACGAGTGCTTCGTTGATCACCAACCCCCATGTCTCACGATGATCGCTCGGCAGCACCAAACAATCGGCGGCAACATAAGCCTGCGAAATCTCTGTCTGATTGAGAAAGCCAACGAATGAGGCGCGCGGGCGGGCGCTGTGGTTATTCACGCCAACGCTGGGCCGCTCGTTAGATTCTGCATCAAAGACCACCGTGCATTCACTGCGCAAACGTTCGCCCAGTTCGCCGCTGCCGACAAAAAGCAGATGCGGATCGGCGACCCGGCCCTGCTGTTTCAACTGATGCGCCGCCGCAACCAGATCGAGTGGCCGCTTCTTCGGAATGAATTTGCCACAGAACAGAATGCAAAACGCGTCCTCGGCAATTCCCCATTGCTTTCGCAATTCGGCGCGCTGTGAGCGCAGGTGGTCGGCCTGTTCTTTGAAACGCTCGTTATCTACGGCATAGGGCGCGGGGTGCAGCCGCGAGGCAGGGACACCGAACTGCTCGTACAGTCGGCGATTGGCCGCGCCGATGAAAAGGAAGTGATCGACACGCTGAAAAAACTGGCCCAGAAGCCGCCTTTTTAGTGCTTGTTTTGCGCGAGGAGTAGGAGCAAGATCATTGCTTTCGCCTCTCAACCAGACATCTACCCCGGCCCGCTTGGCTGCCCACACGGCCTGCCAGTACGCGGCCACCTGCCAGCCCTGAACCCATAGCGCGCGGACGCCGCGCGACCGCAGCAGGTCGGCCAGCGGTTCGGCCATGCGACACTTCCAAAACGATGCTGGCGTCGCCTCGCTCGCGGTGTTGAGGAATCGATGCGGGTAGCCTTGCAAGGTGTCGAGGTCCCAGGCGAACGACTGGCCGAACTCCCGATCAGGGCTAACCTCTATGCCGTGCCTGGTCAAATACCAGACCTCGAAAGGGACGCGCCCATCTTGTGCCAGGGCTTGCCACAACGGAACCTGATATTGAATGGGGTGTGTCGTTAAGATTGCCAGCATCGCAGGCGATGGCTCGAAGAGCGGTAAGCGCCGCTCAACGGGCGTCCAAAGTGCCAAGGATTTCTATCCATCTTCGCCCGTACTCAGCCCAGGTGAATCGTTCCGCAGTTGTACGGGCGCACTCTCCCATTTTGCGAATCATCTTTCGGTTAGAAAGACAGGCGCTCATCGTCTCGATGAGCTGCTCGACACTGTCCGGCTCAATGATCCAACCATCCTGACCTTGAGAAAGGATGTCCTGGCCGGCGGTCGCCGTCGTGGTCAAGACGGGCAGGCCGCATGCCATCGCTTCGAGAATGACTTTGCCGAAGCCTTCATAATAACTGGGAAACACCAGAACGTCGCACTGTCGTAAAACGGACGATAGTTCAGCGCGCGGCAGCATGCCGATATAGCGCAGACCCGGAAGCCTGGGCAGACGACGGAGCGTGTCGAAAGGAGCATGACCGACGAGCCAGAGTTCCGCTTGCTGTGTGGCCAATTGCTGCCAGGCTTCCAGCAGTATAGGCACTCCCTTAAATGCGTTGATTGCGCCGATGAACACAAATCGCAATTTGCGAGACGGGTCATGATCGCCCATCGAGAATCTGCTGCAATCCACTCCGTACGGATTGACGCAGATCTTCGCGGCAGACACGCCATTATTAATCAGGCTCTGCCGAGTGTAAGAACTCGCCACGACGATCAGCTTCGCATCCGCGTGCTCTCTTGCTTCCGCCGCCCGGACCTGTTTGGAGCGCTCCTGAATCCCTGCTACCCAGCCGGGAAAGCGGCGCTTCACCTGTTCATAGACCGTAACCTTTGCGTCGGGATGCCAGGTCGTTTGCACGAGAATCAGCGGCACACCATAGTAAGCGCATCGTTCAGCGAGAATCCACGAAGACGTATCAAAGCCAATGACCGCCTGGGCCGATGCAATGGCGCTATCCGGAATCGCTCGTTGGAACCTTGCATTGCGCTGATGGATGACCGCTTGAGGGTCGCCGCCCCTGCGCAGCCGCAATAGCGCCCACAGCTCACCGAGCAGGTGGCAATGCAACTGATGAGTGGGCAGCCCATCAATCCGCCGATTATCAACACGCTTTTGCCAGCCGGAGGGCAGCGCATGCCAGGCGCGGTTGGCCCAGCCATCGGCGCAGAAGGCAAAGCCCGTGTGAAACGCGGCTAATGAAGACTGACGCTGCAACTCTACAGCCAGATGGAAGGAGCTTTGCGTTCCAGGATGTGCGAGTAAGACTTTCAGAGGTCTAACCTTTTTCGGTTTGAGTAAGAGAGATTGCTTAACGCCGCCGTCAATGCGAGGCAGATTGATAGGCATTCTTCTCGTTAATAAATTGCGAGGTCTTTGATTACCTTCTTTGCTGATAACAGATTCAGCTTCGCAAGCACTTGAGACCATCGATTCCCGTAATGCTCCCAGCCGAGTTGTTCACGAGTGGACACGCAGCTCTCTCGCATCCTTGCCCATAGGGATTCATCTTCGACCAATTGCTGCATCCACGTTGCAAACTGAGCGGCATCATCAGGCGCACCAACAAAGCCCGTTTCACCGGGCACAACAATGTCCTCTGCGCCGCTGGCCGTGCTGCCAATCAAAGGTAGTCCCGACGCCAGAGCCTCCACCTGAACCTGCGCCAATCCCTCAAAGAAACTTGGAAAGATGAACACATGCGCGCGGCGCATGGTTTCGGCGAGATCGAACTTCGATAAAGGACCCAGCAACCTGACTCCATTAGGCAGACCCTCTTCCGCAGGCAAACGTCCGGGGCCGGCCAGCCACAACTCGGCGTGCCCTTTAAGCGCGGCCCGTCGCCAGGCATTCAACAGTACCGGCACGCCCTTGCGCGCCGTGATCGACCCCGCGAACAAAAACACCATCGGGCGCGGCACTGGCCGTGTCGCCGGCGCAAAGAGCGTCAGATCAGTTCCAAACGGTATAACCCGAATCTTCTCGGCGGCCACTCCTTGCGCGATCAGTGTCTGCCGCACAAACCGGCTTGGCACCACGATGACATTGGCCATCTCGTGCTCAGCGGTTTCACATTCCATCAAGGCCGGCAGCTTGGGCGGAAGGGTCTCGGCCCATCGAGGAAACTGCTCACGGAGTTGGCTATACACACACTCTTTGGCGCGCGGGTGTCCGATACTTTGATCGAGAATAAAGGGCAGGTTACGTTTCCGGCAGCGGTCGGCCAATATCCATGCAGACGTGTCAAAGCCGACAACCGCCTGTGCCGAGGCGAAGGCGGTTTCTGGGATCGCTCGCTGGAATCGCTCATTACGTCGATGCAGAACCGCTTCCGCATCTCTACCGCTGCGCAATTGCAAAAGAGCGCGCAGCTCACCGATAGGGTGGCAATGCAATTGACGAGTCGGCAATCCATCAATGCGCCGATTGGCGGCGCGCTTTTGCCATCCACTCGGCAGCGCACGCCAGGCGTGATCGGCCCAGCCATCGGTGCAGAAAGCATAGCCCGTGTGAAATGCCGATAGCGCAGCCTTGCGCTGTAACTCGATGGCGAGGCGGAAAGAGTATTGAGTTCCGGGGTGTGCGAGTAATACCCTCACGCGTCTGCCTTCCTTACCCGCGAGACCTGCCGGGCGGGGACCCCTGCGACAACGACGCCCGGCGGCACACTGCGCGTAACGACCGCGCCCGCGCCGACCACCGCGCCATCTCCCAATTCAACATCTTTTAAGATCACCGCCTTCGCCCCGATCCAGCAGCGATTGCCGATGCGGACACGCCCCGTCTGCATCGGCGCAGCTTTGGGAGAAACACCTGAGCCAAAGGTGTGATTGCTATCGGTGATATAGACATCGGGGCCGAACATGTTCTCATCGCCAATCTCGACGTACCCACACGCATCAATCATTAGATTGCGATTGAAATAGTTCCCATCGCCAATCCGTATACGCACATCGTCACAGTCCGTATCTTCGGGCCAGAGCCAGCACCCTTGTGTGAACGCATTGTAATTGCCGATCTCGATCTGCCGCAGCCGACGGCAACGACCGCCGCCTTCGATACGGTTTCGCACGCCTTGCTTCATACCCAGAAGGCGGTAAACCGCGAGTCGAATACGGCTGGTTAGTCCGCGTGGGATGCGTGTAAGAAAGGCTTCTAGATTGAGCCGCATTGGAAGGCGTACCGGAAGACAGTTATGAACTCATCTCGTGGATGCAGAACTTCGGAATCGTGATCTTGTTAAGGTTGATGATCACAGCTCAGATCACTTGATGCATTCCATTCCCAACGTCACATACCCTTCTGTGATTCCCCACGACTGCGGCGTTTCGACATCGTGAAATCGTGAATCGGGATTATCGTTAAATTGAGCGCGGCGAATTTGCCGGAACCCTACATCGGCTAGGGCGATACGCATCGATTGTTCGTCCCACATCCACAGATGGTGGCTATTGCCCCAAACATTCCTGATGATCTCAAGCAAACCATGCGGGCGCGACCGTTTACCCAGACCTGTATATTCCATAAACCGTATCGATGCGTTAGGCGAGGTCGAAGACAGGTAATCTTCCACTTGCGATTTCAAATCGGGCATTACAAAACGAAAGATGCCGCCCTTCTCCAGATGCCAGTAAGTATTAGCCAGCGCGACATAGAAATCATTGAGCGCGAGGTGTTCCAGCACATGCGAGCAGTAGATGGCGCGGCAGGATTCGGCTGGCAACGGCAGCCGTTTGCGAATATCGCCATATCGAACATTCGGCGAAAAGACCAGCCGTCCGCGCCAGTTCATTACGTGTTTGACGACGGGCAGTTTCTGTAGTCGTAAGGTGGGACTCACATCATAATTGAGCCAGGAGGACGGCGAGTGCTGACCACATCCATACTGTACATAAAGCAGCCTACGCTCCAATGTTCTCATTTCAATGACTCAAGACTGTGGTTTAGGCGCCGGAAGGAGAGCCTTGTTCTGTCAATCGGACAAAGGCGCGTAACGTTGCCGCTTTAACCGGGCGACGTGATTTCCAAATTCCGGGAGCGGAACGGAAGAAGAGCTTAAAGCCTTCACGGCATGAATCGCTCAAGCCGTTGCGCTGCGAAAATTTCCAATGGCGAAAGAGCTTCACGGGTAGCACGGCAGGCAAGATCAGGGCCGGCGTTCGGCGCAATGTCAGGACCAGATCATTGCAGACGCCTGAGCGATGCTGCGCGGCGAGATTGCGCGCGACCGGCGTTTTATCGTGCCACACATGCACACCGGGAAGCTTCACAATCTGATAGCCTGCATCCAGTAAACGCAAACAGAGGTCTTTCTCTTCGCCGCCGTAACTGCCCGGCGATGCTTCGTACCCTCCCACTTCGTGAACGGCAGAAAGACGTAAGACATGCCCGCAGCCGATGAAGATCGCGGTCGGGTGAGGTGCGGTTCGCGGAGCGGATTGAGGATGGTCTGGAGAGACAATGTCAAAAGCCACCGCTGCTACTTGCGGATGACGCTCCAGGTGATCGACCGCAATCCTGATTTCATCACCCTGAAGAAACCATGCATCGTCGTCCAGGCTGACAAAGTAGGCGGCTCCTTCCATCGCCATGAAATGATTGCGCGCCGCCATGTAGCCGCGATTTTCTTCCCACCGTATCCAGCAGACCTTTGGGAAGTGAGCGGCCAATTCGGGCGTGGCATCGGTGGACGCATTATCCACAAGGGCAACCTGTAGGCTCGGATAGGCTTGGCTCAGGGCCGAAGTGATTGCTTTAGGAAGGATCTCGGCTCTATTCCAGGTCACAATGCCAATCAGCACCATTGGTATCATCTTATAGTCCTCTTGTATCCCATGGGGCCTGACCGTTTCAATTAGGGCTGCACTTATTGCGAGTTTAGAGAGGGAACGCCACCGAAAAGTAGCTGCCCGACGCCTTGTAGTTTGCCCCACAAAATTTTTGGGACGGTTCGCTGCCAGTTCTGAGCATTGAAACTGCTGGCTATAATGAAGGCTTGAAACAGTAAGAATTTGCCATAATCAGATAAATCTGTCCGCTCCAGAACGCGAGTCATCACGAAGAAACGGTTTACCAATTCCATTCGGGCCAGCTCCGCCACGTCGGACTTGTGCTTACCGGGCTGCGAGTCGTGAAAAATCCGCGCCGTGCGAACGTTGGCTAATCGCCAGCGCTTAGCGACGCATAGCGAGAGCGTCAAGTCTTCCAGCATGGAATAGCCGGTAAATAATAGATCAAAAGGCGGCGTCGGAAGCGCCTCGCGCCTATAGAGCGTACAGCCTAAATTCAACCAGTCAACCGGCACAACTACAGGCAGATCATCACGGTTTTCAGGCAACAAGTTGAAGGCAGGGCCGATGACCTTACCGGCATAGCTCGATTCCTGCTGGCCGTGCAAAAAGCGAAACATCACACGACTGACTCGTCCGGGCGGGTGATAGCTCTGGTTTACAATGATGGCATTAACGCCGCCTAAATTCGGATCGGCTTCGAGCGTGCGTAGGAGTTCGCTGAGGCAATCGGTCTCAAATAAAATGTCATCGTCAAAGAAACAGATAAACGGCTGGGTTGCGCAAGCAACGCCCTGATTACGTTGCACCGCAGCCCCCGCTTGAACGGCGGGCTGCCAGATAAAGGCACAGCCTGAGGGCACCCGTGCGGCATAGCGGTCCATAACGGCCTGAGTGGTTGAATCCGTCGAGGCATCAATAACGATGATCTCGGCGGGCAGCGTCCCGCGTGACAGAAGGCTCTCGAAAGCCCGGTCAATTATGGCAGCTCTGTCGCGCGTTGGGATAACGGCAGAGATTGGCAGGTATTCCATAGTCAAACGATTATTGGGCCGGCGCTGAAGGTGAAGAGCGCGCTCTGTGTTTGCCCCATGTCCTCATGGTATACTGCTTCTTCTTTACAACACCCAAAGTTGCCGACCAAGTATGAGCATCATCGGTACGATCAAGAACTTCACCAAGCAAGTTCAATCAAATGGAATGAGCCAGGCCTTGCGCTCTCTTGTTCGTCGTGGATACGGGCGTTTTCAAGAATGGCGGCTAGGGGTCTATACAGACGCGGTTATTGATCTGAGTGAGTTCGGGATTAATAACCAGGAATACAAGTACTACAGCGCGAGTGATTATGTCAGCATTCCCGAAATCGTCAAGGCGCTTGGAATCGCTCCCGCCGAGCACGTCTTTCTCGATTTCGGGGCGGGCATGGGTCGGGCCATGATTTCAGCCGCAATGTATCCGTTCCAGCGTGTGATGGGGGTCGAGATTTCTGAAGAGCTTTCCGACATCGCTAAACAAAACTTTGTCCACTGTAAACACAAGCTGCGCTGCCAGCAGATTGAGATCGCCACAGCCAACGCCGCCGCCTATACGATTCCGCCCGACGTTACGCTGGTCTATTTCAACAATCCTTTCTATGGAGAAGTGCTCTCCGCCGTGTTGGCCAATCTTCGCCTGTCGCTGATGGCGACGCCGCGTGAACTGCTGGTGGTCTGTAACCTGCCGCGAGAATCTAAATTCGAGACGCAGATCAAGGATTACGCATGGCTTTCGCTGCAACAGCATTTTACCCTGTCGGAGAATCGACTCTGTTTCATCTACACGGCAACGCCTGCGGCTGCGCCTACCGAAAATAGTTGACGAGCTTGCGCGTCGGCTGATCTAACGGCGTACGCAAAAGCAGCTCACGCAAGGCCGTTCGGCTTCGTTTCTTGAGTTGCCGCCCAAGCTTCAGCAACGAAGATGGTTCGACACTGCCATCGGCAATCATCACATGCCCGTTCTTAAGGCGCTCTTTGTAGGAACTCATGCCTTTGCCGAGATCGATGGTCTTAATTCCCATACCGGGAGCCGATTCGGCCATCTTCAACAACAGTGTGAAGCCGGGCGAATAGCGCGAATAATCGGGATCATAAGCAGGGAACCAGTAATGCCAAGTCCGGCTGGTTCGCATGCCGAAGTGGCCCGCGATCAGGCGCTCTCCCGCATACAAAAGAGAGAGCATGCCGGAAAGTTTTTTGCCTTGCGTTGCGTGTATCCGTTCCAAAGTTTGGCGGACCCAGTCGTTGGTGAAAATGTCTTTGATGCCGGTGCGCTTGTATTGAGCCGATTTCCAGCCAAGCACCTGCTCAAAATCGCTCGCGTCATTAGAGTGCAAGACAAATCGCAGAGGGCCAACTTCGCGCTCAAGGAGACGCTGAAGCTTGCTAAGCTTCCCACGTGCCGCGTGGGTTTGCCTTGCATAAGCCTCATACCCTTCCGACAGGTCCAGTATGGGCGAGCCTTCCTGATGCCGATGGTAGGTCGCAAAGAAAGATTGCGAAACCAGCAGATGATCAAAATCCCATGCCAGTAGCGAGCACGCTTTCAATAGTTCAGTGGGGTCACAAGCAAAGTCAGGCTCACAAATAATCCCCTGATAATCTGAAATCATTCCCCCAACCGGCTTTCCCACTGACCAGCGATTCCTCTGAAAGGGAAAGAACGCCACAACCTCTCCGCCCGCTTTAATCAGCGCCACTTCCACATCGGTCCGGGTTTGCGCAACAGCCTCGGTAAACTCGATGCAAAAATAAGGACTCTCCAGCGACGGGTTGGATTGTTGTAACTGCTGCCATCGATCACGAAGCGTACTATCTAACGCGCGCGCGCTGACAACTTCTATGTTCATTGCCTACCCTCTGCCGCCTGCCTGGCGTGGTCGAGCGCGAGGCGCTCCGCATCAGCGATGCCCATTACAAAGAACACTTCATCCGGGCGCACCGCGCGGCGCAGAAAACTGGTAGGAGGATTACTAAGGCCGCGAAGTTGAGCGCCAAGCCATGTCTTCAGCCGCCTTACTTCACTTTTCCAATCCGGTAAGGCAGGCGTGTTGATGTCACGCAGGTCATGCATCGCTTCGAGGGCGAAGAGCTTCAACATCTGTTGTTCAGGTGACAGGGTGTGTGAATATAACGCATCACATTCGATGCCCATCTGGTCGAAATCGGGCGGCAATCCCACTCCGCTCCCAGCCGGCCCGAAGGGATAGAGTTCGGTCCAGCGATTGTGAACGACGTAGAGAAATAGTCGCACGCTGTCCAGCCCGCAACGCTTCAGCGCTTCGCAAACGGCTAAGGTGGTCAAACCATGATCAGGATGTGGATCGATCAGCGGCAGAGGCGCAGCCACAATGTCGGGTCGCCGCCGCGAAAAGATCGTCACCAAATCCTGCACAAGCGAGTCCCAGGAGCAACGAAACTGAGTATGATCAAGAAGGCTCGATGCATTCATCTGTCGGAGTTCTGCATAATTAACATCCGCACCGCTACGGGAACCGAACTCGTGAGCGGGGTTCGTCCGCATGCTCGCCAGTTGCCCATCCGGGTAGCACAGGTTCACGGCCTGTTCAGCGGCAATCCCTCCGATTGCAGGAATGTGTAGGCTGTCCCACACACGCAAACGCGCCATTAGGGCGCGCGGCAGTGCCATCGCCGCTCCGTTCAGATGATCCAACCGTCCACTATCATCACCGCTTGTGATAGTCACGACAGTGGCTCGGGTTGAGCCGTAAAAGCCAAAGGCTGCAACCTCTGCATCATCCGGGTGGGGAGCAACAACGATGACTTGCTCGGATGGTTCGACTCGATCAGAAAAAAGCCACAGCCGCGCATCTTGTTCCTGCCACGTCAATCGTCCGCCGCAGAGGTGGACTTCCGTATCAGCATCAGCCGGCGATAGCGCCATCCAACGGCTGAGGTTGAGCCATCGTGCCCCCTGCGCCCCGCGCTCGAAATACTGATGTCCGACGACACCGGCATGACGAATCTCAATGAAAGGGTCGCGCCATTTTCCTGCGGAAGTAGCCGTCACGTTCATCTGCAAAAAGGCGCTCACCGGCAACTCCCCCGCAGGCCCGTGAAAGGAATCGTGGCGACATCGCACGCGCAGTTCGCGCACGCGGCGCGGTCGGATGACCGGCCCATAGCTATGCTGCGGCTTGTAACCGAGTAGACGAGAATACGTACGCAAACGCCACCAGGCTCCGGCACCCATTGCGAGAACGCCGCCGGCTATGGCTCCTTCGGCTAACCCATTTTGCATATGCCGGGGTTAGGTATAAGGTAGCCCCGTCTTAGGATCGACACCGGGGAGCGGCTTAGTTACCGGGTTCAGCCGCCGCGCCAAATAGGCCAGATGTTCAGTCACCGCAAATCCTGCGAGCTTGTATACAGACCTGTACGTTGGAGAGAAGGTCTTTGCGGTCGGATGGAAGCGCGGATTCCATCCTATTAACTTGGCGTACTCGCGGTGAGCGACCACGGGATTGAAGTTATAAAGCATCCGCACGACACCGAAGGCGGCTTGCTCGAATGCCTCGCGTCGTTCGTTGTTGAGCAACCCCGCCGCATCGAACTCGTGCGCCGCGTGCCATAATACCTGAAGGCGAGTCCGAAGCTTGCGTTGCGGGTCTTGGTAAACGGCCTGGGATGTACTCCATTGTCGATATAGCGTCTGAGATTCAGGAGCCGCGCGGAAACGCTTATTCTTAATCAGCAGTTTGAAGTAGAGATCATAATCGGTGCAGTTCTTGATCTCCGCGTTCCACCCGCCCACGTCCAACACGGCTGCTTTGCGGAACATGAAAGAGCTTGTATTAGGATAACTCCACCAGAAAGCTGCTACGATGGGGTCTGCAAACGTCTCGGCAGTTTGAACCGTATAGCGAGTCTTCTCCAGATCGAGAAAGCAGGCGACTTCCACCGTTCCGTAAACGGCATCTGCCTCTTGAGCAAACTCCATTTTTTTTTCAACACAGTCGGGAGACATTTCATCGTCGGCGTCGAGATAGGCCAGCCACGCGCCGCGACTCAATTCCGTGAGACGGTTGCGAGAAGCATTCTGCCCACGGTTGGCTTGCCTTGCCACGCGAATCTGTGACGCATACTGCTGGATGACTTCAAAGCTCCCGTCCGTTGATCCGTCATCCAGAACGACGACCTCTTTATTCGGCCACGTCTGCGCGAGCGCCGTTTCGATGGCCCGCCCTATCCACGGGGCGCTGTTGTAACACGGAATAAGAATCGAAACCAGATCCCGCATTCAGTACATCATCCCTTTGCAATCCCGTTTACGATCAGGTACGAGAAGGCATTCAGAATTTGCGGTCGCTTTCAACGCTCAAAGCCCAAGCGGCATAACCAGCGGCGTGCCGCACCTGTGGGGTATAGTTCAGTTTGTGCCAGTTCTTGAATCGCCCTTCGGAGTCGGATGACCTCTTCGGCAGGCATACTTAATGCGCGTTGCACCCCTTTGTCCCACTGTCCATTGCAAACAACAAGACAGTTCACGCCATCGCGCAAGCCTAAGTCATATTCCTCTGGGCAATCGAGGATGGGAATGACACCCTGCAAGAGCGCTTCGACGACACGGTGAGTCTTGCGTTCGTCCCCCGGCGGGCAGAATGCAAAATCACACATTCGCAGGACCAGCGGCCACTGCGACGGCGGAATAACGTCGCGGCGCAAGTGCCATTGCGGGTCACGTGAATTGGCGCGCACCATCCACAAGACCAGCGCCTTGTCAGAAGATGGCAAGGCCGCACGCGTCGCTATTTTTTCATAGTGATCGATCAGTTGGACATCCGGCTGTTCTGACAAAAAGCCCTTGAGTCTGTCTATGAGTTGACGACGCTCCTCCGGTACAGGATTGCCGGAGAAAATCAAACGGACTGGGCGTGGAGACTCGGCGCTCCAGCTTTCGGCAAACATTTCCGCATAGAGTTCCGGCTCGCGCAGGAACTTGGGATGCACAAAATAGCCCTGCCGTTGGCCTCGGCTCAAAACCGTAGTGGGCCGCAGCCGAGTTCTGCCGCAAGCCACCACGACGCGAGAAGTGCGTAGCAAGAATCTAGTGAATTTGATAGCCATTCGGAGATCGGTGCTAAAAAGCTGCCACCAATCTTTTTCCGCGTAATTCGTATTCCATGCCGTTATGTGACCGGACTTAGCCATCCAGGCCAACAACGCTTCAGGTTGGCGAGGGCGCGAATAGTCAACTTGATAAAGTAAACAATCAACGGCTGGGGGGGCATCGCCGCCATCCAAAATCTCAACATGTGTCTCAGAAAAAAGCCAGGAGCAATATTCTTTTTCAATGTCGGCCAATTGGTTTGATTTCCTGAGCAATTCTTCCAGCGGGATTTCAAACCGCACCCACACATGGCAGCCACCCAATGCAAGAATCTTGGAAATAAGGTACGCGGTCCGATTAGCCGATAGAAGATATAACCCGATGCGAGGCGACGGATCGGATAAGGACTTCGGTCTTGTCTCAGATCGTAAAGAGGTCAAAGACTCTGCGGTATACATTAATTACTCTTAACGAGTCTGCGCACGCTCAATTAATAGCCGCGCCGACGGCCCCCGCTCCAGTCCATTGATGATCCATAACCACATTGTTAAGGCGCGGCGGATCGTAGCCTTGATGGGGCAGGGGGATTTCAGAGATTACGACGATTCGCGCATGTGCCTTGTCCCACACTAACGGGCCGACGCCATAATGCATGATCCCCACCCCTAAGAAATAGGTCTTAGGATAGAGATGAACTTTAGATATGTGAATCCTGGCCTCTCTGATCTCCTGACTTGGGCCTGCCGCGCTCATCAAGCCCGGCGCAGTTTCTGTTGTCCATACCGCGTGCCCATCCGTAGTCGAAAACTGGAGCATTAACGTATGGGTTTTCTCTGGATGCCGTAAGAAGTATCGGATGCGGATCACCAGCGGTTGGTCTAAGGTCGCTGTGGCGATGGGTTGTCCACTGTCGTCCTCTATAAAAGCATCTATTATTTCGGCGTCGCTTTCGCCAATCCTTCCCCGCACTTGATTCGATGTGCTGTCGTTTAGATAACGGTTTGTGACTTCAGCCGAAGACCCGCTCATTACAATAGAACCTCGATCCACCAACAGCGCCCGGCTACAAAGATCACAGATAACCGACATATTATGGCTGACGAACAAGACGGTTCGCCCACTCTGACTCACTTTCTCCATCTTACCCAAACACTTCTTCTGAAACTCCGTATCGCCTACGGCCAGAACTTCATCGACAATTAAGATTTCCGGCTCTAAGTGGGCGGCTACGGCAAAGGCGAGCCGTACATACATACCAGATGAATAGCGTTTTACAGGCGTGTCGAGAAACCTCTCCACTTCCGCGAACGCAACAATCTCGTCAAACTTTGATTTGATCTCGGCCCTGGTCATTCCAAGAATCGCGCCGTTCAGGTAGATGTTTTCACGCCCGGTCAACTCGGGGTGAAAACCTGTGCCCACCTCTAATAAGCTGGCGACGCGACCGCGAATTCTTACACGCCCTTCGGTTGGCTCGGTGATGCGGCTGAGGATTTTCAATAGCGTCGATTTACCCGCGCCGTTGCGCCCGATGATGCCGACGACTTCGCCCTGCATGATCTCAAACGAGATGTCCTTCAGCGCCCAGAAGTCTTCCGCTTTTGGGTGAGCGGCAGACGCCGAATGCGAAGCGCCATCGCCGCTGCCATTCGCGCTACGTCCCTGCATCCACCGCCAGGGAGCCAGAAGCTTATCGGTGAACACATCGCGCAACGCGACGTAGCGCTGTCGCTCGTGCTGGTGACGAATCCGGTACTTCTTGCCTAAGTTCTCGGCACGGATAATAACGTCGCTCATTGCGAAACGATCAGCCTCGAAGCTAGATTACGTCGGCGAACGTGCGCTCCATACGGCGGAAGTACCAGATGCCCGAAGCGCATAGGGCGAAGGTGAGAATGATTGAAATCAGCAGCCCCGAACCGTCGAGGCGCGCTTCGCCGCGCAGCAGCGCCCAGCGGAAGCCGTCGATCACGCCGACCATCGGGTTGCAGGCATAAAGCAATCGCCAGCGCTCCGGCACGAGGTCGCTGCTGAAGCCAACCGGCGAAACGAAAAGGCCAAACTGCACGATGAATGGAACGATGTAACGAAAGTCACGATACTTCACATTCAGCGCGCATAGCCACAGCCCCGCGCCGAAGGCCGCGCCGAAGGCCAGCGCGATGAAAAGCGGCAGGGTCGCCAATCGCCAGTCCGGCAAGAATCCATACCAGCCCATCATCACGGCCATCAACACCAGCGTGATCAGGAAGTCCACGAAGCTCGTGATCACAGACCCCGCCGGTACAATGAGTCGCGGGAAATAAACTTTCGAGATCAAGTTGGCATTGCCGATAAGGCTGTTGCTCGACTCGCTCAGGGCCGTCGAAAAAAATTGCCAGGGCAGCATCGCCGCAAACACCATCAGCGCATAAGGCGCGGCTCCGGGAGCCGAGAGCTTCGCTACCTTATTAAAGACGAAGGTGAATACGACCATTGTCAAGAAAGGCCGGACGAGCGCCCAGGCGACGCCGATCACTGTTTGCTTGTAACGAACCAGGATGTCACGCCACGCCAAAAAGTAAAACAACTCGCGGTAGCGCCAGAGGTCGAGCCAGTAATTCTTCTCTGTGCGCCCGGCCTCGATACAAAGGTCGAACGGCTCAGCCTCCGGTTGCTGGGAAATAGCTAATGGTTCAGCAGTCATTTCAGTAAGTGGCTCGGCATCCAATATTGAACCATCTGATCTCTCAAAGACCTGCTCGGCGAATTCCTTAAAGGTCAGCCCTTTCCCGGAAGAGCAAACCCGGATCAGCCTGCCTGCCCGTTAGTTTCCGCGCCGGTCACTTCCTGACCATAAGCGGAATAGTAGCGATAGTAATAATAATTGTCGTAGCCTTCGTGGCGCAGGTCTACGTTATTCAAGACCACGCCGAAGACCTTGGCGTTGACCGCATCCAGGTCGTGGCGGGCGCGGCGCACGACATCACGCGTGCTCTTGCCGCCGTGCACAACCAGGATCACGCCGTCCACCATCGTTGAAAGAATGACCGGGTCGGTCACGTTCATCAGCGGCGGCGAGTCGATGATGATGTGGTCGTAGCGGTCGGAGAGATCATCAAGCAGCCCCCGCATCTTCTCGGAGCTAATCAACTCTGCCGGGTTTGGCGGAATCGGCCCGCTGGGAATCAAGGAGAGGTTGGGCATCTGCAACTTCTGGATCAAACCGTCAGCGCCAACACTGCGCGACAAGTAGGTTGACAACCCGCGCATATTATCCACGCCAAGAATCTTGTGCGCCGAGGGCTTGCGCATGTCACAGTCAACGATCAGCACCGAAGCGCCGAGTTGCGATAGCGAGATGGCGGTGTTGACGGCGGTGGTCGTTTTACCTTCTCCGGGCTGCGCGCTCGTCACGAGAATGGTTTTCGGCGGCTTACCCGCCGAGGAGAGCAGCACCGAGGTCCTCAAGATGCGATAAGCTTCCGCTGCCGATGAGCGGCTATCAGGCGCGACGAGTTGTTCAGCTTTCGCGTTCGCCAGCCCGTTTCCATTGACGGTTGCCGGAATAGATTTGAGTTTCTTCGCTCCCTTTGCCGAAAGCATCCTGCGAGACGGAACCAAGCCAATCGGCGGGATGACGCTCAAGGCCGGAAGCTGGACGTAACGGCTAACGTCTTCGACGGTCTTAATCGTGTTATCGATGTATTCGAGGAACATGGCCAGACCGACTCCGGCAGAAAGCGCCAGAATAAAGCTGATGGTGATCGTGCGCATACGGGCCGGGCTGATGGGTGTTCTAGGAATGCGAGCCGGGGTAATGACACGCACGTTGTTGTGCTGCTCGGCGACCTGAAGGTTGGCCTGATTGGTGTTCTGCAAAAACTCGGTGTAGAGCTTGTTGGCCGTATCGACATCCTGCTTGAGGATATTCAATTGAATCGCAGCCTGATTCTGCTGAACCGCTTCGCCTTTCGCCTTTTCAAGCGCCGCCTTCAGCGACTGCTCATCCCGCATGGTCCGCTCGTAATCGGCCTTGAGGCGTTCGGCGAGCGTGCTGCGGCTTTCGTTGATCTGGCCCTGAATCGCCATCATCCGCTGCTTCACCTGAATGATCTGCGGATTATCCGGCCCATACTTAGTCTCAAAGTCGGCAAGCTGAACGGCGAGATCCTGAAACTGCTTTTGCAATTCGGCGCTCTTCGGGTCGCTGAAGGCTTCCGGCAGTTGGGCGACGCGGCCCATCTTCACCTCTTCGTAAAGCGACTGCTTGAGCATGCGCTCGGTCTCGGCGCGCATCACCTGCTCGTGCAGGCGCGAAAGCTTATCGGCGATCAACGTCTCCTTGCCGTCGGTCGAAAAGAAGTGGTTTTCGCGCGTGTACTTGGCAAGCGCCTCTTCGGCCTCCTGGACCTTTCTCTTCAATTCGCGGGTTGAGCGATCCAGCCAGTCAGAGGTTGTCGTGAACTTTTCGGTCTTCGATTCAAAGTTTTGCTTGATGAAGACTTCGGCAACCGCGTTGGCGACGGCAGCGGCGATCTTCTGATCCGAATGGCGGAAAGATATCCTCAAATCGCGCGTATCCACCACCGGTACGACCGTGAGGCCCCCGTCCACCGCGTCCATGTAAGGCTCAAGCTTGGCCTGCTCTTCGGGCGTCAGAGGGACGGACGATTTCGCGGAAACAGTCAGGTCAACATCATCTTCAGGCAGCTTAGCCGGGTTTCCCGACACCCGCTGACCAAGAAGTTTGACTGCATCCATCACCGATTTTTTTGCGCCAATGCTGAAGAACTTCGGGTTTTGGTCGAGGCCCAGCTTGAGGACGACGGCCTGAAAGATCACCGGGCTTTTAAGCGCCTGAATTTTGGTCTTCAGGCTGACGTTCATCGGGTCGTCCATCTGGAAGATGAAGCTGCCAGGTTTTCCGGGCGGCGGGTCTTCTTTGCCGACTTCAATGAGCGTCGAGGCCTCGTAGACCGACGGCGTGCGGTACATCTCGATTGCAACGATGACCGTGATGATCACGGTGATGGCCAGGATCAGCCATTTATGCTTGCGCACCGTGCGCCAGACTTCGCGGACGCGCACGCTCTCTTCCCTGCTGCCATAGCCGTAGCTGTAGTCACCCTCAACACTGAAGTCGGCGGACCTCGGGTAAGCAGGCTGAAGCGACACCTCATCAGGAATGACGACTTTTTCTAATTCGTTCTTTTCGTCTGACATTTCAGCATCCTGTTTATGGCCTTCGTCCCAGGCGGGTGGTGCGGGCCGAGCTTGCGCCGAGCAAACCTTCTGGTCCTGCGTGCGGCGACAGGGCCGGGAAAGTTCTGTTTAAGCCATCTCGAATCAAGACCGCTAGCCGACTGTGAACCGCCGGCCTCGTTCTAGCCATCAAGTCACCTTATGGGCCGAAGCCTTCGCTAGCATTGACGGAACCAGCTTCTACTCCGGTGGGCGGAGTGTATCAGCATAGCGCAATTCCGCCGGCAAGAAAACACACCTCTCCCGACGCTGAGTAAACCCGGAGCGGGAAATCGCGTTCGCGACACACCAATTATCAATGCGTCCGCCCTGGTTGCTGGTTTCTTGGGAGATGCTGCCGATTGATAGAGGAGATCTCTGACCAGGGCAAAGAGGGCTACAACCTGTCAATTGAGCACTTGATTGAAAGCTTTAGACATCGTTCTTCTCCTCCGTAGAAGCCCCCTCACTGTGGGAAGGATCGTAGGAGCTGCCTGCGGGTGAACCCGTCACATGACTGATCAAAACGAGAAGAGCTTGCCAAAATTCAACTTAAAAGGGGGACCTGTCAAATGCGTCCCGCGTAGCATATAGATTACATAGTTGGTTTGTCAATCGCTTTCGGGAGCGAAAAATAAAACGTCGCTCCGACACCTTTTTGCCCTTCAGCCCACACGCGCCCGCCGTGGCGCTCGATGATGCGTTGCACATGCGCAAGGCCAATTCCTGTGCCTTCAAACTCGGCGGCGGTGTGCAGGCGCTGGAACGGTTTGAAGAGTCCATCCGCGTCTTTCGGATCGAAGCCGACACCGTTATCACGGATTGCGAAGACGTACTCGCGCTGCTCTTCCCGCACAGAGATCTCGATCACCGCGCGATCACGCGGGCGCGTATACTTAAGCGCGTTCGAGACGAGATTTCTGGCGACGAGCCGTAGCATTGCCGCGTCGCCTGAGACGATGGGAAGATCACCTACGGCCCAATGAACGTCGCGCCCAACCGATTCCATATGACAGCTCTGCACGCTTTCGCGAAAGACCTCTCCGATATCTACCGCTTCGCGTAGCATCTCGGTGTGCGCGAGTTTTGAAAAGGCGAGAAGTTCTTCGATCAGGTCGCCCGCCTCGCTTATCGTATCAATGCTCGCTTCGAGGTAGCCGAGACTTGTCGAATCAAGCGCTGAGCCGGCCCGCTTTTCAAGCATATCTAAAAGTCCTGCGGCAAAGCGGAGCGGCGCACGCAGGTCGTGCGAGACTGAATAAGTAAACGATTCCAGTTCCGAGTTCGCGCGCTCAAGCTCGCCGGTGCGCTCGCGGACGCGCTGTTCGAGCAGCGTGTTCAACTCCTCGCGCTCGCGTTCCAACCGCTTCTGCTCGGTCGTATCGCGCTGCATGCCCCAGGCGCGCACTAAATGCCCGTCTTCAATGATGCCGACGAGGCTGTTGACGAAATGCTTTCTGTTGCCGAAGCGGTCGATCTCATGAGTCTCCATCTTGTTTAGCCTGTAGCCCGCGCGAACGAAGGCGCGCAGGTAATCTAGATTACTGGGGTCTTCAGGCGTGAGCATATCAAGCAGTCTTGCGCCGAGAATCTCTTGCATGGACGTGAAGCCATACATCTCGGCCATCACGGTGTTGCACTCGGCGAGATAGCCGTAGCGGTAGATCCACTCGATCTGCTCGTCTTCGGATAAGCTCACAGGTATGGGCCGCTCGGTTTCAAAGCGCCAGATGGCTTCCGTGCTCTGCTCGATGAAGACGCGGTAGCGCATCTCGCTTTCTTTAAGCTGCTCTTCGGCGCGGCGGCGTTCGGTGATGTCTTCGACTGTGCCTTCGTAATACTTGACGCACCCATCGACGTGACGGATGCAGCGCGCATGCTCGCGGACGTAAAGCGTCTCACCCTTGCGAGTCTTCCAGACCGCTTCAAAGCCGTTGATCTCACCGCACTCTTCGAGCCGCCGCTTAAATTCACTGCGCGGATACCCGGCTTCAAGTTCTTGCTCAAGGTCACGCGCGCTGATCTCGGCAAAATCACTGTAGCCGAGCATCTCGATGAGCGCGCGATTGGCATAAAGAATCGCGCCATCGGGCGTCGTGCGATAAACGCCGAGCGAGAGATTTTCAAGCAGGTTCTGGTACTCGCGCTCGCTTTGTTCGAGCGCCCGCTCGGCCTGCTTGCGGCGGCTGACATCAATGATTTTGGCGAGCACGCCTAAGAAATGGCCCTCTTCGTCTTCGAGCGGCGCGCCCGTGGCCAATACCCATATCTCGCGTCCGTCTTTGCACCGAAAGCGAAAGTCGGGATCAAAGGTGATCCGCTGTCGCGCCATCTTGTAACGCGCGCGGGCGTTCTCGTAGTCTTCGGGGAAGACGAAGTCGAACGACGAGTGGCCGATCAGATCAGTCACCGCGCAGCCGAACATCTCGGCCATGCGCTGGTTGGCGAAGATCGTCTCGCCGTCTACGGCAATGATCCATATCCCTTCAAGGCCGGTCTCGACGATCTGGCGGTAGAGGCGCTCGCGGTTCAAGAGGCCGGCCCGCTCAATTTGAATCGTATCGACCATGCTCTAAGAGCCTCCGTTTGTGAAGGGACGCGTCGGCGCGGCGACGATGCCGTTGCGATAGGCATAGATCAGCAGCTCGACGCGATCCGACACGGCAAGCTTGTTAAATATCGACGTTAAGTGATGGCGGACGGTGATCTCGCTGATAAATAACCGCTTGCCGATCTGTTTATTTCTGAGGCCCTCGGCAAGCAAGTGGATGATCTCGCGCTCGCGCTCCGTCAGCATATTGATCTTGACGCGCTCAGGGTCTACGCTTCCCCGCGCCGAGGTGCCAAGCAGCGCAACCAGCATCGAGTGGTCGAGCCACATCTCGCCCGCGCTCACCTTCTCGATGGCTTCGATTAAAATCTCTGCCGCGTGGTCTTTGAGCACAATGCCCTTAGCGCCGAGTTGAAGGGCCTGCCGGTGTAGTTCTTTATCGCGCACGCCGGTAAGCACAAGCACCTGCATTCCATTTCCTGCGTCGAGCAACTCGCTTAGAAAATCGAGGCTCGTCGCGCTCCCTAGATCAAGGTCTAAGAGCGCAAGATTCGGGCGCTCGCTTTCGGTCAGGGCCAGGGCTTCCGCACGACTGCCGGCTTCGCCGACGACTTCGTACTCCGGGTACTCGCCGAGCACTGCCCGCAGGCCCTTGCGAATCACCGGATGATCGTCGATGAGTAGAATGCGAGTGCTCATAAAGGCTGCCTGCGTCCGAAGACTTCTGTTTGGATTACCCCAGAGGCGGAAACGGCGATAAGCTATCCTAAATCCTCTGGTGAATGCAAGCGTTTCGTTATCTATTTTACATTTGCCGCTTGCGCCAGTGAACGCCTTCAGCGAAGACCGCAGGCAAGTGTGCGCGCTCATCATACAGGAGTCGCTCGCCCGCTACATCGGCCAATTGTCCCACTTAAAGCGAGCACAATTGTGCTTTGATGTTTTCGGAAAATCGTCCTTCTCTTTTATCAGGTTTGTGCGATAATGCCGGGGTTGTCTGAAGGCTTGAGTGGTACTGTCCGCGCAGCCTTTCGCGGACTAAGGCTTCGCCATCATCACCAAACACCCTGGCCTGTCGGTGAAACGAGCGGAGCGTTCAACCCGCCTGCGGAGGGAATCAATCTTGGCTAACCGGGTCTGTCCGGCCTGCGGCTGGCGCATCCATCATTCGCACACTCGCGGCGTTATAGAGAAGCTCATCCGCACGGTGACAAGTTATAAAATGTACCGCTGCCGCGAGTGCGGCTGGCGCGGTTGGATGGGAAAGTCCAACTCTTCGGTCGGCAAGCACAGGCGGCGGACGATACTCATCATCTTGCTAGGCCTACTCGTCACCTTGCTGCTGGCGCTCTATCTGGTCGAAAGGTTGAGCCAGCCGCCCACCACCAGCGAGCAGACCGTCTACCGCGAAAAAAAGAAAGGACTTGGGATGGCTTCCCAAGTCCTCTAACAGAGCCTCTAGACTTTCGGGCGAAAATCACATTGGCAGAATCGAGGCCCAATACTCGGCCACGAACAGGGGATACAATTCGTGGCCCGCTTGGCCGGCTGACGCAAGCGGGGAAGCCAGCCGACGCTGGCGGCAGGCATTTGCTTAAGCAGAGAAGCTGCCGCCCAAAATCAGCCTCATCTTACTTCTACCTGTAAGCCTGCGCATCGGCCATCTGTTCCTTTCTCGGCAGCACAATTGTGCTTTCTGCCTTCGCTCGTCCGCCGGGGCCTTTACGGATGAACCTTGAACGCCGCGTGCAGCGTAGCCCGTGAGTCGCCACCAGCCCACACGTCGAACGCTGCCGTTTCTTCGACCCAGCGCTTTTCCGCCGCGCTCCAATAGCGGCGTTCCGGGCTGCCCAGGCTGAACGTGACGGTGCGCTTTTCACCCGGCGCAAGCCGCAAACGGCGAAAGCCTTTCAACTCGCGGACGGGCCGCGAGGCAGACCCCGATTGCTGATGCAGGTAGAGCTGCACAACTTCGTCGCCTGCGCGGCTGCCTGTGTTTTCGACATCAACCGCGACCTCGATAGGCTCACCCACTTTGACTTCGCTCTGTTTGACCTGGAGATTCGAGTAGCTGAAGCGCGTATAGCTCAGGCCGTAGCCGAACGGGTAGAGCGGCGACGAGACATCATCCCAGTAGCGCGACTTGAAATTGGGCGCGGTTTCCGGCTCGTGCGTGAGATTGTGCGCGTAATAGATGGGTATCTGTCCTTCGTTGCGCGGCCAGCTCACGGGCAGCTTACCGCCCGGCACGGCATCGCCGAACAAGAGGTCGGCAACGGCGTTACCGCCTTCGACGCCGGGATGCCAGACATCGAGTATCGCCGCGACGTGCTCGGCGGCCCACATCAGGTTGAGCGGTCGCCCGTTGACGAGCACCAGCACGACTGGCTTTCCAACCGCTACGACCGCTTCGAGTAGCTGCTGCTGCTTGCCCGGCAAGTCAAGCGTTGATTGCGAGGCTGCCTCACCGCTCATGTTTTCGGCTTCGCCGAGGACGACTACGGCGACATCGGAGCGGCGCGCGAGGTCTACGGCGTGGTCGATCTCTTCCGCCTGTTGCGCATCAGTTAAAGGCTCGGTCTTCTTCGCGCCGAAGATGGCGTCGAACATCGAAGGGAAGCGCCGGCGTATCTCGCCGCCACGCGCGTACTCAACTGTCGTGCGACCGGCCACGCGGTTGCGAAGACCTTGCAGGATAGTCACCGCTTCTTTCGCATCACCGGCGAAGCTCCACGAGCCGATTATATCGCGCTGCGAATCGGCGAGAGGGCCAATCAATGCGATGGACGAGAGCTTCGCCTTGTCGAGCGGCAGCACGTTGTTTTCATTACGCAGCAGGACGGCTGAGCGCGCGGCAGCGAGCCGGGCCGCGTCGCGGTGCGCTCTTGCCGCGAGCGTCTCGCGCGCCCGTGCTTCATCGACGTAAGGATTCTCAAAGAGGCCGAGTCGAATCTTAGCTGCAAGCAGCGGGCGAACCATATCATCAATCGACGCCATCGAAACGCGACCGTCTTTCATAAGCTGCGGCAGGTTCATCGCGTAGTTGCGGCTTCCCATATCCATATTGATGCCTGCCGCAACGGCACGCGCCGCAGCGTCTTGACCGTCGCGCGCAAAGCCGTGCGTCACCAGGCTCTGCACCGCGAAGGCATCGCTCACGACGAAGCCGCGAAAGCCCCATTCGCGCCTGAGCACTTGCTGTAAGAGAAACTGATTGGCCGTCGCCGGCACGTCGTTCAAATCCATGTAGGCGCTCATCAGGCTGGCTGCGCCGGCCTTGACCGCCGCCTCGAACGGCGGCAGGTAGACGTTATAAAGCTGTGCGTCGGAAATGTAAGCTGAATCATAATCCCTGCCGCCGTCCGGCGCACCGTATCCGGCGAAGTGTTTCACGCAGGCAAGCACGTGATCGGGACTGCCGGGATAAGCGCCTTGAAAGCCGCGCACCTGTGCAGCGGCGATGGCCGCGCCGAGATAGGGGTCTTCGCCCGCGCCTTCGATGATGCGGCCCCAGCGCGGGTCGCGCGCAATGTCTACCATCGGCGCAAAGGTCCAATGAATGCCGACAGCGCGGGCTTCGCGGGCGGCGATTGATTGCGCCTGCTCGACCAGTTGCGGGTCCCACGACGCCGCCATTGCGAGCGGCACAGGGAAGATCGTGTGGAAGCCGTGAATGACATCGAAGCCAAGCAATAAAGGAATGTGCAGGCGCGATTCCGTGACCGCGATCTTTTGCAGACGGTTGATCGTCGCCGGGTCTGTGACAAACAGCAGCGAGCCGATCTCACCGCGACGTATGCGCTCTTCCGGCTTGACCGCGTCGGGAATCAGCCCGAAGAAGAGCTGCGTCATCTGGCCGATCTTCTCTTCAACAGTCATCTGCGCGAGCAAGTCGTTGGCGCGCTTGATCACGTCGGCTTCGGCCATCGGCGCGGCTTGTGTTGTTGGCGTTGCGGCTTTGACTTGCGGCTGCGCGTGAACGATTGAGAAAGGCAATAGCAGCGTGACGAGACAGCCGTAAGCGATGGCCTTGCGGCGCAATCGCTTTCGCAGCCGTCCGCTCACGTGCTTTCTGAGTGACGTTATAAATTCCATTTCAAGCCTCATCATCGTGAGAGACAGGTTCATCTCACTCTCTCAACCGAGTTCACTGTCTGCCGCTAAAGGTCACTGCGCCGCTGGCGCTCATTCGCGCGGCATCCGTGTCGGGCACGCGCCAATTGCGGTCGAAGCGGCCTTCGACGACCGGCGTCTCAATCGTCCCTTTGAAGAGCAGATAATCCTTCAGCCCGACAAGCAAGTCAGGAGCGCCGATGCCGAACGGGTTGCGGCGATTGCGCGGCGGCGGCCCGCCCGCGCCCGACGCAGGCCCCGCAATGCCGGCCCACCACGGCAAGCCTGAACTCACCAGCACGTAATGCTTATCAATCGGAAAGACATAAACCAAACCGTAGCCCGACTCCGCCGCCCTGTTGAACTGCATCGGCAGGCGGTCGCTGTACTTTGCGATCAAGCTATTCGTCTCTCTGGAGCCGAACAGAATGAAGTTAGCGCTCTCCAAATCGCTCGGCCTCACCTCGCGGTCGGCGAGCACGCGCGGAAAGATCATCACGCGGCCAAGAAACGCGTTGCGATAAACGGACCAGTTCGCCGCGTATTCAGCTTGCTCGCGGCGCTTCTGCGCTTCCGTAGGCGATGGATTGTCAGCCGTGCCGTAGACGTAGACGTGACGGCTGCTGATGGCTTCGCTGATCGGCCCTTCCGCGCCCGCGCGTTTTTCGGCAGATGACGGCTCGCGCTTGATCGTTGCCCATTCGTTATTCTGCTGAGCGAGCGACAGCGTATCGGCAACTCGCGCCTTAACCAGCTTGCCGTTGATGGTGAGTTCGAGCGGCTGGTTGGCTTTGAATTTCGGATGGCCCGCGAGCTTGAGCGTGAGCGCGGTGACTTCGCTTGCCGTCATCTCGATGCGATTTGTGCCAGTAAATTTCGCATCAACCGTAGCGGTCGTGCCCGGCGTCAGCTCATCGATCTGAATCCAGTAAGCGTTGGCGTACTTGTAGCGGCTCGTCGCAAAGCGCACACGTTCGGGATAGCGGTTGCGGCGAAACTGCTTGAACCAATCAAAGACGGCTTCGTCCTTGTAAGCGTTCTCCCAGCTATTATGCTGGACGCCGGGATATTCGGTATATTCGACGCGTGTGCCGAGGTCTTCGAGCCGCTTGACCCATTCGCGTGTGCCTTCGGGTTTGACCACAGGGTCAGCGCCGCCTTGAAAGAAATGAACCGGGTAGTTGAGCGCGTTGGGCGCGAGTTCTTGTGTGCCGTCGGGCGGCGCGGGACAGACCGGCGCAATCGCCGCCCAGATGTCGGGCCGTGTGAGTCCGATCCAGAGCGTGCCGCCGCCGCCCATTGAAAGACCCGTCAGGTAGACGCGGTCTTCATCTATTGAAAAGCGTCGCTTGACATCGGCGAGCACGTCCATCACGTCACGCTCGGCGATGCCTTGATAGCCCATCGTGCCGCGCGCATAAGGCGAGGCGACGATAAAATCCACGTCCTTCCATTCGGGAAAATAACGCGTCGCTTCAACATCGGTTTCGCCCGTCGCGTTGCTCTTGCCGAAGACGCGGCGCAGCGCCAGCCGGTGATTCGACCCCGCGCCGTGCAGCATAATGACGAGCGGGTACTTCTTCTTCGCGTCAAAATTTTTCGGCAGGTAGAGGCCATACGGTTGCTCTGTGTCATCAACGTCGGAAAAGATCGTCATCACCTGCGGGCCGGGCTTGAGCTGTTGGCCAAAGACGGTGTGAACGATCAGGAGCAGCAGGAAGATGAAGGCCATGCGAAAGAGTCGGTAGTTGCAAACCATAACGGGACTCCTAGAAGATGAACTGATGATTGATGACGATGAACTCTTCAAGCGATTGCCGCGCCGGTTCCGCAGCCCGCTTCAGCGGGCTTACCCGCAGGGCAGATAGGTCAGCCGTTTACGGCTGGTTCAACGCGTGTTGCGAAGATTGAGAAGGGCGCTTCAGCGTCCTTCTCGCGCCGGCTTTAGCCATTGGATGATGTGGCTAAAGCCGATTGCGGTAAGCCCGTTAAAACGGGCTACGGTTCAATGCCCGTCGTGAACCAGCCGTAAACGGCTGGCCTATCTGCCCTGCGGGTAAGCCCGCTGAAGCGGGCTGGAGATGGGCAACAACCTAGAGTAATTCCCATTATAAATCGCGCCTATCCACGCTGAAGCGGGCTGTAGATGGACAACCACTGCGCCGGGGTAGTCCCGATTAGCAACTCATTTCGCCGACGCGCCACCCAGCTTATTCCGCGACAGCGGCAACTCGCGTATGCGCGTGCCGGTTGCCGCGAAGATCGCGTTCGTCAGCGCCGGCACGAAAGGCGGCACGCCCGGCTCGCCGATGCCTGCCGGCGGCGCGCTGCTTTCGACAATCGTGACGTTGGTTCGCACCGGCGCGTCGTTCATTCGCGCCATCTGATAGTCGTGGAAGTTCGACTGATCGATGCGGCCATTAGTAGCCGTGATCTCGCCGAATCTTGCGATGCTGGTTCCGAAGACCGCCGCGCCTTCAAATTGCTGGCGGACAACGTCGGGGTTCACAACCATCCCTGCGTCCACAACTGTCTCGACACGCGGAATGCGCACCTTGCCTTTATCATCCACTTCGACTTCGACGACGGTCGCCACATAAGTCAAGAAGCTGCGATGCACGGCAATGCCAAGCCCCGCGCCTTTCGCAAACTTGCGCTTGCCCCAGCCGGCCTTCTCTGCCGCCATCTCGGCCACACGCCGCATACGCCCAGTGTCTATCGGATACGCATCCGGCTCGCCGCCATAATTCGGATAGCCGATGGCCTTGAGGTCTATCTCGCGCGGCTTGCCGAGCGCGTCGAGCAAGTACTCAAGCGAATCGCGCCTCGCCGCGTGCGCCAGTTCATCAATGAACGAATGCACGGCAAAGGCGTGATAGATGTTCGACACCGAGCGCAGCCAGCCGATGCGAACGTGCGCCGTTGCCGGCCCGTTTTCGACCCGCAGATTGGCTACGTCGAACGGCACATCGGTCCAGCCCATCGCTAACTCGAACGGCGCTCCGTATGTTTGATTCGGCGCGAAGGTCGAGCTGATGGTCGGAAAGACCGAGCGTTGAAGCCACGCCATGGGTCGACCCTTGTCGTCGAGCGCGGCCTTCATATACATCGCCGCGACCGAATGGTAATAGTCGAACTGAATGTCGTCTTCTCTGCGCCAGACGACTTTGACGGGCCGCCCGACTTTCTTCGACAGCAGCGCCGCTTCGACCGTGTAATCGGGCTTCGATTTGCGACCAAAGCCGCCGCCTAAGAGGGCCACGTGACAGATGACATTCTCTTTGGGAACACCGAGCGCCTTGCTGATTTCGGTCTGTACGGCTTGCGGGTTCTGCGTCGCCGCCCAGACGGTCACTTTATCGCCGCGCACATCGGCCAACGCCGCCGGCGGTTCCATCGAAGCGTGGGCGAGATGCGGCACGTAATAATCGGCTTCGATGATCTTCGTAGCCTTAGCAAACGCCGCGTCAACATCGCCGCTGCTGCGCGCCACCTTGCCCGGCTTGCGCGCCGTCTCTAGCAACTGCTTTTTATAATCCGCTGAGTTGTAGGCGGCGTTCGCGCCGTCATCCCATTCGACCTTCAGTTTCTCGCGCCCTTGAAAAGCCGACCACGTGTTGTTGGCAATCACCGCGACACCGCCGAGAGGTTGGAACCCATGCACGCCTTTGAACGGATCAATCGCCACGGTCTGCTGCACGCCCGCGACCTTGAGCGCGTCTTTGTCGTCTAAGGATTTCACTTTGCCGCCGAGCACCGGCGGGTGCTCAATCGAAGCGTAGACCATGCCTTCGACGCGCGCATCCATACCAAAGCCGGCCTTGCCTGTGCAGATGTCTTTCAGGTCAACGCTCGGCGTAGGCTTGCCGATATATCGCCACGCGCTCTTCGGCTTGAATTGTAATTCTTCTTTCTTCGGCACGGGGAGCTTCGACGCGGCCAACGCGAGATCGCCGTAGCCCAGTTTGCGCCCAGACTTCGCGTGAACGATGGTGTGCAGGTTGGCCTGGCACTCGGCGACGGGAACGTTCCACTGCGCCGCCGCCGCTTGTGTCAGCATCAAGCGCGCCGTCGCGCCGGCCTGCCGCATCACGTCGAAGAAGTCGCGTATCGAATGCGAGCCATCCGTGTCCTGCGAGCCGTAGCGCGTGTCACCAATCGCCTGCTCGACCGTGACCCGCTTCCAGTCGGCGTCCAATTCGTCGGCCAGCACCAGTGGCAGCGTCGTGCGAATGCCCGTGCCCATCTCTGAGCGATGCGCGATGATTGTGACTGTGCCGTCCGCTTGTATGCCGACGAAAATATCGGGACGAAAGACGGCGTCGCTGATCGTTGTGCCGGCGGCAGCCGGTTCGGCGTGAACGAATTTTGGCAAGACCTGCATGCCGAGCACGAACGCAGAGCTGGCAAGCGCGCCTTTGAGAAAGCCGCGCCGACTGACGTTTTCAATCCTGCTCATGCTTTCACCTCCGCCGCCGATTTGATCGCCGCGCGAATCCGCTGATAGGTTCCACAGCGACAGATGTTGCCCGACATCGCCTGATCGATCTCTTGATCGGTGGGCCGCTTCTTCTTATTAAAGAGCGCCGCCGCTTGCATAATCTGGCCCGGCTGACAGTAGCCGCACTGCGGCACGTTGACCTGCATCCAGGCGCGCTGCACCGGGTGCAGATCGTTTGCGGCGAGGCCCTCGATGGTCGTGATCTCCACGCCTTCAAGCGTCCGCATCGGCGTGATGCACGAGCGAATCGCTTCGCCATTCTTATGCACAGTGCACGCGCCGCAAAGCGACATCCCGCAGCCGAACTTCGTACCCGTCAGGCCCAGCAGGTCACGCACGTACCAGAGCAGCGGCATATCGCCGTCGCCGTCAAAGGTGCGCTCGACGCCATTGATTTTCAATCGAATCATTCGCTCACCTCAATCGTTTGTGCCGGCCCGTCAAGCCCGGCGGAAGTTATGAGTCCGCTCGCCGACCGCAATCGTGTCAGCGCGCGTGACAGACTTTTTATTTCATGAAGACATTGAAAGTGATGCGGCTCCCCGTCTCAAGTTGTGTAACATTTCGCGGGCCGACGCGCAACTCGCCCGCTGATAATCAAACGACCAGCACGGCGCGCATCCACTTTCTCACCGAGTTGATGAGATAAAACGATTGCGCTTCGATCAACTCTTCTTTCGTGATGACTCGCTCGCGCAACTCGCCCTTGCGGATCAGCTCGGCGGCGAGCGTGCCACGCAGCAACCCGGACGTGCGCGGCGGCGTCCACTTGCGGCCTTCTGTAATCAACACGACGTTAGCGATGCTCGATTCGGTGACTTCATTGCGCTCATTCCAGAAGATGAGGTCGTCCACGTCCGCCCGCCGCCGCAGTTCGTCTTCATACACGCGCCGGTCGGTCGTCTTATGAAAGAGCAACGCGTCACGCGACTCAACCGGATGCGATGCAAAGGCGACGCGGCAAGTCTTCTCCGTGTCAACTCGAATCGCTGCTGCCGCCACCGTGATCGTCGCATCGTCATTGCATAAGAGCCGCACTTTCCAATCGCCTTGCGTGTGCGCGAGCCGGATTGCTTCAAGCGCCGCGCGCATCGCTTCTTCATCGCCAGCGAATCCGAAGTAGCGCGCTGATGTCGTGATCCGTTCAAGGTGACGTTCGAGCAAATAATACTCGCCTTGTTCAAGCAGCAACGTCTCGATCAGTTGAAACGATTGCGGGCGACGCGAGAGGAAAGCGGCTTTCAACATGCACTCGGCGTATTCGGCTTCGGCAGTCGAATCAATCGTGATGCCGCCGCCGACCCCGAACGTCACCTCGTCGCTCTGCTTGTCGAGCACGAGCGTGCGAATTGCGACATTAAATACACAATCGCCACCGGGCCGCAAAAGGCCGATTGCGCCTGTGTAGACGCCGCGCCGGTGCGGCTCAAGCGCGCGGATGATCTCCATCGTGCGCAGCTTCGGCGCGCCGGTGATCGACCCGCAGGGAAAGAGCGCCTTGAGAATGTCGAGCAGCCGCGCCTCCGTTCGGCACTCGGCTTCGACCGTCGAAGTCATCTGCAACACGGTCGGGTAGCGTTCGACCGCGAAAAGCTGCGGCACGCTGACCGAGCCAATGACGGCAATCTTCCCCAGGTCGTTGCGCAAGAGGTCAACGATCATCAGGTTCTCTGCCGACTCTTTGGCCGAAGCTTGCAAGCGAGCCGCCTGCTCGTCGTCTTCTTCGATGAAGCGGCCACGCGCCGCCGTGCCTTTCATCGGTCGCGTTATTAGATGAGTGCCGCGCCGCTCGAAGAAAAGTTCAGGCGAGAGCGAAAGGATCAGGTGGCGGCCCGTGTCGAGATAGGCGCAGTAATCGGCCTGTTGCGCGCCTTTCAAATCAACGAACCACGACCAGGCATCACCGCGAAAGCGGCCTTTGAGCGGGAAGGTGTAGTTGACCTGATAAGTGTCGCCCGCCGCGATGTGTTCGTGAATCTGCGCGATAGCGGCGGCGTATTCAGCTTTGGAAATTGGCGGCTTCCACGCGGCGACTTCATAAGCAGCGGATGAGCCAAGGTCAGCAGCAGGGGCGAGGTCGTCGAACTCTGCGGCCCAGGCGAGCGGGAAGTCTGTCAACGTGTGCGTCCGTATGGCCGGGTCGAAAGCGGCGGCGGCTTCATACGCGAGCATCATCGCTACCCAGCGGCCCGCGAGCGCCGCTTCTTCGGCCAGCGCGATGAGTGAGCAGACTTCTTCAGGAGTGTTCGCAATGTGAACCGCGCGCGGCTCGTGAAACTGAGCTTGCCACCCGCGAGGCCCGCGACCACTGGATTCAAATACGGCTGTCCTCATCAATCATCCGGCGGTTAGACCACCGTGCGGAAATACTTGATCGTTTCCTTCAGCCCTTCATCGAGGCTCACGACGGGCTGCCAGCCGAGCAGCCGCTCGGCCCGCGAGTTATCGGGCTGCCGCACCTTCGGGTCGTCAACGGGCAGCGGCTTGAATTCGATCTGACTTTGACTGCCGGTCAGCGCGATGACTTTCTCGGCCAGCTCAAGCACGGTGAATTCGCCGGGGTTGCCGATGTTCACGGGAAAGTGTATGTCGTCGTCGCTGGGCTGTTCTGATGTGTGCTTCAACAATCGCACGATGCCATCGACAAGGTCGCTGACATAACAGAACGAGCGCGTCTGCTGGCCATCGCCATAGGCCGTGAGCGGCTCGCCCTTGAGCGCCTGCACGATGAAGTTTGAAACGACGCGGCCATCGTTGGGCCGCATACGCGGGCCATAGGTGTTAAAGATTCGCACGATGCGCGTGTTGACGCCGTGATAGCGGTGATAGGCCATCGTCATCGCTTCGGCGAAGCGCTTGGCTTCATCATAAACGCCGCGCGGCCCCACGGGGTTGACGTGGCCCCAGTAATCTTCGGGCTGCGGGTGTACTTGCGGGTCGCCATATACTTCCGAAGTCGAAGCCAGCAGGAATCGCGCTCGCTTCTCTTTCGCAAGTCCCAATGCCTTGTGCGTGCCGAGGCTGCCGACCTTCAAGGTCTGTATCGGCAGCTCAAGGTAATCGACAGGGCTTGCCGGCGACGCGAAATGCATCACCGCGTCGAGCGCGCCCGGAACGTGCAGATACTCAGTGACGTTCTGCTTGACGAAGCTGAAGCGGTCGTTGCCGAAATGATGCGCGAGGTTTTCAGCGCGCCCGGTCAGCAGGTTGTCGAAGACCAGCACCTCGTGGTCTTCGCTGAGCAATCGGTCAACCAGATGCGAGCCTAAGAAACCCGCCCCGCCTGTTATCAATATCTTCAAAGTGAGCGTCGTCCTTTCTGTTGAGGCCGGCCATTCGACAGGTCGCCGGCCCGCCCATATCAAATCAGGGAATGAGCAAGCTAGCAAGCCGGGCGCGCATTCGGCGGCGCATCACCTGTTACCCATCGGCTCAAGAGGCCGCGCCGCGTTTGCCGCTCTCCTCTTGCTTCAAACAGAAGGCGACCAGCGAGCGCGCCTCTACGTCATAGCGACCGCCGCCACGCACCAGCTTGCGCCGACGGCCTGCGCGCCAGTCGCGCGTGTCGATCAACAAGTCCCATTCAGTCTTGCGGCCCTGACTCGGCAGCGTGAACGGCAATCCTTCGTGATGCGCGTTGAACAGGATGAGCAACGTGTCATCGACAATGCGGTGGCCGCGCTCGTCCACTTCATCTATCTGATCGCCCGCCAGCCGCACCGTCAACGTCCGCGCCGATTCGTTCAGCCAGTCGGCTTCGGTCATCTCTTCGCCGTCGAGACGAAACCATGTCAAGTCCTTCACGGCTGAGCCGCGAATCGGGCGGCCTTGAAAAAACTTCCTGCGCCTGAGCACCGGATGGTCGTGAAAGAAACGAATCAAGCGGCGCGTGAACTCAAGCAGCTTGCGCTGCTCATCATCAAGGTTCCAGTTGACCCATGAGATTTCGTTGTCCTGACAATAGGCGTTGTTGTTGCCGCGCTGTGTGCGCCCCAGCTCGTCGCCGGCTTGCAGCATCGGCACGCCTTGCGACAGCAACAGCGTCGCCAGAAAATTGCGCTGCTGGCGGGCGCGCACGGCGCGTATCGCGGCATCTTCGGTTTCGCCTTCGACGCCATAGTTACAACTGATGTTGTGATCGTGGCCGTCGCGGTTGCCTTCGCCGTTCGCTTCATTGTGCTTCTCGTTGTAGCTGACCAGATCCCGCAGCGTGAAGCCATCGTGCGCCGTGATGAAGTTGATGCTGGCGTAAGGCCGCCGCCCGCCGCGCTCATACAGATCACTGCTGCCGGTCAATCTATACGCAAGGTCGTCAATCAAGCCGCTGTCGCCGCGCCAGTAACCGCGCATCACATCTCTGTAAATTCCATTCCATTCGGCCCACAATACCGGAAAGTTGCCGACCTGATAACCGCCTTCGCCCAAATCCCACGGCTCGGCGATCAGCTTCACCTGCGACAGCACAGGGTCTTGATGAATGATGTCGAAGAACGCGCCGAGCCGATCCACTTCGTGAAGCTCGCGCGCCAGCGCCGATGCGAGGTCGAAGCGAAAGCCGTCAACGTGCATCTCCAGCACCCAGTAACGCAGGCTGTCCATAATCAATTGCAGCGTGCGCGGGTGGGTCATATTCAAGGTGTTGCCGCAGCCCGTGTAATCCATATAGTAACGCTTGTTGTCGGCGACGAGCCGATAGTAGGCCGCGTTATCGATGCCGCGAAAGCAGAGCATCGGCCCCATATGATTGCCTTCGCCGGTGTGGTTGTAGACGACATCGAGGATGACTTCGATGCCTGCGCGGTGCAGCGTCTTCACCATCGTCTTGAATTCATCGACCTGCTCGCCCAATCGCCCGGTGTGCGAGTAACGCACATCGGGGGCGAGAAAGCCGATTGAGTTATAGCCCCAGTAATTCGTCAATCCGCGATCCGTCAAATCCATCCCCGATACGAATTGATGAACCGGCAACAGCTCGACCGCCGTGATGCCGAGCCGGCGCAAGTAATCAATCACCGCCGGGTGCGCCATCGCCGCGTAGGTGCCGCGCATTTCGGGCGGCACTTCCGGGTGCTGCATCGTGAAGCCTTTGACGTGCAGCTCGTAGATCAACGTCTTGTGCCAGGGCGTGCGCGGCGGCGCGTCGTTGCCCCAGCTAAATGCCGGGTCGATGACGACGCACTTCGGCACAGCGCCGGCGCTGTCGCGCTCATCTTTAGCGAGGTCGCCTTCCGGGTTGCCGATGGTGTAGCCGAACACGGCGTCGCTCCACGCCATGGTGCTGGCGATGGCCTTCGCGTATGGATCAATCAACAGCTTCGCCGGATTGAAACGATGCCCGGCTTCCGGCTCGTACGGCCCGTGTACGCGATAGCCGTAAAGCTGGCCCGGTCGCACTTCGGGCAGATATGCGTGCCAGACTTGATCGGTCTGTTCTCGCAAACGAATGCGCGCCGTCTCGCGCGCCGCGTCGGAAGCGTCGAACAAGCAGAGGTCAACGGCGGTTGCATTCTCGGAAAACAGCGCGAAGCTGACGCCCGCGCCATCCCACGTTGCGCCGAGCGGGTAAGGCTGTCCCGGCCATACTCTCATTGTTGGTTCGTATCCTCTCTCGCAGGGATTTGGGTTTAAGCAACGCGGCAAGATTGCTGTAGCAGCGAGGTGATAATGACTCAGGTCGGAGCCGCACGGCTCATTGAAGCCGCCAGCATCCACACTATTAATTTACACAACGCGCGGCGCGGTGACAATCAACGCCGCCGGCCAGCATTCGCGCACGAATTGTGGAACGCCGATGGCAATACAAAAGAGCGGGAGGCGTTTTATGAACATCGAAACATTATCTGAGGACACAATCGAGAGCCTCGCGGCTCAATTCAATACATTGCCGGAAGCCATTCAAGCGGCCACCAGCATGTACTTGCCGACCGACAAACCACCGGCCTATTACGAAGGCTATGTCAACGCGGTGGTGATGATTTCGCGGATGCTCAGCGAGATGCAGGCCGGCGTCAACACGGACGTGTTGATGGCGCTGGCCGGCAAGGCCGCGCAGTTGCGTCAATCGCTGGTCGAAGATGAAGTGGACAACGCGTGGCTCGACCGCATTGATGCATGGCTTGATGCCAGCGTGCGCTCAGAGACGGCGAAAGCGCACTCATGATCACGATCTGATGCGAACGAATCTGCGCGCCGACGGCGGCGCGTCTTCGACGTGTGGCGAGTGGACGAAAGGAAAGCTGAAGAGTGGGACACGCTCGGTTCAATCCAAACAGCGGCTATAAGTCTCGCACGGTCGTGATGCACGACAGGCGCACGTCGTCAGGCATTCGTCGCGCGTTTAATAAGACCGCCACGCGCAGCGGGCGATGGATTCCCCGCCCTCTCAAAAGAATAGTCAGGTGGATACGGCAGCCGCGCGTGATCTGGCCGCTCACGGCGTTGATGCTCGCGGTGATTGGCGTCTTCACTTATTACGCCGCGCAGTTCTCGCAAGAGATTGACGCGCGCTTGCAGTCGGGCTTCTTCGACCGTTCGGTCGGCATCTTCACCGCGCCTTTCAAAGTCACCGTTGATAGCCGATTGTCGTTCGATCAACTGGCCAGCTATCTCGAAGACGCGGGCTATCAACGCATCGATCATCATCAAGCTAAAGCCGAGGCGCGTTCGTACACAATCAAAGGCAACTCCATCGAGATTCATCCCGACGCGACGACGGCACGCGAATTGGGCGTGATGCCCGTGCGCGCCGAAGTCAGCAAAGACGGGCGCATCACTGCGCTCACTTCAACCGAGAGCGGCGAGCGATTGAAGTCGGCTTATATCGAAGGCGAGCCGCTGGCTTGCCTGCGCGACGGCGACCGCCGCAAACAGATTGCCGTGCAGTTCGCCGACATTCCCGCACAGTTGCGCGATGCAGTCGTCGCCATCGAAGATCGCCGCTTCTTCACGCACAGCGGTATTGATTACCACGGCATCGCTCGCGCGCTGTGGGCCGACCTGCATCACGGCACGGTGGTGCAAGGCGGCTCGACGCTGACGCAGCAACTCATCAAGAACGCCTTTCTCACCAGCGACCGCACCTTGAGCCGCAAAGTCAAAGAAGCGATGATGGCGCTCATCCTCGAATCGCGGCTGTCGAAGGAAGAGATTTTCACGCTCTACTGCAACAACGTCTATCTCGGACAGAGCAGCACGTTCGCTGTGCATGGTTTCGCGCAAGCGGCGAAGGTCTATTTCGACAAGAACCTCAACGAGCTGACGTTGTCAGAGAGCGCCTGCCTTGCCGGTATGATTCACGCGCCGAATCGCTACTCGGCTGATCGGAATTTGCAGCCCGCCATCGAGCGACGTAACAGTGTGCTCGACGCGATGGTTGAAACCGGCGCGATCACCGCCGACCAGGCCGAGGCCGCGCACCGCGCGCCTTTGCAACTGAAGAAAGAAGACGTGCGCGAAGATTACGGCGCGACCTACTTTATTGATTATGTCGAACGCTTCCTCGACCATCGTTACGGCGTCCACAAGGATGCCGCAGAGCGCCGCGTTGTGACGACGATGGACCCGCGCCTGCAACGCGCCGCGCACGACGCCGTCATCAAGAATACCGGGCAGCTTGATCGTGTTGCCGGTCGCCCGACGCGCAAAGGCGAAGAGGCCAAACACGTGCAGGCCGCGCTCGTCGCGCTTGACGCGCACACCGGCGAAGTTCTGGCGATGATCGGCGGGCGGCATTACGACGAGAGCCAGTTGAACCGCGCCACCGACGCGCGCCGCCAGCCCGGCTCGACCTTCAAGCCATTCGTCTATGCATCGGCGCTTAGTAATCGTTACTACACCGCTGCGTCTCTGTTGTCAGACCGCCCGCAGACGTTCACCTATGATGGAGGCCGCGCCAGCTACACGCCGACGAATTATCACGGCGGCTTCACGAACCGCGACGTGACCTTGCGCGAAGCGCTCGCCCGCTCGATGAACGTGCCGGCGGTGGCGCTGGCGTTGAATGTCGGACTCGGCAACGTCATCGAGACGGCTGACCATTGCGGCCTCGACGTGCCGAGCGCGTACCCTTCGCTGGCGCTCGGCGCTAATGAAGCGACGCCGCTCGAAATGGCCGGCGCGTACACGGCCTTCGTCAACAATGGTGCGGCGCTGCGCCCGATCCCTGTGAAGAACATTCGCAGCGCCGCCGGCGGACTGTCGAACATCCCGGCCACGACGGTCTATGCCTTCTCGCCGCAGGTCGCTTACTTGATGACGAGTATGATGCAGTCAGTCGTTGAGGAAGGCACGGCGACGCGGCTGCGCGGTTATGGCTTGCCCGGCGCGGTGGCGGGCAAGACCGGCACGTCGAACGATGGCTGGTTCGTCGGCTACACGCCGAATCTGGTTTGCGCCGTCTGGGTCGGCTATGACGACAACACCGACATTCGTATGAAGGCTTCGGAGACGGCGCTGCCGCTATGGGCCGACTTCGTCAAAGCCGCGCTGGAGATCAGGCCGGAGCTTGGCGGCGATAACTTCGCGCGCCCGTCCGGTATTGTCGAAGTCGAGATTGATCCAGTGACCGGGCTGCGCGCAACTGCGGCGTGCGGCGTGCGGCGCACAGAAATCTTCATTGCCGGAACCGAGCCGGTCACTGAATGCACGCACGAATCGCTGCTCGCAAAAACCGACCAGGAAGAAGTGTCATCTGACAGCACCGGCGAAGGTGATCAGGCGGGCAGCATCAGCGTCGAGGTCTGCGCCGATAGCGGCCTGCTTGCATCGAGCGATTGCCCGCGCACGTTGCGGCGCACCTTCGCGTGGGGCGCTGAGCCGGACGAAATTTGTAATATGGATCACCAGCGGCAAGCGCCGCGCTGGAACGAGGGCGAAGAGCGCCCTACATCGGATGGACGCCCGCCGATGGTTTCAGAAAGCAGTATGACAGGCGCTCCGCGCACGAACCGCCGTCAACCACCAAAGCCCATCTGGCCGCCGCCACATTAAGAGGATATCTGAAAAGCCCTGAAAGGCAGTTGATTACTGCTTACCCTACGATCACCGCTCAACGCGGGGGTTTGTATTTCGTTTCATCGCGCGCCGAAGTGCAGGCGCAGGCCGGCGCGGGCCTGAAGCGGCGGGCCGACGGTTCTGACCGGCGTGCGCCCGATGTCGTAACGCTCGTTAGTCAGGTTCTCGAAGGCCGCAAACAACTCGACGTTGCGCGAGAGGCGACGCGAGGCGAACAGGTCGAGCGTGAAGAAGCGATCCAGCTTCAGTTGATTCTGATCGTCATCAAACTGCGCGCCAACGGCGCGGCCCTGAAGCGACACGGTCACTATCGACGGGTTGTCATAGCGCGCCTGGAAAGTCAGTTGGTGGCGCGGCGTCTGCGGAATCAATAAGCCTTCGAGTGACTGGTTAGCCGGAAAGCGCAAGACCGTGGCGTCGGCGAATTGATAACCGCCCGACAACATCACTGTGCGCGAAAGGTGGGCGTCCATCTCGAACTCGACGCCGCGCGAACGCGTTCGCCCCAGATTTTGCCGCTGCCGTGTAATCAAGGTCGGCGTCACGCTTAATGTAACATTCGCTACCGGGCGCGTCATCTCGCTCCAAAAGAATGTGCCGCGCGCGTTGAACCGCCCTGCCAGTGTCGTGACGTTCGCGCCGGCCTCGCCGCCGGTCAGCCGCTCGGCGCGCAAATTCTGATTCGCCAGCGTCAGCACATTGCCGACGCGGAATGAACGATACAACTCGTTCAAGGTCGGCGCGCGAAAAGCGCGATAGCCTGACGCGTACAGCGACACGTGATCGTTTGCTTTGTAGAGCAGCGATAGTCGCGGGCTGAAGGCTGTCTCTGTACGGTCTGTGAGCTTCGTTACACTCACTGCGCCGGGCGTAGCCAGCGGCCTTGTGGCCGAGAAGGCATCATAGTTGCGCCAGCGGTCGCCGCGCACGCCAACCGTTAAAAGAAAACGCGACGTGACGCGAATGATGTCCTGACCGAACACGCCGATGGTGCGCTCGCGCCCGCCCGCGCCGACGGCAGACGTGACGCGACCCGATGTAAAGACCAGTTCGTCGCTTGCGCCGCGCACTTCGCGGGCGTCGAGTCCGGCGACCAGCGTCTGCCGCCCGCCGACAACGCGAGACCACTGCGACGTGAAGCCGATCTGCTGCGCCGGTACGCGCTGGCTGCGCGTCAAAGTTTCGCTCTGGCGATTCGCGGCTATCGCTGAGAAGTTCTGATCGTAGACCTGCGTGCTGGCGAACAACCGCGCGACGATTGAGCCGATGCGGTCTGAGTTCCAGTCCGCGCCAACCGCGAGCTGGCGGATGTGCGTGCGGTTCGGCGTCAGCGGCGTGCCGTTTTCGCGCGACTCGCCGAACAACGAGCCGCGCGCGAAGACGCGGCCACGATCTTCGATCAAACGATCAATGCCGACCTGAAGCGTCGTGTGCTCGCTCGCGGCGCGCGTATCTACAGGGCCGCGCTCACGTTCGTCAACCGGAATGTAGCCGTCCGTGTGAAAGGCTTCAGCGGCAATCTGGCCGCTCCATTGAGAGAGCCGCCCGGCGGTGAATAGCGAAACGTCAGGCGTTTGCTGACTGCCATAAGAAGTCTCAAGCGAGAAGGCCGAATCGCGCACGTCGCGCGGCAGAAAGCTGATGACGCCGCCGAGCGCGTCCGTGCCATAGAGGCTCGACGCGCCGCCCTGCACGACTTCGACGCGCGACACGGATTCACGCGGCACGCGGCTCCAGTAGACCCAGCCGCCGAACGGATCATTGATCGGAATGCCGTCGCTCAAGACTACGGCGCGGCTCGCGCCCGACGCGCCGACGCCGCGCAGGCTGACGCCTTGCGACGTAGGGTTCGCGGTGCGGCTGCCCGAACGACGAAAGAGCGTGAAGCCCGGCACTTGTCGGAGCACATCATCGAGCGTCAGCGCCGCCGTCGTCTGAAGGTCTTCGGGCGAGAGCACGATGACGCTGGCCGCCGTGTCGCTGATTCGTGTGGCGGCGCGCTCTGCGGTGACGGTGATCTGTTCGGCAACCGTCGCCGGCGACAGCGTGATGCGCAGGCTGGTGGCATCATCTTGCCTGGCGCTCCAAGTGCGTTGATAAGCGGCATAGCCCGTAGCGCGAACGGTTAAAATCCCATCACCGGCGGGCACGCCTTCAAGCGTGAAGCCGCCACTATCTCCTGTAGTCTGCCTTACAGACGCTTTGCCGACGGTCAGCACGACCTCGGCCCCGGCGACAGGGGCGTTGCGTTGATCGGTGACGATTCCGGTGACGCGCAAGGTGTCACCTGACGCCGCCTGCTCGGCTCGCACAGAGAGACTGTGAATCAATATCCACGCGAGCGTCAGAACCGCCATCAAGGCGAGCGGCTTGCGCGGGCCGCGCCTTCGTCGTGCCGCAGGTTGCGACAGGCATTCACCGTTCATCATATTGATCCTCGCTTGAGACTCGATAGCTTTATCTCGGATGAGTGACGGATGAATTATGAATGTACCAGTTGCCGCCGAAAAAATCACCGCGCGCGACCACGCAGGATGAAAGCCGCTTCTCGATTATTGCAGTCGGACGCAAGCCTCATTACGGTTGCGCCATTTCAAGGCTCGGTATATCGTTGCGCCTGTGCCCGCCACTATTGCATAAGAAGCGGTTCAGTCGTAGAGTAATGCCGCTTCAACAGGCGGATCATATCTACTGAAACAACGTATCGGCAGGGGACGGTTATGCAATCATCTCGATTAGCGCGCACGGGTTCGACAACGACTCTCTCCCACAGGCTGTGCGGCTGGCTGGCGCGATTCGGTTTAATTGGACTGCTGGCCATTACGGCGGTCCCGCTATATGCGCAGCAGCAGTCGTCGGATATGACGCCGCCGAATGAAGTTCGCAAAGGCGCTGGCGGCCCTTTAACATCGGCCCCGCAAGCGAACGCCAGCGCGCCGCTCGACCTCTCGACGCTCAACCTCGCCGGACTGCTGCGCGAATGCGATCATAACGGCACAGAGATTCACCGCCAGCTACTTAGCTACACCTACCGGCTGCGCAAGATTCGCCGCGAGTATAACGACGATGGCCGGGCGATTGAAAAACAGGTGCAGGAGTTTGAAGCCTACCCGGTACGCGGTCAGCACGTCTTGATTCAACTGCGCGAGGATGGCCTGCCGCTGCCGAGCGCCGAGATCGAATGGCAGCGCCGCCGCGCTGGCGAACGACTTGAGCAGGCCGAGCGCGAAGCCGCACAACGCACCGAAGCCGCACAACGCACCGAAGTCAGGCAGGCCGCGCCCGACGAGCCGGACGGCTATCCGGCAGCCGGCGTCTACAGCCGCGTGCGCCGTCACCCGGTAGCCTTCTCGATTGACCCTTCGACCATCCTGCGCAGCGGCGAGTTGACCGCGCCGCGATTGGAACAGGTCGGCGAGCGCGAAACCATCGTCCTCGATTTTCGTATGCGCCCGGGCGTCACCCTGCCGCCGCGCCGCACCTACCTCACCCGACTGCAAGGGCGCGTCTGGATAGACGTGGCCGACAAAGTCATCGTGCGCCTTGAAGCGTGGCCGACCGACGAGTTCCGCAAGCACGACGCCGTCATCAGCGCCGAGCCGCGACTGGTCTATCAACAGACAAAGCTCGACAGCGGCGCGTGGGTTCCTACGCTGATGCGAATCAATTCGGGCACTAACCCGATGCTCTATGATGGGCTGAACTGGGATGTAGTCTTCGAGTTCACCGATTATAAACAGTTCAAGACCTCAGCCGACGACTTGAAGATCGACCCGAAAATTGACCTGAAGATTGACCCGAAGAAAAACCACCAGCACTAATCGCGTCGGCGTTACTTGCCCGCCAGAATCAGATAAGGATTGATGGGAAGGCCGCCGCTCCACTTGCGCGGCGCGACCGGCTTCGAGATGGCGAAGTGCAAATGATAGTTGCCCGCGCCGGCATTGCCGGTGTCGCCGACATAACCGATCACTTCGCCGCGCCGCACCGCCTTGCCTTCGCTGACGCCATCCGCATAACGCTGAAGATGCGCGTAGTAATAAAGGTAGAGTCCCGACGTGTCCAATTGATAAAGCGTGATGCCGCCCTTGTCGCTCTGAAACAGGCGGACGATAGCGCCATCGGCAGCGGCCAGCACGGGCGTGCCGCTGGCGGCCATAATGTCGAGCGCCTCGTGCGTGCGGCCTTCTGATCTTCCATCATAATAAGAGTCGCGCAGTTGTTTGGCCTGCACGCCATCGACCGGGATGAGCAGGTCTTTGGCTTTCAAGGCAATGATGTCGGCGTCAGTAACAGGCCCGGAAGGGATCAGTGACGTAGCGAAGCCGCTCGGCGGCGGCGTGGCCGCCGAAGGCAGCGAAGGCGCGAGCGGCGGAACCGGCGTTGAAGGCGCAGCCGCTGTCGGCTCAGGCGTAGCAGGCGCGGGCGCGGCTTCATTCGTCGCGGCGTTGCTATCAATGGGCGGGGCAGCGCCGCGCGCAGCCGCAGCCGGCGCGACGACCGCGGCTTTGCGCGCGTGCGACTTCAAGGGCGAGCCGTCGCGCGGCGACGCAAGGTTGAGCAATAGAATCGCAACGACCAGTGCGCCCAGTCCTGCGGCGCTGAGCCACACCATCCGCCGTCTCTGTCGTGCATCGATTCGCACTCCGTCGTCTCCGTTCTCGTATCAAATTCCGACGCGCCGCGCGAGGCCGCGCTGGCGCTATTTAAGATAGAGCAAGCCGCACGCCAGCGGCGCAAAATTCGGGCGCATTGACACGCCTATGCGCCTGGTGTAGCGTTGCACAGAAAAGCGGGCAGGTGGCCCGACGCGCTCATAGCGGGCGTGTTATAATGAATGAGTCAACAGATTCGCGCTGAACAGCCTGCTGACGCCGGCCCGGCGCTTTTTTCTATGGGGGATCATTCAAACACATTGAAGAAACTGACGCTTCCAGAAGACGCCATCAGGGCGCTATATGGCCCTTATGACGAGAACATCAAGCACCTCGAAAGCCTCATCCCTGTGCGCATCAACATGCGCGGCAACGAGATGATCATCGAAGGCGAAGAAGGCGACGTGGCCGCCGTCGAAGGCATCTTCGCAGACTACGCCGCGTTGTTTGAAGAGGGCCGGCGTATGTCGAACGACGATCTCAAGTCGGCGTTCAAACAGATCGCCGAAGATCGCACCTCGACCCTGCGCGATTACTTCGTCAAGTCGCGCCTGAACCCTTCAGGCAAGAAGCAGGTGGTCGCGCGCTCGGCCATGCAGCGCCGCTACCTCGAAGCGATTGACAAATACGATGTCGTCTTCGGCATCGGCCCGGCGGGCACGGGCAAGACATTTCTTGCGGTGGCCAAAGCGGTCGAAGCGCTGTTTCAGAAGCGCGTCAACCGCATCATCCTGGCGCGGCCCGCGGTCGAGGCCGGCGAAAAGCTCGGCTTCCTGCCGGGCGACTTGCAAGACAAGGTTGATCCTTACCTGCGCCCGCTCTACGACGCGTTGTTTGATCTGGTGGATTACGAGCGCGTCACCAAGCTGCTCGAAAAGCGCGTCATCGAAGTCGCCCCGCTGGCATTCATGCGCGGCAGGACGCTTGGGGATGCGTTCATCATTCTCGACGAGGCGCAGAACACGACCTCCGAGCAGATGAAGATGTTTTTGACGCGCATCGGCTTCGGCTCGAAGGCAGTCATCACCGGCGACGTGACGCAGATCGATCTGCCTGCCGGGCGACGTTCGGGGCTGGTCGAGACGCAGCGCGTTCTCAAAGATGTTGAAGACATCGAGTTCATCCACTTCACCGAAAAGGATGTCGTGCGCCATCACCTCGTGCAGATGATCGTGCAGGCTTACGACCGCCACACCAAGACCAAGTTCGAGGACAAGCTTTAAGCGAGCGATGAGCGATGAGTAATGAGTGATGAGCGAACGGCTCTCACTCATCACTCATCGCTCATCACTCATCACTCAATATGCCGAAGGCATCAACATCGAAGCCGCGCGAGGTCGTCAATGGCGTCAAGCGCTTTTCGGCGGGCCTGTCGGATCAGGCCGTCATTGACGCCGGCGTCGGGTTGTTCATCATCGTCGCGCTGGCGATGCTGCTGCTCAGAGATTATCAGCGGCCTTTGATTCAACTGCTCCCCGTCGGCGCTGTCGCCACAGCCGATATCATCGCGCCCGAAGACGTGAAGGTCGAAGATACGGCAGAGACTAAACGGCAGCGCGATCAGGTCGCCGCCTCGGTGCTGCCGGTCTTCGACTTTAATCCGCGCAGCGCCCGTGATGCTGTCGCCATCATACAAGACCTCTTCGCCGCCGGGCGCGAGGCCGGCAACGACGCATCACTCGCCGACCTTCACAATCAGATTGAAGAGCGCGTCGGCGTCGCGCTCGAACCCGAGCAGGTCGCCGTGCTCGCGCGTCACCGCTTCAGCGCCGACCTCGAACAGTTAATGATCGAGCACCTGGAGTCGGTGACGATGACGCCCATCGTCAGCAGCCGGAGCCAGTTCCGCCGCCTCGGCGCGACCGCCATCACGCGCCGCGACACACGCAGCGAACAGGAAGCCGTTATCAGCGATCTCAGCAGCATTAACGACAAGATCACTGCCAGCGCTTCATTGCGCTCGGAGAAGCTGATCTGGCCCGCCGATTATGATGCCCGCGAGCGCCGAGTGATGGGCGAAGTGCTCGGCTCGCTGCTCGTGCCGAACTTTGAGTACAACGACAGCGAGACGCAGAAACGGCGCGACGCCGCACGCGAACAGATCAAGCCGGTCGTCATCGCTGTCAAGAAAGGCGAGCCGATTATCGCGCGCAACGAGACGGTCAGCCCCGCCAAAGCGCTGCTGCTCGCGGAAGCGGCGCGACAGCGGCCCATCGGCCAGCGCGCGCTAGAATTCGGCGGCACGGTCATCATCGTGATGATGTTGATACTGGTGCTGTGGCAATATCTGGTTCGTTATCAACGCCAGCACCTGCGCGTGCGCCGCCACTTCCTGCTGCAAATCGCCTGCTTCATCATCACGCTCGGCCTGGCGCGGTTGTTCTTCGCCGTCGCGGCGGCAATGAGCAGTTGGGCGACGACCGCGCCGTTCAATTCGCCCATCGCTTACAAGTATCTCGCGCCGCTGGCGGTCGGCGCGTTGCTGATTACGATTCTCACGGACGCGCACGCGGCCTTTGTCTTCTCGGCGATTCTCACCGTCTTCGTCGGCATCTATTCGGGCAATATGTACCTGGCGGCCTTCACGCTGATGTCGAGCGCCGGGGCGATCTATCACCTGAAAGACTGCCGCGACCGCACGGCGTTGGTGTGGGCGGGGCTGTGGGTCGGCGGCGTCAACCTGACGACGACGCTGGCGCTCGACTTGTTAGGCGCGAACGAAGCGCGTGTATCAGTCGTGCTCTTCGATCTGGTCTGCGGTTTCACGGGCGGCGTGCTGGCAACGATGGTGGCATCGCTGCTGCTGCCGCTGTTCGAGTGGATGTTCGAGATCACCACCAGCATCAAGCTGCTGGAGTTGTCGAACCTCAACCTACCGTTGTTGAAAGAACTGGCCGAACGCGCGCCGGGCACCTATCACCATTCGATTATGGTCGGCTTGCTGGCCGAAGCGGGCGCGGAAAGCATCGGCGCGGACGCGCTGTTCGCGCGCGTCGCCTGTTATTACCACGACATCGGCAAGAGCGTGCGGCCTACTTACTTCGTCGAGAACCAGACCTATCGCGAGAACCGCCACGACCAGTTGTCGCCGAAGATGTCCTCGATTGTGCTGATGAACCACGTCAAGCAGGGTGTCGAGCTGGCCAGGAAACACAAGCTGCCGCCGCGCATCATCGCCATCATCCCGCAGCATCACGGCACGGGCTTGATGAAGTACTTTTACTACAAGGCGCGCAAAGCCATCGGCGATATGGACAACAGCGCGCTCGAACATGAATTTCGCTATCCCGGCCCGAAGCCGCAGACCAAAGAGGCGGCCATCATTATGATCGCCGATTCGGTCGAAGCGGCGGCGCGCACCGTGCAGGAGCCGAACCCGACCAAGCTGCGCAATATGATCGAGATGATCATCTCGCGCATACGCGACGACGGGCAGTTCGACGAATGCGACATCACGCAGCGCGAGATGAAGCTGGTCGCCGATAGCTTCGTCAAAGTATTGATGGGCATTCACCATCACCGCATCGCTTACCCCGGCTATGATTTTAATCGCGCCGGCGCGCCCGCCGTGCTATCGCAGGTGACGCCCGCCGACATTGTCGCGGCGACGGGCAGAGATGCCGCGCCCGCTGCGCCGCTGAAGGAAGCCAGTGGCGATTGAGGTCGTCAACCGTCAACGGCTATGCGCGCTCGACCGCGAGCAGGTCACGCAGACTGCCGCCGCCGTGCTCGCGGCCATCGCTGGCCGCGACGCCTCGCTCACCGTCGCTTTCGTGCGCGACCGCGCGATTCGCCGCTTGAACCGCGACTATCGCGGCAAGGACCGCGCCACCGACGTGCTGTCGTTTCCGGCCAGCGACGAGCAAGAAGATGCGTTCACTCATTCATCACCCGACAGCGCCGATCATCTGGGCGACATTATTATCTCGACCGACGCGGCGCGGCGGCAGGCTGATGAAGCCGGCCACTCGTTTGAGCGCGAGGTGAGCGAGCTGGTCATTCACGGCGCATTACACCTTTGTGGTTACGACCACGAAACCGACAATGGCGAGATGAACCGCCTGGAACTGAGGCTGCGACGGAGAATCTTAGAGGCTGGAGGCTAGAGGCTAGGGGCTAGAGGGAAACGGAAGCAATCAGCGCCTTTCTCCTGCTAGCCTCCAGCCTCCAGCCTCTAGCCTCTGCCCGAAGCGTTATGCTGACTGAACTAATCGTGACCGGCGCGGCGCTCATCGTGCTGGTCTTCCTTTCGACCATCGAAAGCGCCTACGAGTCGCTCAGCGAAGTGGGGTTGCGCGTGATGGCCGTTGAGCGTGAAGCGCAGCCGCGCGGGCGATTCTTTCAGGAGTTGCTCGACCATCGACAGCAGTTCGAGCTGATGCTGATCCTCGGCACGCAGCTCTCCATCGCCGCCATTGCCATCACCGTGGCGAGCGTATTGGAAGCCTGGCTGGCGCACGGCGTGGTAGCAGTGGCGCTGGGCCTCGTCTTTCTTGTCATCGTGCTCTTCCGCCAACTCGTGCCGCGATTGCTCGCGCTCAACCATCCCGAAGATGTGTTGTGGGCGTTGCTGCCACCCTTCAAAATCATCTATCGCCTCTTCTCAATTCCCATTGCGCCGGTCGCCGCGCTGCTCGAACGTATGCGTAAGCCCGAACCCGAAGTGGAGGCCAGCGACGAAGACGATGACGAAGAGAGCTTCGACGAGATACAGGCTTTCATCGATGTCGGCGAAGAAGAGGGCATCATCGAAGAGTCGGAAGGCGAACTGATCCAATCGATCATCGAGTTCAGCGACACGCTCGTCTCAGAGATTATGCGCCCGCGCTTGCAGATTGTTGCCATTGAAGCCGCCGCAACTGTAGCCGACGCCCGCCGCCTCATCATCGAATCGAAACATTCGCGCATCCCCGTCTACCGCGAGCAGGTTGATAATGTCGAAGGCGTCGTTTACGTGCGCGACCTGCTGGCCTTCTGCGAAGACGATAAGATAAACAGCCCGGTCACTGAGTGCATGCGACCGGCCTACTGCGTGCCGGAGAGCAAGACGATTCAAGACCTGCTCGAAGATATGCAGAAGGCCAACGTGCAGATCGCCATTGCGATTGACGAATACGGCGGTGTGGCGGGCCTTGTGACTATCGAAGATATTCTCGAAGAGATCGTCGGCGAGATCGAGGACGAAGACCGCGCCATCGCCGACACACAGATCATTCGCAACGAAGACGGCTCGTACTTGATCGACGGCAGCGCCGAGATCAAAAAGGTCGAAGAGATTTATGACAGGGAGATCGAGGCTGACGATTTTACGACCGTCGCCGGCCTGGTGATCAACCGACTCGGACGCGTGCCGGCAATCGGCGAAAAGATTGAATTCGCCGGCATTGAGTTTGAAGTCGCGGACGCCGACGCGCATCGCGTCACCCGCGTGCATCTGCGCGAGGTTGACGCAGCGGCAGCCGACGCCGAAACTGAAGTGCAGGGACGCGAGCCGGTCGAGGGATAAGCGCAGGATGTCGGAACCAGAAGCCAACCATAACCAGCACGAAGCCAACAGCGACAGTAAACCGGAGCATAATCCCGGCTACAAATCGGGCGTCGTCGCCTTGATCGGACGACCGAACGCCGGCAAATCCACCTTGCTCAATCATCTGGTCGGCGAGAAGATTGCCATCGTCAGCGATAAGCCGCAGACGACGCGCACGCGCATCAGCGGCGTAATGACGCGCGACGATGGCCAGATCGTCTTTCTCGACACGCCCGGCATTCACAAGCCCGGCTACCGGCTCAACCGCCGAATGATGAGCGTCGTCAGCGACGCGCTCGCCACTGTTGATCTGATCTTGTTGATGGTGGACGCGGCAGTGCCAATGGGCGCAGGCGACCGCTTCGTGCTCGGTATGCTGAAGACAATCCAGACGCCGGTCTTTCTGCTGCTCAACAAAGTGGACGCGCTGCGCGACAAGTCGCGCTTGCTGCCGCGCATCTCTGCTTATACCAACGAGCGCGAGTTCGCCGAAGTCCTCCCCATCTCGGCGCTCACCGGCGACGGCGTCGAGCTGCTGGTTAAGAAGGTGATGGATTACCTGCCCGAAGGCGAGCCGCTTTACCCCGAAGACGAGATGACCGATCAGCCTGAGCGCGTCATTGTCGCCGAGCTGGTGCGCGAAAAGATTTTGGAAGCGACCGGCGACGAGATTCCTTACGTCACGGCGGTCATCACCGAAGCGTGGGAAGAGGCGGACGGGCTGACGCGCATCAGTTGTTTGATCTACGTCGAGCGGGCGGCGCATCGTCCCATCATCATCGGCAAAGGCGGCGAGCGGTTGAAAGAGATCGGCACGCGTGCGCGCCGCGACATCGAACACCTGCTCGGTCGCCACGTCTTCCTGAGTCTCTTCGTCAAAGTGCGCGAACACTGGCGCGACGACGAGCGCGCCCTCGATGAACTCGGCATTCAAGGATGATGCGACATCGCATCAACTCGGCAGCCCGCTCAATTGGGCTGCGAGATTGTTCGCCAGGTTTGTGATAGACACTATTGATTGTCATGCGCTCTGATTCAATGAAACAAGAGAAGACCTGGCAATTGATCGCGCTGACGGTCACACGCGACACAGAAGAGATGGCGAGCGCGCTGCTCTTTGACGCCGGCACGACCGGCATCGTCACGCTCGAAGAGAGCGACGACGCGTTGAAGCTAGGCGCTTACTTTGACGCGCAGGCCGACGCTGAAGCAATCGCCCGCGATATCGAAGCCGCGTTCGCGCGCGCAGGCATTCGCCCATCGCTCATCGCCATAGCCACCTCATCAATCGCCGATCAGGACTGGATGCAGAAGTGGAAAGAGGGCTTCGAGCCGCTCGCCATCGGCGAACGACTCTTGATCGCGCCATCGTGGAAACAGCCTGAACAGAGCGAGCGCATCGTCATCGAGATTGATCCGGGAATGGCGTTCGGCACGGGCACGCACGAGACGACGCAAATGTGTCTTGAATTACTCGAAGCGTACTGGCGCGGCGGGCGGCTGATCGATGTCGGCACGGGCACGGGCATTCTGGCCATCGCCGCGAGCAAGCTCGTCGAAGAACCCAAAGTCGTGGCGATAGATATTGACCCGCTCGCCGTCGAAGTGGCGCGCGAGAACATCGCTATCAATGGTGTCAGTCACGCTATCGTTGTCCGCGAAGGCGGGCCGGCTGATTACGATGGCAGCGAGTTTGACGTGGTCGTTGCCAATCTCACCGCCGAAGTTATCATCGCGCTGATGGACGAGCTGGTCGGCTGTATGGCAGCGGTGGGCACGATGATTCTTTCAGGCATACTGACGACGCTCGTTGATGACGTGGAGAGCGCGCTTGCAGCAGCGGGCTTGCGCGCGGTCGAGCGCCGCACGGCGGGCGAGTGGTCGGCGCTCGTCGCCACGCGGGAGAGAGCGTGATGCAGCGCCGCCGCTTCTATGCCACGCCCGATGAGATCAGCGAGTCGTTCATCAACCTGTCACGCGACGAGAGTCATCACCTGGCCCGCGTGCTGCGACTGCGCGACGGCGACGAAGCGTTCGCCTTTGACGGCTGTGGCCGCGAATACCGCTGCCGCGCGGCACGGGTTGACGCGCAAACGGCGCGGCTCGAAATCATCGAAGCGCTCACGGGCGCGGTCGAGTCGCCGGTTGATCTGACACTGGCGCAATCGCTCGTCAAAGGCGAGAAGTTCGACACAATCGTGCAGAAAGCCACAGAGCTTGGCGTGCGCCGCATCGCGCCTCTAATCACAGCGCACAGCGATGTGCGGTTGGATGATGAACGCGCCGAGAAGCGGGCTGAACGATGGCGGCGCATCGCGCTCGAAGCATTGAAACAATCGGGAGGCCGCCGCCTCGTTACGATTCAAGCGCTGGCGGCGCTCGCTGACTTCATTGCTTCAATCGCAACGGTCGCAGAGCCTGTAGTTGAACCGATGCAGGCAGCGGCTCATCAAAGCGCGTTGCCTGCGCTGCTGGTCTTCAGCGAGCGCGGCGGCCTGCCGATCAATGATGCGCTTGGTGAGGTAAGCTACACTCAGCCGATCATTGCCTGTGTCGGCCCCGAAGGCGGCTGGAGCGATGATGAGTTGGAGACGCTGGCTTCATACGGCGCACGCTTCGTCACGCTCGGCCCGCGCATTCTGAGAACCGAGACCGCCGCCATCGTCGCCGTGACGTTGATCCAACACCGGCTCGGCGACCTTTCACGAGAGTAAATGGGTGAGATACGTTTTTATAACCGCGAGATCGAAACGCTTGAGCGCGAGCGATTGCGCGAGTGGCAAAACGAACGGCTGCGGCGGTTGATGATTGAGATTGCGACTAACGAGTTCTATCAAGCCAAAGCGCGCGCCGCCGGCATCACTCTCTCAAGCATCCAACGCGTCGAAGATCTCGACGCCCTGCCCTTCACGACGAAGACCGAGCTAGCCGAAGAACAAGCCGCGCAGCCGCCATACGGCAAGCTGTTGACGTATCCGCTTAGTAGCTACCACTACTTTCACCAAACGTCGGGCACGACGGGCCGCCCGCTCAAGTGGCTCGACACGCAGGAGAGCTGGGACTGGTGGACGCGCTGTTGGGGCGCGGTCTACGCAGCGGCGGGCGTTGGCGCGGGCGATGTCGTTTTCGGCGCGTTTTCGTTCGGGCCGTTCATAAGTCATTGGACGGCGATTGCCGGCGCGTGGCACGTCGGCGCGATGGCCATCTCTGGCGGCGGAATGAATTCGGAACAAAGATTACAAACGCTGACGGACAACCGCTGCACCGTGCTGGTTTCGACGCCGACCTACGCGCTGCACCTGGCCGAAGTCGCGGATAAGCAAGGCATCGACCTGCGCGCTTCGGCCATTCGCCGAACGATTCATGCCGGCGAGCCGGGCGCGAGTCTGCCGGCAGTCAAGCGCGCCATCGAGACGGCGTGGGGCGCGACCTGTTTCGATCACGCGGGCGCTACGGAAGTCGGCGCGTGGGCGTTCGACTGCGAAGCGCCGACCGGCGCGATTCACCTGAACGAAGCCGAGTTCATCTTTGAGGTGATTGATCCGGCGACGGGCGCAAGCGTGGGCGAAGGCGAACGCGGTGAGATGGTCATCACCAATCTTGGGCGCGGCGGGATGCCGGCGATACGTTATCGCACGGGCGATCTTGTCGAGATAACGCACGAGCCTTGCGCGTGCGGGCGCAGCTTTGCGCGCATACGCGGCGGCGTGCTGGGCCGCGCCGACGATATGATGATTGTGCGCGGCGTCAATCTCTATCCGAGCGCGATTGATAACGTGATTCGCGGTGAGCCTGGGATCGTTGAATACGAAGTCCTCGTTCGTCGCGTCGAAGGAATGGATGATCTATTGATACGGCTTGAGACGGCTGGCGGCAGCGAGTTCGCCGAAACTTCACGCGCGCTGCTCAAATCCTTCCGCCGCCAGTTCGGCATTCGCGTCAGCCTCGAACACGCGCCGGCAGGTTCGCTGCCGCGTTACGAATTCAAGGCGCGGCGGTTCAAGCGCGCCTAGTTGACGTTGACAAATGTTGACATCGCGCTCCTGACGGAGCTTGCTTCATCTATTACATCATCGGCTATAGAGCGTGTCTGAGAAGCCGTGAAGGGACGCGATTCAATTCTCCCCTTTGGGCCGCGCCGTCGCCCCCTGCCTCTGAGAAGCCCTGAAGGGGCGCGATTCAATAGCCCAGCGCAACGCGCCGGGTACACACAGCGACAATTCCGCAAGCCCTGAAAGGGCGCAATAGGTGATCGGTTATTGCGCCCTTTCAGGGCTTGACGGTTAGCCCCGCCGCTCACCCAGGGCGATGCCCTGGGCTGTCGAATCGCGCCCCTTCAGGGCAATGGCATTAAGTTAAGGATTCAGCGACCTGGAATCGCCAAGTTGAGGCAATGCAAATGATTGAACCCATTCAAGCTCTCCGAAACGGGTTTTTCTTAACTTAATGCCATTGCCCTGAAGGGCTTTCTTTGGCTTTTCAGACACGCTCTTTAAACATCACGTCCCTATGGGACTAATTGATCACTGGGAACTGATCACTCACAACTGGCCACTGGCCACTGACCACTAATCAATTATCGCGCGGCACGGCCATCATGCGCTCAAGCGCGCGGCGCGCGCCTTCCATCACGTCGGCTTCGACAGTGATCTCGAACTTGTATTCGACGAGTGAGCGGCGCACGTTTTCGAGCGAGATCATTTTCATATACGGGCAATGCAGGCGGCAGCCGATGCAGCCGTCGGCCATAACGAACTCGCGGTCGGGATACTGCTTCTTCATCTGGTGGACGATGCCGCTTTCGGTCGCCACGATGAAGGTTTTGATGTTCGGATACTTGGCGATGCGCCCAATCATCGCCGTCGTCGAGCAGACTTCGTCGGCCAGGGCGATGATGTCTTCGCGGCATTCGGGATGCGCGATAACGACAGCATCGGGGAAAGCCGAGCGCGCTTTGCTGACGTTCGCGCCGCGCAATACATCGTGCGTGGGGCAAGCGCCGTCATAGATCACGACTTCTTTTTCCGGGACCTGCCGCTTCACCCAGTTGCCGAGGTTGCGGTCGGGCGTGAACAGGACTTTACGGTTAGGCAGGCTGCGAATCACCGAGACGGCGTTAGCCGACGTGCAGCAGATGTCGCTCATCGCTTTGACTTCAGCCGTCGAGTTCACATACGTCACCACCGTGTGATCGGGGTAACGGTCTTTCCACTCCTGCAAGCTTTCGGGCGTGATCGAATCGGCCAGCGAGCAGCCGGCGGACAGGTTCGGCAGCAGGACTTTCTTTTCGGGATTGAGAATCTTCGCCGACTCGGCCATAAAGTGAACGCCGCAGAAGACGATCAACTCGGCATCGGTCTTTTGCGCTTCGAGCGCGAGGCCGAGGCTGTCGCCGGTCACGTCGGCAACGTCCTGCACTTCGGGGGCCTGGTAGTTATGCGCCAGGATGATGGCGTGGCGCTGCCGCGCCAGTTCGCGGATCTCCCGCGTCAGCGCGGCGTAATCAGCCCGCGCCGGCGCGGCTGAGTTCAAGTTGATGAATGATGTGCTCATTTCCCCTCCACTTTAGCGCCGCGATCCGGCTTGATCGAGCCGGTCCCGGCGGGAAAGATTCTCCAGAACTCTTTGCGCACGAGGCTGGCAATCGTCGCGCTCTTGTTCAGCCCGTGATAGTGAGCGACCGCTTCGAGCATCGCCAGGTCGCGGTCGGTCGCCGAGAAGGTTTTCACTTTCGTCTTCTGCATCGTTCTCTCATTCACACACTATATAAGCTTTATATAAGATTTATATGCCACTGATCGGCCATCCGTCAAGGTCAAAATCCCAGGCAACGGCCCTAACAATCTGCTGGATACTCCTCTGAGTCACACGCAGCGGAGTATGACCGCCATGAAGGTTGTATGATTGCGACTAAGAACCTGGAGTTCTTTCGCAATTTATTGTATGCTACCGCACGCACCGAACCCGAGTCAGAATAATAAGAGCGTATGGATGCGCGGTGAAGGACGTGTCCAGACGCAGAAGACACTAGCTAACCTCACACACCTCTCTCTACTGGCAGGTCGCTATCGCATCGGCCAGCGTTTTATTGACCTCTTGCAATGCCTCATTAAGCAACAGGCAACCAGAAAGAAGGAGCAGCCCAAATGAGAGAAAAAGCAAAACGACTCATAGTCGTGTTGGTTCTACTGACAGTGGCCGGCAGCCTGACGGCGTGTGTTCGCCAAAAGCAGTATCGTTATGTCAACGTTACCGGCAGGCTGCCAGCCATAGAGGATCATCAGGATAAAGGCTACAAAGTCGCGTTCGTCGAGTTCAAAGACAACGGCGACCCGCACGACTCGCAACAAGCCAGTGAAGCGGTAAAGCTGATCAACGCCGAACGCAAAATCACCGACACGCAGTACGTCGCCTCTTCGGTCGTGCTGATCTACGTGCATGGCTGGAAGAACAACGCCGACCGGGCCGCGCTGCCGAAAATCAAAGATGTCGAGAAGTTTGAAGGCACGCTCGAAGAGATCGCCTCGCTGTTGCCGAGACTGCCCGACGGTCGTCGAACGCCGCTGGTCGGCGTCTACATCGGCTGGCACGGTAAAAGCCTGGAACTGCCGGACACGCTCAATTGGGTCAGCTTCTGGCCGCGTGGCATAGCCGCCGGGCATGTCGGAGGCGACAGCCTTACCAAAACCCTCAACAGACTCGTCGAGGCCGGCAAAGCCGGCGCGAGTCACGCGGGCGTCAACCCGAAGGTGCTGATCGTTGGACATTCCTTCGGCTCGCGCGTGTTGGAGCAGGCCGAAAAGCGGCGCAGCATCCAGAAAGGCGAATGCAACCAACTGCACGAGCTTGGCAAGCCGATCAAGCCGCCCGTAGACCTGATCTTGTTCGTCAACGCGGCGACCGGCTCGAAGGTGACGCGGGAGATCATTGAAGAGTGCAAGCCCAAAGACGGATCGAACCCGAAACACGTCTTCGCGCGACATCCCGATTACAGCAAAGAACGCTGCGAGAACGACGAAGGGCCGCAGGCCACTTCACCGCTCTGCCGCCCGTACCCGCTGTTCGTGTCGATTTCGTCGCGCTCCGATTACGCCACCAAAATCCTGCTTCCGGTTGCGGCGCTTCGCCTGTCGGCGGCGCATACGAACTGGCTCAATACGCATCGTGTGATTGAACTCAAGCCGGAGGAAGAGATTCCCGCCGACCACATCTTCACCTTCAGGTCGCAATTCCATAACGGCGATCACCGCTACGTCGTGTTGCCGAAAGAGAAAGGGCAGGTCGATCCGTTCTGGATCATGACAGTGGATAAGAATGTGATTTCCAGTCACGGCGACATCTGGAATCAGGACTTCAAGAATATGCTGCTCAATCTGATGGGACAGTTACAGGTGGTGCAAATGGCCGCCCCGGCCTATCAACGCCTGCCCTCGGGTACCAAGGCGCGTGCCATTCAATAATCAGGCGGCGTCTTGGAAAGATTTAGCGATGCCGACTGGCGACGGCAGAATCAAGTCGAACCGGCGGGCGCGGCATTATCGGGCGATTCACGCCGCATCAGTAGCGGCGTGAATCGGGCTGGCTGGCTCAGCCTTTCTTCAAGTGCCCATTGACCAGCTTGGTCAACTCGAACATGCTGACCTGATCCTTGCCGTCGAAAATTTTTCGCAGCTTGTCATCGGCGTTGATCATCCGCTTATCGCTCTTATCCTGTAGGTTGTGTTGCCTGATGTAGTCCCAGATCCGCTTCGTTACCTCTGTGCGCGGCAGCGGCTCTGAGCCGATGACGGCAGCCAGCGCCTCATCCGGCTGCAAGGGTTGCATAAAGGCGCTACCGCCGCTTCGTTTGCGTGGCTTCTCTTCTGACATAGATCCTCCTTCTGCTTCAAGCGCGTCTCAACCATTCTTAAAACCGCTGTGCATTCTATCAACCGGCTGCCGAATAAAGCTAACCGATTCTTCACAGTAATCAGAAACCGGGCGGGAATTCATTCGGTGTTCTATGCTGAACACAGGGGATATCTGTGTGGGTGTTAGCTGTCTTCACCCCGCACTCTGATCCGGTTCTCTTCTACGATCCAGAGGCGGTGTTCAAGCGGCTCTTGTTCAAGTAAGGGGATTACTCGTCTGATTGTTTCTATCACATATTGCTTGTCCTGCCGGTGCAGCCGCAGCACAACCAGGCCGGAATACTCTTGTGGAGGGTATGACCGAACATCGCTGAAATCTAAATCGAGCGTCACCAGGACGCGCTCTTCTTTTTGACAAATATCCAGGATATGGCTGTCTTCTTCTCCAATCAATTCCTGATCGAAAACGGTCAACGCGTCGTGCCCGGCTGAACCAAGGATATGAGCCACATCTATCGGTAGATTTTCATCTATTTTGAACCTCAAGCTGTTGCTCTCTCCGGCAGCAGTATCACTCTCTCCCGTGCCAGCTCGGCAGCGTAGGAAACAGCGGCTTGAATATCTTCTCGGCTGAGCGACGGATAGCTCTTTATGATCTCATCGGCGGCCATGTTTGCCGCCAAATTGTCCAGGATAACCGAAACCAAAACACGAGTTCCTTTAATATAGGCCTTACCATGACAGATCGAAGGCTCGACAGTGATGCGTTCTTGCCAATCCATTTCGTTATACCTCGCCGGCATTATAACACGCCTATTAAGACCTTCCGTCGGCGGCCTCTTAAAACGACAGCGGCACGTTGTCGCGCATCAGGTGATAGAGGTTCGCCGACGTGCGCACGTGTGATGCGAAACGCGACTGCTCCCAGCACCGGTGCAACGCATACTGCCGGCGATTGAAAACGCCCAGCCGAGGGATGCGCAGCAGGTCTTCCGCCGGCGCGCCGTGGATGAAGAGCGCGTTGAACACGTCCAGGTGAATCTCTGCGCGACCATCGGCCAGCAGTCCGACGTGCAGCGCCGCCGTCGCCACATCGGTCTCCATCCACCCGCGCCGCCATGCCTTGTGCTGAAATGCGTTCAAGTAAGCAAACAGGCCGTTGCCGATGCGCGCTTCGATGAACGGCCCACCTCTACCAGACATTCCGCTCATCACCTCGGCGAACGTGCCCCGGTCAGTCGGACGCGGCCAGCAATAAAAGCCGCCGTCCCACGGCCAGCCTTCGATTGAGCCAATCGCGTCGAGCCAGCCCTGATGACGAATCTTATCCAGGATGAGCGCCACAGAGCGCCGGTAATTATCCGGCCACGTCTCCCACACATCGCGCGCCGTTTGCTCGTCGTCAGTGTCGGCAAGGATGCGCGCAATCTCGGCGATCACCTTATGATTGGGCGCTTCACGGCTGCGCGTCACCTGCGCCCACGTCGGTACAGGCGTGTCGTCGTTCGAGTGCTTCAGGTAATCAGGGTATTGGCGCGGCACAGATCATCGCTCCTCCCACTCTCGCCTCATTCGTGATGAGTCTAGGGTGCGCGACGAGACGGCGCAACGCGACGAGCGTTCAACCATCTTTCGTAAGAAAAGCGCGGCTGAACGATTCTATGTATTTTATGTTGTGGACGGCGCTCTGTTGGAGTGGCAGGGTGTCCCTGCCGGTTTGCGGACAGGTACAGACGACTCTGAATCAACGAGCAAGAGGAGTATCCGGGTTCATCCGTTTTCGCACGACTCAGTAACGACCAGAACATCACTGACTCGCCGATACCAAAGGCCATCGATGAAGCTGGCCTTACGGGATTTCTCTGCCCTGTTGATTCATCTACCTCTGCGTTCACCTACGAACGTTGAAACTCTTCCTCGGAGGTTATTGGTATGAAGCGACGAATCCAATGGCTCGTCATCGCCGTGATGGTTGCGGCGGGACTGGCCTCCTTCTTATTCCACACCAGCGCTGCGCCATTTGCGGCAACGCTGTCCGCGCCATTCGAGCGCAAGATTCTAGAGCCGCCGCCGGAAGCGCCATTCAACCTGCGCTTCTTCACCACTGCGGTTAAGACGGACTCGCGGGGCCGCATCATCACCGGCCCGACCTCCGACCCGGTTAAAGAGATCGTCGGGCCAGAGGCAGCGGGCGAGCGCGGCGGCTTGCCGCGTTTCACCAAGATCATGTTCGGCGCGAGCTACATCGATGGGCGACCCGACCCCGGCACGCGCATCGACCCGAACAACCCCGTAGTGAAAAGCGGCAACCAGTTCTGGCCTAATCGCAAGCAGCCGTTTCGCAGCGAGCCGCGCGCGCTGGCGCTCACAGCCGACGGCAGCAAGCTTTACGTCACGCTGCCCGGACGCGAAGGCTATCCCGATTGGCGCGTCGCCGTTGTTGAAGCGCGCAATCAACGCGTGATGAAATGGATCGACCTGCGCCCTGCGGGACAGCGGCACGGCACGCGGCCCATCGGCGTGAAAGTGTCGCCGCTCAACACCGCCATCTACCCGCGCCCTTACGTCGTCGTGCTGAATATGCTCGGCAATTTCGCCAGCGTCATCGACACCGCGACCGACACAATCCTTGGCGAATTCCAGACCGGCTTCTACGGCGAGAAGGTCATCTTCAACCAGGACGGCACGCGCCTCTACATCACCGACCGCTTCAACGATCAGGTGCGCGCCTTTCGCGTTGACCCCGGCCCGTTCTTCACCGAGATCGCGCAGATTCCTACGGGCACGACCGATCTTGAACGCGCCAACCCGCGCGACCTCGATCTGAGCGCCGATGGCCGCACGCTCTACGTCGCCAACACCATCGGCCACACGATTGCCGCCATCAACGTAGCGGGCGACGCGAACACGTTGATTAAGGTGCTGCCGCTCGGCGGCCTCGCTACCGATGTGAAGGTCGCCGGTCGCTGGGGCATCGCTTCGGGTCAGGAGACTAACACCCGGCTCAACGGGCCTGAGTCGGGTCACGGCCTGCCGACGAAAGACGCCAACGGCGTGGCGATTAAGAATAACGGCCAGCCGCTCGGTTACACGCCGGTGATGACCGACGCGACGAAGGCGACGACCTTTGATGATATCGGCTCGGAGCTGAACATCTTTGACACGACGACCAATCTTTTTGTCTATCGCTATGTGGACGAAGGCCGCGACCTGTCGCAACTGGTTGTGCCCGGTCAATATGTTGATCTGCACGATCACGCCGACGCGCAGAAGATCATCAAAGGCAGCGGCCCTGAACAGATGGTCGTCAAGGGCGATTACCTGTTCGTTAGCTTCGCGCACAATGAGCGTGTGCAAGCGTTCCGCATCAATCAGAACCCGGCTGACCCGTCGCAGATTCTAACGCCGCTGGCCATCGAGCTGACCGGCGGCATCACGCCGCAGGGCATCGAAGTCTCGCCCGACGGCAGCCAGGTTTACGTCGCCAACTTTCAAACCGAAGACGTGTCGTTCTTGAGCTTCAGCCCCGCAGGCATCTTGACGCGCGCCGGTTATGTGACGGTCGGTGTGACCAACAACACGCCCGACCCGACCACAGGCAGCAATGGGCAGGGCTTGTTTGCGACGGACGAAGAAGTCGGGTTGCGCTGGTTCTTCTCGTCGGCTTATTCGGATGACGGCCAGAAGTCTTGCGGCTTCTGTCACTGGGATGGGCGGCAGGATGGCTGCCAGTGGAACGTCGCGGCCAACGCCGTCGGCGGCGTCAAGGTCTGCCCGCAGAACAAAGACATCTCCGACAACTGGCCCGAATGGTACGAAGGCTTGAACAATGACTTTATGGCCTACGCGTCGGCCTGCAACGGCGAAGTCCTGCTGGGCGAACGCGCGCCGACGCCGCTCTTCCCGCAAGCGAATCAGGTTGATCGTTTCAGAGCGCGCGAAGATTACGTGCTGCGTAAGACCGAAGAGGATTCGCGCGCGATTGGCCGGCCTGAGTTGTCGGGCAAGGCGTTCAAGCTCGGCTATTACGATATGGCTTATCTGCAAATTCTCTGGTCGCAGAACGAAGTGCGGCGCTTGCCGAATCCATTGACGCAGTTTCCCGATTCGACCGAAGCGGCGATGATCGCGCGCGGCAAACAGATCTTCACTAACAAAGTCGCGCAAGGCGGCGCGGGCTGCGCCGATTGCCATCACAACGGCAACAAGATGACTAATGGCGTGGTGGATGACACGTTCCAGGATTACAACATTCACGAGCCGGGAGTCATTAGCGAATCGACTGTGGATGGCAACGGACCTTTCTTCCGCCCGACGAACGATTACTTCTTCAAGCGATTCGCTCCGCCGCAAGACGTGGGCACACCGCAAAATCTCAGCAGCCGAAACACGAAGCATCTCAGGACCTTCTGGGACGCTGTCCCCAGATGGCTGCATTATGGATTCGCTCACACCGTGCGAGAGATACT
>JBJMGV010000017.1:0-87159 GCA_045807725.1 Blastocatellia bacterium | reverse complement strand
GGCCGAGGCGATGGAGATGATGACCGGCCTGCACGCGCTGGTGTGGACGCCGGTGTTTGCCGCGCTAATCATCGCGCTGCTCGTGTGGTCGAGCTACCGGCATATGGCGCGCATCTTCAAGTGGCTGACGCTGGTCTTGTTCGCTTACATCGCCGCCGCCTTTCTGGCGCACCCGCACTGGCCTGACGTGTTGCGGGCTACATTCGTGCCGCAGATCGAATGGAGTCCAAACTACCTTGCCACCTTCGTGGCGATACTCGGCACGACGATCTCGCCTTACCTCTTCTTCTGGCAGACGGCGCAGGAAGTCGAAGAAGAACGCGCCGAGGGCCGCAAGACAGTTCAAGCGCGGCGCGGCGCGACCAATGAAGAACTGCGCGCCGCACGTCGTGACGTGACCACTGGCATGGTCTTCGCCGGCGTCGTGATGTACTTCATCATCGTCGCAACCGGCGCAACGTTATATGCCAACGGCCAGCGCGACATCGGGTCGGCGCGACAGGCCGCCGAAGCGCTGCGCCCGCTGGCTGGTAATCTGGCTTACCTTTTATTCACGGTCGGACTGGTCGGCACAGGGATGCTGGGGATTCCGGCGCTCGCCGGCTCGGCGGCTTACGCCGTCGCCGAAGCGTTGCATTGGCGCGGCTCGCTCAACGACAAGCCGCACGTTGCATCGAAGTTTTACGCTGTGCTGACCGTATCCGTATTGTTGGGGCTGGCGTTCAGCGCGATGAAGGTGAGCGCCGTGAAGATGCTGTTTTACGCGGCGGTCGTCAACGGCGTGCTCGCGCCGCCGCTGATCGTGCTGGTCACGTTGCTGACGAGCGACCAGCGCGTTATGGGTGAGCGCACGAACTCGCCGCTGCTTAAAATTTTGGGATGGATCACTGCCGTAGTGATGGCGGTTGCCAGCATCGCCATGCTGCTGGTGTGACCGGCTGCGTGACAAGTCACAAGTGAAGCGTGACAGGCAAAGACCGTAAGCAAGGCTCATCAGTCTAACCAACCGTTAAGAGGAACACCGATGCGCAACTTCTCAATTCGCCAAACGCTGGCGGGGCTTATCCTGCTCGCCGTCCTTCTGCTCACTCAGTTGCCGCAGGCCAACGCGCAGTCGCCGCAAGCCACCGGCGTCAAGGTCGTCTATGCCGCGCGCTTGCTCGACGGCACGTCGAACACCGTGCGCGCCAACGTCAGCATCATCATCGACAAAGATCGTATACGCGAAGTGCGCGATGGTCGCGCGACGATTGACGGCGCTGAAGTCATTGACCTCGGCGATGTGACCGTGATGCCGGGATTGATCGACTGTCACACGCATCTCACGATGCAACTGGGACGCGATAACAGCACGCCGCTGGCGAACCTCTCTCGCCGCACATCGGCGATTGCGCTGACCGCGACCGTTTACGCGCGCGCGACGTTGATGGCTGGCTTCACCACTGTGCGCGATGTCGGCGCGAACAGCTTCGTTGATGTGAGCCTGCGCGACGCGATCAACGCCGGCACAATCACCGGGCCGCGAATGTTCGTCGCCACGCAGGCGCTCGGCATCACCGGCGGCCACGTTGACCCGACTGGCGGAGTCCGCGAAGACCTGCTGCCCGAACCCGACTTCCGCAAAGGTGTCGTCAACTCGCCCGAAGACGGCGTGCGCGCTGTGCGTTACAACGCCAAGTACGGCGCTGACCTCATCAAGATCGCGGCGACCGGCGGCGTGCTGTCGCTGTCGGACGCGGGCCTTGAACAACACCTCACCTTTGAAGAGATGAAGGGCATCATCGACGCGGCGCACTTGCTCGGCATGAAGGTCGCGGCGCACGCGCACGGCGCGGCAGGCATCAAGGCGGCATTGCGCGCCGGCATTGATTCCATCGAGCACGGCTCGTTTCTTGACGACGAAGCGATCACGCTATTCAAGAAGACGGGCGCTTACCTCGTCCCGACGATCATCGCCGGCAAGACCGTAGAGAATGCCGCGAGAGTGCCGGGCTTTTTCCCGCCGCGCATCGCCGAGAAAGCCTTGAAGGCGGGGCCGCTGATTCAAAACGCATTTGGCAGAGCCTATCGCGCCGGTGTGAAGATCGCCTTCGGCACGGACGCCGGCGTTTACCCGCACGGCCAGAACGCCAGAGAATTTGAATATATGGTTGAGGCCGGTATGCCGCCCGTCGAAGCGATACTGGCGGCAACGCGCAATGCGGCGGACTTGCTCGGCCAGACGAATAATATCGGCAGCGTTCAGGCGGGTCGCTTCGCCGACCTCGTCGCCGTGCAGGGCGACCCGACTCGTGACATCAAGCTGCTCGCCAATGTCGCCTTCGTGATGAAAAGTGGTGTGATTTACAAACGTGACGGCAAGCCGGTCATATGGTGAGCGCGAGGCGGATCAGGACTCATCGTTGAGGCGGCGCAAATCTTTCTTGTGCTTATCACGCGTCTGGCGGCGGCGCTTGTCGTCGATTGTTTTCGTCGGCAGGATGGGCGCGCGCTCGCGCTGGCGCAGCTTCTCTTTCTCAATCTCAATAGTAATCTTCGTCGTCTTCTTCGCCACACCGGTCACTCGCTTTCAATCAATCTCGCCCCCGCTTGAAGATTGTAACACGGCAGGAGGCAGGAGGCAGGGGCCGGGAGTCAGGGGCCGGGGGCCGGTGGTCAGCGGTCAGTTGATAGTTGATAGTTCCTCAAGCTCCGTTAGGAGCGCGATGTTTATAGTCAACGATGCAATCAATGATGCAAGCTCCGTCAGGAGCGTGATGTAGACATTGCGCCCCTACGGGGCTTCGTCTTTTACTTCAGCCATATCTATAAACATCGCGCTCCTGACGGAGCTTGCAGATTAAACCGCCCACGTTACTATAAACCTTGCGCTCCTGACGGAGCTTGGGAAACTATCAACTATCAACTCACAACCATCAACTCACAACCATCAACTATCAACTATCAACTGACCACTGACCACTGACCACTGGCCACTGACCACCGGCCCCTGACACCCGGCCCCTGTTTCAGCTATGCTTAACTTCGGTGCCTATCATTCCTTTCTGAGGAGAACCCGATGCGTCTCAACTTTCGCCTGTCATGCGCCGCCGGTGTGCGCGCCGCGTTTATTGTGCTCACCGCGTTTATCATCTTCGGCAATGTGTCATCAGTCATTCAGCCCGCCAGAGCAGCGGATGATGAGCGCCTCGCCGGTATTACCAAAGCCGAGTACCGCGCTCGCCGCCAGCAGTTGATGTCGCGCCTCAAGGACGGCGTTGTCGTGATGATCGGTGCGCGCGAAGACGAGTTCGGCGAAGTCGGTCGCTTCCGTCAGAAGAATGATTTTATGTACCTCACCGGCGTCGAAACCCCGAACGCGACGCTAGTGCTCGTGCCGGCTGGCGTCATCGGCGAAAGGCCGGCGCAGGAGACGCTCTTGATTCCGGCGCGAAACCTGTTTCAAGAAAAGTGGACGGGGCCGCAGATCGGGCCGGGCACGGAAGGCCAGGCCGCCTTCGGCTTTCAAGAAGTCGCCGACCTCAAGACGTTGAATAACACGCTCAACTCGTTGTTCAAACCGGGCAGCGGTCAGCCCGCGCCGAAGCTTTACACGGTTGTTGCGCAAGGCTCGACGGTTGATATTCAACGCGAAACGACGTTTGCTGCGACAATGCGGCAGAACTATCCCGGCATACAGATCGTCAACGTCGCGCCCATCATTGCCGAGATGCGCAAGGTGAAGTCGGCGGCGGAGATCGCCCTGCTGCAAAAAGCGATTGATATTACCGGCGAAGCCCAGCGTGCCGCCGCCGCGCAGATTCGCCCCGGCGCGTTCGAGTACGAAGTGCAGGCCGCGCTCGAAGCCGCGTTCACGCGCAACGGCGCTGAACGTCCCGGCTTTCCTTCTATCGTCGGCTCAGGCTTTTATTCGACCGTGCTGCACTATGACCAGAATCGCAAGAAGATTGACGCGGGCGACATGGTTGTCGTAGACATCGGCGCAGAGTTCAGCTATTACACCGCCGACATCACGCGCACCTATCCGGCGTCGGGCAGGTTCACGCCGCGCCAGCGCGAGATTTATCAGTTGGTGCTGGACACGCAGCGTGCCGCCGAGCGCGCCTACAAGCCGGGCACGACCCTCGCGCAGTTGAATCAGGTGGCGCGCGAGACGATCAAGGCCAGCCCGCTGCGCGACCGCGAGGGCAACACGCTTGATCGTTATTTCATTCACGGGCTTGGCCACTGGCTCGGCATGGACGTGCACGACGTAGGCAATTACGGCGGCTTGCCGGTCGGCTCGGTCTTCACCATCGAGCCGGGCATCTACATCCCCGAAGAGAAGCTCGGCGTGCGCATCGAAGACGATTACTTAGTCACTGATAAAGGACTGGTGAAGATGAGCCGCGCCATCCCGTCCGCGCCCGACGAGATTGAGCGCATCATGCAATTGAATGCAAAAGCCGCGACCCCCGCGCCGCAGAAGAAGTAGTGGGGCATCTTGGTCTCGGCTAATCCGAATATGTTATTCTTTCAAGCAAAAGGTAAACGATATGCACCATGTGAGTCTTGAAGAGGCAAAAACAAACTTACCTGACCTCATAGACGCTGCCGTTGCGGGTAAAGAGATCATTATTGCGAAAGACCCGCAGCACCTTGTGAAGCTTGTACCTGTTCCAATGATGAAACCACGCCCACAGTTTGGCAGTGCCAAAGGCTTGATAACCATGTCAGATGACTTTGACGAACCACTCCAAGACTTTGAAGAATATCTGAAATGAAGATTCTGCTCGACACCCATACTTTTCTCTGGTTCATCATGGGCAATTCCAATCTCAGCACCCATGCCCGTGCGTTGATTGAAGACCAGGCGAACGAAAAGTTTTTGAGCGTTGCCAGTCTGTGGGAGATAGCTATCAAAATCAGTGTCGGTAAGCTGGCAATATCAGGTTCCTTTGATAAGCTGAGCGGGAGCGTTAGAAAGACGCGGCCATTCAACTCATACGGCATTGGAGGCTCGCATGAAGTATTACAGCGTTGCCGAAATCGAGGTCACGGATCGCGGCTGGGTTTCGGCTTACGTTCAGAACGTGACGAAGATGGTCGAGCAGAGCGGTGGCCGATACCTGGCGCGCACCTCGAACGTCGAGAGGATCGAAGGCGAGCGAAAGCTGCCGCAGATTTTCCTTTTGATTGAGTGGCCTTCCAAAGAAGCCGCCGTCGCTTTTTATGAGAGCGAAGCCTACCGGCCCTACCGCGAGAGCCGCATTCGCGGGGCGAAAAATGAATTCCTCCTGGTCGCGGGTGAAGACATCACCGGCACGGCGCAAATGACCGACTGACGCGGCGCGCTACTGGCCTTTGCTGACGGCTTCGGGCGCGGCGACGGGGCGGCCCTTCTTCACCCAGACGTTGAGGTTCTCGTCCGCCGCTTCGTAAAAGATGCGGCCCTGCATCATCTCGTCGGTCGTCTTCTCACCCCAGTGAATGGTCTTCGTCGGGTCGGGGTTGAATCTATTTTTGGCGCTGTTGTCATAGGTTCCGATGAACTCGACGGTCGTGCCTTTCGGTACGCGCAGCGGCTCTTTCAGCATATAGACGCGCTGCCAGTTGAAATCATAGCTCGGCACTTCTAACACGTCTTCCTTGCGACCGTCGGGATAAGTCAGGCGCATCGTCATCGCCTTGCCGCGCAGGTGCATATGGACATGCATGAAGCGGATCACCGCGTCGGTCGTGAATGTATTTTTCGCTACGAATGATTGATTGGCTTCGCCCGGCGCGATCTCAATATCTTTGCGGTCGCCGAACAGCACGCGCAGGTTCTTCTTGACCAACCCATTTGCCAGGTAGATGCCGACCTCGGTCTGGTCGGTCGTCTCTTTCGCCGCCGGCGCGTAGTGAATCTGTATGCCGAGCCGCAACCCCTTAGGGATGCGAACCGCCGTGCCTTCGGGCAGCATCACCGGCGTCACGCCGGGCGCCCAGCCCGCCACCATAATCGTGCCGCGCGCGGTCGGGTCAAAGTCGCCGGCGATGTATCCTTCTTCGGGAACCTTGATCATCGGCGGCACCAGATGCGTGTTCGCGTGATGCACGGCGCGCGGGTTGCCGGGCCGCGTCTCAATCGAGCTGACCCAGGTGTCTTCAGGAAAAACATAATCGAACATGAAGAAGACGTACTGATCTTTGCCGCCGGCCTTGATGGTGTACGGCTGTTTGGCTTTGACGATAATGTCGGGCGTGCCGAGCGCCCAATCATTCTTCCACTGGCGCGGCGCGGGGCTGTCTTTGAGATTGCCTTTCGGCGCACCATTGTCCACCCACGCGCTAATCGTGCTGATCTCTTCGTCGGTCAGTCGCGGGTCGCCGACGTAGCGGCCCAGCGCGCCGGTCGCGTGAAAGGGTGGCATCTCGCGGCGGCTGACGCGCTCTTTGATGGCGCGTGCCCAAGGCCGTGTCTCTTCGTACGTCACCAGCGACATCGGCGCGCTGCCGCCCTGGCGGTGACATTCTTCGCAACGCTTTTGCAGGATGGGCGCGATGTCTTTGGTGAAGACGAGCGTGCGCTTACTGTCGCTCGCGCGAGTTGACGCAGTGACGAGGAAGGCGGCGGCGAAGAGACAGGCGACCGCGACAAGGATGACTTTCTTCATAAGCGCGCTCCTTCGGAAGCTGAAGCTGAGCCGGTGAGTCAGCGTCCCTGTGATGATGAATCTCGACGGAATAGCGGCGAATTAGAGCCGTACGACGCTCACGACATTAGCCCAACGGCGCGGCCTCCGTCAATCGTCGCGCGAGTCTGTGGATGATATAACGGGCAGGCATTGTCGGGCATTGCAGGTCAGCCGCCGAGCGTGATCATTTCGAGCTTGCGCCGTTCTTTCGCCTCGTAACCGGAAGGCGAGCGCATCGCTTCAAGTCGCTCATCCGAGTAGCGATCATCGCGGCGACTCCACACGCCGCTGATAAACTGGGTGATCTCGGCGTCGCTCGCGCCGCTGCGGAGCAAGCCTTTCAGGTCGTGGCCGGATTCGGCAAACAAACAGGTCACGAGCTTGCCATCGGCGGTCAGTCGTCCGCGCGTACAGCCGCCACAGAATGGCTCGGTCACGGATGCGATAACGCCGACTGTGCCATTGCCATCTTCAAATTCATAATCGACCGCCGGCGCGCTCGCTTCGTAACGCCCGATTTCGCGCAACGGGTGGCGCGCGTGAATCGTCTCCAGAATCTCGCGCTTCGAGACCATCTTGTCCGAGAGCCAGCGGTTGGCGTTGCCCACGTCCATATACTCGATGAAGCGCATCGTGAACTGATGCTCGCGGGCAAACTCGACGAGCGGCAGGATGTCGTCTTCGTTGACGCCGCGCTCGATGACGGCGTTGAGCTTGATCGAGCGAAAGCCCGCCGACTTCGCCGCAAACAACCCTTCGAGCACACGGCGTAGATCGCCGCGCCGGCGTATGCGCGCGAACTTCTGCGGGTCGAGTGTATCCAAGCTTACATTGAGTCGTTTGAGTCCGGCGGCAGCAAGCGGTTCAGCTTTCTCGGCGAGCAGCGAGCCGTTGGTCGTCAAGCAGAGGTCTTGCAATCCATCAATCGCCGCGAGTTGTCGGACAAGCCGGTCGAGGTCGCGGCGGATGAGCGGCTCGCCGCCGGTCAGGCGAATTTTATCAACGCCCAGAGCAACGAAGAGGCGCGCGAGCCGGCTGATCTCTTCAAAGCTGAGAATCTCGCTCCGCGCGAACCACACGTACTCATCATCAGGCATGCAATAGGTGCAGCGAAAATTGCAGCGGTCAGTGACCGATATGCGCAGGTCTTTCAGCCGGCGGTCGTGACGGTCGCTTGTCAGAGATTCGCTTGCCATTGTTTGCTTGAGCCTTTGTTGGATTGCTGCACTTATTCTAACGCAAGCCGGGGCTGAGAAGAAATGGAACCACAGATGAACACAGAGAAACACAGATGCAAAAGAAGGGATGAATGCCGCTCTTTCTTTAATCCGTGTCCATCTGTGTTCATCTGTGGTTGCTTCTTCCTCATTCGCCGCTGTGCTGGCCGCGCCCTTCGGCGATGTAGGCGCGGCAGAGTTTTAAGAACGAATCGAGCGCCGGCGCAACGTAATCACTCTTCAGGTAAGCGACGCCGAATTGCCAGCGCACGTCGAGTCCGTTGACCGGCACGGCGCGCAACGTGCCGCGCGCCACACCTGTCCGCACAGCGCCCTGCGGCAAGATCGTCACGCCGAATCCAAGCTCGACCATCTTGATGATCGCTTCGGTGCGCTGCAACTCCATAATGATGTTCGGCTCCAGGTGATGCTTCTCGAAAAACAGGTCGAGCAGGCGGCGCGTGTTGCCGCCGTGCTCGCTCAGGATCAGCGGCTCGGCGGCCAACGCTTCGACCGAGATGCTCTTATCGCCGGCGCGACGGTGCGCGGGATTCATCACCGCGACCAGCCGGTCGCTGCGCAGCGTTTCAGTCGTCAGGTCGTTGGCCTCGACCGGCAGCGAGACAATGCCAACATCAAGGTGGCCGGCGAGAATCTCTTCGACAACGTGCTCGCTCGTGCCGCCGACGACCAGCAGGTCGAGCAGGGCAAAGCGGCGCTTGATCTCGCTGAGAATTTCAGGCAGCGGCTCTAAGGTGAAGGTCGTCGAGGTGACGCCGATGCGCAAGCGCCCGCGCGATGACTGGCCGAGACTGGCGAGCGCCGCCTTCGCCTCGTCGTGCGCGCGCAGGATCGTCTCGGCGTGATCGAGCAGCGCGCGGCCCGCTTCCGTCAGGTAGAGCTTCTTGTTGACGCGCAGAAAGAGCGGCGTGCCGATCTCGTCTTCGAGCTGGCGTATGTGCACGCTGACGGCAGCCTGCGTCAGATGAATGCGCGCCGCCGCCTGCGTGAACGAACCGGCATCGGAGACGGCCCGAAATGTTCTGAGTAACCTTAACTCCATTCTGACTTGAGCGCCCGGCTTGCCTTCCTCATCAGCCTTCGAGCAGCGAGGCGAAGGCCGCCGTATCCAGTTCGTCGAGCGACCGCACCACGAGGTCTGCGTCGAGATGCGCGTGCGTCGTTAGCACGCCGATGGCGCGCATACCGGCGCGGCGCGCGGCTTCGGTTCCGGCAGGCGCGTCTTCGACGACGATGCAGCGCGCCGGCGGCGTCTGCACCTTGGCGGCGGCGGCGAGAAAGATTTGCGGGTCGGGCTTGCCGCGCTCGACCTCTTCGGCAGAGACAATCGCGTCGAAGCAATCGTTCACGTCGAGCGCCGCGAGAATGACCTCGAGGTTCAGCGGCGGCGCGCTTGAGGCGACCGCCTGCCGCCAGCCGTCGGCTTTCAACTGATGCAGCCAGCGGCGCACGCCGGGCAGCGCCTCGATGCCGCGCGACCGCACCATCTCGCGGTACGCTTCTTCTTTATCGAGGCTGATGCGCGTGATGCGCTCCGGCGTGATGTCGTCGCCGAAGTAGGCGCGCAGTATCTCGTCGTTGCGCCGTCCGAAAGTCGAAAGAAATTGCTCGCGTGTCAGCGTGTAGCCTTCGCCTGAGAGCGCTTCGCGCCAGCTCTGCCAGTGGTATTCGAGCGAGTCAACCAGCGTGCCGTCTACATCCCAGAGCACGGCGCGCGGTGTGTTTTGATTTGAAGCCATCAAGTTGTGAGATTAGCGAAGAACTGCCTGGCGGGCAACGTCGGCTCGATGATAAAGCGAGAGGCCGCCCCAGAAAGCAGCGACCCCAAGCGGAATGGTTCAAATTAAAAAGCAACCTGTAGCCGCACGCGAAGGCGGCGGCCCGTGTGTGTGGTTACTCGGTCGGCGCGACAATCTCCAGCCCGGCGGTGCGCGCCGCGTTCATCCCGCCTTTGAGCGAATAGGCGTTTTGAAAGCCCCAGTCTTGCAGCGACTTCACTTCGGCTTCGGCGGCTTCGTCGTGCGGGCAGGTGCAGTAGGTGACGATGACCGCCTTCTTATCGACGCTCTTGGCCCACGCTTCGAGCTGGTCCATCGGCACGTGCAGCGCGCTCTTGATGATCTGGCCGTTGAGGTCGTGACGCGCGTCGAGGATAATGACCTTTTCGCCTTTATCGAGGCGCTGCTTCAGCTCCTGCGCGGTGATCTCATGTTTCGCATCATCGCCGGAGTCGGCGGCTATCCTGGGCACGGCAAACAGGCTGGCGGCAGCCATCAGCGACAACACGACCGCCGTCAAAATTCGTTTCTCAAACTTCATCGAGTTTCTCCTCATAGAATTTGCGGGAATCAACCACCTCTTCCCTATAACCCATCCTAGCACTGGCGCGAGCCGCCTGCATCACCGGCATGTATCTGAACTGTAAAAAGTCGTACCGATGAGATGGTCGCCGCGCCGCTGAATTCTGTTCGCAACCAATTTGCAATCATCCCCTTTGCGCCGGGCAAATCATCTTTATTTATGAGGCCGGCGGAGGAAATTTTGAGAACCGTCAGAGCCGCATTGGTGATTGGCAACGCGTCGCGCTTTGGTTCAATTGGCGCAAGCGATGTGGGCCGCTGCGCCGAAGCTTAAGGCTAACTATGTCCGGGAAGTTTCAATCAACGAGCAGGGGTGTGGGGAATGCAGTATCCGTACGAGTTTTCAAAGAGCCAGATGCAGAAGGTTGGGGTGATCCTTCTCAACCAACAGCAACACCAGTTGCAGTGCGCCCGCTGCCGCGCCGTCTGGCAGGTCATCAAGCGCGGCCTGCGATTTCCGAAGGGCTACTGGAAATGCCCGAACGGCTGCAACAGCAAATCGTGAAGAGCAGGGCGTGAGCCGCCGGTAGACTTGCGAGTAAAAGATGTGTACGCTCAGTCCCTATGACGCACTCGCAAAAAAGCTATGCACCTCTGGCGGCGGTCGTTCTGTTGGCCTGTTGTCTCGGCGCTGCCGCCGCCCCGATTGTTCAACAGGCGAAGCCAGCGGTGGATTCTCCGACGGCGTTCGTCAAAGAACTCTACCGAGTTCACAAGAATGGCAATGGGCCGATCCTCGCGGGCAAGAGCCGCGCGGTGTTGCAGAAGTTCTTCGATAAGAAACTCGCCGACCTGCTCTGGAAGATACTGACGACGAAGTCGGATGAGGTCGGCCCGCTCGACTTCGACCCGCTATACAATGCGCAGGACACACAGATCACCAATTTCTTGATCAACACCGCCGTCGGCAACGATCAGGAATCGACCGTCACCGTCACCTTCCGCAATGGGGGCAGTCCAGAGACAATCAAGTTCCGCTTGCGCCACACTGAGGCTGGCTGGCGCGTGGCCAACATCGTCTACGCCGACGGCTCGGATTTGATAAAGATATTGAACAGCCCGCAGTAGCTCGTCTCGTGCTTGACGATTGAACGAATAAAACCGCAGAGGGCGCAAAGGGCGCAGAGGCTTCAACAACCTCTGCGCCCTTTGCGCCCTCTGCGGTGTCTACTGGTCTTGCGCTGCTAGCGGAGCCGCATCGACGGGTCGCCGATCAGCGTCCACGTCTTGCGAACATCGTCGTCCGCCGCTGCCAGCTTCGCGCGGCTGATGGCTTCGCCCAGTGTCAGGCCCGCGCCGCCGTCGCCGAACAGCACCTTGTAGAGCGCGGCGTTCATCCTGGCCTGCTCGCCCGGCGTGCTTATGCCTGACGAAGACCAGACCGCGACTGCGCCACCCGGCGACTTCACCAGCGACTCGGCCAGGCTGTCTATCGCCGCGTCGTGGAAGTAGCCATTCAAGCAGGTCATCATCACATAGACCGACAACCGATCTTGATTGGTCAAAGCATTGGCGTCCGCATCCGTCAACAGGTTCGCTCGCCACAGATCGACCGAGCCGTGACCGATGTAATTGACCAGCTTCGGCCCGCCGTTCAATGCCTGAATCAAGCGGCTCTTCAACGCCTCGTCCGAGTCCATCCCACGCCGCAGGTCTTCGACCTTCGTCGCGTGCGGCGCGAGCGCGCGCAGTTCGCTGCTGACGCTGCCAAAGTCAAAGTCACTGCCCTGATCAGCTATCAGAACGACGCTGTCGGAAGGCGTGGACTGTTCGTAGCGCAACAGCTTGGCGACCATCGCCGCCGCTTCCGTGATAGTGCGCGCCGGCAGTCGCCCGATGGCCACTTGCGCCGCGCCGTCCGTGCCGACCGGCGCGAACCATTCGTCGCTCGCCGTCTCCATCGCCGCCGTGTCGATCAATCGGCTCGGAACCATATCGTAGTTGCCGAGGCCGAGATGATTCTTCGGATCGTAACTGGCATCGCCGACGATCAAGGCATAGCGCAGCGCCGTCTTATAGCTGGCGCGCGCGTAGGCCATGAAGTCTTTGATCGCTTGCGGCGTCTTCTGCCCGAAGCTGAAGCTGTCGTAGATGTCTTCGACATCGACCAGCGCGACCGAAAGCCCCTGCGCGCGGCGCAGCTCGGCCAGCGGTTGCAAGCTGTCGAAGAATTCCTTGCGCGTAATCATCACCATATCCGTGCCGGGAAGCTCCTGGCGCAGGTTGGTGGACTGGCGCGCGGCTATCGCGTCGGGGCTGCGGAAAGCCGTTTCGGTCGTAGCGATCAGCGTTCTCCCGCTGCCGCTCGCCGCCAGCGTCACCGCGTAGCCGGATTTGCCCGATTGAATCTTGCCGGTAATCTCGCTTACATTGGCCGGGTCGGTCACGTCGAACACGTGAATCGCCGCCGTGCTGAAGCCATCAACCGTGATCGGCTGTTTGCCGGCGATGAAGCGCAGCGAATCATTGTCGGCGACAAAGCTGCGCGCATAGGTGATGCGGACGTAATCAACCAGGCTCACATCGGTCTGATTGTTCAAGCTCGCAAGCGTCACCGTGTTGTCGCCATCGCTGAGCAAGGCGGTCGGAACCGAGAATTTAGCGGCGCGGTTCGCCTGCCCGTCAAAGGTCAATTCGCCGACCTTCGCGCCGTTGACTTCGACGCTGACGCGATGCGCGGTGAGCGAGACGCCTTGCAGCGCCACTTCGACTTCGGCGGCAGGCCCAGACTTATCCAGGCGCGCGAGCGCGAGTTTCTGTTCGACCTGGCCTTGCGTGATGACCGGGCCGAAGAAGTTTTCGCTATCGCCATTCTTCAGCGACGAGAAGTAGACCGAGCGGTCACGGCGTTCGACCGTGTAAGCGAAGTTCGGCGCGGCGGCTTTATTCTTCGCCTTGCCTTTGCTCTGCTGTATGCGCAGGCCCGGCTCTTTGCCGACGACCAGCCAGTAAGCGCGCGTGTCGGTGACGGCAGAGTCCATGCCGGTGGCGTAGAACTCGACTGCCGAGTTGGTATCGAGCCTGCCGCCTGCGGTGTTGACTTCGGCCAAAGGCATCTGCTGTCCATCGACAAAAAGCTGCAAGAGGCGCGGGTCGGTGTTGGGATCAAGACCGGCTCGGATCAGTTCGGGCTGCGTGATGCGGTAGAGTCCTTCCTGACGAATGCCGAGCTTGAGGGCGGTCTGGCCGACGGCCTGCGCCTGCGCGTCGAGCCGGTTGGCCGAAGCCTGAGGCATCGCGGCGCGCGCTTCGACTTGCGTCGAGCCGGCGGGCGATTGGCTGCCGAGCGCGCTCAAGAGTCTTGCGCGCCCGCCATCAACCGGCGCGCGGTCACGGCCTGAATCGGTGATCGAGACAGGGCCGTACCATTTGCTGCGGCCACTCATATCGATCTCTTCGAGCCAGTAATGCGACTTGCGATTGAGCGACACGCCGTCGCTCCAGGCGTAATTGCGACCGGCTTGAAGCGCCAGTCCGGGGCCGGCCATCAAGGCCGAGCCGGCGATCATCTGCGAATTGACCCGCGTGCGTTTGCCATTATCATCGCGGTAGATGTTGAAGCCGACGCTATCGACTTCGTGCCCGGTCTTCCACGTCAGGTAGACGCTGTCGCCGTAGCCTGTGGCGGTGAACTCTTCGAGCTTGACGGCGGTGGGCGCTGCGCCGACCGTGACGCTGCCGCTCGCTCCAGTTGAAGGCACAATCGTATCGTCGGTGCTATCGGTGAACTCTGTGGCGGGGAACGTTCCGCCTGCCTGGAACTGCAAGGTCGTTGATGTTCCCTGCGCGCCCACTCGCGTAACGGTCAGCTTAATCAACGTGCCGGAGCCTGTCAGTTGAGTTGCGCTTGCCGCGACGATCTGAATAACGCCAGATACAGAGGTGTTGACGCTGACCGAGTATGAGGCGCTCATAGTTCCGGTCGTGTCCACGCCGGTGATGTTGATGACCGCCGGGTTATAAACGACGCGCAGACGATAGCCGTCAATCTTCTGGCCGGTCGTATTGCTGATCGTGATCGGCAGCGTGAAATTTGTCACCGTGCTGGCGACGCTGGCCGTCGGCAATGTCACCGTGACTGCGAGCGGTGCGGCTGCCGACTGCGTTTGCATCGAGACGGGTTGCAGTTCGGCGGGCGTCGGTCCCGCAGGCGTCCAGTTGCCGGTGACTTCGCCGAGCAGTATGGCGCTGTAGTTCTGGTTGGTCTGGTCGGCGACGATGCTGACGTAGGTGTTGCTCGGCGGCGTGAACACCCACTCGCCCGTGTGGTTGCTGGCGACGGGGGGATTGCCGGCCAGGAAGTTGAGAATGTGGGAAACGTCAGTGGTATTGATCGAGCCGTTCTTGCTGGTGTCGGCAGCGGTCTGCTGACAGGTGGTCAGCGTCGCGGTGCCAGCCAGAAAATTCAGGACGCGCGAAACGTCAGAGGTGTTGAGGCCGCTGACCGCGCCGGTCTTGGTCGGCGTCACCGTGTAGGTTCCGCCCGCCGGCAGGTTGGCGCTGGCGAATGTATAATTGCCCGACGCATCGGTGGTCGCCATCGCCGTCGCGCTGCCGGTTAGATTCATCGTCACGTTCGGCGCGCCTGGAGGAATCGCCGCCGCACAGTAAGTAACCTGGCCGCTGATATTCACGGCGGATGCCGGAGCCGCTGGATGGTTAGCCTCGGCATCGAACGCCCGCACGATTCGATAAGAGCCGGCGACAAGCAGGATTAAAAAGATGATTGCCGCGCTTAACGGGCGATAGAGTTTGTAGTGACTGATCATCATCATTCCTCCAGGAACATTCTTAACTTTTTTGAAAGCGATTGGGTGGAGCAAAGAACCCAACAGGAGAGCCAGTCTGCCTGCGCTCGCCTGAAAGGCCGTCGGAATTACGTGACGGGTCAGCATCTTATACTCTTCGCAAACGGCTGTCAAACCCTATGTTACCGCGTCTAACCTTGACCGCGCTTTAGCCGGGGCATAAGCGGAATTACAAAATGTTGGTGGCCAGCCTGGCGACCTCTTTATAGCCCGCGCCCATCGTTGAGAGTGCTGGCATCAGGCTTGCACTTGATGCATGAATTGTGGGCGTAGCTGTACCGAATCACGTCGTCTTAAAAGAGGAATGAGCATGCAATCTGTCGCCGAACTGGTCGAGCTTCTATCGATATTCGATCCCATTGGCCTGCCGGTCATCAGCCTGTATCTGAACGCGCAGCCCGACGAGCACGGGCACGACAACTATCACCCCTTTGTGCGTAACGAGCTGCGCGAACGAGCGCGCACGTTTGCGCCGGGCAGCCCGGAGCGCGAGAGCTTTGACCGCGATGTCGAACGCATCAACGCCTATCTTGATACGGAAGTGCGCCCATCTGCCAACGGTATCGCCATCTTCGCGTGCGCCGGCGCGGGCGACTTTTTTGAAACCATTCAGCTCGACGCGCCGATTGAAAACAACCGCCTGTTTGTTTACGAACAGCCGCATCTCTACCCGCTCGCGCGATTGATGGATCAATACCCGCGTTACGCTGTGCTGGTGGCCAATACCAACTCGGCGCGCATCTTCGTCTTCGGGCGCGGGGCCAGGCTCGACAGCGAAGAGATCAAGAACCGCAAGACCAACCGCACCAAAGTCGGCGGCTGGTCGCAGATGCGCTACCAGCGCCATCTCGCCAATTATCACCTGCACCACGCCAAGGAAGTCATCGAGGTGTTGGAGCGCGTCGTGCGCGAAGACAAGGCCGAGCTCGTCATCCTCGCCGGCGACGACGTGATAATTCCGCTGCTGCGCGAGCAGATGCCGCAACAGCTCGCCGATAAGGTGATCGACGTGTTGAGCCTCGACATCAACGCGCCGGAGCCGGAGATTTTTCAAAGCTCGATGGAGGCGCTCAAAGAGCACGACAGTCAGACCGACGCCGAGAAGGTCAATCGTTTGCTGAACGAATATCGCGGCAATGGATTGGCGGTGGTCGGCGTGGCCGATACGCTGACCGCGTTGTTGAATGGACAGGCCGACGACCTGTTGATCAGCGCCGCGCCGGGCCAGATCACCTATGACGAAGGGCGCGTCAAGAAGATACTCGCGGCCTACAGCACAACTGAAGGCGAGCCGGGCACAGACATCAGCGAGCCGCGAATGGTCGCCGACGAGATGGTCAAGCGCGCGCAGGCGTCGTCGGCAACCGTGACCTTTATCGAAGACGCCAGCTTGCTGGCAGAAGTCGGCGGCATCGGCGCGACCTTGCGTTATCGCATCGAGAAAGGGGCTAGAGGCTAGGGGCTAGGGATTGGCGGGAAAGGGAAGCGCTTCGCGCCTTTCCTCTACTAGCCCCCAGCTCCCAGCACGCTTGGAGCCATCACGTTTGTCACCGCTGAATCAGACCTGCGCTACAGCGAAACCGACCGTGAGTTCCTTGAAAAGCTGGCGGGGCTGGCAGCACAGGCGGTCGAGAATGCGCGGCTCTACCGCGAAGCTCAGGAAGCGAATCGCGCCAAGGATGAATTCCTTGCCACCGTTTCGCACGAGCTGCGCACGCCGCTCAACGCGATTATGGGATGGTCGCGGCTGCTGCGCACAGGACAGTTGGACGAGAACGCGCAGTTGATCGCCTACGAAACGATTGAGCGCAACTCGAAGACGCAGGCGCAACTGATCGCCGACCTGCTCGACGTGTCGCGCATCATCCGAAGAGATGCGGCGCTGGCCGCCCGACATACTCGTCAGCGACATCGGCATGCCGAACGAAGACGGCTACAGCCTCATCAGCAAAGTGCGGGCGATGCCGACGCCGGCGGCGCGCACGCCGGCCATCGCTTTGACTGCTTACGCGCGCAGCGAAGACCGCATACGCGCGCTGGTGGCCGGCTATCAGGTGCACGTGCCGAAGCCGGTCGATCTCACAGAGCTTGCCGTCGCCATCGCCAGCCTCGCCGGTCGCACAGGCTATTCCACTGCTCAGTGAGCGCCCTGTTGAACGTCACCGTCAGCGATTGCGGTGGCGCTCCTGCCACTGCTTGAAGGCTGCGATGATCTCGTCCTTGCGGTCGATGGTGAAGCGGCTGACCAGATTCGGATCGTTGATGATATCGGGCGACTCGCAGACCCAGACGGGAAAGCGCGAGCCGTCGTGAAGAATCTGTAGGTGGATGAACACGACATTGGCGGGCGTTTCGCTCCCTTCGCCATTAACGATGACGCATTCATGTTGTAGCGGCACATTCGCATCGCGCGTGAAGATGACCTGGCCATCGGGCGCGCGCGACACCTGGATATCATACCCCTTGTTCATAGAATTATTTTACCACTCGAACGCCGCTCAAACGCAGCGACGAATGAGCAGGCGGCGCGGTTGCCGACCTTCGCCGTCTGCGATACCGTTGAAGTATGGTTAGCCGTTACGCCCGCCGCTTCATCGTCTTTCTGCTTCTCGTCATCACGCCGACCTGCGCGCCGGTTCAGCGCGCCGAGAAACAAGCCGCGCCTTCGTTGATCGCTCTGCGCGCCGCGCGACTGCTCGATGTCCGAAGCGGGCGGTTGATTGCTAACGCGGTCGTTTTAGTTGAAGGCGAGCGCATCAAAGCCGCCGGCGAGCGGCTGGCTGTGCCGGCGGGCGCGCAAGTGATCGACCTCGGTGACGTGACGCTGCTGCCCGGCTTGATCGACGCGCACACGCACATCACCTATCACTTCGACGCCGCTGGCCATTTCCCGCCAGAAGGCGAGAGCGGCACGGAAGCGACAATGCGTGCCGCCGCCGACAACGCGCGCCGCACGCTCGAAGGCGGCTACACGACGATTCGCAATCTCGGCGACAGCCTCGGCGTTGACCTGCGACTGCGCGACGCCGTGAAGCGTGGCGAAGCCGTAGGGCCGCGTATGCTGGTGTCGGGCGAGCCGCTGATGCCTGATGATCTCTACGGCGGCGACAGGGCGGCGCGGCTTGAGCGTATGCGCCAGCTCGTTCGTCAACGTGTCAGCGAAGGCGTCGATGTCATCAAGATATTTGAAGGCGTCGATCCGCGCGGTGTGCCGCTGATCAGCCGTGAAGAGATTGCCGCCGCCACTGAAGAGGCCGCCAGAGCCGGTTTGAAGGTCGCCGTCCACGCGCACGAAGCTTCCGCCGTCAAAGCGGCGGTCGAAGGCGGCTGCGCGTCAATCGAGCACGGCTCGTTTCTGGATGATGAAGCTATCGGGCTACTGGTCAAGCATCACACGGCGCTGGTTCCGACGCTTTACCTGCCGACGCATTACCTTGAGCACAAGAGCCAGTTCGCCTTCGATGAATCGACGTGGGCGTTCTTTGAGAGGTTGCGTAGCCACAATCTTGAGAACCTGAAGCGGGCAAAGCGGGCCGACGTCTGGGTCGTTGCCGGTTCGGACGCGGTTGCCGGTCTGCACGGCCACAACGCGCGCGAGATCATCTGGCTGGTGAAGGCTGGACTGAGCCGGGCCGAAGCGATTCGCGCTGGCACGCTCGACGCCGCGCGGCTGCTGGGCATCGACGATCAAACCGGCGAGGTCGCGCAGGGCAAGCTCGCCGACATCATCGCCGTCGCCGGCGACCCGCTCGCTGACGTGGCTCGCCTCGAACAGATCGCTTTCGTGATGAAGGCGGGCCGCGTCGTCACGCAAAAGCAAAAATAATCGCTGCGCTCATCAACAAAGTCATCGCCGCTGTAATCAAGATTCATCAACAATGATTCGGCAAGTGTGCGGCGCTGGCGCATCAGTCCGCCCGGCTGTGCTCAGCCTTCGGCTCGGCTCGAAAACCGAGGCGAAAGGGAAGAGGGAAAAGGGTAAAGGTAAAGAACTACCAGGATGGCTTGATCTCTTTCCCTTTCGCCCTTCCCCTTTCCCCTTTCGCCTTTCTTTTAGTAGTACAGCTTCAGGGCAAACTGAATCAGGCGCGGATCGCGCGTGCCCGTGACTTGCCCGAAGGTTGTGCTGCCGAAGGTAGTGTTCAGGCCAAGGAAATTTGTATGGTTGAACACATTATAGGCTTCGGCGCGGAATTGCAGGTTGACGTTCTCGGTGAACTTCCAGCGCTTGGCCAATGTCATATCCCACTTCTGGTAGCCCGGCCCAATGATGATGCCGCGCGGCGAGTTGCCGGGACGAGTCACGCCCGCTGGCACCAACTGGAAGGCGAACGGGTTGAAGTACTGGAAGCGCGTGCGAGCGCCCCTAGGCAGAGTCGGAGAGCCTGTCAGGTCCGGGCGGCCCGCCGCCGGGCTGGTTCCGAGGAAGCCGAGCGCCCCCGGATCAATGCCGGTCGTCGTCACCGTGAAGGGCGAGCCACTGGCGGCGCTGGTGATGCCTGAGAACTCCCAGCCGCCCAGTGTCTGGCCGAGGAAGCCATGCTGGTTGCGGAAGAACGGCAGCATGTAGACGTAGTTGAGCGACAGGATGTGGCGGCGGTCGAGTTGCGACGGGCCGTAATCGGCAGCGCGGTCGTAGATGCTCTGCGGCGCGCTGTTGCGGTCGGTCTGGTTATCCGTCAGCGCGTGCGACCACGTGTAAGACAGGCGCACGAGCGAGCTATCCTTGAACGACTTGTCCACCGCGACTTGCAACGAGTTGTAGTTCGAGTTGAACCAGTTCTGGATGCTGCCAATCGAAGAGAAGCCTTTGTACGGGCGCACCGCATTCAGGCGCGGCGTCAGCGCGGCTGTCACCTGCGTCCCCGGCGTGATGATGCCGGCGGCGACCGCCGCACCCGGCGGCACTTCGTTGAGGTCAACGATGCCCGGCAGGTGCGTCCCCTTCGAGCCATAATAGCCGACCGCGATGACGAAGCTCTTCGCCAGCTCGCGCTGGATGTCGAGGCTCCACTGCTGCACGTAAGGCATGTCCTTGGTGTTCGGCGTGCCGCGAATGGCTTTCGGCGCGGCAGAGATGGACGGCAGCACCGAGGCCGGGTTGTTCAGCACCGTGTTGCTGATTGTGACGTTATTTACATAAGGCGGGTTGCCGAAGATGTTCTGTTCGAGCACGCCCACCAGCGACACGTCGTAGCTGATGCCATAGCCGCCGCGAATGGAGGTCTTGCCATCCTTGTTCGGGTCCCACGCGAAGCCGAAGACCGGCGCGAAGTTGTTGTTGCTTTCGGGCGCGATCTTGTCGCCGAATGGCGAGCTCTGGCCGGCGATGAGAATGCCGTTGAGCGGATCGCCCGTGCCCGGAATGATGTTGCCGGTCGTTGCATTGATCTGCACGGCTTTGGTTGGGTCATAAGCCGCCGGGTCAAAGTTGGTCAGCTTGCCGCTCTTGTCATACGGCTGGCGGAAACGCGAATAGCGCACGCCGATGTTGATCGTCAGGTTCGGCTTCCAGCGGAAGTCGTCCTGCGCGTAGAACTCGAACTGACGCATGCGAATGTCGGGCGTCAAATCCTGGTCGGCCTGCGTGAAGGTCGAGACGTTGCCGAGCAGGAAGTTGGCCCACTGCTGCATCGTCGTCGTCGCGGCGGAGCCTGCCGGACGCGGCGTCGTGGCGAAGCTGAACGCGCCGACGTTGTTGCCGCCGGCGTTCTCGGTCTTCTGGTAGAAGTTCATGCTGGTGCCGAACTTCAACGTGTGCGTGCCGCGAATCCAGGTGACATTGTCAAAGACGTTGTGGTTGCGGTTGAAATCATCATACGGGCCGAAGCCGGCGACGCCTGCGTAACCGGGCGAGATGCTTGGAATGCGGTCGAGCGTCACCGCAAACGGCAGCTTGATTGCCGAAGTCACATTCGGCGAGTTCTCGCTCAGCGCCAAGCCAATCGGGCGGCTGATGATCGCGCCGTAAGAGAAGGCATAGCCAACTTCGTTGAGCAGCGTCGGGCGCAGCGTTTGAACGCTGCGCGCCACCCACGAGTAGCCCGGCGAATCGGTCCTGGTCGTCGCCACGCCCGGCACGGTTAGACCTGTGAACAAGCCGCCCGGCTCTTCAGTCGGGATAGTGTCGTGCAGGTAACGCACGGCGAGCGTCACCTTGGGGCTGAAGTTGTGGTCAACGCGCACCAGCTCCTGGCGATGGTTGAAGACGTTACGCACATTACTAATCAGCGTGTTCGTGCCGGAGTTCGGCAGCGGGATATTGCTGTAGATGTCTTGCAGGTAGGCCCGCGCCGCCGGGTTGATGTTGGCGATTGAAGTCGCCGACTGCGTACAGGCTGTGCCGGCGGCGTTGGTCGCTATGCAGATGGGCGCGGAGAAGATGCCTTGCCGCTCTGCCGCGCTCGGCACCGTCGCGTTGAGGCTGGCGTAGGTGATGACGCGGCGGAATTCCTGCGAGAAGAAGAAGAAGGTCTTGTTGTGATCCTTGTTGTAGACACCGGGAATGAAGACCGGCCCGCCGATGGTGTAGCCGAAGTTGTTGTAGCGCAGGATGGGACGCGCCGTGCGCTCGTGGCCTGCGCGCGGGTCGCTCTGAGCGACAATCACATCGGGCGCTTTGGCGGTCGGGTCGGTTGTGAAGCGGCCCGTCAGGTTGTTGAAGAAGGGGTTGGCGTTCAGCTTGTCGTTGCGGAAGAACTCGTAGAAGTTGCCGTGAAAATCGTGTCCGCCCGACTTGGTGATGACGTTGACGTGACCACTGGCGCTGCGTCCATACTCGGCGCTGTAATGGTTGCGCAGCACCTTGAACTCGGCGATGGCGTCAACGCTCGGATAGTTCAACAGGGTCAGGTTCGAGCCGCGATCAACGTTGTCTGCGCCGTCAATCGTCCAGGCATTCTGGCTTGTGCGCCCGCCGTTGATCGAGATGGAGATCGTGTTGGTCTGCCCGAACGGGTTGGTCGTGCCGATGTAAGCCTGGTCGGTCATCGTCGAGCTGACGCCCGGCAGCAGCGTGACCAGTTGCACGAAGTTGCGGTTGTTGAGTGGCAGCTCGCGCACCTCGACGCTCGAGACGAGGCTGCCGGCGGTCGCGGTCTGCAACTCGACCTGAGTCGCGCCGGCTTCGACGTGTATCTCTTCGGTGATCGCGCCGGCTTCGAGCGTCACGTCAACCGTGAGCCGGTCGTTGACGTTCAGTTGGATGTCGGTCTTGGTATATTTCTTAAAGCCCGTCGCCTCGACTGTGACGGCGTAGCGACCGGCCAGCAAGAGCGGCGCTGAATACACGCCGTCCTCGTTAGTGGTCAGCGTGCGGGCGACTACATCTTTGGTCAAATCCCTGACGGTTATAGTCGCGCCGGCGACCGCCGCGCCGTTGGCATCGTGGACGATGCCGACGATGCTGCCCGTGATGTCCTGAGCGTGGGCCGGGATGGCCATCACGAACAGGCCCAGGAGCAGAAATGCACTCACTGCTTTCCTGAAAATCGGTGACATAGGTTGCCTCCATTCCTTATTAGTAAGCGAAAACTTCGGAAGCGCTTCGTCAACTGGCGCGCTTCTTTCTCTGGTAGCGCGCGACGGACCAGGGCCGCGCCGCGCCTTCATCAATACAGCAGATACTTCTGCCTGATGCGAGCAAACTCCGCCAACCCGCTCTGATAGACGCGGAAAAAGTCGGCGGGCGTTTTTCCTTCTTTCAAAGCCGCCAGCGTCGCGCGGTTGGCGAGCAAGCGCAGGTAATCGTCAATCTTCCAGGTTCCTGAATAGAGCCGGTTTAACTGGTAAGCGATTTCAAAGCCAACGGCCACTGCTCGCAAGCTCGCGCGGTCGGTAATGACAAGGTTGACGCCGCCACAGCTTTCGCCCGCGAACTTCGATGACTTCGGTGTGAATCTTACTGGCACGAAGCGCACACCGGCAAGCCCTGCGCGATTGAGCGCATCGCTCAGCCGCGTGGGATCGATCCACGGCGCGCCGATCAATTCAAAAGGCGTGTCCGTGCCGCGCCCGACCGACAGATTCGTGGTCTCAAGCAAGCCGATGCCGGGATAGAGCATAGCCTCGTTCAGGCTGCGCATATTCGGCGACGGGTTGACCCACACGAGCGACGTGGCGTCAAAGTAATCGGCCCGCCGCCAGCCTTCCATCTTGATGACCGTGAGGTCCAGGCCAAGCTTGCGCTCGCCGTTGAACAGTTGTGCCAGCTCGCCCATCGTCAGGCCGTGTCGCACCGGAATTGGATAAGGCGAAGTGAACGACAGCAGGTCGGCGTCGGCAATCGGCCCTTCGATGTCGTAGCCGTTGATGGGATTCGGGCGGTCGAGCACGACGAACTTGATCTTGCGCCGCGCCGCTTCTTCCATCGCGTACATCATCGTCGTGATGTAGGTGTAGAAGCGCGCCCCGACATCCTGTATGTCGAAGACCAGCGTGTCTATGCCGGCGAGCATCTCGTCGGTCGGTCGCTTCGTCCCCGTGTCATACAAGCTGAAGATGGGCAGGCCGGTCTTCTCGTCGCGCAGGCTCTTAACGTTCGCGTCTTCGATGCCGCGCAGCCCGTGTTCGGGCGAAAAGAGCGCGACGAGTTTCAAGTTGGACGCCGCCGCCAGCCGATCAATTGTGGAACGGCCTTCGCGGTCAAGCCCCGTGTGGTTAGTAATCAATCCTACACGTCGGCCTTCGAGCGCCTTGAAGCCGTCACGGCTCAACACGTCAATGCCGGTGAGCACGGGACGCAATGGCCCGACCAGCGGCCCGCTGCGATTGACGGCGGCGCGCGGCGCTTCGATGACTGAGACGCCTGAGGCGAGCGAATCAAAGACCGGCGCGTAAGGCGGCGCGGTGATGCTCGCCGCGACAATCGAAGCGATGAATGAGCGCAGCCGCGTCACGTCGCCGTGACCTGTCGGGTGAACGCGGTTCGTAAGCACAATTACAAATGTTTCGCTCGCCGGGTCGAGCCACAAACTCGTGCCGGTGAAGCCGGTGTGGCCGAACGTGCCAACCGGGAAGAGGTCGCCGCGATTACTTGAGAAGCTGGTGTTGACATCCCAGCCGATGCCGCGCATCTGCGAAGTCGGCAGCGTGTGCGCATCGAGCATTCGCTCAATGGTGTAAGGCGCAAGAATGCGCGTGCCGTTCAGCTCACCTTTGTTCAACATCATCTGGCAGAAGATGGCCAGGTCATCTGCGGTCGAGAAGAGTCCGGCGTGACCGGCGACGCCGCCCATCTCGTAGGAGCGTGGGTCGTGGACTTCGCCGCGCATCCAGCGCCCTTCGCGGTTTTCAGTCGGCGCGATGCGGTGCAGGGGCCGGGTTGAGATAGCACGCTTGTTATTCTCGTCCCTCTGCATTCCGTCGCCGCCAGCCTCTACCGCTGTTCCTTCAGGCCCCCGGCCCTCGACCCCCGGCCCCTGCACTATCGGCAGATAGCGCGTATCTTTCATTCCGAGCGGCGCGAAGATGTTTTCGCGGGCGAACTCATCAATGCGTTTGCCTGAGACGCGGCGGACGATCTCTGCCGCGACGATGAAGCCAACGTCCGAATAAACGAAGCGCGTGCCCGGCTCATAACTTGGTCGCAGCTTGTAAATCTCTTCGAGCGGATTGACCGTCACGCCGACGTAATCGGCGATTTCGTTATCCGGCACGAGGCCGGCGCGGTGCGTCATCACCTGCTCGATAGTGACGCGCTCTTTGCCGTTTGCGGCAAACTCAGGAATGTAGAGCGAGACTGGATCAGCGAGGCTCAGCTTGCCGCGCTCGACTAACATCATGATTGCTGTCGTTGTTGCGACGACTTTCGTAAGCGACGCGAGATCGAAGATCGTGTCAACCGTCATCGCCTCGCGCTGCGGCTCAATCGCGCGGTCGCCGAAGGCTTTGCGATAAACGACGCGCCCGCGCCGTGCGACCAGCACGACCGCGCCCGGCGTCTCTTTGCGTTCGATAGACTCGCGCACGGCTTCATCAATTCGCGCCAGCCGCTCGCTCGACATCCCAACGGCTTCGGGCGCGGCTTGCGTGAGCGTTGAAGCGTGATCGGCTGCGGCTTTGCGTTGCGCGAGCAGTGGAAATGGCAAGAGGGTTGCGATCAGGATGAAGACAACTATCGCATTGACCAGCATGCGATGGAGTGTCTGAGGAGTAAACCGATTCACCGCAGAGACGCAGAGAACGCTGAGAGGGCGCAGAGCAAAAACGTGATCTTCTCTGCGCCTGCTCCGTGTTCTCTGCGTCTCTGCGGTGAATGCCGCTGACTGCCTGACAAATTGTCTTGTAAGCTGCTCCATAATCCTAATCGTTGGCGGCGCTGCTCACCGTTTCAACCGCCGGCTGAGTCGAAGGCTTGCCCAGCAGGCTGACACCGTAGCCGACCGCGAGACAGACCACCGTGCCCATCAGCACGTACCACGTCCACGCAATCGGCGTATAGATTTTGATGAGCAACATAAATCCCAGCGACACGGCCATGCCGGTCATCACGCCGGTTTGATTGGCGCGGCGGCTCATCACGCCGAGCAGGAACGCGCCGAGCATTGGCCCGTACACAAGCGACGCGATTGTCAGTCCCACCGTGAAGACCGACCCGGCCCGCTCGCTTGCTAGCACTGCGATCCCGATCAGCACGACGCCCCACGCGGCGGTGAACCAGCGCGATAATTTCAATAGGCTCTCGTCGCTCTTGCCGCGACCCGCGAGCGGCTTATAGAAATCAAGCAGCGTCGTCGAGGCCAGCGAGTTGAGCGAGCCGCTCAGGTTCGACATCGCCGCCGCAAAGATGGCCGCGATGACCAATCCCGAAATGCCGTGCGGCAGGCGATGCACGATGAAGAAGGGAAAGATTTCGTCGTTGCTCGCAAGCTGCGCGTCGAGCGGGAAGTATTTGTAGTAGACGAACAGCATCACGCCGATCAACAGAAAAAGCGCGAACTGAAAGAGCACGACGAAGCCGCTCAGGATAATCGCTTTCTGGCTGTCGCGCTGATCGCGGCACGTCAGCAAGCGCTGCACGAGCAGTTGATCCGTGCCGTGCGAGGCCATCGTCAAGCACGTGCCGCCCAGCAGCCCCGCCCAGAATGTGAACGGCAGCTTGAAGTCCCACGCGAATGAGATGATTTGAAACTTGTTGACCGGCGCAGCTTCGGCGACGACCGTGCTCCAGCCGCCGGGGATCAGTCGCAATAACATATATCCGGCCAGCAGCGAGCCAGCCACGTAGATGACCAGTTGAATCAGGTCCGTCCAGATGACCGCCGCAATGCCGCCTTCAAAGGTGTACACGAGCGTCAACAAGCCGACGGCGAGAATCGACCACAGCCACAGGTGCGGCAGGCCCGGCAGGCTGGCGCTCAACACGGCGCTCAAGACTAAGGATGCGGCAAAGACGCGCACGCCTTCGGCCAGCGCCCGCATAATTAAAAAGAGCGACGCGGCGAAGTTCTTCGTGTGCGGGCCGAAGCGTCGCTTGAGCAGTTCGTAAGCCGTCAGCAACTCGCCTTTGAAATAAGCCGGGATGAACAACAGGCTGATGATGAAGCGTGCGATGACGTAGCCGAAGACGACTTGCAGGTAAGTCAGGCTGCCGCCCATCTCTGGCCGCGCCTGCGATGAGTAAGCCAGCGCCGGCACACCGATCAAGGTCAGCGTGCTGGTTTCAGTGGCGACGATGGAAAGGCTGATGACGACCCACGAGGTGTCCTTCGAGCCGATGAAGTAGTCTTTGACCGTGCGCTGTGTGCGGCGAAAGCGCATGCCGAAGACAGTGATGCCCACGAGGTACAACAGCAGGACGATGTAATCAATCGCCGAGAATCCCATACGGGTGAACCTACCAAGCCTGCCGAACCGGCTGCAAACCGATGGCTGTTGAACTGTGAGACTGCCTGACTTCAGAAGCGTGAGCAACTGCGCGACACGGCGCTGCCCGATGGCTTACAGACGAGCGCGCCATCGGAACGAATTATACGGATTGTGAGTAATGCTTGCCGCGCCCGTTAAGGCGCTACGGATCACCTGCCACTGTCGGTGCGACGGATCGGCGGCCACGCGCCGCCTTTAACCAACCAGACGAACTGCCAACTGCTTCAACTCTCGACTGCCGCTTGCGCCAGCTTGACCGCGCCGATTTCGGGCGAGCGCAGCGGCGGGCTGACCTCGGCGCGAGGCGCGACCTTGAGCACGGCATCGCGCAACGGCTCCAGCACGCATTCGCCGGCCTTAAAGACGCTGCCGACGTAGGCGACGCGGAACGCAACGGATTCAAGATTGAGCTTGCGAATGACCGACACGGCCAGCTCGCCGAGATCGCGCCCGGCCTGCGCGAGAATCTGGCGCGCGACGGCGTCGCCTTGCGTGGCGGTATCGGCAACCAGCCGCGCCAGCGAAGCAATCTGCGTGGACGCGGCTTCGTTGTTATAGATGACGCCGGGCAGGTCTTTGGCGCTCGTGATGCCGAGTTCGCGGCAGATGCGTTCAGTCAAAACCGTGCGCGGCGCGCGGCCATCAAACGAGGCGGCGACGGCTTTCAAGGCTTGCCGCGCGATGTCGTAGCCTGAGCCTTCATCGCCGAGCGTCGGCCCCCAGCCGCCCGACCGCTCGACCTGGCGCGCTTCGTTCATGCCCATAGCGATTGAGCCTGTGCCGGCGATGAGCACGATGCCTTGGCGGCCATCGAGCGCGCCTTCGAGCGCGGCGCGCGCGTCCGTGACTAATTCGAGATGATTCATACGCAGGCGCGCATCGAGCGCCTTTCTCATCGTGTGGTAATGAATCGGGTGGCTGATGCCGGCAATGGCGGCGCAGCCCGCCGTGATGTCGTGCGGCGTGATGTGAGATTGTTCGCAAGCCTGCTTGATGGCCTGATTGATATTGGCGACCGCCGTGTCAAAGCCGACGCGCACGGGGTTCGATGCGCCGCTGAAGCCTTCGCCGATGATCTTATACGAAGCGGTTGTAATAATGGCGTGGGTCTTGGTGCCGCCGCCGTCAATGCCGAGAAAGCACGGCGCGTTGGCGATTGAGTTGCTGACGCTATGAGAGAAGCGCGGCGTCGCCGCCGGCTCGCGCGAGGGATGCGTAGTGAGGTGTTTCGACATAACTTCTCCGCCGGCTCTCTGACCGTATGCGGCAAATGCTGGGGCTTGCCTCTTCGTCGTGCGGGCTAAGCTGACACGCCGCTTACCCGGGTCTGCGTTGGAGCCTTATCCTTGTTATAAGCGAGAGCGAGGAGGTTGTAAAACGAATTGTTTTTATAGATTCGATAACTGTTCGTTGTGCTCGCACTCTGCTTTCTTCAATTTAGTTCGCCTCTCCTGGGTCACAATCAGATCGTTTTGCACGAATCTGTGACCCAACTGTGACCCAGAGGTGTCCAGATACAAGTTGGAAAAAGTCAGCCGGGCCTCGAAGATGCTCGATGGATTGAAGCATTAAAGAGGTGAAGCGCGGGCAGCGCATTCGGGCCCGAAGATGTGACCTGGACTGCGATGGGCCGACTGGTGGATCAACAGCCAGGAAGCTTCACTATCCTCTGGGAGCGGCTAAAAGAGTATGCGAGAAATGAGCTTGAAAGCGGCCAGCGCGCCGCCTCAGTTGCGGTGGGTGATCATCGGGCCATTTCCAGAGCCAGGTTATATCAGACTGGCTTCTTGGCTTTCTGTGTATCTCTGAGGGTCTCATAGGAAAGTTCAGGAATAATTGGTGCCGTCGGAGAGTGTGCTTTGAGCGCCTCGATTCGCTTTTGAATATCTTCGATGATATTTTGCGGCCCTCCAGCCGCTTTGGTTGTAACCATCTGGAACTCAAGCTCCCGGATCTTTTCCGATATTAATTTTGCAATCAAAAAGTACCGTGTTACCCCTATCTCGATGCTCTCGGTTTGCACATTGGTAATCGCTGCCGCAATCTTTTTCTCAGATTCAATGGCATCGCTGCCAATGCCGCTCACAGAAATTTGCAGACCGAAGGCCTTCAACACCGCGCATTGACCGGCTTGTTTGACGACTTGTTGAATCTCGTCCAGATTGAAGGTGTCTTTAAAGGCCACGAGGGCCGTCGGGTGATTCTCTAAAGCGGTTTTGATCCCCGCTTCAAGATGTTCTTTGATCCGGGCAATGGTCGGCACGGTCAGGCGAAATGTTTCCCATCCCTCATCGGCGACTTGATCGACCTTGAAGTATCCTCTGAGTCTACACTCTTCAGCGTTTCTAAGATTGGTCGGAATGACCACCGTGAACTCACCGTTTTCGCTTCGCAAGGTCTCCAGCGTGCGCGTCGTCTCGGTATCCCCAATCTCAAACAGCGCCTCGATGATCTCGGCATCAAATCTTTGCCCCAGTATATCCGCGAATCTAGCCCGTAATGCATCCTCAAATGCAAATCCACCCGGCGCATGAATTCGTGAAAATTGTGTATAAAACCGCCGCGGATGGGTTTCGCTCAAGACCTGTCTGGTGGTATCGAGCAAGGCCTTTCGCATCAACGCGGGAACGTCTTGCTGCCTTTCCAGGAAAGTTCTTATGCTGCGCAGGTCCCTGACTCTGACGACCAGAGAAAAACTCAACTTGACGGAAAATCTGGGCAAGCTGGTTTCGAATTCTTCATCGACATCTTCGGTTTCGATGTCGATTCCTTCCACCCAGGTGTAGGGCTCCAGATCAGGCAGTGACTTGAAGTGCTCTAAGTGGTATCCGATTGCCAGGGCCTCTGGGCGCATATGTCGTTCTATATTTTCCGCGAACGGCTGGAAATCGATGACCAGATCAGCGTATTGCGCGCCAGCCAATTCATGCTGAACATGCCTCTGAAGGTGGCTTTCAACCCACTGGGTCAAATCCGGAGACCCGCTCGCGAGGTATCGCGCGACGTTCTGAAGGCTCATCAACACATTGCTCCTGATCATCACCGGAGACCCCGGCTCGTCCAGTTCGTAGGTGGTATGAACTCGGGTTTTGAAAAATTCAGGAGGGGGTGCCGACTGTCGAAGCTGCTCGATGGCCAGGAAGCTGACTCTGAGGTCGCGGGATTGCAACAACTGATTCAGTTGCCGGATGAGTAGATATCTGAAGTCGTCATCGGGCAACTTGAAATAGATCTGCTGTAGAGAGACATTGTAAGCGAAGTAACTCTGTATTTCTGCGCGAATGAATTCTTTCAACGTTTTCTCGGTATATTGAATGACATTCGACTCCGCCGCTGGGGCGACATCAAGCTCCAGGCTGAGAGTCACGGTCTCTTCTTTATCATAGTCTTTGGCGCGGACAGGAAATGAATCGCTAATTCGGATAGGCCAGGGCAATTTGAACGACAACTCGATCTCCAGATCCAATCCTACGTCCATCTGTACTTTGTTTATGATCGTCTTCTCCAGCAAGCTCTTCGAGTCGAAGTTGGAAATCTGGAACGAGCCATTTTGTGAGCCGATGTGCTCAACAGCCAATTTCGAGATCAGGCCGCTTAACACTTCACCCGGATCATTGCCGTAAGATAGGGCGGTGCCAACCTGTTTCTCTTTTCCGGGCAAACACCATGCCTTATAAGAGATATCGATATCGACCGGGGCCGTGCCGGTGCCATTTTTGTAAGGCAAGCTAATGATCCCGCTGGCTTCGTTATTCGGGTCATCCGAGTTTGAAACGATGAAATACTTGTACTCGCGCCAGAAATAAAGCAGAACGCCCCGGTCAACCGCGCGCCTGTGCTTCACATCAATAATCACCCGCCGTTCCGAATCTCGCTTGGGCTCCATATCGGCAGTGATGCGGCGTATGACTCTCTCACAATCATGAATTTCAGTCATGCTGACCTCCAACGCTTTGGGCTAGTGAATCGTCTCATTGCCCATGCTTTCGAAACTGAGCTTTTTAAACTCTTGAGCCAGGACAAAAATTTGGCTCGATTTCAGATATAATTGCTGGCGACGTTCAATTGAACAATCCTGCCGGGTCATTAAATGCAATATGTACTGGTTGAGTGCCTCCCAGTACGCAATCAACGCGCGCCGTTGATTCTCGTTCGTATAAGCGGCGAGGCGCTCGATCAGCAGATGAAATAAATCAGCCGCATCAACGTAGCGGGGCGGAGGCAGGAGAGCTTCCAGAACCGGACTGGCTGGATCAAACCCGTTGTTCGGCGCGCTCGCACCGGCAGCCACCGCTTGCGCGGAACCCAGCAGGATCATTGACCACTCGGCCATCAATTCGCCTAATAACTGAGTCGGATTCTTCTCCAAGCCCAACTTGACCAGCACATTCTTCATGCCGGAATCCGACTCCATGTCGCGCAGCGCCGGGCCTAAGGCCGGATGCAGCAGCCACTTGACCAATTGGTCAAGGTTATCTTCAGCGGTCTTTTTATCCGCAAAAACGAACAATGGATATTGGATATATTCGGCTGTGTCAGATTCCTGCTTCATGCGATAGATGGTTTCGAGGCAATACTTAATCAGCAGTCGCAAGATGATGCGGGCGGCGGCAGAATGTTTTTGCGCTTCGCGGTCTTCTCCCGGCAGCCAGGACTCCAGCTTATTGAGGGTTTCATAGATGCTGGCGTCGGCCTCTCTAACTTGATCGTAAAGGTAGTTGAACGCGTGAACGCGAATGCCGGCCTCGCCTCGTTCAAACAATTGTCTCAGCCAGTAAGTCCCGTCGAAATCCGGCGCGAACCGTAGCCGCATAATCAGATTGAGCACGGCATCGTACATCTTCAGCCTCATCAAGTCTGAGAAGGCGCGGTTGACCATCTCTCTGGTTTGCGGGTCTTTCACCAGTCGCCGGATCAATTCGGCAATGCGCGAATATCCCCACCCGGTTTTGTTGAACGGCCCCCGGTTGAGGAACTGGAAGAATAAATATTCATGTTCCTGGACGCCGTTCAGGTTAGCCTGAACGGCGTCTCGCAAGTTGCTAATCATGGCAACCAGCCAGTCTTTGTTGTATTCATCCGGGTAAGCTGCCGCCGTCTCAGCGGTCAACCGTATCATGGTGTTGCTCACACGGTTTGAAGGGTGAAAGAGAAAGCCTTGGTTTTGAAGCAGGTCGAATTGGTCTTTAAGATAGAGCTTCCGCTTGTTATTGAGATAGTTTCGCAGCTTATCCCTCATTGAATGATCGGTGAAATCGACTGTTGTGATCATCTCTCTGGCCGAGGTCATTTCGCGAAGACGCTCCCACAAGAATTGATCTTTATGATCTTTCCAAATCTCGATAATTGGCCACAGGCTGGATGTGTACGACCACCCCATGGTCTGATCATCCTGGAGCGTGAATTTAGGGATTGTCGCTAGAATTTTGCGATCCCCCAAGAGCGCTTCAACCAGTTCGCAAAATTCTAAAAGGGTGATGTCGGGGAAATAGGTGGCTACGTAGATGACGGTCTTTTCAATGTATTGTTCATCCTTAAAGGTCTTTTCAGGTCGGGGTGAGGAGAGGGCGCGCTTACGGCGCTCGATTTCCTCGCCAAGCTTGTTCCTCTCTATGTAGCTTTTGATTTCGTAATAGAGCCTGGCATCGTTCTTCTCCCATCGTCCGTCTGCTTGCTGCTTCTCGATGTCACGCACGTATTCGAGATACTGTTCGGGGAAATTTGATTTTAATAGGTATTGCAGACAAGCGATCTTCCAATCGGAGAAATGCGAATCCCTGGTGTAATCCTCGTCAACCCGCTCAGTAATGAAAGCCGGATTGACGAGGAAAAGGAGATAAACCTCATTGTCGATTAAGCGATAAGAGGCCACTGCATAATCATTGATCAAAGAACTGACGAGCGCCTGTCCATAATGACTAAGCACTCTCACGACGACCGCCGTCTTCTTCTTGCCCGGTTTGCTCTTCGGCAAAAAGAAATCAGGGCCGACCTCGGCGTCTTCTTCAAGCTTCTCCCAGAGATCATACATGCGCCGATGCTGCTGGTCCGTAATCTTCAGAGCGTCTACCAAACTATAAGCGGTGCTGAAGGCAACTTCCGGCTCAACGCATTCGATGACCAGCAAATGCTTTTGCTCCAACGTGGTCAGATGGGTATTCAATTCTTCCCGAACGAACTCAGGCAGAATCGGAGAGACGGCTGGCATCTTGACAGAGCTTGTGTACAGGGAAGGCTTTGACTTCTCTTTCTGGTCTTGCTTCCCAATAAAGAAATTTTTGTACAATATCCCTGCCTGATCGCCCCTGACTGTCGATTTACGATTGTTGATTTCTATACTTGTCGGGTCGGCAGATTCAGCGAGTTCCTCATCCTCGTCTAAATCTGTGTTTTCAGCGGATGGGTCGATGATTTGCTCAGGCCCCATCTCCAGCTCTTCCGAGGGATCAATATCCGGGAACTTTTCGGGCTCCTGCGATAACTCTGGAGACGCCAAGACTGAACCGGCTGGCTTCTCAGGCCAGCCACATTCACACTGTGCAGCGTCTCCGATCTCACGGTCACAATCTGGACATGGCATAAGTTTCCCCGGCTCCTCAATCGGGAGGAAAAGGCGGGCCCGGCAATGACTGATCCGTCCCCCTGTTTTTTTCTGCAAGGATCAGAATCAGTCCTATGGCTGAGTCGTTATCGAAAGCGAAATCACTTGTTGATTATTCCACCCTGGTCTCCCTGGATTACTGTATCCTTATTTTTAATCCTTATGCCGCCCTCTGGTGTGGGAGAACTCGTCGGGTGGTTTCGCACTCCTTCGGCTTTGGGAGGCTTATTGACCAGAATGATTTCATTAGGATCCACGCCATACCGCACCAGCAGTTCGGGCGTGTCCGCTTCAGGAATCTTGAACTCTTTAAGCTGCACCGTCGCCAACCTGAAGGCTTCTTGCACAGACCGCCCGTGGGCCAATCCCTGATAGAAGTGAGCGGCAAAGACGCTGGCGGCACGATCTCCGATGGGCTTGTTCATGCCGACGGTGAAATCAATCGTTTCGGTGAGCAGCCTGGCTTGGTCTGTGGTATAGCAGGCATTCAAGAGAACGATCCGAATGTTATCCTTGACGATTTTCAGCAACTCTGCAAAAGCCTGCGTGTCGAGCAAAAAAATGTTTCCCAACTGATCTTCCAAAGCCATCCCCTGGCTCTGGCTCCCGTGGCCGCTGAAGTGCAGGATGTGCGGCTTATGGGTCAGCAAGTAGTATGAAAGATTGTCCGGCGTGACCGCCCATTCGGCGCGCAGCTTGAAAGCGTCGCGTTCCTCGCTGGCCCGCAGTTTCTCGCGGATCTGGTTGTATTCCTGCTCTAGCTTCAAACGGGATTTCACATTGACCGGGTTAGCGGCCAGAAAGAGTATTTTGATCTTTTTCGCCATAACGTGCCGTCCTCGTTTCTCTAATCTCTAATGTGCCGTTCTTCCTACGATTCACCGTCTCCCGGTGGCAAGGTGTGCCTGCCGATCAGGGGTGAAGTCTAGGTCATCTTATAAGTGCCATCTGGCGACAGAAGATTTCACGGGGGCTATCTTTTTTCTAAGCACACTTGCGGCGTTTTTGAAAACGGTTGGGCATCGAATGGGCTGCCAACCCGTTGACGGGTTCGAGCGGGTCGCCACGAGCGGTGTCGCGGCTCGATGATGGGAACTTTACGGCTTCACGCGGAAAGAATAATCGCCCAATTCCACCGCCGGGCCGCCGTCCGTCTGTCCAACCAGGGTCAGCGTATAATCCTGGTTTACGAAAAGTTTGCCGGGCAAGGTGAGAACGATTCTGCTGCGGTTGGGTAGCGCCGGTCGGAGATTCTCCTCACTCCAGATCAACTGGCCATCAAAGGTGCGCAGGGTTGCTCCATAGCGCGTGAAATCATCTCGGCCTGTATCAATTCTCATTCGTAGCCATCGCGTGTTGCGCCCGATATGAACTTCCTTTAACGCGCCCTGTCCTCGGGTGAACGCTTCTATCGTGAGCGCGAGCGTCGCCGTATCCTCCACGGGTGCGGCGGTCTTTGCTTCCTGCATCGTCGCGACTTCTTGCCTGACCTGCTCGCTGCTGCGGCGCGCCGCTTCGATTTCTTGTCCCAGCTTGTCATTATGATCAGTTTGCGTATCCAGGCGTCGCGCCAGTTCCCGATTGTTTTCCTCCAACCCGACTTGCTTCAGCTTGATTTGTGAAAGATCGTGCTGGAGGATCAAATTCCAGATGAGCAAACCCGAAGCCAGGAGGGTTGGCAGCCATAGCAAAGCAAACGAGAAGCGCTTGCCGGAATCCCGAATCCCAATCATTGCCAATAATGACTGCCACCTTGAAGGCCGCCCTTGCGGTGGCGCAGGAGCGTTGCTGGGCGCTCGCGTTTTGGTCTTGGCCAGGTCGTCAATGAGTTGCTTGACCGCTTCGGTTTCGCGCGCCAGGCGATTTGAGGATTGCAGGAAGGCTTCAACTTTCCGACGCTCCGGTTCAGCAAGCTTTCCCCTTACATAATCATCGATCAAAGCGTTTTCAATCGATAGCATCAGCTCAAAGAATTGACTGTCCGTCAAGAACTGCTGCTCGATGCGGCTGGCTTCCTCTTCACTCAATTCACCCGAAAAGTATCGAGCAATCAAGTTTTCCTTTTCACTCTGTTTATCCACGCTGTCCAGTCCTTAGTTGATCCTGCATCTGTTTGAATATCACACGAAGACTTGCTGAAGCTACTTCTCTGGCCGTTTACGGCGCATTCCCAAGAAAAAGCATTCAGGTCTTCTGTTCGGCATACTTATGTTTACCTATAAGTGAAAATAATCCAAAAAAATTTCTAGCCTTTCGATAATTTCTTGCGACAATCTTCATAGCAGGAGTCCAATTCTCTCTTTAGTCGGTATATCTGTAGCCGCAACCCATTCAGTGTGGTGTTGAGTTCTTCCGCTAACTGCTGGCTGCTCTTCTCGTCCAGGAAGTATTCCTGAAGGAGCTGCAATTTGTTCGGAGGAAGCTTGAGCAGGCACTCGATTCGACAGTCTGCGGATTCCGCCGGCTCGCCCGCCGGCTGGGGGAAATTCGCCAGCAAGGTCCTTCCCTTAATCTCCTTCCTGACAAATTCATTATAGACATGCCTGGCAATTCCAAACACATAGACATAGGGATTGTCGGCCTGAATGGCGTCTCCTTTGATGAGATTCTTGATGGTGCGAGCAATCGTTTCATCGGCCAGAATTTCTGCATCATGACAACGCTTCCACTGGAAGAATTTAATGAGCTTGAGACGCAATTGTTTGTATCTTGCTGTCGTATCGCCAAGATCGGGCTCGAGACGCGCGAGCATCTTTTCAAAGACTTCCTCGTTTATGTCCATGTTTGAAGGGTCAGCTTTCATTTGGGGCTTCAGCGTTGTCAAAGTATTTCACGTTGCTGCGGAGATTATTTTTCATTCCTGAGGAGCAACCTGCGTATGCCGGTTTAATTTCCATCCTGACCAGCGGGACGAAACCCGGACAAGATGGGTTTTCCCATTCCCCATGTCTTCCCGCCGGCGATTCAGCCGACGGCAATTCATCACCATTCGCCTTGCAAAACAAAGCCTGCCCAAAAATATGGGAATCGCCAACGCGGGTCTTTCCACATCGCGACCTGCGCAGCCTGCAAAGCCGTCGATGGCGACATGTGCTGATTAAGCAGGAACTCATAAAATAACTTCATCAACTCCGATGAGGCGCGATCATCGATATTCCAGAGACTGGCGACGATGCGCGCGGCACCCGCATACATGAAACCGCGCGTCAGGCCAATCAATCCCTCACCTTGAATCTCTTTTCCCAGCGCGGTCTGACACGCGCTCAGCACAACCAGATCGACGGGCAGCTTAAGATTATAGATTTCGTTTAGGCGCAAGTAGCCATCTTGGGAATGGCCATCTTTATCTACCAGTGACAAGACAATGCCGTAAAGCTGTGGATAGGGACCATAAATCAGTCCATGCGTGACAAAATGGATGATGCGAAACTGCCCCAATTCTTCGCTGCTGGCGGTGGCGAGATTGGCTTCGAAACCAAGGACGAGCTTGCGCTCTTGCGCGGGCACGAGTCTTGAAATCATAGTCGCCTCCTGCCAAGCAAAAGGCAGACGTTGAAAACGCAAGCCGGCTTCTGCATCCTCCTGACCTCGGCTAGTCTGCAACCCCGGGTTGATGGGACGATCAGGATTCTTCCCAGGCCGCGTCGCTGAAGGGTTGCGGCCCGCTGCGCCAGTTGAGTTGACGCGTGGGTCATCCTTTTCGTAGACCGGATCCGCCAAGATAGCCAGAGTCTTCGTGGCCTCGCGGCGTCCGTTGATTTCCTTGCGGAGGACGCTCAACACGGATAGCGACGGCAGACTGATAATTTCATGATGGAGGATTAACGGCGGCGCGGCGCTTTGGCCGGGCCTGGCTTGAACGGGCTCGGGCAGCGCCGCAAAGGGAACATACTGGAGCGCCCCGTCGGCAACCACAAGCAAGCGTTTCTTCGTCAGCCAGGGAGCGGCTGGAGCCAGCAAAACCTGGCTTAATTCTGCGGCAATCTGCGAGTAATTCACCTCCTGTTGCTGCTGGTACAAGCGCATCGACTGCGCCCCTTCTCGCTTGGGAACCCGATTGAACGTGGTTAAGCAACGATACATCGCTTTGGCAGCGGCCTCGATCTTGGCGCGTCCGGGCAATTCATAGGAGGCGATTGAACGCGAAGAAACCGCCCACAAATAACTGCGCTCGTCGCCCAGCATGTACTCAAGCAACAACACATCCTCATTGAGCGTTTGTTGCAGATCAGAAAAGCGAAAGTTGCTCGGCTGGGTCAGCGCGGCATAGTGAGGGCTGTTAGCTCGGATTTGGGTCAGCGCCTCTTCATACGCAAAGTTGAGGTCGGCGATCTCATCTTTCATGGCCGCCGCCTGTTCTTCCGTGTGATTGTGGCTGAGCAAGGCGATCTGACGCTCGGCTTTGGCATTCAGCAACTGCCTTAGCTCACGCTCGCGCTGCAACAAAACCGGATCGGCGTGTTGGCGAATATCCACGCGTCCTTCCTGCAACAGATCCAGCAGACTCCGCCCGCGCGCTCTTTCGCTGACTTCCAGCGCCTCGGCATCATAGCCAGATAGGGGATCGCGGCGATGCATCTGCATCAGGATATCCACACAAAGCTCGTAGTGTTGATGAGCCGAAGCGAAGTAAGAGGCGCGAAGCTCCTGGCTGGCGACGTTGGTGCGCAGGCCCTCAGTGATGTTCAACAGCATCCGACTCTGGTCGTAAGCTTCTTTGAGATTGCCCGCATCACGGGCGACGCGGGCCATGTTATGCAGGGTCAAAGCTTCGCCGGCGCGATCTTCGACGGCGCGAGTCAGGGCGACGGCTTGCCGGTAAGCCGCCATCGCTTCCGGCCTGCGCCCGGCCCGTTCATCAAGATGGCCGATGCTGTTGAGGGCGTAGGCCTGGCCACGCCGATCATGCAGACTCTCGCTGATTGCAAGGGACTGCCTGTAATAAGCGACCGCGTTGTGCTGATCGCCTGAAGCGTCGAGCACCGTGCCGATCCCCAGCAGCGTATAGCCTTCCATCCGGCGATTATTGATCGTCTTGACGATGGCGAGATTTTGCTTGAAGTAATCGAGGGCTCTCTGGTTGTCGCCCTGCGCTGCATAAAGCTCTCCGATCAGTTCCAAGGTGACGGCTTCGCTGGACTTCCTGCCCGACAGACGATACAGCCGCAACGCCTGATTAAATAACTCCAGGGCCTTGTCGTTATTTCCGAAGACCTCATAGATGTAAGCCATTCCGTTGAGAGTTATCGCCTGTCCGATGTGATCGCCGATGGCTTTGAAAAGCTGCGCGGCCTTATTGTGATTTTCAAGCGCCTGTTGCATCTCTCCCAGAGAGCTTTGCCCAAGCCCAATCGCTGTCACGGCCAGCGCTTCGCCACGGGCGTCGGCCATTTTCTGCCAGAGTTGCAGGGCTTGATTAAAACTTGATAGCGCCTTCTGAATCTCGCCAAGATCGCTATGCGTGTAGCCGATATTCATTAATGTCTGCGCCTGCCCTGCTTCATCTCCCAATGGCCGCCACAGGTTGAGCGACTGGTTGAAGAGTTCAAGCGCGCTGAGTTTCTCGCCAAGCAGATAGGACTGATACGCGCCGAGGTTATTGAGCGCGTGCGCCTCGCCGCGAACGAAATGGATCGCTTTGCTGAGCGCTTGTGCCTGGCTGCCGTAAGCCAATGCCGACTCTTTTTTGCCCACATCAATGCTCGCGCCACTAAGGGCGTTGAGCGCTTCAACCTCTAGACGCGGATCACCGGCCCGTCGAACCAGCGGCAGCACCTGCTGGTAGTAATCAAATGCTTTTTGGTTCTGTCCCAAGGTATAGTAAAGATCGGCGATCCGCGTCAGCACATAAGCCAGTTCTTGCGGATCGTCAACAATTCGCAAATGTCGGTTCGCCTTTTCATACTCATTGCTCGCTTTGGCGAAGGAGGCGGCAGTCCATTCTTGTCGCCATTTTTCGGCCTCGATCAATGCCCGTTCCGCAGCGACCGATTGTTTATCTAAGGCACTCGCCTTGCGGATTTTATCAACTAACAACCGATAATCCCCTGACCTGCCATCAAGGGCCAATGAACGGACTTCGATGGCGTGCAGGCCGGTCGCCGAAGCGATGAAGGACACGGCGGTAGGCCAGATGTGGCGGCTTCTCATCTGAAGAACCTTGACGCGAGAGGGGCTCAGCAGGACGAGTTCCAGCTTCGCGCTTCCCGCATCTAAAGCCAGATGAATATACTGGCCCGAGTCCAAATGGATTCGGTAAAGCCGCGAGGTTCCCGCGCCAATCTCGCCTCTGACCGGGTGATTCAACGCCAGTTCTGGGAGTTCATCGACATTCTGCGCGGTCGCTCTTATGCCGCTGGCGGATGGTGACTCTGTTGGCGTCGCCTTTGAAAGCCGGGGCGACGCGGCTGCCATTAATTGAAGGACCAGCCACATCGAGGCAAGGCCGTAGACTCCCATTTTCAGAGCAGGAAAAGCGGGAACGCCCCCATTCTTCGGCAAAGCCATGAACTGTCCCTCGACTAAAAAATGGCTTGAGCGATACTGTTAAAGAAGGGCTGCATCCAGAGAATATATGCGCATGGAACTGGATGGTTCGCCCTCCCTGACCTGGGGTGACTCAATAACGCAGGCTAGTATTACCATGAACCCTGGTAAGGTTCAAATCGATGAAAGCAACAAACCGCACAGAGATGTAGTAAAAAATAGGCTAACTGCATCAGCGATGGCGATGAAGGTGGGCTTTACAGAGGGTAATGTGCCGGGTCGCCGGCGCGGGCCCCAGAGGTGGGAGACTTATCAAGCCCGAAAATAACCGGGTGGGCCGCTTGCCTGAAAAGAAAGTTTGAGGCCAACAGCCCTATCTGACAGGGGGACCCTTGGGTCACATTGGAATTTCCCCACGGAAATTGCCAATGTGTAGTCACTACCCCTGTCAAACAGGACTGTTGGCGGGCGGTCAGGCATATCAATCCAAAACTCATCCTGCCGCGTTGAACGGTCGATTGGTTAGCGAATCGGCGGAGTCCTTAAACGCCGCCATTGCGCGGTGCGCGGAAGACGATTGGCGTTAAACTCGCCTGCGCCGGTCTAGCCGTTCAGGCAGGGTTTCAGATGCTTCGGTCGGGCTGAACGGACTGGCCATCATCAACAGCTCGCGACTCTTTCAGAGTGCCATCGCGCGGGGCATCTGCATTTTCGAGATTCCCCGCCACAGCGCTGCGCGCCTCCTTCAGGGTGCCATCGCGCTTGGCTTCTTCCATTTCTTGCTTTCGGGTTTCTGCCTTATCGGTTGTCATAGCCTTGCTCCTTTTAGATTTGATTGAATGTCATTGAACCATCACACAGACCATGAGTGACGGTTAAGGGCGGAAGATTTCATGGCACGACCAGGAATTTTGATCCGGGCCAGGCCAGCGTGTGACTCCGGCGCTACAAAAACATGATTCGGCGCTGAATTTTCGTGAAGCAAGAAATGTTACAGCGCGAAATATCACTAATGGCGTGAAGGGCTAATCTGGTCAATTGAACGAAAGCCTGGCATCACCTCCTGCGCGAATACAATTTTGCTTTGTGGCCGGCGTCTAGCGGGCAGAGCAACGGCCCTGCTTACCGGTTCATTGATGGGCTTGACCGTTTGGCTGACCATCAGAGCGAAGGGAAGTTTAAGGATTCATGACTGACCCGATCAAAGAATGGCTCCGGGGCGGGACGTTGATTGCCCTTGAAGGGATTGACCTGCTGCCCCTATCCGTCACGGAATGGCCGGATACGCCAGTCGCCCTCAAGAGTGAACGAACCGAGGTCTACTATTTGAAAGATTCGAACGATCAGCTTTGGGCGATCAAAAAGTTTTTGACGAACGGAGCCGCTGCAACAAAACATCGAAATTCAATTAAATCATTGATCCCGCACCGACCGGGCTTTGAAGCGGGATACTTGCGGAAGGTGTTGAATCCAGCCAGCCTTTCAAGTCACGCGCGCGATGACTTGAATTTATCAACCTGGATAGACCAGGCGATACTGATGCCTGCGGTGCGCGGCCTACGATGGAATGAACTCGCCTGCGCCATCAGTGAAGGCAGACTACATTTGCCCAGGAAGCAGCGCCTCCGGCTCGTTCGCAGCCTGAGCGAAAAAGTCATGTGGCTGGAGAGTCAGGACATCGCTCATCGCGCGTTATCGAGTACGAACATCTATGTAGACGTGCAGGCCGGCGACGTTCACTTGATTGATTGGGATGCGATGTTCCATCCCGCCCTGCCGATGCCTGAGCACCTGCGGCATGGCGACCCCGGCTACATCGCTCCTTTCGTAAAAGTTCGCGGGACGGCGGACGCACGAAATACCTGGAGGGTCTGGGCAGACCGCTTCAGCCTGGCTCTACTGAATGCGGAAATCCTGTCCATAGACTCAGGGGTTCCACTGACCGGGGGCGAAGCGGTCTGCGATCAGGACGAACTCTACAACCGCTGCGGGCCTTGCTTGACGGCAATCAAAGAGAGCCTGAACGCGCAGTTCCCGCCGGTCTTCCGCATGTTTGAACAGACGCTGGCCGCCACCCGCTTTGAGGATTGCCCCGCGCCGTCAGATTGGTTGAGCGCCAGGGGCAGTGAACCGGCAATCAAACCCGACCCCATTCCCATCAAAGACCGGCCTGCTTTTGTCCGTTTGAATCAGGCCAATCTCATCAGGCTCGACAAAGCCTCTCATGTTGCATTGAAACGGCAGAGGTTCGAGAAACCGCCGCGAAGGTAAAGGCCCATGAAACTCAAGGATAAAGTCACTAACTTTGTACAATATGCTCTCGTCTGTTCGGGAGCCGATCTGAAGACGCTTGACACATGTGCTTCCGAGAAAACCAAGTACGTGATGATCGGAATCTTCATCTGTTTGACCGCCGTTTTTGCGGCGCTTTCGGGTGGTTATGCTCTTTACATCGGGTTCAACTCGGCCTGGCTAGCCGTGCCCATCGGCCTGTTATGGGGAGCGTTTATATTCACGATTGACCGCTTCATCATTTCAACCATCCGCAAGCGGCTCATTGATTCAGACCTGCCGCTATGGAGCAAGGTCAGATTGTGGTTCAACGAGGCGCTCAAGGCGTCTCCGCGAATTCTGCTGGCCGTCATGATATCGCTGGTGATCAGCACGCCGCTGGAATTGAAATACTTCGCGCCGGAAATTCAATATGAAATTGACGAGCACCAGGAAAAAGAGGCGGGTAAAATGCGCAATGAGGCGCTACAAGATCAAGACAAGGTAAAGCAATTTGAAACGGAAAACCAACGCCTTCGAAATGAGATTGCTAAAAAGGAAGAGCGGCGCAATCAACTTCAGCAACAATTCAACCATGAATTGGAAGGCACGGGCGGGACTTATCGACACGGCGACGGCCCGGTGGCTAAACAGTTAAAGCTACAGTTTGCGCAAAGCCAGGCGCATTTGGATGAATTCACTGCTCAAACCTCGACCCTCATTGACGAAAACAAACAAGAAATTGAGAAATTACTTGCAGACCGCAAAAAAGAAGTCGAGCAGCTAATCGATAAGAAAAAAGCTGCGGTTGGTTTTCTGGAGCGCTTCAAAGTGATGAACGACTTGGCGAGAGAGAACCAGTCTGCATGGTACGCCAAAATCTTTATCTCCTTCCTCATCCTTGTGCTGGAGTGTACCCCCGTGCTGATGAAGCTCCTGGGAAGTTATGGGCCATACGATAGTGTTCTGGAAGCGGAAGAATACACAATGATTCTTGAGCAGCGCAGACGTATTTCGGATCTGAATCAAAAAACAAACCATGAACTGTATTTTAACGAACGCGTGCAGATGCTGATCCACACGGCGGAAGAGCAGTGGACTCAAGAATCCATCAGCAACATAAAAAAGTTGGTGGAAAGCGAGATCAACGCGGCAAAGGAGGCAGTCGCAAGCAAGGTAGTGACCCATTGGAAGGACAAAGCAACTCAAGATATTCACTTTCATCGGGCTGCGGGAAATTCACGTGAATAATACGCAATCACCGGGTGCCTGCCGGACGTGCAGAACAAACAGCCGGATTAAGATATCCGGCAGCTAACCTATCTGACTTTTTAAGAACTTCCTGTTGCCAGCTTCAGGCCTGCCTGGCTAACAGACAATTCGTTTACGATCCGTGACCGGCAGAGAAATTTTTGACCGCTGACAGTCCCCTATTGAGTGTGAAGCGCATAGGAACGCGCTGCCGCCGCTCACATCCGAAGCTTTTTCAGATGGCTCGTGACCCCGCCCTCTCGCGCCGAATTTTGTGACCAACCTGAGGAGGACAATCTGAAATGACTCAACCACTATGCAGTGAAAGTGCATAGGTTGAAGAGTCCGCAGGCGTCACTGCGGACTGAAAGCTAATGCGAATGAAATTCGGGAGTTTTCACTCCATCCGCACATTCGTGCGGACTGAAAGTTCGCTCGAAGAATAAACAGCTTTGTTGAAAGTGATTTTGTAGATTCGATAAGTGGTTGTTGTGCTCGCGTTCTGCTCCCAATGTTTTGCGCGCCTTTGAGCCACATCGAACTCTACCATTTTGCACGTAACTGTACTGAAGCCGGCGAGGGCGCAGGGCGTCAATCCACAGCCGCTTGATTAGCCTGCCTCGTGACAACTGAAGGGACACAAACACTAAACACTTGTGCTTTCCGTTTGCGGCCTCTAAAGTAAATCCATCACCGCTTGTGAAATCTGCTAGGTACTTACCTGACAAGAGGTCAAAAGCAATTGGGAGAAGAGACTATGCGAAAGATGTTCACGGCGCTGTTACTCACACTTATCCTGTGCTTAGCAATCGCATTCGGAGCCTGTCACCGCAACAAGTCGCAGACTCCGAGTACCGGAGGGGGCACCACCTCTACCTCCAGCGACACGACGACTGGCAACACGACCAACACCAATACAGGCCGAAGCCGGAACAGGAATAGGAACGGTAACAGCAACCGGAGCGGGGCCGACAACTCGAACACGGGCCGGTAGCCGACTGCGGGTAGGGTGGGCCAGAGCCGCCCTACCGCTTAACCACATGAGCGAAGAAAAGGAGATAAATCGTGCCGGACAAATCCATACGATGTGCAGACTGCGGGCAGTCGTTTAACTTCTCGCAAGGCGAGCAGGAGTTCTATCAGCAGAAGGGGATGAGTGAGCCGAAGCGTTGTAAGGAGTGCCGCGAGGCGAAGAAGGCCGAACGAGGTGGTGGCGGCGGGCGCGGCAATCGGGGCGGCGGCTCTTACGACCGATATTGATAAATCCCATCCCGGTCAGATGGGACGTGACGTTTGTGCGGCAGGCCGGCGAAAACGAGTACGCTGGGCGCGAAAGCTCCTGGCCGGCGTGCGCGTAGAGCACACCGGGACTTTGAGGCAGACGGAGATGTGCAGGCGACGCTGGCTGGGCTGGCCTGACGGGCGGAGGTGAGGCGATGGATGAAGACAAGGGGCACAGCGCCTTCGATCTGGAATGGCCCGCCGAGCAAATGGCCGCGATCAATGATGCGGTTAAGGACCGCACGATTGAAACCCTTGAAATAGGCCAGGCCAGCGACCATCAGTATGTGCTTATCACCTTTGCGGATGGTCTACGGTTGCGCATAGAGTGCGAGCACCTGAAAGCTGTTGATCCGATTGAGCCGCAGCACATCTAGCGAAGGGCATCAACGATGGGGCAATACGAAGTCATCACCGATGGGTAAACAATACTCATCCCATCATCGGGGCGTACAATCCTCTCAGTTGCGCCTTCAGATAGACTTCTACGGCCTCTTTGACGAGTGGTTGTTCATCTTCAGGATAGAATGAGTGGAACATGCGTAGCGCGTCTATTTGATCCTGGAATACCCACTGCCCTTTCGTGCCGAACGCTTCGGGTTGCGCCATGCCTCGTATCGCTTTGTCTATTGGGTTGATGTAGGGCACCAGATGGCGCGGACAGGCGATCTTCAGCTCATGAATGCCGGCGAGCCGGATGGCATAAAAACGCGCGTTTGATGCGATTGCCTTGCTATCCATACATAATCTCGGTGGCTTCTCAGCCTACAAGGCGGACGGCCCTGGTCCGCAAGCCGACGATTTGGCGAACGGGTCAAGCCTGGCCGGTGCTGCCGAAGCCGCCGTCACCGCGCGTCGTCTCATCGAGTTCATCCACAACCACCGTCGAAGCCACGACGACGCGTTGCAGGACGAGTTGCGCGATGCGGTCGCCGCGCCGGATGAGATAAGGCTCGCTCCGATCCGTATTCAGCAGAATGACGCAGACCTCGCCGCGATAACCGGCATCAATCAAGCCCGGCGAGTTGACGCAAGCGATGCCATGACGCGCCGCCAACCCGCTACGCACCATAACAAAGCCGGCGTAACCGTGCGGGATCGCAACCGCCACGCCCGTAGGAATGCGCGCTCGCTCGCCCGGCTCCAGCCGATAATCAATGCGGCTCGGCAGGTCGAGGCCGGCGTCGCCGTCGTGCTGGTAACGCGGCGCGGGCAAGTTGTCGTCGAGCATCTTGATCTTCAGTTCAATCATTCGTTTCAGGATACAGGAGTCAGGATACAGGGAGCAGGGAGGAGGATTCAGCATTCGCAAAGCCGTATGTGCCTAGCCGCAGGTTAGCCGAAGCCTTGGCGACTGGTTCCGGCTCTGACTCCTCACTCCTGACTTCTGTATCCCGACTCCTGTTCGAGCGGTTAATTTAACCTGTTAGTTTACCGTAAGTCCATTGACTGTTACGGTCAATCCATCTACTTTGCCTATCAACGCGATTGGCTGAGTGTCGCCGGTCTTGAGTGCGAACGAACGAATCATTCAAACGATGAGGTGAAGGCGTGGAACTGAATCTGTTGGATTGGCTGGTGATCGCCGCCTACTTTCTCTTCAACCTCGGCATAGGCATCTACTACGCGCGGCGCGCGCGCGGCTCGACGACCGAGTTCTTTTTGTCGGGCCGCGATGTGCCGTGGTGGCTGGCGGGCACGTCGATGGTCGCGACAACGTTTGCCGCCGACACGCCGCTGCTGGTCACCGGGCTGGTCGCGGCCAATGGCATCGCCGGCAACTGGCTGTGGTGGAACTTCGTGATGGTCGGCATGCTGACGGTCTTCTTTTACGCAAGGCTGTGGCGGCGGGCCGGCGTGATGACCGATGTCGAGTTCGCCGAGCTGCGTTATTCCGGCAAGCCCGCGACCTTCCTGCGCGGCTTCCGCGCGCTCTATCTCGGCGTGCCGATCAACTGCATCATCATGGGCTGGGTCAATCTGGCGATGGTCAAGATTCTCCAGGTGACGCTCGGAGTTGATAAGGGAACAGCGCTCTGGATCGTCGCCGGTATGATGCTCTTCACCGCTTTCTACACGACCATCTCCGGGCTGTGGGGCGTGCTGGTGACTGACCTTTTCCAGTTCGTGCTCAAGATGGGGATGGTGATCGTGCTGGCGATACTCGCCGTTCACGCGGTCGGCGGCATTGATGCGCTGAAGACAAAAATCACCGCGCTGGATCAGGCCAGCGGCCACGCCGGTTCGCGGCTGGCGTTCTTTCCCGACCTGCATTCGGCGTGGATGCCGGCGCTGACCTTCTTCGTTTATCTGGCGGTCAACTGGTGGGCGAGCTGGTATCCCGGAGCCGAGCCGGGCGGCGGCGGCTACGTCGCGCAGCGCATCTTCTCGGCGAAAGACGAGCGGCACGGGCTGCTGGCGACGCTGTGGTTCAACATCGCGCATTACGCCTTGCGGCCCTGGCCCTGGATATTGACGGCGCTCGCCTCACTCGTTCTGTACCCTGACTTGGTTGACAAAGAAGCGGGCTACGTCCGCACGCTGATGGACCCGAACATCTTCCCGACTTACCTGCGCGGATTTATGCTGGCGGCGTTCGCGGCGGCTTATATGTCCACCATCGGCACGCAACTGAACTGGGGCGCGTCATACGTGGTCAACGATTTTTATCGTCGCTTCTGGGTGCGCGACCGCAGCGAGCGTCATTACGTCATCATCTCACAAGTCGTCACCGTGCTGCTGATGGTAGTTTCGCTGCTGGTGACGCTCCAGCTCGATTCGATCCGTGATGCGTGGCAGTTGTTGCTGGTGATTGGCGCGGGCACAGGCCCTGTGCTGCTGTTCCGCTGGTTCTGGTGGCGGATCAACGGCTGGTCGGAAATCGCCGCGATGCTGTCGGCCAGCGTGGTTTCGCTCTTCCTGAAATTCGTCGTCAAGTGGGATAGCGGCGACCCGCTGCAATTCGCTTACATTATGCTGACGACCGTAGGCGTCACCACCGCTGTCTGGCTGCTGGTTACATTCCTGACGCGGCCTGAACCGGAAGAGACGCTGATTGATTTTTATCGTCAGGTGCGACCCGAAGGGCCGGGCTGGCGGCGGGTGGCGCAGCTTTCGGGCGCGACCGAGCGCCACGAGATGGGCAGCCTCTCGACGCAGTTCGCCAACTGGGCGCTCGGCTGCGTGCTGATCTACGCGTCGCTGTTCGGCATCGGCAAGCTGATCTTCAAAGACTGGTTGAGCGGAGCGCTCTGCCTGCTGGCCGCGATCATTGCCGCCGCGTTGATCTCGCGCAACCTGTCGCGCATCGATTGGAAGCCGCTGCCGGCAGAAATACCCGACAGCTTGCCGCAGAGTCTCAGCGTCGGCGGTAGCGAATCGATCACTTAACACAGATAGATCGTCTGAACGGATAGAGTGCTTGAGAATTAGCAGTGCCGTAGGCACGCGATCTTCATAGACCGCAGCGACAAATTAATCCATGCTCCGTAGGAGCGCGATGTTGACATCACGCTCCTACGGAGCATGGTCTTTTTATGCAGCAGCATTCTATAGAGCGTGTCTGAAAAGCCCTGAAGGGGCGGGATTCAATAGCCCAGGGCAACGCCCTGGGTGAGCGGCGGGGCTAACCGCCAAGCCCTGAAAGGGCGCAATAACCGATCACCTATTGCGCCCTTTCAGGGCTTGTGGAATGGTCGCTGAGTGTACCCAGCCCGTTGGGCTGGGCTGTCGAATCGCGCCCCTTCAGGGCTTCTCAGACACGCTCTATAAACATCGCGCTCCTACGGAGATTACAACTCTGGAATGCGCTTAAAGAATTGATACCCCATTTCATGGCTTAGAACTCGGTGACGCGCAATTCGTGGAGCGTGAGGATGAAGATCGTCGTCGGAATGCCGTTTTCGACGCTGACTTTCAACAATGCCTGAAAGTAGCGCGGCGTGCTGCCCGACGGTTGCAAGTGCTGGTTTAACTGGTCGAGGTAATCCGGGTTGGTGACGTATTCGGCGGCGGCTTCAGTGCCTTGACTATAGATGCCTGCCAGCATCATTACATCATTAGCTTCCGAGATATTCGGCTTGACCGTGATGAGCGCGTAATCGGTAATCAGGTTGCCGGTGCGACGGTCGAATTGCGGAATGTATTCGTGCTCTTCGCCGGATTGCGGATTGCGATTCTCGATAGTCCCTTTGCTCGTAAAGACGAAGTCTTCATTGCGCGTCAGCTTGCTTGACCAGGCATTCACCCACACGCCGCCCAGCATAATCACGTTATGCTTCTTGAGGTCTTCGGCGCTCAACGTGCGGCTCTGTTTGAGTTGAATATTGCGGCTCGCCTTGCGGAAAAAATCGGTCAGGTAATGCAGCCCGATGGCCTCGCCCATGCCCGTGTAGACGTTGGTGCTGAGCACGAGGCGCGATTGCTGATTGCGCTCGATGACCACCTTGCTCTGAGTCGATTGGTCGTTGTTGTCGGTCGGCCCGCTCGATTCTTTGATCGAGACTTCGGGGTTGGTGACGAACTTATCGCGCAAGGCCGCGACCGTCTCGTCCGGCAGCGGGATCGAGGCGCGGACGAGCGGTTCCGGGTCGCTGGCGTTGATGAAGCGCAGGATGGGCGGATTGCTCAGGATGACCAGCGGCGGATTCTTGTCGGCGAGAAAGGCAGCCCACACGCTGCCATAAGCCGCCGGCGATTTCATTGCATCGGCGCGCGCCATCTCCTGACGCAGTTGCCGATTCATTATCGCCAGAACGATCACGCTGCCCAGCAAGACCAGCCCGACCAGCATTGCGACCAGGCGACCTGCCGACCATCGCCGTCTAGTCGGCGGTGCAGAGGCTTCGCCGGGCGGCAACGTCGTTTCAATCTCTTCGCTGGCGCGTGCGATGATTTGCCGGGTGAAGACCGGCTGATAGCTGCCGGCGGGAATCTCCAGGCGCACAGGATCGGCGGCCCCTTCGTTGGCATAGTAGACTTCGAGCTTCTTGCGTATCTCGTGGGCGAAGACGCGAACAATCGGATCGTTTGAAGGATTGTAGCTGCTGTCGCGGCCAAAGACATCGTAACCGAGGATGTGCTCGTTCAACTCCTGCGCGCGGCCTTCAAGGTAATAATCACAGATCAGCCGCACGAACTTCTGCTTCTTGTGCGCGTTGATGAAATATTTGCTGCGTAAGAGTCTTTCCAGCGCGAGGCGTATCTCATCCGGCTCGACACTGGCTGAAACCGGCTCGGCCATCTGGGCTTTCATCCCTTCACTCCTGCTTCCCACACGCGGCTGACGGCAGCCTGAAGAATGCGAAATTATGGCGACTGTTCCAAACACCCGCTTTGCTGATTCAGGCAAGTAACCCCCTGTCTAACTTCGCGCTAACCTCTACTTATTCAAAGCAACCGGCGGTTACGGGGTTAATTAACCTGTTAATTTACTGTAAGGCTATTGATTCCTATTCTAATTGAGCGTAGCGTGTGTTCGTCCAGTACAGATTCATTCTTGCTTAGATTCGGAAATTATCAGGGGCACATTCTACGCCCTAGCGCTGGCGCTGACAATGGTTTGAAGAGAGTCGGGCCGACGTGTCTGGTGGTTGTGCCTCGATAACCGTCTGTCTTGCTTCGCTCACACGGGCGAAAGCTGACCTTGAGCATCACAGAAAAAACTGACTGAACGAAGAGAGGCTACATATGCGAAGTCAACGAAATCCGCTCGCTTGGAAAAGAGCCGTCTTCAGCGTGCTGGCGTTGTGTTTGAGTCTCGGTCTACTGGCCGAGGCCCGCGCCCAGTCGTCTACGGTCGGCAATATCAGCGGCGCTGTGCGCGACCAACAGGGCGCGGGCGTGCCGAAAGCTGAAGTTACCATCCTCGATGAAAGGACACAGACCGCGCGCACCGTCACGACCGACGACACCGGCATCTATTCGGTTCCCAGCCTGCCGGTTGGCCGTTACACTGTGAGCACGGCACCGCAGGGATTCAAGAAGACCGTTGCCACGGTCGATCTGCACGTCAGCGAGAATCTCACGGTCAATCTCAATCTCGAAATCGGCGGCGCGGCGGAGATCGTCAACGTCACCGCCGAAGTCGCACAGGTTGAAACGCAGAGCGGCGAAGTCAGCAGCCTGATCGCCGAAAAACAAGTCACCGAGCTGCCGCTGAACGGGCGCAACTACGCCTCGCTGGCGACGATGGTGCCGGGCGTTTCGACTGCCGGCAGCTTTGCCGCGCGTGGCACCGGCCTGAACTCCAACGTCGATATGTCGGTCAACGGCAACGCCTCGAACGCCAATATGTGGACTGTAGACGGCGTCAACAACATGGACGTTGGCTCAAACGCGACGCTGCTGGTCTTTCCCTCGATTGACGCCATCGCCGAGTTCCGCGTCGAGCGCAACAGCTTCAGCGCCGAGTTCGGTCAGGCGCAGGGAGCCGTCATCAACCTCATCACCAAAGGCGGCGGCAATCAATTTCACGGCACGCTCTTCGAGTTCTTGCGCAACGACGCCTTGAACGCGACGGCCAACTTTTTGAATCAAGCCGGCCAGCCGAAGCAGCAGTTGCGTTATAACAATTTCGGCTTCAACGTCAACGGGCCGATCCTCAAAGACCGCCTCTTCTTCTTCTACTCCGAAGAGTGGCGGCGCGAGAAGCGCGGCATCGTCTTGTCGGCGCACGTGCCGACAGCGGCAGAGAAGCTTGGCGATTTCAGCGGCTCGATTCTCACGGGCGGCCCGCCGCCGATTGACCCGCTGACGGGGCAGCGTTTCCCCGGCAATCGCATCCCGGCCAACCGGCTCAGCCCTGCCGGCCTTGCTCTCGCTAAGATATTCCCCGACCCGAACAATTCTGCGGACCCGACCGGCACCAACTGGGTCTCTTCGACGCTGGAGCCGGTCAACACTCGCCAGGATTTGATTCGCGGCGATTGGACGGTCAACAGCAAGATGAACGTGATGGTGCGCTTCATCAATGAGAAGTGGGGCAACCAGAATGCGGCGGGCCAATTCTGGGGAGACACGCCGTTCCCAACGCTGAGTTCCGACTGGGATCAGCCCAGCAAGAGCTTCGCCGTCAAGCTCACCAACAGCTTCACGGCAACGACGGTTAATGAATTTCAATTCTCGCGCGCTGGCAACGACATCATCGTCACGACCAACCCGGCGGGACAGGCGCTCAATGAAGAGATCGCCTCGAAATTCCCGACCGTCTTCCCGCGCACCGAAGGCACAGGGCTGCCGACGGTCGGCTGGGGGCCGGGCGGCTACCCGACCTTGTGGCATCAAGCGCCCTGGCAGAACCACGAAGACCTCTTCATCTGGAAGGATGATTTCTCGAAGGCGCTCGGCAGTCACAGCTTCAAGTTCGGCGCGCTCGTCAGCCATAACATCAAGAACGAACAGCCCAACGGCGCGAGCGGCCTCTACACCGTGCAGACCAGCAACACGCGCACGGGCAACTTCCTTGGCGAGTTGTTGGTCAAAGACCTGCCGATTCTCGAATACAGCGAAGTGGACCATCAAGAGAACACGCTGGGCCGCTGGCACGACTTCGAGTTCTACGGCAACGATCAGTGGAAGGCGCGGCCCGGCCTGACCTTCACGCTCGGCATGCGCTGGTCGCGTTACTCGCCGGCTTATTCCGACAACGACCGCATCAGCAACTTCGTGCCGAGCCTGTACAACGGCACAAGCCCGTTGAGCGGCCTGGTGCGCGCCGATCAGAGAGATGCGGCGAACCTGCCGCGCTCGCTGGTTGAACCCTACAACAAGGGATTCCAGCCGCGCATAGGGATCGCGTGGGACGTGTTCGGCGATGGTAAGACCGCTGTGCGCATGGGCTTCGGGCGCTTTCTCGGTCGCGCCAACGTCATCGAAGACACTCTGCGCATGGCGCTCAATCCGCCCTGGTCAACGACCGTTGACACGGGCTGGCGCGGCGAGACTTCGCTTGCGGATTGCCCGACCTGCCGCAGCCTCGACACCATCAATCCGGGCCTGAAGAATGCCGTTGCCGGCGTCGGCTCAAGCACCAGCTTCAACGCCGTCAGCACCAACTTCCGCCCGCCCGAGAGCTGGCAGTGGAACCTCACCGTATCGCGCGAAGTCATGAAGGACACGGTTGTCGAAGCTTCGTACGTCGGCAATCACGGCCTGCACATCTGGCGGCGCGGCGTGCAGTACAACGAGATTGATCCGCGCTTCCGCCTGCAGAACGCGATCCTCATAGCGAACGGCGGCGATTCATCCGGCTTCGTCGCACAGCATCGCATCTATCAGGGGCTTGGCCCGGTGGTCGGCAGCGAATCGTCGGGTGATTCCCGTTACAATGCGTTGCAGGTGTGGGTGAACCGCCGCTTCGCCAACCGGCTATCGTTCCAGGCGGCCTACACCTGGAGCCACACCATCTCGAACGTGCCGCTGACCTCGTTCACCTCGGCCACGACCGATCCATTCAATTACGATCTGGATCGCGGCGATGCTGACCTTGACCGCCGGCACATGTTCATCTTCAACACGGTCTACGTTCTGCCTTCGGTTAAGCATTGGGGAGCCATTGCCAACGGCGTGTTGGGAGAGTGGCAGTTGAACGGCATCGTCTCGCTGCTGAGCGGCGTGCCGATTGACCTGACGACCAACACCAACACGGCGGGGCTGGCTAGCGGCACATCGCGTCCGAACATCGTGCCGGGGCAGCCGCTCTATCTGCACGGCAGCGACCCGCGCTTCTACCTTAACCCGGCAGCCTTTGCCATTCCGTCGCCCGGCCAGTTTGGCGATGTCGGGCGCGGCGTGGTACGCGCGCCGGGGTTGGAGAACATCGACTTCTCTATCAACAAGAACTGGCGCGTGCGCGAGCGTTACGGCGTGCAGTTCCGCGCCGAGATGTTCAACGCGCTCAACCACGTCAACTTGATTAACGTAGACAACAACATCACGTCCGGCACGTTCGGTCATCTGGGCGGTGATCGCGGGCCGCGCGAAATTCAGTTCGGCTTGAAGTTCACTTTCTAATCCAGTTTGTCCTAACTGGATGACGGGCGGGATCACGGGTGCCTCGATCCCGCCCGTATTTCATCTGTGATTCCTTTAGTGAGCATCGCCCCTGCGCGAGCAACAGCAGCAACTGGACTTGAGGTAGCGCTCTGGTATCATAGTTCGGCTTAATCCATTAACAGGCGAAAAGCTCGACACGGTTCAGCCCTGCGTCTGGATTTACACGGGAAAGAAGTTTGAGTTATGCAATTGCGCTCGACCTGTCTGCCGCTGCTATTTCTGCTGGCCTTGCTGCAATCGCCTCAAGAACCGTTGCGGCAGCATTATCAAGCCGCTCAGTCTTACGCGCACGCCGGCAACCTCGCCGCCGCCGACAAGGAATACCAGGCCATCCTCGTTATCGGTTATAACCAACTCGGCAAGAACTACCTGGCGCAGCAATCTTACGCGAATGCCATCGCGGCTCTGGAAGCGGCGGCGCGTTACGACGACAAGTCGCCTGACACGCTGGTCGCTCTGGCGATTGCTTACTTCGACGCCGCACAGTTCAAGCAATCGCTTGCGCCGCTTGCGAAGGCGCTCACGATCAATCCGCAAAACGTCGCGGCCCGGCATATGCTGGGCAAGACCTATTTTATGCTCGGCGACTTCACGAAGTCCGCCGCCGAGCTGAACGCGGCGCTCAAGCTCAAGCCCGATGATTATGATGTGGCTTACACGCTGGGGCTTGCTTATCTTAAGCAGCGCCAGTTGGCCGCCGCGCGTCAGGTTTACGAGCGGATGCTCAAACAACTCGGCGACCGGCCACAGTTGCACATTCTCTTTGGCCGCGCCTACCGTGAAACCGATTTCTTAGATGAGTCCGTCACTGAGTTCAAAAGGACGCTGGCGCTTGACCCGCGCTTTCCGCGCGTTCATTACTATCTCGGCCTGACCTACCTGCTTAAAGACGGCTCGGCGCGGCTCGACGATGCGGCGGCAGAGTTCAAAGTCGAGTTAGCGGCGCACCCCGACGAATTCTTCGCCAACTATTATCTCGGCGTCATCTGCGTGATGCAGCGCAAGTGGGACGCCGCCATTCCGCTGCTTGAGAAGGCGGTGCAACTGCAACCGCAAAATCCCGACCCTTACTTTCAGCTTGGCCAGGCGTACCAATCCACAGGCCGTCACGAGCCGGCCATTACCGCGCTCAAAAAGAGCATCGAGCTGACGCCGTCCATCGATCACAACAATCATCAGGTCGCCTCGGCGCATTATCAATTGGCGCAATCGCTGCTGCGAACGGGCCGCACCGAAGAGGGCGAGCGCGAGATGCAAACGGCGGCTGAACTCAAGGCCGAGGGCTTCAAGCGCGACGAAACGGTAGCGACGAATTATCTCAACTCGGCGCATCTGCAAGACGAAGGCAACAAGAAGGCCATCCTCGCCGAAGGCATTATCGAAGAGTCAAAGCCGGTCGAGTCTCAGGCCGCCGCCGAGTTGAAGAGTAGCGAAACTTACTACACCAAAATCATCGCCAGCACGCATTCCAACATCGGCCTGCTGCGGGCCGAGCAGCAGGACTTTCGCGGCGCGGCGGAAGCCTTCGCGCAGGCGGCGCGCCTGGACCCGCAGCTTCAAGACGTGCATTTCAACCTGGGATTGGCCTGTTATAAAGCCGAGATGTACGCGCAAGCCATCGCGCCGCTTGAAGCCGTGTTGAAAGAGAATGCCGGTCATCTCGCCGCTAAACAGTTGCTCGGCATGAGCTACTTTATGACGGACAACTACGCGCGCGCCGCCGAGCTGTTGACCGACGTGGTGGCCGTGAAGCGAAACGATGCCGGCCTTTATTACACGCTGGCCGTCGCGCTCATCAAGCAGGGCAAACGTGAGCAGGCCGATCAGGTGATTCAACAGATGATCGCCGCCGCTGCGGGCAGCCCGCAACTGCACATTCTTCTCGGCCAAGCCTATTACGAACAGGGCCACACCGATAAATCGCTCGGCGAATTGAAAGCGGCGCTGGCGGTAGACAGCCGCACGCGGCTGGCGCATTACTACACCGGAATGATCTACCTGAAGCTTGGCCGCTTCGACGATGCGGCGCGCGAGTTCGACGGCGAGCTAACGCTCAATCCGAATGACGTGCAGAGCAAGTTTCATCGCGCCTTTGCCTTGCTCGCCGCGCAAAAGCTGGAGCAAGGCATCAGCCTGATGCGCGAGGTCACGCAGGCAAAGCCCGATTATGGCGAAGCTCATTATGAGCTTGGCAAGGCGCTGTTGCAGCAGGGCGATGTGAAAGCGGCGGTGGCGAGCCTTGAGCTTGCGACCCGGCTTAAGCCGGACGAGTTCTATGTTCATTATCAACTCGGTCGCGCTTATCTGGCGGCAGGGCGTCAGGCCGACGGCGAGCGCGAAGTTGAACTGTCGAAGCGGCTGAAAGAGAAAGCGCGCAGCCAGACGAGCCAGTGATTGTCGAGAGGTAGATTTGTTTAAGAGAGTTCTTCCATTCATATGCGAGTTTGCCGAGCAGTATAAGGCAGACGTAAGCATTCACCGCAGAGACGCGGAGGACGCAGAGGAAACGCAGAGCTTGGCGCATCACTCTGGCTCTGCGCCCGCTCTGCGTCCTCCGCGTCTCTGCGGTGAATCACGACGATCACCATACCTTTACTTGAAAATCGCTCTAATCCTCGTTGTTCTACTGCTTGGTGACTTGCCGATGTCTTACGCGCAGCCGGTCGCGGTTCGCTTCACAGACATCACCAAACAGGCTGGCATCACCTTCCGCCACATCGCGTCACCGGAAAAGAAGTACCTTGTCGAATCGATGAGCGGCGGCGTCGCTATGTTTGATTATGACAACGACGGCTGGATGGACCTCTACTTCGTCAACTCGTTGAGCGTTGACCTTGCGAAGTCGGGCGGCAAAAGCCGCAGCATTCTTTATCACAACAACGGCGACGGCACATTTACTGACGTGACAGATAAAGCCGGCGTTGGCGACGTGGGCTGGGGGATGGGGGCGGCGGTTGGCGATTTCAACAACGATGGCTTTGACGATCTTTACGTCACCTGTCTGAGCGGCAATCATCTTTATAAGAACAACGGCAACGGCACGTTCACCGACGTGACGAAGACGGCGGGCGTCAGCGACGGGCGATGGTCAGCCGGCGCGGCCTTCGTGGATTATGACAACGATGGCAAGCTCGATCTCTTCGTCGCCAATTACGTCGAATATGATCTGAATCACCTGCCGGAGTTCGGCAAGGACAAGACTTGTCTCTACAAAGGCATCGCCGTGCAATGCGGCCCGCGTGGGATGAAAGGCTCGGGCGATTCGCTCTATCACAACAACGGCGACGGCACGTTCACGGACGTATCCAAGCAAGCCGGCGTCGCTGACCCGCACGGCTTCTTTGGTATGGGCGTCTACTGCTGCGATTTTGATGATGACGGCTGGGTGGATATTTACGTCGCTAACGATTCAACGCCGAACTTTCTTTATCACAACAACGGCGACGGCACGTTCAAAGATATCAGCTTCATCTCAGGCACGGCGCTGAACGCCGACGGCGCAGAGCAGGGCAGTATGGGCGTGGCCATCGGCGATTACGATCACGACGGGCGCTACGACATCTTCGTCACCAATTTCGTAGACGACTACGACACGCTCTACCACAACGATGGGCGCAACTTCTTCACAGACGTTTCCTACAAAGCGAACGTCGCGGCGGTGAGCATGCCGCTGGTGCGATGGGGGACGAAGTTCTTCGATTACGACAACGATGGCTGGCTTGATCTGTTCGTCGCCTGCGGGCAGGTCTATCCGCAGCTCGAACACTATCGCCAGCGCAAGCTGCTGCACCACAACAACCGCAACGGCACGTTCAGCGAAGTCGCCGCGCAAACGGGCGCGCCGTTGATGGAAGAGCGCGCCGGTCGCGGCGTCGCTTTTGGCGATATGGATAACGACGGCGACATCGATATCGTGATCAATGATCTGGACAACTCGCCGCAAGTCTTGCGCAACGACGGCGGCAACGCGAACAACTCGATATTGATTCGCACCATCGGCGAGAAGAGCAACCGCGACGGCATCGGCGCGAAAGTCCGAGTCGTCACCGGCGACCTGACGCAGATGGACGAAGTGCGCAGCGGCGGCAGCTACATTTCGCAAAACGATATGCGTTTGCATTTCGGTTTGGAGAAGCGGACGAAGATTGACTTGATCGAAGTGCGCTGGCCGAGCGGCGTCGTCGATAAGATCACAGGCGCTGCCGTCAATAAAATCCTGACCGTCAAAGAAGGCAAAGGGCTGATCGAACAGCGGGAGTTCAAGACTCTGCGCGGCGATAGATAATCTTGCGGCGACGATGAACGCGATGAACAGCAGACGAACAGGCGGAATGCGAGAGAGGCTTGTCTATCACGGCGGGCGCGGCAACGTGTTACTGCTTGCCTTCGCGTTGTCGTTTGTCCTTCTCGTATCGTTCAGCGTGGCGGCGCAGAACAGCAGCCCGATGGACGCGCGGCTTGAGCAGGCCGCCGCGCTCATTCGTCAGAACCATCTGGTCGAAGCCGAGCAGGCCTTGGCCCGCATCTTGAAAGCCACGCCCGGCGAAGCGCGGGCGCTCAATCTGCTCGGCACGATTCGCGGCAGTCAGCGGCGCTTTGACGAAGCCGAATCTCTGTTTACGAAAGCCATCACGGCTGACCCGCAACTGGCCGGCGCGCATATGAACCTGGCTTACCTTTATCTGCTCAAAGGCGCGCCCGACCGAACCATCAACGAGCTAAAAGAGGTCTTGCGCATCGAGCCGAACAACGCGGATGCGCTGACCCGGCTCGCGCAGCTTCTGCTTTCGCAAGCCCGCGTTGATGAGTGCATCGGGTTTCTCGAAAGCGCAAAGACGGCGCAGTCATCTGCGTCGTTATTCATCCTGCTCGGCGATGCTTACTTGAGCAAAGGCGAAGCCGCCCGCGCCGAAGAGAATTATCGCGCCGCGCTCGATAAGCAAAACGATTTAGCCGAAGCGTTGCTCGGACTGGCGCAGGTCGCGCAGTTCAAAGGCGACGCGAAGGAGACGGCGCTTTACCTGTCGCGGGCAAAACCGCTCATTGCGCGCTCGCCCAACCTGCTTTATCAGTTCGCGTTGATTGCGCTGAAGTCCGATGCGATAGACGCAGGGCGCGCCGCGCTCGTCGAAGCCGTTAAGCTGCGCGGCGATCAGCCGGCCTACTTCCTCGCGCTCGGCGATGCGTGGTTGAAGAAGCCCGACCTGTTTGAAGCCGAGCAGGCGTTCCGCCGCGCGCTTGAGCTGCAACCCGATAACGCTTTAGGGCAGATGTATCTCGGTTACGCGCTGCTCAAGCAGAAGAAGTACCCGGAGGCGCGCGCTTACTTACGCAAGAGCATGCTGGCCGATCCCAACCGGCCCGAAACAATCTACTATCTCGGCGTTGTCGCGCAGGAACAGAACGAAGATGAGCAGGCCGTCGAGTTGATGAAGAACCTCGCGCGGCGTTTCCCTTCGTTTGCCAGCGCGCACATCGCGCTCGGCATCGCTTATCTGCGAGCGAAGGATTACCCGCGCGCCCGCGACGAGCTTGAACTGGCCGTGAGGCTAGACGCTGAAGACCCGCGCGCGCATTACAACCTGGCGATGCTGTTTGCGCGGCTGAAAGATTCGGCGCGCGCGCAGCAAGAGATGCAGATGGTCGAGCGATTGAAGAACAGCAAAAGCCGCGCGCAAGACGCCGAATTGTTCGCTCCGAGCGCTGCGAAGCCGTGACGGAATAGTTTGAAGTGGGATTTGAGATACTAAGCTCCGTAGGAGCGCAATGTTTATAGATAAAGATGAAGAATAGGGACAAGCTCCGTAGGAGCGCAATGTCAACATCCCGCTCCTACGGAGCTTGCTTCGACAGGCGCACTTACTTTCTATAAACATTGCGTGCCTACGGCGCTGATTCGCACGAGATAGTTGTGAATCGGAACGTCTCGCATACCTTGATCTGTTGAAGGCGAAATATGTTGAGAGTCTTTATTAATCAATGCCGCGTGAGCGTGACCGTCGGCTTGATGCTGGTGTTCATCGCCTGGGCATCGGCGACGCCTGCGCAATCGCCGAAGGATCAAGACGAAGCCGTCAAGCTGAAAGCGCACCTTATCACGCTCGACGTGATGGTGAAGGGCAAGAAAGGCAAGTACCTCACCGACCTCAATGCGGACGACTTCACGATCACCGAAAACGGCGTGCCGCAGAAGATCGAGTTCTTTGATCCCCCGCTTGCTGAAGGGCGCTCGACCACGCAACCGGCAATCGTGCCGAAGCCCGGCGAGGTGACAAAGCCTGCGGCGACATCCGGCGGGCCGTCGCACATCATCGCGATGGTGCTCGACGGCGCGACGACCGAGCAGGTCAATCTCAAGCAGGTGCGCGAAGGCGTGCTGCGCTACATACGCGAGCGCGTCGCGCCCACCGATATGGTGGCGCTGTTCGCTGTGACCACAGACCTGCGCTTGCTGCAATCGTTCACGCAGGATAAAGAGAAGCTGATTGCGGCGGTCGGCAGGACGAGTAATCTGACTGCATCGAACAAGACCTCGGAACTGAATCAACTCGCCGGCGACATTCAGCGGGCGCGCGAAGAGATGGCCGGACTCCCTGACGCGAGCAGCTTGCCGCAATCGGCGGCGGCGGCAAGCGCCGGTTCGTCGGCGTCGCGCGGTCTGATTCTAAGCACGGTGCTGCGGCAATACCTGGCGCTGCGGTCGCAACTGAGCGTGCAGCAGGCGCGGCCTGTGCTGGCTTCGCTCGCTGCTATCTGCGACGGCTTGCGCCCCATCGCCGGCAAGAAGACGCTGGTGCTGTTCTCGCAAGGCTTCGTCACGCCGCAGACGCTCGACTGGCAGGTGCAGAGCCTGATTGACATTGCCAACCGCGCCAACGTTGCGATCTACATCATCGACTCTGCCGGACTGCGGACAAGCGCGCCGCTAGGGACCGGGCCGGGGCCAGTTTCGCCGCTCGCGGGCGTCGCGGCAACCGGCAGCACACGCCAGCGCATAGAACTTACCGCCGGCGGCGACAGCCTGTTCGATTACGCGAGGCAGGAAGGCTTGGACCGCCAGTACGATGCGCTCTACCGCATATCGGGCGACACCGGCGGCGAGTTCATCAAGGGCAGCAACGACATCGGCAAGGGACTCGACCGCATCGACGAAGAGATACGCGCGCGCTACACGCTGGCCTATTACAGCACCGACCCGAACTTTGATGGCAGCTTTCGCAAGGTCAAGATTGATGTGCGCCGCGCGGACGCGCACGCGGAGTCGCGTGCGGGCTACTACGCCTACGCCAGTGACAATATCGTGCCGCTGTCAGCGGACGAAAAGAAGCTGCTCGGCAATCTCGCAATCGGCGACGGCGCGGCGACGCCGCTGTTCTTACAGATGACCCCATTCCGATTTCGTGATGGCCATTACCTTGTGCCGCTCGCGCTGGAAGTGCCGCCGAGCCTCGTCAAGTTCGAGCGCAAGGGCGACAAGCAGACCGCGCAATTTGAAGTGCTCGGCGTGCTCAAGCAACAGCCTGAGACGATCCTGCTCAGGCTCGGCAGCCCGTTCAACGTCGCGCTCACCGACGCGCAACACAAAGTGCTTTCGGCCAACAATATTTATTATCGGCAAGACGTGGAACTGGCTCCGGGAACCTACACCATCGAGCTGATCTTCAGAGATAAGCTGTCAGGCAAGATGACCGGCAAGCGCGAGCAACTGGTGTTGCCTGAACCAGACGCGGCCTTCTCAACCTCAGGCGTCGTGTTGAGCCATTTCGTCGAGCGCGCCAGGATTCCGACGCTCGGCGCGCAAACGACGGACGTGTTCAATCAGGGCGGCGTGCAGATTCGCCCGCTGCCGAGCCGCATTTTTCACACGGCAGATAACCTGATCATCTTTTTTGAAACCTACAATGCGGCGACGAGCGAAGCGACCGGCAAGCCCTTCGTGCTTGTCACCGTGACGCTGATGAAGGACGGCAAGATAGCGAAGAAGCCCGTTGATTACACGCTGTCCGACATAGCCAACGAGCCAGTGCCGCACCTGATTTGCGCAAAGTACGTCGCGCTCGCGGGCTTGTCGCCGGGCGATTACGTTGCCGTGATCGAAACGCGGGATATGGTCACGCGCAAGCTCGTCAAGCAGCAGGTTCCGTTTGTCATCGTCGATTGATTGAAGGAAGCTCCGTAGGAGCGCAATGTTTATAGAGCATGTCTGAAAAGCCAAAGAAAGCCCCGCAGGGGCGCGATTCGACAGCCCAGAGCATCGCCCTGGAGAGCGGCGACGCAAACCGGCAAGCCCTGCAAGGGCGCACTAGGTGATCGGTTATTGCGCCCTTTCAGGGCTTGCGGAATGGTCGCTGAGTGTACCCGGCGCGTTGCGCCGGGCTATTGAATCGCGCCCCTTCAGGGCTTCTCAGACACGCTCTATAAACGTTTCATCCCTGATGGGACTCTCCTGAAATGCTTTTGGCAGCGAGAGGCTATGCGTAAGCAGGTGAAAACCTCAGTAGTAAAACGATTGAGCAGGCTAGCGGCGCTGCTCCTTGTCACGCTCGGCCAGTCGTTCGTTGCGCCGTTCATCGCTTATGGGCAAGGGCCGGCGGCGCAGGCGAAATCGGTCGTTACCTTTGAAGAAGTGCCTGCCAAAGCGAGCGGCATCACCTGGGTTCATAACAACGCGCATTCGGTCGAGCGCCACTTGCCCGAAACTGTTGGGGCCGGCTGCGCTTTCTTTGATTACGACAATGACGGCTGGGTGGACATCTATCTGGTCAACAGCGGCGCGGCAGATTTTTATGCGCCGGCCACGCCGCTCAAGAACGCGCTCTATCGCAATAATCACGATGGCACGTTCACCGATGTGACCGACAAGGCCGGCATCGCCTGTGGCACGTTTGGAATGGGCGTCGCCGCCGGCGATTATGATGGCGACGGCTGGCAAGACCTCTACGTCACCGCTTATGGCCGCAATACGCTTTATCGCAACAACGGCAACGGCACGTTTACGGACGTGACCGACAAAGCGGGCGTCGCCGCAGCGGGCTGGTCTACGTGCGCGGTGTGGTTCGACTATGACAACGACGGGCGGCTGGATCTGTTCGTGTCGAGCTTCGTCGCTTACGACAAGACGCAGCACGTCTTATGCACGGACGAGACGCTGAAGCAGTTTTATTACTGCGTGCCGCGTCTGTTCAAGCCGCGTCCGAGCCACCTCTTTCACAACAACGGCAACGGCACGTTTACGGATGTCAGCCAAGCGTCGGGCATCGCTGATTCGCCGGGCAAATCGTTCGGCGCGGTCGCCAGCGATTTTAACAACGATGGCTTGATGGATCTTTTTGTAGCTAATGATACGATGCCGAATTTTCTCTTCATCAATAAAGGCGGCGGCAAGTTTGAAGAAGAAGGATTGGCCGCCGGCGTCGCTTACGGCGACAGCGGCAAGCCGCGCTCAGGTATGGGCGTCGATGCGGCGGATACTGATGGCGACGGCTGGCAAGATATGTTCGTCGCCAACATCGATCAGGAATTCTTCAGCCTCTACCGCAACCGCAAAGACCTCTCGTTCACCGACGACGCGGGCGAGATTGCGCCGGCCACGCAGATGTTGAGCGGCTGGGGCTTGAAGTTTTTTGATTATGACAACGACGGCGACGCTGACCTCTTACTGGTCAACGGCCACCCTGATGATCTGATCGAGATGCGCGTCGCTCGCGTCAAGTACCACGAGCCGCTGTTGATGTTTGAAAACACCGGGCGCGGCTTCAAGAACGTCAGCGCGCAATCGGGCACGGTCTTCTCGAAAGATTTTTCGGGGCGCGGGCTGGCTATTGGCGACTTTGATAATGATGGCGACCTCGATGCATTGATCTCGAATAACGGTCAAGCGCCGGTCTTATTGCGCAATCAGGGCGGCAATCGCAATAACTGGCTCGGCCTGCAACTCGTCGCTACGAAGAGCAACCCGGCGGCGGTCGGCGTGTTGATTAGCTGGCAAGCCGGCGGCGTCAAGCGCAGCCGTTTGAAGACGGCGGGCGGCAGTTATCTGGCTTCGCACGACCCGCGCGAAGTCCTCGGCGCGGGCGCGACAAAGATCGACAGCCTTGAGATTCGCTGGCCGAGCGGCAAAGTGGATCGCGTGATGAATCCGCCGATGAACACTTACGTCAAACTTATCGAAGGCGAAGGGCTCGCGCGCAGCGGCGCGACGACGATGGCGAAGTAAGGTGATGAGAAGGACTAAGCGCATCCTGTTGCTTGTGGCGTTCGGCTGTGCGGCGGCGCTGTGCCTTGGCAGCTCGCCCGCATCGCGCAGCCAAACGCAGGCGCAATCGAATACGTCTTTGGCGAAGCTGACGCAGTGGCAGGCGCGCGATTATTCGAGCGATCAATATGTCGGCAGCCGCGCCTGCGCCGCTTGCCACGCTGACAAAGTGGCCGCACAAGCAAAGACGCCGATGGCGCACGCGCTTGAGCCTGCCGACGAGGTGGCGGTCTTGCGACGCAATCCGCGACTGACGTTTCGCAGCGGCGCGTATCGTTACCAGATTATCTACGAGAAGAACCGCGCAACCTACGCGGTCAGCGACGGCAAGACGACGATCACCGAGCCGATTCTTTACAGCTTCGGTATGGGCAGCCTCGGTCAGACGTATCTCTTCCGCCACAACGGCGAGTTGTACGAGAGCCGCGTCACTTACTACGTCAGCCTGCGCGGCCTCGACTTCACCGGCGGGCAGCAACATCTGGTCTCGACGACCGTCGAAGAAGCGCTGGGCCGGCGCTTGAGCACGGAAGATGCGCGCTCGTGTTTTGCCTGTCACGCGCCGTCGGCAGTCGGCAATACCGAATTGCAACTGGATCACTTCACGCCCGGCATCACCTGCGAATCGTGTCACGGGCCGGGCCAAAAACATATTGCCGCGATGAAAGGCGGGCCATACGATGAGGCGCAGATTTTCAATCCCGGCAAGCTCGATGGCATCTCGCTGTCGCAGGAGTTTTGTGGCGCGTGTCACAGAGGCTTTGGGCAGGTGATGATGCTGCCGGCGCAAGGCGGCGCGAACAACATACGCTTTCAACCTTATCGCCTCTTCAACAGTCGCGGGCACAACCGCAGCGACACGCGCATCAGTTGCGTTGCCTGTCACGACCCGCATCAGGAGATACGGCGCGACGCGGCGTTCTACGATGCGAAGTGCCTGGCCTGTCATCTCGGTGACGCGAAGGAAGCAAAGACAGCGGCGCGCGCGGCGGCGGCTTGCCCTGTGGGCCGGCAGCAGTGCGCCAATTGTCATATGCCGAAGGTCGAAGAGCCAGTAATGCATTCCATGTTCGCCGATCATTGGATTCGCGTCGTCAAGCCGGGCGCACCCGTGCCAAAGTAATGTAGGCGGGAAGGCAGTGTGGTTATGAGAAGTCAGCCATCTCAATTCATCGCGCGAGCCTTATGCGGCGTGGCCGCCGTCGCCTGCTTGCTGATGGGGAGCGCGGCGCTCGCGCAGCAGATCCCTTCGCAAGCGCCGACCGTCAAAGACCCGAAGTCGGGGACGCGCCAACAGCAGGACCGCGAAGCCACATTGCGCAGCGCCGAAGTCGATGCCGCGCGTGAGAAGGCAAAAGAGCGGCGCATCGAGATCAACGTCGAGCAGATCAAGCAGGACTACAAGCGCATACAAATTCTGCGCAACGAGATGGCGCACATCGCGCTGGCCAACTCGCCGTTCGATTACAAGGCCATCGTCGAGCGCGCCGAAGCCATCAATAAGTCGGCGGAGCGGTTGAAAACCAACCTGCTGCCGAAAGCGGTGGAGCCGAAGCCGCCCGGTCAAAAGAGTGTGGTCGAGTTCGACCAGACCGGGATGAAAGGCGCGCTCGTCCGGCTCTGCAAAATGATCGATCACTTTGTTGAGAACCCGTCGCTGAAGAACCCCGACCTGGCCGACGCGAAGCAAACGGTTCAGGCGGGCCAGGACCTGTTGGCCATTATGGAACTGAGCGGCAACGTCAAACGCAGCGCTGAAAAGCTGAAGTCGTCGCGGTGAACAACTGAAGCGATGACAGATGCCGGCGCAGCTCGGTGACGAAAGACAGGCAAGCGACGAAAGAATCCGAGTCAAACAAATTCTAAAAGAGTTGAGAGGATGAATGAAACACGCAAAACTCGCCATCGGTATGTTTCTCCTGTGCGCGCTCAACGCGGCGGCGCGGCCCGGTGACGCTGCCCAGGTTATGACGCAAAGACATCACTTGATGCCCGTGCCCGCTGCCGTCCAGTTTCAATCCGGGCGGCTGAAGATTGACGCGTCGTTCACTGTCGCTGTCGTCGGTCAGGCTGACGCGCGGCTCGAAGCCGGCATTCAACGCGCCGTCCGCCGGCTCGAAGGCCGCACCGGCTTCACCTTTACGCGTGCGCTTGCGACCGACGCGCAGGCCGCGACGTTGCGCGTCGAGTGCAAAGGGCCGGGCCTGCCGCTGCCTTCGCTCAACGAAGACGAATCTTACACGCTCGACGTGAACGACCGGCAGGCGACCTTGCAAGCGGCGACGACGGTGGGCGCGCTGCGCGGGCTTGAAACCTTCCTGCAACTGCTCGAAGGCGACCGCGCCGGTTATTACCTGCCTGCGGTCGGCATTCAAGACCGCCCGCGCTTTCCGTGGCGCGGATTACTAATTGATGCGGGGCGTCACTTCGAGCCGGTCGAAGTCATCAAGCGCAACCTCGACGGTATGGCCGCCGTCAAGTTGAACGTGTTGCACTGGCACTTGTCGGAAGACCAGGGCTTTCGCGTCGAATCGAAACGCTACCCGCGCTTGCACCAGATGGGTTCAGACGGGCTGTACTACACGCAGGAGCAAGTGCGCGACGTGATCGCTTACGCGCGTGATCGCGGCATCCGCGTCATTCCCGAATTCGATATGCCGGGCCACGCGACAAGCTGGCTGGTCGGTTATCCTGAGCTGGCCAGCGCGCCCGGCCCTTACCGCATCGAGCGCAAGGCGGGCATCTTCGATCCCACGTTCGACCCGACGCGCGAGGAGCTTTACAAATTTCTCGACGGCTTCTTCACAGAGATGGCGGGGCTGTTCGTTGACGATTACATACACATCGGCGGCGACGAAAACAATGGCCGCCAGTGGACGGCGAACGCGCAGATTCAAGCCTTCATGAAAGCGAAAGGCATCAAGGACAATCACGGCCTGCAAGCCTTCTTCAACCAGCGACTGTCGCGCATACTCACGAAGCTCGGCAAGAAGGTGATCGGCTGGGACGAAATCCTGCACCCCGACTTGCCGCAGGACATTGTCATCCAGTCGTGGCGCGGGCCGGCATCCTTAGCCGAGGCGGCGCGCAAAGGTTATGACGGCATCCTGTCGTCGGGTTATTACATCGACCTGATGTACCCGGCGTCGAGCCATTACAAGGTTGACCCGGTCGGCGCGGATAGTAATCTAAGCGACAAAGAATTGAGCCACATCCTCGGCGGCGAAGCGGCGATGTGGGGCGAATGGGTCAGCCCCGAAACGATAGACTCGCGCATCTGGCCGCGCACCGCTGCCGTCGCCGAACGGCTCTGGTCGCCGCGCAATATCAACGATGTGGACGATATGTACAGGCGGTTGGACGCCGTCAGCATCGAGCTTGAAGAACTGGGGCTGATGCACGAAAAAAACTTGCCGATGATGCTGCGGCGGCTGGCGGGCGGGCGCGAGACGGGGCCGCTCGCCACGCTGGTTTCGGTCGTCGAGCCGGTCAAAGAGTACCACCGCAATCAAGGGCGCGGGGCGACGATGCTGACGCCGCTGACGCGATTGATCGACGCGGCGCGCGCCGACAGCCGTGCTGGGCGAGAGCTATCGTCGCTGGTCGCCGGCTTGCTCAGTGATGCGCCGACCTTCAGCCGCAACCGCGAACGCCTCAAGATAATCTTTGCCGAATGGCGTGACGTGCGGCCCACGCTCGATGCGATGATTGACCGCTCGCCGATACTGCGAGAAGCCGAGCAACTGCCGCGCGACCTGGCCGACATCGGCAGCGCCGGCCTCGAAGCGTTGTCTTACCTAACAACGGATGTGGCCCCGCCCGATAGCTGGCGTGACGCGAAATTGGCGATGCTCGAACAGGCCGCGAAGCCGAAAGCCGAAGTCGAGTTCGCCATCATCGAGCCGGTTCGCAAGCTCATCCTTCTGGCGGCAGAGATGCCCGGCCTCAAGAGTCTTCCGCAGTCGGAGTGGAAAGACCGCGTGTTGACGGTGACGGCGACAAAGAACCGCTAAAGAGAGGGGGCTGGCTAAGATTGTTTTGAATTTAAGAGATTGCGCCGGAGGCGCATTGAGAAGGTAGCCAGAGGTGAAACCTCTGGAATGCAGCGCACCAAGTAACCGCGCTCTGAAGGAGCGCCAGAACATCTGCCGCGTCTTCAACGCGGGAATCATGGATGCCGCCGGTTCCAGAGGTTTCACCTCTGGCTACCTTCTCAATGCCGCTTCGCGGCAGCAGGCAAGTTCAAAACGCGCTCTAAGCAATTCTTACTAGCCGCTACTCCGCCGGGTGGGCGCTCAGCTCGCCCGATTCGATACTGATCTTCAAACGGTTCTGTCGCGGCGGCAGCGGACAGGTCGCAAACGGCGTGAAGGCGCACGGCGGGTTGATGGCCTTGTTGAAATCGAGGATCACCTTGCCGTCTTTGGCCGGCTCGGCGTAAAGGAAGCGCCCCGCGCCATAAGTCGTTCGGCCATTCGTGCGGTCGGCGAAAACGAAAAACAGCTTGCCCTCTTCGTCCAGCGCGTCAAAGCGATAGTCGTTACCGTTGAGCTTGAATCGCACGTAGCCCGGACTCTTCATCTTGATCTGATCGCCGAGCTTGTTGATGATCTCGATCTCGCGCGGCTGGTCGTAACCGATGAACGTTGCCGTCACGCGGTAGCGTTCGTTCACCGGATACCAGCGCCGCCCGGTGAACTCGCGCCGGTTGCGGCTGTTCAGGTCTTTGACGCGCACACCATAACGCGCGCCGCGCTTGATGACGTAAAACGATAGCGCGCCGAGCCGCAGCACATCCGGCTTTTGCTGTTCGTCCGACTGCAAGGTGACAATCGTTACCGGCTTCTCATTTAGTGTCACGCTGGCGTCACTGGTCAGGCGCAACGTGACGCGGCCTTCGTGCAACTCCACGACGCCGAGCCGCGCGGGCGCAGCGCCTTCAGGCAGAACGATGTCGCCGCTCGCATTGCTGCCGATGCTATTGGAGCCTTCCTTCAACCAAAACAAACCGGCGAGCGTCAGCCAACCGTCATCGGCTCTCAACTCGGCCTCCTGCGCGGCCCGCCACCTTTCGATCTCGGCCTGATAAGAAGGCTGATCTACCGCAAGCGTGCTGACCGCCATCAGGATGATGAATGCGAGCGTCAGAGCCGCAGGCTTTCTTTGTCCGCTGATTTGCATAAGTCAATGTTAGCAACGCGCCGCTATGCGATCAAAGACCGGCTGAAACTCGCAGTCTTGCGCGGCAAGGGGAGTAGGTAGCTTTGTGTTGATGCTTGATTAGCGAAGAGTGGCTACGATGCGGGCTTGTCGGGAGCGGGCTGGCTCGGCTCAGAAAAGAGACGCAGGGCGAAGTTCAGGATGGCGCGCATCTGTTCGTAGCCGGGGCGGTTCTTGGTGATGATTTCCAGCAGCTTGAATCCCAAATCGGGCGCGGTCATGTTCTCAAGCTCCTTGGCGATCTCCTTTTCTCTCTCTGCTTTTTCTTTGTCTTTCTTTGCCATCTGCTTTTTCCATCTGGCAAGGCTTAAGACTCGCGCCGGCTTTGGCTGTGCGGCTGGATGCCCGCTCAGCTCGCGCTCTGGCAACGTCAGAATGTTGTAAGGGCTTGAGCCGAGCGCAACGAATGAGCGACGAGACGGCCTCAAATCCTCTGCGGTTTCGCGCCACTCAGGGTAAGCTTGAATGAACGGCGAGGCAAGCACGCGGCGCATGATGTTGCGCGCCTCATCCTTGCGACCCACTTCGCCAAGCTCGACGGCATAGCTGTTGAGAATATCCAAATAGATATGTGCAGGCGCATACTTGATGATTGGCAAGATGGCTTCCAAATCATTTAGAGCTTGCGTGTGATTGCATTCAATCGCTTTTATGACACTCATAGCTTTTATGGCATGAAGACTGGCGGCGCTCAGTTTTCCGAATCTAACAGTTTCCTGATAGTAATAAAGAGCAGAATCAAAGTCTCTCTTGTGGAACGCCAGCGCACCTAGAGAGAGAAGGGCTTTAACCTTGTAGCCATCCGGCGCGATACGGATTGCAATCTCAAATAATCTCCTGGCCTCGTCTGGATTGCCGCTGCCTTTACTATTCGCCGCAACCGCTAAAAAGTAGTGTCCTGCTGCCTGATGATTCCTGATAGGGATGTTGGAAAGGATTTGCCCATACTCTCCAACCTTATGAAACTGTCGAAAGGCATGAGCTTGCTCTGCCTGTTGAATCAGCCGCTCGCCCAACTGCTGATAACTTCCAATACCACGTAGCATTGCCTGATACAATTCAGTCGACGTTGCCTCAGAAAGGGGATATATGAAAAGACTAGCGGCTGTTTGTTTGCTCATCTGTGCGTTGTCCTTTCCGGCTCTTGGAGGGCATACGGTATCAGGTGATCGTTACTGCGCTTGCGGCACACCGGGCTGCATTGAAGATTATCCCGGTGAATGTGGGAAAACGCTTTCGACAACAACGGAAGCTCCTGATAGTAGTACGGCTGAATGGGGAATCGTCCTCGTCGCCTTATTGTTATGGCTCAGACTGAAAGCCTAAGCTGAAAGCCTAGTCGTTGAGAAACAACTAATCTCAGCCGTCGCTCTGGTGGCGACTAAATATTGGTCTGCGCCATTGTAGCGAAGCGCACAGAAAATGCAAACGGCGAGTTACACAATTGCGCCCACGCCAAAGGAATGTCAATCACGAGATGCCTGAGCGGTTCTGCGCGGCTTCATCATCGCGCAGCGGTCGAAAGATTCAATGGCGCATCAGCACCGAATCATCCCATTTCAGTGGGAGGCGAACAATTGACTTGCGCGGGTGCGGCGTGTACAGTTGGATCGTTGACAATTTGACGTGGCGATTTCAGGCGAATTGCTCCACGTAAAAAACTGCTAAACAGCCCGGATTTCGGCCCCGCGCAAGTTTAGCGCGGGGCTTTTCATTTTCGTTTATGAAAGATTTTCGCAGCGCAGTCACAGACGACCGTGTTTATGTCTTCGATGGTGCGATGGGGACGATGCTCTATTCGCGCGGCGTCTACATCAACCGTTGTTATGACGAGTTGAACCTCACCAACGCCGACCTCGTGCTCGGCATCCAGCGCGAGTACGTCAAGGCGGGCGCTGACATCATCGAAACCAACTCGTACGGCGCGAACCGCACGAAGCTGACCGGCTACGGCCTGCAAGACAAGATTTACGAAATCAATTCGGCTGCCGTGCGCATCGCCCGCGAAGCCGCCGGCGACCGCGCCTTTGTGGGCGGCGCGATGGGGCCGCTCGGCATCCGCATCGAGCCTTACGGGCCAACCTCTATCGAAGAGGCGCAAGCCATCTTCCGCGAGCAGACGCAGGCATTGCTCGAAAGCGGCATTGATCTGTTGGTGCTCGAAACCTTCTCTGACATTGCCGAGATTCATCAGGCGATAGTCGCCGTGCGCTCGCTCACCGATCTTCCCATCATCGCGCAGATCACGATACAAAACGATGGCAACACGAGCTACGGCACGTCGCCGGAAATCTTCACCAAGCGGTTGGATGAGTGGGGCGCGGACGTGATCGGCTTGAACTGTTCGGTCGGCCCGGCGACGATGCTGCCGGCCATCGAGAAGATGCGCGAGGTGACGCGCCGCAAGCTCTCTGCTCAGCCGAACGGCGGATTGCCTAGGCAAGTGGACGGACGGCTGTTCTATATGGCGTCGCCCGATTACATGGCCAAGTACGCCAAGCGGCTGATCCAGGCCGGCGCGAAGTTCGTCGGCGGCTGCTGCGGCACGACGCCCAAACACATTAAAGAGATTGCCAACGCCGTCGCCTCGCTCAGTCCGGGCCGCGCGGCGGTGAGCGTGTTTGTCGCCGAAGAGAACGCGCCCAATGTCAATGTAACGCCGCGTGAGCAGAAGTCAGCTTTCGCGCGCAAAATCTCCGCAGGCCAGTTCGTCACCTCCGTCGAGATCGTGCCGCCGAAGGGCTGCGATCCGTCACGAATGCTGGAGAGCGTGCGGCTGTTGAAAGATGCCGGCGTTGACGCGGTCAACGTGCCCGACGGCCCGCGCGCACAGTCGCGTATGGGAGCGCTCGCGGTCTCGACGATCATCGAACAACAGGTCGGCATCGAATGTGTCGTACATTACTGTTGCCGCGACCGCAACCTGCTCGGTATGACGAGCGATTTGTTGGGCGCTGCCGGGCTTGGCCTGCGCAATTTCCTCATCATCACCGGCGATCCGCCGAAGATGGGGCCGTACCCCGAAGCCACCGCCGTCTTCGATATTGATTCCATCGGGCTGGTCAACATGGTCAACCGCTTGAATCACGGCCTCGACATCGGCGGCAACCCGATTGGCAACCCGACTTCGTTTTACGTTGGCGTCGGCGTCAACCCGTGCGCCGTCGATCTGGATTACGAGCTGCGGCGCTTCGAGTGGAAGGTCGAAGCCGGCGCGGAGTTCGCCATCACGCAGCCGACCTTTGATGTCGGCCAACTGAAGAATTTTCTGAAGCGCATCGAGCACTGTCGCATCCCTGTGGTCGCCGGCATCTGGCCGCTGGTCAGCTATCGCAACGCCGAGTTCCTGGCCAACGAAGTGCCCGGCGTCGTCGTGCCGAATTCGATCTTGAAACGTATGCAGCGCGTCACCGACAAGGACGCGGCGCGCGAAGAAGGACTGGCCATCGCCCGCGAGACGCTCGCCGAAGTGCGCGACCTCGTGCAAGGCGTGCAGGTCAGCGCGCCGTTTGGCCGTGTGCAATACGCGCTCGACGTGTTCAGCGTGCTCTGATTGCTTGAAGAGATTGATCGGCGGTGATAGCGTTGATGGTTTGCGCAACAGGCGATCACGCTGTCTGAGCGTGGCCGCACGGGATCACTCGGAGATATTTGATAATGAGACGACTTAGCGCCATACCGATTGTTGCCGCCGCGTTGCTGGCGCTCGCGCCCGCTGCGCCACAGCAGCAGAAAGGCGTCAGCACGCAGACAATCAAAGGCTATCTCGACAAGATGGAGATGCCATCCGTACCGCACCCGAAGAGCGTGGATACGCTGGTCGTGCCGCGCACGGATAACGCCAACGCCGACCGCATCGATCTTTATGTCGAGCGGCGCACCGATCAAACGCTGGTGCTGACGGCGTATCCGAAATTCAAGGGCCGTTATTTCAACCTGTCGCGCGTCGCGGATCGTGAAAAGCTGTTCGAGCGTTTGCTTGAAACCAATCATCGCGCCTTTGCGACTTTCTTCATTGATAATCAGGGCGACATCGGCGCGCGCTTTACGTTCACGACCGAAGACAGCATCGGCTTTGATTCATTCCGCGCCGCCGTCATCGAGCTGTTGCGCATTACCGACGAATACGCGCCCACGCTCGATAGCTTTATGCGCAACGAGCCGGAAAAACCAAAATGACACGGCGACACGGCGACGCGGCGAGAGAAGACTCGGCGATGGAGCGATGGGGCGACAAAGACATCAAGACCTATCCATGCTCTTTCGCCTTATCGCCTTGTCGCCTTGTCGTCTTTCCCCGCGTCGCCGCGTCGCTCCAAAGGGCAGGATGCTTATGAGAAAACTGATCGTGGCTGTTCCCTTAGTGATGCTATTGATTATTGGCTTAGCGCACGCACAGCAAACCGACCCGGCACAGACCGTCACGCCGAAGCCGAAGCCGCCCGCGCCGAAACCGATGACCTTTGCCGACAAGACAAAGCTCTTTCTGCAAAAACTCGGCGCGAGCATTGATTCGGCAAAGAGCACGGCGGATATGGTCGTGTCGAATTACAGCGACCCGAAAGGCAGCAAGACGACCATCGTCGTGACCAACGACCGCCGTAAGAATCTGGTCGGCTTTTACATCTACAACTTCGGCAGCGTCAAGAATGTGGGCAACAAGGAAGAGGTTTTTAAGTATCTGCTTTCAACCAACGACGCCATCACGCTGGGCAGCTTCTTCGTCGATAGCGAAGACGACATCGGCTACAAATATCTGGTCAGCAACGTGCCGCCGCTGACGGCCACCGAGTTCGACACGATCTTCCTGACGATGGCGGCGGTGGCGCGTGAACGGCGCAGCGAGATTCGCCAGATGCTCGGCTTGCCGGTGAGCCGCGAAGAGAAGCCGACCGATGTGAAGAAAGCGGCGGAAGAGAAACCTCCGAACCAGTAGCCCGTGGTCAGTTGTGAGTTTTGGTGAGTCCCGTAGGGACGCGAGGTTTTATAGTAACGTGGGCGGTTTAATCTGCAAGCTCCGTCAGGAGCGCGATGTTTATAGTTACCGATGCAATAGATGATGCAAGCTCCGTAGGAGCGTAATGTTTATAGAAATGGCTGAAGAATGTGACGAAGCCCCGTCGGGGCGCAATGTTGACATCACGCTCCTGACGGAGCTTGCTTCATCTAGCGCATTGTTGTCTATACACATTGCGCTCCTGACGGAGCTTGGGGAACTATCTACTTTCAACTCACAACCATCAACCATCAACTATCAACTGGCCACTGGCCACTGACCACTGACTATGGAACGTACACGACTACTCGAAGAACTACTGGCCGAGCGCATTCTCGTGCTCGATGGCGCGACCGGCACGGCGATTCAATCGCACAACCTGACTGCGGAGGATTTCGGCGGGCCGCAGCTTGAAGGCTGCAACGAGAACCTCGTCTTCACACGGCCCGATGTCGTGCTCGATATCCACCGGGGTTATCTCGAAGCCGGCGCTGACATCATCGAAACCAACACCTTCGGCGGCACGCCGATTGTGCTCGCCGAATACGGCTTGCAGGATGTCGCGTTCGAGCAGAACCAGCGAGCCGCCGAGCTGGCCCGACAAGCCGCCGCCGAATATTCAACCTCGAATCGCCCGCGCTTTGTCGCCGGCTCGATGGGGCCGACGACAAAATCCATCTCCGTCACCGGCGGCGTCACGTTTGACGAATTGATTCAGGCTTATCACGTCGAGGCCGCAGGGCTGGTCGCCGGCGGCGCGGATATCTTGATAGTCGAAACGCAGCTCGACACGCGCACTACGAAGGCCGCGCTCATCGCTATCTGGAAAGTGTTTGATGAAGCCGGCGTCCGCCTGCCCGTGATGGTGTCGGGCACGATTGAGATGATGGGCACGATGCTCGCCGGTCAGACCGCCGAAGCCTTCGCCGTGTCAATGATGCACGCTGATCTGCTCTCGATTGGCTTGAACTGCGCGACCGGCCCTGAGCTGATGACCGATCACGTGCGCAGCGTCGCCGCCATCGCCCAGACGCGCGTGTCGTGTGTGCCCAATGCCGGATTGCCTGACCCTGAGACGGGCCAGTACCGCGAGACGCCTGAGATGTTCGCCGCGACGCTTGAACGATTCGTCGATCACGGCTGGCTCAACTTAGTCGGCGGCTGCTGTGGGACTACGTCGGCGCACGTCCGCCAGCTTGCCCAGATGGTCGAAGGCAAGCGCCCGCGCGTCTGGCAGAAACATCATCGCACGCTCTTTTCCGGCATCGATTTCGTCGAAGCCAGCGACGACCAGCGCCCGCTGATTGTCGGCGAGCGCACCAATGAAGTCGGCTCGCGCAAGTTCAAACGCTTAATCAGCGAAGAGAAGTACGAAGAGGCCGCAGAGGTCGGGCGGCAACAGGTCAAAGGCGGCGCGCAGATCATTGACGTGAACTTGCAGAACGCCGACCGCGACGAACTGCCCGACATTGACCGTTTCTACGAGCGATTGAATCGGCTCGTCAAAGTGCCGATCATGGTTGACACGACCGACGCCGTCGCCATCGAGCGCGCGCTGACTTATTGCCAGGGCAAGTCGATCATCAACTCAATCAACCTCGAAGACGGCCTCGACAAATTCGAGCGCGTCACGCCGCTGGCGCGCAAGTACGGTACGGCGCTCATCGTCGGCTGCATTGACGAAGACAAAGAGCAGGCGCAGGCCGTCACCCGCGAGCGCAAGCTGGCCGTAGCGAAACGCTCTGTGAAGTTGCTTACAGAAAATTATGGTATCAGGCCCGAAGACATTATCATTGACCCGCTCGTCTTCCCGTGCGCGACCGGGGATCGAAATTATGTTGGCAGCGCCGTTGAAACCATCGAAGCCTTGCGCTTGATCAAAGAAGAGATTCCGCACGTCAAGACCGTGCTCGGCATCAGCAATGTCTCGTTTGGATTGCCTGAAGCGGGCCGCGAAGTCTTGAACTCGGTCTTTCTTTATCACTGCACGAAGGCCGGGCTTGATCTCGCCATCGTCAATTCAGAAAAGCTCGAACGTTACGCCTCAATTCCCGAAGAAGAACGGCGGCTGGCTGAAGACCTGTTGTGGAATCGCAGCGATGACCCGATTGCGGCGTTCGCGGCGCACTTCCGCTCGCAAGGCTCGCGCACGAAGAAGGCCGCAAGCGACTTGCCGCTTGATGAGCGGCTGGCCAGCTACATCATCGAAGGCACGAAAGAGGGGTTGATTAACGATCTCAACCTGAAGCTCAAAGAGGCCGCGCCGCTCGACATCATCAACGGCCCGCTGATGCGCGGTATGGAAGAGGTCGGGCGCTTGTTCAACAACAACGAACTGATCGTCGCCGAAGTACTGCAATCCGCTGAAGCGATGAAGGCGGCAGTGTCGCACCTTGAGCAGTTCATGGAAAAGCGCGCCGATTCGGTGCGCGGTCGTATCGTGCTGGCGACGGTCAAGGGCGACGTGCACGACATCGGCAAGAATCTGGTTGACATCATCCTCTCGAACAACGGCTATGAAGTGATCAACCTCGGCATCAAGATTCCGTCCGAGATTTTGATTCAAGCGGCGCGCGAGCATCGTCCCGATGCCATTGGCCTGTCGGGCCTGCTCGTCAAATCGGCGCAGCAGATGGTGCTGACGGCGGAGGATTTGAAAGATGCCGGCGTCAACGTGCCGCTGATGGTCGGCGGCGCGGCGCTGTCGAATCGCTTCACGCGCACGAAGATTGCCCCGGCTTATGGCAACACGGTGGTCTATTGCGGCGATGCGATGAACGGGTTGGACACGCTCAACCGCTTGATGAGCGCCGACGAGCGCGCGCGGCTCGAAGCCGAGTTGCTGGCCGAGGAGTTCGGCGCTAGCCCTCGGCCCGCTCAGGTCGTCACGGACGAGAGCGAGCAACGCAGCTCGCGTGTGCGGCTCGACGTGCCGATTCCTGCCGCGCCCGACCTTGACCGGCATGTCATCAATGTTACAGATTTGGATGAGGTCTGGAGCTACATCAATCCGCAGATGCTCTACGGTCGGCATCTCGGTTTGCGTGGTCGCTTCACCGAGTTGCTGGCGGCAGGCGACCGCAAGGCCGTCGAACTGGAAGAGAAGATCGAGCGCGTCAAGGAAGAGTGCCGGCGCGGCGCAATGCACGTGCGCGTGCTGTGGCAGTTCTTCGAGGCTGAAGGCGAAGGCAATCGCTTGCGATTGTTTGCCGGGCGCAATGCGGCAGAGCCGGTAGAGACGTTTGCCTTCCCTCGCCAACGTAAACCCGATGGCCTAGCCTTGAGCGATTATGCTCTGCCGCCGCAGCGCGACGAAGAAGGGCGGTTAGCTGAACGCGATCACGTCGCGCTGTTCGTGACGACAGCGGGCGAAGGCATACGCGAGCTGGCCGAAGAGGCGAAGCAGCTCGGCGAATACTTACGCTCATACGCACTGCAAGCGCTGGCGCTGGAAACAGCGGAGGCGGCGGCGGAATGGATTCACGCGCGGCTGCGGGCGCTGTGGGGCTTTCCTGATGCGGATGACCTGTCGCGCCAATCATTGTTCCAGGCGCGCTATCGCGGCAAGCGTTATTCGTTCGGCTATCCGGCCTGCCCTGACCTTGAACAACAGGCCGGCCTGTTTCGCCTGCTGCGACCTGAAGAGATCGGCGTACATCTCACCGAAGGCTTCATGATGGAGCCGGAAGCTTCGGTGTCAGCGCTGGTCTTTCATCATCCCGACGCGACTTACTTTTCGGTCGGCGCGCAAGAGATGGCCGAAGCGACGGCGGATTGATGTTCGATTACTTCAATATTAGAGTTGAAGACAGGTTTGAGAACAGGAACGGATGTGAAGCTCTCGACCGCGAAACGCTACGTTATCGGTGCCGCCGCCTTAGTTGCTGCGACGCTATTGAGCCTCGCGCTGAAGTCGTTGATCCGCGAAACGCCGACCCTATTCTTTCTTGCCGCCGTCGTCAACGACGCGGCGCTGTGGCAACCGCTTTAAGGGAGGCTCCATGAAACAAGCGATTAGTTGGCTGACGGCGGTGATCGTCGGCGTTAGCTGTCTGCCGCCGGCATCGGCGCAAAAGCGCGACGACAAGGCGAAGCAGAAAGAGGCGGCCAGCCTGCAACAACAAGTTGACGAACTGAAGGCCGGCCAGCAACAGATACTCAAGGAACTTCAGGAGATCAGGAAGATTCTGCAATCGTTTCAGGAGGCCGCCAGCCCGCAGCCGCCGTCGGAGATCGCTCTGCCGGTCGCCGGCGAGCCGTTCAAAGGCAGCGCGGCGGCGCGCGTCGCCATCGTCGAATACTCGGACTTTCAGTGCCCATACTGTGGCGAGTATGCGCGCGAAATCTTCCCGCGCCTCGATAGCGATTACATCAAAAGCGGCAAGGTGCGTTATTACTTCCGCGACCTGCCTGTGCCGTCGCACACGTTGGCGCTCGGAGCGGCGCAGGCCGCGCGTTGTGCCGGCGAGCAAGGCAAGTTCTGGGAGATGCACGACCGTCTGTTTGCTAACCAGACCACGCTCGCGCCACCCGACCTGACCAGGCTTGCGCACGAGTCGGGATTGGACGAATCGAAGTTCAGCGAATGCCTCGCCAGCGGCAGGTACAGGGACAACATACGCCGAAGCATGGCAGGGGCCGAACGAATGGGCATCAACGGCACGCCGGCTTTCCTGCTCGGCGTGCTCGACCCAAGCGGCAACAGCGTCCGCAGCACGAAGATAATTCTTGGGGCCGAGAGCTTCGAGACGTTTAAGTCGGCGCTTGACGAATTGCTCGCTTCACCGCAAAAGTAGCGAGCCTTACATCAGCGCCGATGCCCGCAAGCGGGTTTGCTTCCGTCACAACAAAACAGAAAGGCCGCCGCGAGTCTCTTCGCAGCGGCCTTTTTATTTACTCAGCGAAATCGCCTGTCGTTGGCGCTCGCCTGTCGCTTTAGTTCTGGTTGGCGTTGACCTTGCACAGGTCGCCGCTGCTGTTGTGTTGCAGGTTGCGCTGGATTAAAAAGTTGCGCGTGCCGAGTTGCATGTTGGCCCATGCGCCGTTGGCGGTCTGGTACTGAGCATGGCCGAACGTCCACGCGCACTTGTCAGCGTTCTCTGCGCCGCCTGAATCAAACCAGGCGTTGAGATCGGGATCGCTGATCGCTTCTTCCAATTCGTGGGCGACGACCGAGATCATACCGTCCACACCGGCATTGCCGTTCGGCCCGATGGTCTGCGCTGCACAGGCGTTCAGGCAGCGGTTGGCGTTGCCGACAAACGAGTAGCGCAGGCGACGCCCACCTGAAGTTGCCGCCGTGTGCCAGCCGCAGTACTGTGTGCAGAAGCCCGACGTTTCGGCGACATCCGACGAGGTGAGCACGAAATAGATGGAGTTGGCGTTGGTGCCCAGGTGGAGGTTGTTAATCGCATTGTTGACGATGGCCAGGATGCTCGAATCGCGCAGGCGAGTCCCTTGCGAATAAGCGTCCGACACCGAGCCGCCATACGACACAGCCCCGGTGATGGTCGAGCCAGAGATCGAATAGGTCGTGTTCAGTTGCTCGTACGGCGAGCCGCCGATGCTGTTGGCAAAGTCGATGAGTATCTGTTTGCCGGCGGCATTGTCCGAGCCATTCGACTGGTTCCAGTTGCCGTAGAAGATGTAATAGATGGTCACGGTGCCAGCCATGACCGGGCCGCCGTGCCAGGTGATGGCCGGTGTGACCGTGCCCGTGCCGCCAGTGGTCGGAGCGCCACCGTCGTGCGGATTACTGCGGTGGGGGATCTTGAATACCTCAGGTTGGCCCTGACCTTCCGTCTGAGCGCCTGCGAAATTGATCACACCAAATGCCGCGACTAACGCGACTGCCATAAGGAAACGCGATGTCATCTTCATCAGATTCTCCCTCCAAGTACAGTTGTTGGTGACTTGAGACCCGCCTGCTCGCAGGCGGCCAGTGGCTGAAAGTGAGCTGCTCAAGGGGCTGAACTCAGCCCCTGATGGTTGAGAGCTAAGCGACGCCACGCAACCCCGGCGCAGTGAACTCGCCGAGGTTGATTAGACGTTTGCGTAATGTTCCAAGCTTGAGTTGAGAACGACGGCTGCCGCTCTACCCGGCTTCCCCATTGGGAGGAATTGGGGATAACGCGCCGGGCCTGCTGAAGCTACCAGCCGGTCGCACTGGCTATCAAGAAGTCTGCTTGCCGCCCGCCTCGCCAGCCGAATTTGGGCGTCGGTAATCTAACAGCGCATAAAAACGTTGTCAATAGCACAGGCAGATTTTTTATTACCTGAATTACTTTTTGAGCGTGGCGTTGACGCGGACTGCGCTGCCGGCCTTGATCTCGACCTCGCGTCGAAATTCTTTGTAGCCGGTCTGGTGGAGATGGACCGTGTATTTGCCCGGCGCGAGATCGTTGATCGTCGCCGGCGTCGGGCCATAAGCTAGCGGCTCGCCGGCGCTGTCTTCGCTGGTCGGCATCATTGTGATGCCCGCGCCTGCCGGCACGGAAGTGATTTCAATGCTGCCAGTGCCGGGCTTCGATTTCGTCGCAGCGTTGGCCTTGACGTTTGCGTTAGCCGCGCTCGCGTTCGTGCCGTTCGTGTTGGCGGCGGGCTGTGCCGAGTTGGCGTTGCCGTTACTGAGCGTGTGGTCCTGAAGGTGTGAGCAGGCGACAGAGGCGAGCAGGGCGACGGCGGCCAGCGCCAGTCGCGCGCGGCGCGTTATGGGCATACGTTTTCTCCTTTGCCTTGGGCGTCCGGTGGCTATTTGACCAGCGCCGCCTGGCGCGCTTCGCAACTGGCCAGAATGTAGCCGGCGATGTCGCTGGCCGTCAGCAGGCTGCGAATGTAGGCGGGGCTGGTCTGTTCACTGTAATAGCATTCGAATAGCTCGTCGCACAGGTCTTCGATCTCGTGCTGAAAGCGCACGTCGGTCGAGCGAAAGCCGTCGTCGGTGAGCGGCGCGGTGGCCGGCAAACGCACCAGTAAGTCATACGTGGCCATCCACGCACGGCAATAGGCGAGCAGCGCTTCGGCTTCAGCCCCTGTAGTGCCATAGAGCCGCGCATAGTAAGCGAAGTTGTCGAGCACCGAGCGGTCACAGATCAACACTTCGGCGCGCGGGCGCTTTTCGATTTCGAGCTGCACCTGCCGGGCGATGATCCACTGGTGGGCGTCGCGGCTCGCCTGATCGTTGAGCGCGAATGGGCATTCGCGGGCGATTTCCGTGAGCAGCTCGACCGTGCGACCGCGTCGCTTAATCGCGCCGCCCAGCTCATAAGCCACCGTTGTTTTACCGACGCCGTGCGTGCCTACCATTGCCACCTTGAACAATTCCCCTGCCTCCGCAAACGTTCTCCGACTGGATCGTCACCGTCCGCCCAACTGACCTTGAGCGAGCCGGCGGCGATGATTCTAACAGCCCGCCTCGCGGTGTCAAACCGAGCCGGCGGCGCGCGGCAACAAGCGATTGATTCAGTGGCCAATCAATCGGAACGATGAGCGATTCGCTTGAGGCTTGATAGGCCGGCGCGAGTCTGATGAACACATCGCGCCGGCCTTTGCGGGTTATTCGAGAATGGGGATGAGTTGGCGGCGGTCTGCTTTTTTCGGCAGAGGCAGGAAGCGCCCAATCGCCAGCCGGCCCGGCCCCGCCAGCAACACGACTGCCAGCAGACCGATGGCCAGCAAGTGATACTCAAAGCCTTCGCCCGGCTGCTTGCCGCTCCAGTTCATAAAGAAGCCGAACTGCGCGTGAGCCATCGCAATCGCGCCGAGCATAATAACAATCAGCGAGGCCGCCGAGAAGCGCGACAGGAAGCCGAGCAGAAGGCCAAGCCCGCCGAAGAACTCGCCAATCGTGACGAGGTAGCCGAGCGGCCCCATCATCTGCACAACGGCTGAGAGTCCCGGCCCGCCGAACGCGCCAAAGAGTTTTTGCGCGCCGTGCACGGCGAAGACCGCGCCGACCACGACGCGGGCAATGAGCAGCGCCCAGTCAAGCACCGGGCGATCAGAAATAGTCGTTTCAGATTGCATGTTCTCTCCTTAAAAAGTTCGTTAGTTCTCTCTCTCGTCTCCTATCGGAGTTGGCCGCTGCCGCCCACTATCGGACGTTGCATAGCCAGCTTACTTTTGGTAAGCTGGGAGTATGGTAACGGCTTAGGCTATAATAGTCAAGTAGGCTATTAAAAATAAGTCCAAACGTGAAACGTGAGTGTGAGGTGTGGATTATGACGAGCAAGAAAGCAATGTCGATCAGACAGCCGGCGAAGCGCACGGCGGGCGGCGGGCGGACCAGGGGCAAAGCGATGTCACGGTTCTGTCCGCGCTTTCATCACGCGGTCGAGTTGATCGGGCGGCGCTGGAGCGGGGCCATCATTATGGCGATGATGCCCGGTTCGCAATGTTTTAACGAGATAATGGCGACCGTGCCGGGACTGTCGGATCGTCTGCTCACCGAGCGGCTGCGTGAGCTGGAGTCAGAAGGAGTGGTGCGGCGCACGGTGATCGCCGGCCCGCCTGTGCGCGTCAGCTACGAGTTGACCGAAGCAGGCCGCGCGCTCGAACCCGTGATTGAAACGTTGGGCCACTGGGCCGAGCGCTGGGTCACGATCTAAGGCCGTCGCCTGTCGCTGTTGAATGGCGGCGGCACCGGCATCACTTTCTGAAGACGATGCGCCCGTTCTTAATGACGACGCTGACGCGGCGCAGATCTTTCACATCCTTCAGCGGGTCGCCGTCTACGAGAATGAGGTTGGCGCGCTTGCCGGCTTCGAGCGTACCGAAGTCGCTTTGTTTGCCGAGCCAGGTCGCGCCGTTGATGGTCGCCGCTTTCAAGATCGCCGGGTTCGGAATGCCCGCCGCCGCGTACGCCTCAATCTCCTCAAACAAGCTCTCGTTGTCCGTTCCCGCCAGCAACAGCACGCCCATCTTTTCGGCCCGCGCGACGAAGCGCGACATACGCCGGTAGCTGTCTTTAACGATGGCAAATTGCTCGATGCCGAAATGCTTGCGCTCGGAATCCGGGATGCGCTGGATGGCCAGCGTCGGGTCGAAGCCAATGTGGTGCGAGAGCATCATCTTGATGATCTCGCCGGTGGCCGGGCCATCCGGGTCTATGTCGCTCCAGTTCGCCTGCATACGCGCGATTATATTCTTGCTGGCATCAAGATTCTCGTCTTCGCCTTGCGGCTGGCGATCCATCGGCAAGATGTCGCGCCAGAGGCGTATGTGGTTAAAACCACTGATGCCGGCTTCCATCGCCTCGCGCCATCCTGTCCGCACACCGATGTGGCCAGTCACCGGCAGCCCCTGAGCGCGCGCTTCTTTGACGACTGCGCGCAGCACGTCCGGGTTGAGCATAAAATAGACTTTGAGCGCGTCAACGCCCTGCGCCTTCAAGGCGCGGACGAGCGGCGCAGCGGCTTCGGGCCGGTTCAATTCCACATCAACATACGGGTGATAGCCTTCCAGCCCATCAATCAGCGGCCCGCAGGTATAGATGTCCGGGCCTTCGAGCAGGCCGAGCGCGATGGCCTCTTTGAAATTCATGCTCATCGAGATGGCGACGCCCGGGTCGCGTATCTCGGTGACGCCGCGCGTCAGCAGCGTGCCGCCGTCGAACGCGCTCCAGTAGTGATAATGATTGTCCATCAAGCCGGGCATCACCGTCTTACCGGCGGCGTCCAACACCGGCACGCCCGCCGGCAAGCCGATGGCTTCCTGGCTCGCATGAATTTCGCTGATGCGTCCCTCGCGGATGACGACGAAGGCGCTCGGCAACACGCGACCTGTGCCGGGGTCGAGCAGCCGCGCGTTGGTGATGACCAGATCGGCCTTCGCCTGTTCAGGCAGTGTGAAGCGGGCCGTGAACGGAATCGGCGCGATGTCGCCCGAAGCGAGGTTCAGGCGATAGAGTTTTCGCGCGCCGCACAGCACGGCGGTCTGGTTGTCGGGGGCTATCGCCAGTTGCTTTTGATCGTAGGCGCTCGAATAAACGGCGCGTGCCACGCCGCCGCTCGCCGGCTGTACCATCACGCGATCCACGCCATTGTTGGTTTGTATGAAAGCCCACGTTTTGCCGTCGCGGCTCCATGCGACGTTGTGCTCGTGCGTCGGCGTGCGCGTGATGCGCGTCATCTGCATCAAGTCGAGTTGTATGCGATAGAGGTCGCTGCCGCCGTAGCGCCCCGAATCGAGAAAGACCTCTTTCGCGTCGGGCGACAGCGCGAACGACCATTCGTGCCAGTTCTCTGTGTGGGTCAGTTGTTGAGCCTCGCCGCCTTGCGCGAGGCGGAACAGGTGCGCGTCGTACTGCGAGCGTTCGACGATGAAGAAGAGCGCGCCGCCTTGCGGGGGATAAGCGATCTGGCCGATCTCGGCTTCGGTGTGATAGATGGCCGTCGAGTTGCCGGTAGTAAGGTTTCTTACAATTAAGTCCGTGCCGCTCGGCAACTGGTGCGCGTAGGCGACGAACTGGCCGTCGGGCGACCACGCCGGGTGGGTGTCCCAGCCGAAACCTTCGCTGAGCTGTTGCGCGTCGCCGCCCTTGATCGACATCAGCCAGATTTTACCCAGCACGGAGACGGCCAGTTGCGCGCCGTCGGGCGAAATCGCCGGGTCTTGCGCGCCGTGATCGACGACAACGTTGCGCGTCCGCTGCGCTTCGGCGTTGGCCGTAGTGCCGCCGCCGAGAATCAACGTGACAAGCAACAATAGCGAGACAAGAAGCCATCTTTTCATCCGGCCTTCCTCCTTCATCTTCATGTTAATCGGGCAGCGCGGCAATCAGCGCGTCAACCTCTTCGCGCGTGTTGTAGAAGTGGGCCGACACGCGCAGCCGTCCGAAGCGCGGCGCGGTGACGACCTTCTGCTTGAGTAGTAAATGATACAAATTCGCGGGCGTGTGGCGCGGATGCGTGCAGCAGACGATGCCCGATGTCTCACCCTTTCGCCGCGAGCTAACGACCGTGTAGCCTTTCGCGCTCAATTGCTCGGCGAGGTAATCGCTCAAGCCGAGCAGGTACGTTTCGATGGCTTCGGGGCCAACCTCTAAGCACAGGTCGAGCGCCGCGCCGAAGCCGTAGACGCCAGCCGTGTTCAACGTGCCGCACTCGAAGCGCAGCGCGCCTTCGCGGTAGTCGAGCGCGTAATCGAGCGCCGCATGAGAGAACTGCTCGAAGTTCTTCACCGATGTCCAGCCCACCACAGTTGGCTCAATCTGGTCGAGCACGCGCTCGGAGATGTACATCACGGCGATGCCTTCGGGGCCGAGCAAATACTTGTGCGCGTCAGCGGCGAACGCATCCACCGCGTCGCGTTCGACATCCATCTGCAAACCGCCCAGCCCTTGAATCGCGTCAACCAAGAAGAACACGCCGCGCTCGCGGCAGAAGCGCCCGATGCGTTGCAGGTCCGAGCGAAAGCCGCTGCCAAACTGCACCCAACTGATCGCTACGACGCGCGTGCGTTCGTCCACGAGCGCCAGCAATTCGTCCGGGTCGATGCGCCCGTCGCGCTCACTCGCTTTCTTGATTGTTAGTTGATGCTTTTCGGCAACGCGCATCCAGGGATAGACGTTCGCCGGAAACTCGACGTTGTTGGTGACGATGTTGTCGCCCGCGCGCCACGCCAAGCCGTTGGCCACCGTAGAGATCGCTTCAGACGTGTTGCGCATGAAAGCGATCTCGCGCGGGCGGGCATTCACCAACTGCGCCGCCGCCGCGCGCGCCCGCTCGTACGTCTCAAGCCAATCGGCGTAGTTCACCGAGCCATTCAACGTAACATCGTTGACCAGATGATTCATCGCGTCGCTCACGCGGGTCGAGAGCGGCGACACCGCGGCGTGATTGAGATAGACGTAATTTTCAGTGACCGGAAAGAGAGAGCGAATACGTTCGTTCATTGCTGGTTGAACCTGAGATCGAAGATGGCGCGCACATCGCCTACGTGCAGGCCGCGCCGGTTTTCAAGCACGGGGCGATAATAAGTTGTCAACTGCATCGTCTCGGCTTCATCGAGCACGCCGATTTGATGAAGCGTTTCGACGACCGCCGGCGCGAGGCCGCGATACGAGCCGTCTTCCATTTTGAATGACAGGCCAAGCCCGCGCGGGTAACGCGCAGACGGCAAGACGCCGACGGAATAGACCGCCTCCGCGCCGACCTTGGCGAACAGCTTGCCGCGCGCCGCGCGCATCAGGTCGGTATCAAAACGATTCTTCGTGCCGCCGACCATCTCAGGGTAAGCAATCATCGCTTCGACGAAGCGGCGAGCGGCGGCGGCGAGTTCCGGCTCAAGCACAATCTGCGACGCCTCATCGCAACACGCATTCGCCAGCCGCGCCGCTGCTACGCCGAGCGACCGCACCGTTACGCCGAAGGTCGGCGCGCTACATCCATCAATCGCGGTCGGCAACGTTTCAGGCAGATCGCCGAGCCGCGAGAGCGCTTTGATAATGTCGAGTTGAACGGGGTGCGTCGGCGCGAGGTAGTCTTCGATCTCAAGGCCGCGATGCACGGCGGTCACAAGCATGCCGGCGTGCTTGCCCGAACAGTTGTTGTGCAGTTGATTGAACGGCTGGCCGCTCAGTTCGAGTTGCTTTGCCGTCTCCGGGTCATAAGGCGCGTGCGCGCCGCAGCGCAACGCCGATTCGTCAAGACCGACGCGCGCCAGCATACGGGCGGCGGTTTCGGTGTGAATCGCTTCGCCTTCGTGCGAGGCGCAGGCGACGGCCAGCTCACGCGGCGTTAACTGGTAATGATCCGCCGCGCCGCTAAGGATGATGGGCAACGCCTGGATGGGCTTGATGGTCGAGCGCGTC
>JBJMGV010000016.1:0-4836 GCA_045807725.1 Blastocatellia bacterium | reverse complement strand
GCGGCAAGCTCGGCGGCTTCAGCGATGCTGCGTTGCGGCACGTCGCCTCGCGCGGGGTTGCGCAGGACAACGTGCGAGCCGGGATAGTCGGCGGCGTGCAGCCATATGTCAGTCGGACGCGCCGTGCGAAACGTCAGTTCATCGTTTTCGCGGTCGCTCCTGCCGACCATCACTTCAAAACCGTCTGTGGTGCGGAAGCGGCGAGAGGTGGCCGCGCCCTTCTTCTTCTTCCGCGTGGCGGCGACCGGCTCGGCTTTGCGTTTGATACCGAGCGCGCGTTCGGCTGCCGCTCGCGTCGCTTCGATTTCGCTGGCCGTCGCGCTCGTCTGAAGCGACGCGAGCAGTCGCTTCAAGGGCGCGAGTCGGGCGGCGATTTGCTGCTCGCGTTCATTGATGGCGATCAGCGCCCGCTGAGCTTTTTGATAGCGTCCGAAGTAGCGGGCCGCCGACTGCTGCAACGGCCTGTTCTCGATAATTTCGATAGCGACCTCTGGCTGTTGCTCGTCAAAGTAATCTATGACGCGGGCGGTCGCGCCTTCGACGCGCGCCGTCGCCAGGTTGGCGAGCAGCAAATCGCCGAAGCGTTTCAATCGTTCCGGCTCGTCGAATCGCTCGCGGTCGCTGCGAATCGCCGCCAGCGTCGTCTCTTGTCGCTTCACCGCCTGCGCGAGCAATTGGCGAGTCTGGTCGTATTCGTTGCGCAACTGGCGCTGGCGCTCACGCAAATCCTGATAGGCTTCGGCGGCTTCGGACAATGTAGCGAACTCGCGGCAGGCGAAGCCTTCGGCCTGTACCAGCGGGATGTGCGACAACAACAAATCGGACTTGAGATTGATTAAGCGGCTCGCTGCTTCGCTGAACGGCAGGCGCGAATAAAGCAGCGGTTGTGCCGCGTGATCAAACAGGTCGGACAGCAGCGAGCGCATTGCTTCGGCTGGCGCAAGAGTGCGGCAGCGCGCCGCTAATTCCTTCTTCAGTTGAGGACTGAAGATAGTCCCATTGAAGAACCTCTCTTCAATCTCGGACTGCGATATATCATCGCTTAGTTTCTGGGTGAGCGATGTTGCATCGAAGCGTTCGCCGTCAACATCCAGCATTTCATCGCCCGGCAATTCACCGCGCTCATCCATCATGGCCATCAATCGCTTTGCAGAATCGAAGAGATAGCCATTGGCCGAGCGGCCCGTCATTGCCAGCACAAGGCGAGCGCGCTCGCGGTTGCCGGCAAGGTCATACTTTTCAAGCTCAATGTGGACGATGCGATCTAGTGGTGGTTTGTCGATGGCGGTGATCTCTGCGCCTGCGACATGCTTCTTGAGGTGCACGGCGAATGGGGATGAGCTATTGGATTCGCGCGCCAACTGCTTCGGCGTTTTGGATGATAGGAAGACTGTCGGGCTGGTACGGTCGAGAGAAACGAAGAGCGTCTCTCCGTCAGCGGGGCGCAGTTCAAATGCGAGTTGTGTGCTCGACAAGAAGACTGCGCCGACATATCGCCCGACCAGTCGCCGGCGCATCTCGCCGATCAGCGCCGAGAGGTAGAAATTCTCCATATCTCTATCTTAACTCGGCTGGCCGATTCAATGGAGCATCACTGACCAAAGATTAAAAGTCGCTGATGATTCGTGTGCCGGCGAGGTAATCTTGCCAGCCGCGTCGCTGCGGGCTGAAGGCTGCCCAGAGCAAGCCGATGAATGCTGGGACCGCCGCAATGAAGCAGCCGACCGTGCGGATAATCGACCGCGCCGCGCTCACCGGCTCGCCCGTGTAGGCGTCGATGATGCGCGTGCTGGTCATCATCATTCCAAACGTCCTGCCGCAGAGCGATTGCGTCAACGCGAGATAGAAGAAAGCAATCAGCAGCGTGATGACGACGCTGGCCGTGCGCGTTTGTGGAAGCCCAAAATTGCCGTTGTACAATCCGATCAACGCGACGAAGGGAAGCGCGCTCAAGGCAATCACGCCGAGGTCAATCGCGCCGATGAAGAGGTGAATCACGCTTGATACGCGGTCGTCGCGGTGCAGTTCCGCCGTCAAGGCGCGGTCCACTTTGCGAATCTCGGCTTCGAGGTAATCGACCGGCTCGATCTCGTCAATCGTGAGCGCGCCGGAGAAGTCATCCGCATCCAAATCGCCGGTGTTATAAGAATCGAGTGGCTCGATTACCGGCTGTGCAATGACCTTGCGCGGCTGTGCCGCCGTGATCAAGGCTGCCGAGGCCGCAGGCATTGTCTCCAGCGGTTTTGTCGTGCGACTGACATCGACCGGCAGCGGCTTAACGGCTGGCGTGCGGACGGTCGAAACGTCGAGCGACGGCCTCGCCTTGACCTCGACCGGAGCGGGCGCGATTTCCCGCCAAGGTGCAGGCGTTTCCTTGATACTGACTTCTGCCGTTGGCTCAAGCGCGCGCGCCGTCGCTTCATTCTCAACCGCGTATGTCGGGCGCACGGGCTTGGCCGGTTCGATCTTTGGCAAGTACTCGCGCCGTGCGTTCTCGCTGGCGCGGCGGACGCGTGACAGCGCCTTCTCGACAATCGGGTTTGCATTTCGGGCCGGCGCTTCGGCAGCTAAGATTTCGTGAGAGAGCGCCTCAATCCTCGCCGCGTGTTCGTCGTGCAGGACTGGTGAGTCGCTGGCCGCGTGCGCTCTCCTGCGTCCGTCAAAATTCGGAGCCGCAACTTCAGCCTCTTCGGCCTTAGCCGGCGAGGCGCTGGCCAGCGCCGGGTTACTGCGCCGGGCTTGAATGGCGCGGACCTTCTCGTTCAAATCTTGCCGCCACTGCGGCAGCGCGGCATTCGTCGTTTCGGCCTGTTCAGCGAGCCGCGCTTTGCGAGGGAATTCGATCAAACGCGAGTCGTTAGCCCGCTGGACTCGGCGGCCTGATAGCATCTTGCAACGCGGGCAGCGCGTCAGCGTGTTCGGATAATTATGACCACAGCCTTGGCAATTCATGATGAGCATACCTCGACTCTAGAGCTATCGAGACAAGGGGGATCCTGGCGATTCGGCCCGCATACTAGCAGATATTTTGGACGGAGGTCAACCAAAATGTTGCGCTAAACGGATTCTGGTGCACAAGATATAGCTGTAAAGGCGGGTGGGCTGCGTGGCGGCTTGGACGCAGAGTAGAGAAAAAAAAGCGTGAACCTTCGTTCTCGAAGGCTCACGCTTGCAAAGCAAAGATGGACGGTTCAAAAAGATTATTCTTTCGGCGCGGCGCGACGAGACGAGCCGCTCGGCGCAGCCTGCACGGTTTCGGCGACCACAGGCTCGCTGTTGCCGTCCAGGCCGAGAGCGGTACGCACTTCCGCCTCGATGCGGCCTTGAATGTCGGCGTCAGCCTTCAGCAGGTTCTTGACATTCTCGCGGCCTTGACCGAGCCGCTCGCTACGGAAGCTGAACCACGCGCCGCTCTTTTCAACGATATTGTGTGCGACGGCGAGGTCGAGCAGGTCGCCTTCGTGCGAGATGCCGAGGCCGTACATAATGTCGAACTCGGCTTCCTTAAACGGCGGCGCGACTTTGTTCTTGACGACCTTGACCTTGGTGCGGCTGCCGACGACGGTATCGCCGTCTTTGATCTGTGTCGAGCGGCGAATCTCCAGGCGCACGGACGAGTAGAATTTCAGCGCCCGCCCGCCGGTTGTCGTCTCCGGGTTGCCGAACATAACGCCGATCTTCTCGCGGATCTGATTGATGAAAATCAGACAGGTGTTCGAGCGCGCAACGACCGCCGTGAGCTTTCTGAGCGCCTGTGACATCAGGCGTGCTTGCAGACCGGGCAGCGAATCGCCCATATCGCCGTCCAGTTCGGCACGCGGCACCAGCGCCGCCACCGAATCGATGACCAACACGTCAACGCCGCCTGAGCGCACCAGCGCTTCGGTGATTTCCAGAGCCTGTTCGCCCGAATCCGGCTGCGAGATGAAAAGATCGTTGACCTGCACGCCGAGTCTCGCGGCATACTGGGCATCGAGCGCGTGTTCTGCGTCAATGTAAGCCGCGACGCCGCCGGCTTTCTGGGCTTGCGCGACGATGTGCAGGGCGAGCGTCGTCTTGCCGCCAGATTCCGGCCCATAGATTTCGACAACGCGGCCACGCGGCACGCCGCCAATGCCGATGGCGGCGTCGAGACTGAGGCAGGAGGTGGAGATGGCCGGGATGTCCACGACCTTCTTTTCGCCGAGTCGCATGATCGAGCCTTTGCCGAACTGCTTCTCGATACCGGCTATTGCCAGGTCAATCGCGCGATTGCGCTCATTGCGTTCATCTGCCATATCTATCGGTGATTCCTTTCATTCTGAGGGTGGGGTTTCGAAAAAAGATTATAGCATAGCGACAGGGCAAGCTCTAATTTTTTCTCCTCTGTGCGGACAGAAAAAAAGGCACCGGTTTCGCCGGTGCCTCTTGGCCCCTCAGGTTGTAATTGGCAAGCATCGTTGGGTGTGATGCTGAATTGTCTTTCTCTTGAGCAAGCCCCGTACCACTGAGCCACTCACACTGGCAATCTGTGGAAAATGCCCTAAAACGGCCTGAAGTTCCACTGAAGCGCCCTTAGGGAATAACGCTCTGGGTATTTTCGTGTCGCTTAATTGTCTGCGCGTGAGACAAGAATTCCTCAACTTGTGGCATCTCGCGTAAATTCTGTGGCGGGTGATGGTCGAACATATCGCCATCCCGTCTGCGAGAGAGGAATAGGAAGCGCGGCCTGCTGGTTTTAATCCGTACAAATGTTTCATTTTGGAGCATACACTTAGTTTCTAGGAAAGGTGAAAGGCGAATCGGCCTGCAAGATCACTAGAGCGGAGGCACAGGCGGCTAGATGTCAGGGTTGTG
>JBJMGV010000015.1:0-8384 GCA_045807725.1 Blastocatellia bacterium | reverse complement strand
TTTCTCTTCCGGCGCGTTATCGATGGAGTCGAACGAGCGGAAGGCGATCTTGGGGTTGTGCTTGGCCAGCACCTTGGTGATGGCAGCGGTCAAGGTCGTCTTGCCGTGATCGATGTGGCCGATGGTGCCGACGTTGCAGTGTGGTTTGCTGCGGTCGAATTTCTCTTTTGCCATTTGTCTCTAAGCTCCTTTTCCGCGAACGGGCAATCGCGCCGTTTGCCTGAGATGGAAAAATAATTACCTGCCGGTGCCTTTCACCTTGGCAATGATTTCCTCGCGTATGCTACGCGGCGCTTCTTCATAACGATGGAAGTGCATCGTGTAAGTCGCGCGGCCTTGCGTTGCCGAACGCAGATCGGTCGAATAACCGAACATCTCTGACAGCGGCACGAGCGAGGTGATGACCTGTGTGCCGGGCCGCGCGGCGATGCTTTCGATGCGACCGCGCCGCGAGTTGATATCGCCGGTGATCGCGCCCATGTACTCTTCGGGAGCGACGACCTCAACCTTCATAATCGGCTCAAGCAGGATCGGCGCGGCTTTCGCGGCAGCGTCTTTGAAAGCCATCGAGCCGGCAATCTTGAAGGCCATTTCCGACGAGTCCACTTCGTGATAGCTGCCGAAGTTCAGCGTCGCCTTCACGTCCACCATTTCGTAACCGGCGAGCACGCCGCCTTCGAGCGCTTCCTTGATGCCTTCTCCGACCGGCTTGATGTATTCGCGCGGGATGACGCCGCCGACAATCGCGTTGACAAATTCAAAGCCCGCGCCCGGCTCCGACGGCTCGATCTTCACTTCAGCGTGGCCGTACTGGCCGCGACCGCCGGTCTGGCGCACGAATCTGCCGATGCCTTGCGCGGCGCGGGTGATCGTCTCGCGGTAGGCGACCTGCGGGCGACCGACGTTGGCATCAACGCCGAACTCACGCTTCAGGCGGTCTACAATGATCTCAAGGTGAAGCTCGCCCATTCCAGAGATGATCGTCTGTCCGGTCTCCTGATCGGTAGCGACCTTGAAGCTGGGGTCTTCGGCGGCCAGTCGCTGCAAGCCAATCGAAAGCTTCTCCTGATCCTGGCGCGTCTTCGGCTCGATGGCCTGCGCGATAACCGGCGCGGGAAATTCGAGCGCTTCGAGAATGACCGGGCGCGACTCTTCGCAGATCGTGTCGCCGGTCGTCACCTGCTTCAAGCCGGCGACGGCGACAATCTCGCCTGCGGATGCGGCCTCGATGTCTTCGCGTTTGTTGGCGTGCATACGCATAATGCGACCGACGCGCTCTTTCGAGCCGCGCGTCGAATTCATCGTGTACGAGCCAGTCTTGAGCGTGCCCGAATAGATGCGCACGAATGAGAGCTGACCGACATGCTTGTCGGCCATGATCTTGAAGACGAGGCCGGAAAACGGCTCTTTCGCGTCGGGCTTGCGCTCTTCTTCTTCCCCGGTTTTCGGGTTGGTTCCGACCACCGCCGGCACATCGAGCGGGCTGGGCAGATAATCAACGACCGCATCGAGCAGCGGCTGCACGCCTTTATTCTTAAAGGCCGAGCCGGCGACGACGGGCACGAGCTTGAGCGCGATGGTCTCGCGCCGTAAGGCTGCGCGAACTTCGTCTTCGCTGACCTCTTCGCCGCCGAGATACTTTTCAGCGATCTGATCGTCAGCGTCCGCCAGCGCTTCGATCATCTTCTCGCGGGCGGCTTCAGCGGCGTCGCGGATGTCAGCCGGAATATCAATGATCTCCGGCTCCGCGCCCTTGTCTTCTTTGTTGTAGATGATGGCGCGCATCGTGACGAGGTCAACGATGCCATGGTGCTGGTCCTCCGCGCCGATGGGGTATTGAATCGCTACGGGATTGGCGCTCAAGCGATCACGCATCGTTTGAATGGCGTGCTCGAAGTCTGCGCCCGGACGGTCCATCTTGTTGATGAAAGCGATGCGCGGGACATTGTATTTGTCGGCCTGACGCCAGACCGTCTCAGACTGCGGTTGCACGCCGGCGACGGCGTCAAACACAGCGACCGCGCCGTCGAGTACGCGCAAGGAACGTTCGACTTCGATGGTGAAGTCAACGTGGCCAGGCGTGTCGATGATGTTGATGCGATAGTCTTCGTTATTGCGCGGCCAAAAGCAAGTCGTCGCGGCGGACGTGATCGTAATGCCGCGCTCCTGTTCCTGCTCCATCCAATCCATAACGGCAGTGCCTTCGTGCACCTCGCCGATCTTGTAGGAAACGCCGGTGTAATAAAGTATGCGCTCAGTCGTCGTCGTCTTGCCCGCGTCGATGTGGGCCATGATTCCAATATTGCGGAACCGCTGTAATGATGCTTGCTTCGACATAACCCTCCAGGGTTCGGGATTCAGGATTCAGCCGAGGGTCGCCCCCTGAATCCTGAATACTGAATCCTGCCTCTTACCACCGATAATGGGCGAACGCCTTGTTGGCATCGGCCATGCGGTGCGTGTCATCCTTTTTCTTGACGGCGTTGCCGCGATTGTTAGCCGCGTCGAGAAGCTCGCCGGCCAGCCGGTCAACCATTGTCTTTTCGCCGCGCCCGCGCGAATACGAAATCAGCCAGCGAATGGCGAGGCTGTTGCCGCGCGACTTCTGATCGACTTCAATCGGTACCTGATAGGTCGAGCCGCCGACGCGGCGCGATTTGACTTCGACCTTCGGCTTAACGTTGTCAACGGCCTTTTTAAAGACCTTCAGCGGGTCTTCCTGCGTCTTCTGCTGAATCTGCGTCATCGCATCGTAGAAGATGCTTTCGGCCACCGTCTTTTTGCCGCCCCACATCAGCGAGTTGATGAACTTCGTCACCATCGTCGAGTTATAGAGTGGGTCTGGCAGAACTTCGCGTCTCGCTGCTACTCGTCTTCTTGGCATAGTCTTCTCAAGTGCTAAGTGCTGAGGAATGACTAATGAGTGGACTTTTCCGACTCATCACTCATCGCTTACTTTTTCTTAGCCGGCGCGGCGGCTTCCTTCGGGCGCTTAGCGCCGTACTTCGAGCGGCCCTGTTTGCGATTGGCGACGCCGACGGCATCAAGCGTGCCGCGCACGACGTGATAGCGCACGCCTGGCAGGTCTTTGACGCGACCGCCGCGAATCAACACAATCGAGTGCTCCTGCAAGTTATGGCCGATGCCCGGAATGTAGGTCGTCACTTCGACCTGATTCGTCAAGCGCACGCGCGCCACCTTGCGCAAGGCCGAGTTCGGCTTCTTCGGCGTCTGCGTATAGACGCGCGTGCAGACGCCGCGCTTCTGCGGGCAGGACTGCAAAGCCGGACTCGAAGTCTTGTACTTGACGTTCTGGCGTCCTTTGCGAACTAACTGGTTCAGTGTCGGCACGCTCTAGCTCCTTATCACGCATCCGGGCGCACGGCCCGGTCTGATTCACCTGAGGATAGCGACAGCTTTCTCGACAGGATGAGAGCGCGAAAAGCCGCAGGCCAGGCGCAGCCCTCGATCCCGTATTGGGTTTAAGCTTCGATTTGCGGGGACGTTCTGATTCGCTGCTGCGGATTCGGCCTCCCCAGGCCCAACTTCTCTGTGGCGTGAGGCGTTGATTTACGGCTTGCCAGTCGGGAAGTCAGCGTTTAAGCCGCTTCCTTTTACGCCACAATAACGTTTATTCCGCGTCCGGTTTCAATCTCACCACGCCTCCGCTGCATCAGAACCAAAAAGCGTGGCTATTCCAAACGACAAACTATAGCGATACACGTTTTCTTTGTCAACCCCGCCACGCGAAGCGCGTGGCCAGCCGCACGCAAAGTTCCGCGCGTTTGATCGCGGGCACGGACGCGACGGATTCGCCGGCTGACAAAATTTCAGAGCCGCTGACAAAAACCGTGACCTCTATAGATCCGTTGATCGGACGAGCCGGCTGGTTTTTTAAAAATACGCGGCTGCATTCCCTTAAATGAGGGGTTCCCTCTTGTTCGGCGGCTGGCCTGCGAACTGCTAAGGTAGACCAGTTTGCGCCGTGAGGATGACTTATGAAATGCCCGAGATGTCACGTTGAGGTTCCGACTGAAGCCATCCGCTGTCCTGATTGCAAGCTCCCGAAACCCAAATCGCTCATCGCCCAGGCCGGCAAGGGCCAGGGTAAAAAACCGAGTCTCGCCGCCAAGCACTCAAAATCGAGCCACCCGCGCACGAAGCCGGAACGAAAGCTGCCCCGGTGGGCGAGCATCGCCGCTGGCGCGCTGTCTGCGTTGATCGTTGTGGCGCTGGGCGTTTATCTCTACTGGTACCTTGCACACACGACCTCTGAGCTTGACCCTCACCTGGCGCGGCCGGCGATGCAAAAACTCCGGCAGATGCCTTCTAAGCAAGCCGACCTGACGGTTGAACAATACCTCAATCAGGAACTGGAGAGATCGCGCCGCGTCGGCAACCTCGTCAGCACGCAAGGATGGACGATGCGACCCATCGAAGGCTCGCGCTCGAAAATGCTTATCTCCTTCACGTTCACCGAACGCGACAATACCGAGCAGCGCGCCGAGTGGCTGGCCGACCTGTCGCATGAAACCTTCACGCCACAGACCGAACTGGCCAGAGCCGCCTTCACGCAATGACCGGGTGGCCTACGAATTCGTCAATCGAACGCGGCCCACATCACAGACAAAACGAGGGGTAGGACGGCTTAGGGCCTGTCCCACCCCTCGCTGGTTTTCAAAGCACGACCCGTTCAGCCGCGCTTGTGATTAATCGCCGACTTCTTTGGCTTCGGCCTTGAGGCCGTCGCCGGCGGCAATCGCTTCTTCCTCGAAGTCGTAATCTTCAAGGTCAGCCGTCTTGTCCGGCTCAAGCTTCATGCTGCGGTAGAACTCCATGCCGGTTCCGGCTGGAATCAGCCGGCCCATAATGACGTTCTCCTTCAAGCCACGCAGGTAATCCACCTTGCCGCTGATCGCCGCTTCGGTGAGCACCCTTGTGGTTTCCTGGAAGCTCGCCGCCGAGATGAATGACTCGGTCGAGAGCGACGCCTTCGTGATGCCCAGCAGCAGCGGTTCGGCCTGCGCCGGCTGGCCGCCCTCGGCGATCACGCGCTCGTTCTCGTCCTGGAAGCGGAAACGGTCCACCATATCTTCGAGCAAGAACTCGGTGTCGCCCACTTCCTTGATGCGAACCCAGCGCAGCATCTGACGCACGATGACTTCGATGTGCTTGTCATTGATGTTGACGCCTTGCAGGCGGTAGACCTCTTGAATCTCGTTCACGAGGTAACGCTGCAACTCCTCGATACCACGCACCGCCAAGATGTCGTGCGGGTTGAGCGGCCCATCCATCAACGGCTCGCCGGCGCGCACCACATCGCTTTCCTGCACGTTGATGTGAGTGCCGCGCGGAATCGAGTACTCGCGCTTCTCGCCGTCCACCGCCTCGACGATGACCTTGCGCTGACCTTTGGCAATCGCGCCGAATTTAATCGTGCCGTCAATCTCGGTCATTACCGCCGTCTCGCGCGGCTTGCGCGCTTCAAACAGCTCGACCACGCGCGGCAGACCGCCCGTGATGTCCTTAGTCTTCGTCGTCTCGCGCGGAATCTTGGCGATGATGTCGCCCGGCGCGACACGCACGTGCTCGCGCTCTTCCTGCGTGCGATCCGCACCCGCGCCGCGCTTCTTCTTCCAGTCGTCGTAATCGGCGACCAGCAGGTTGGCGCGCACAGGCATCTGGTAGGTCTTCAGCATCTTGTTCTTTTCGTCGCGGATTTCGATGCGCGGCTGGCGCTTCTCATCCGGCGAATCTTCAACGACGAGATGCGAAAGGCCGGTCACTTCGTCCACTTCTTCCTTCACCGTCAAGCCTTCGATCAAGTCCTTGAAGTGAACAAAGCCTTCGACTTCCGTGAGGATGGCGAAGGTGAACGGATCCCATTCGGCCAGTTCCTGCCCTTCTTCAACCACCTGACCGTCAGTGACCTTCAGCGTCGCGCCGTAGACGATCTGGTAACGCGAAGTCTCGCGCCCGCGCTCATCGATCAGGACGATGGAGCCGTTGCGGTTCATCGCCACGAGATCGCCTTCGCGGTTACGCACCGTGCGCAGGTCTTCAAACTTCACCGTGCCGCTGGTCTTCGCCTCGTGCTTGGTGATTTCGCTGACCCCACCGGCGACGCCGCCGATGTGGAACGTACGCATCGTCAACTGCGTGCCCGGCTCGCCGATGCTCTGCGCCGCGATGACGCCGACCGCTTCGCCGAGTTCGACGACGCGGCCCGTCGCCAGATTGCGACCGTAGCACTTGATGCAAACGCCGCGACGCGATTCGCAGGTCAACACCGAGCGGATGCGAACGCGCTCGATGCCGCCGGCGCGCTGAATCTGTGAGGCGAGGTCTTCAGTGATCTCTTCGTTCGTCGGCACTAAGATTTCGCCGGTGATCGGGTCGGTCACGTCAACCAGCGCAATACGACCGATGATGCGGTCACGCAGGCTCTCGATCTCTTCGCCGCCTTCGACAATGGCCGTCGCCACGATGCCGCGCAACGTGCCGCAGTCATATTCAGTGAGGATCACGTCCTGCGCCACGTCAACCAGCCGGCGCGTCAGGTAGCCGGAGTCGGCGGTCTTCAACGCCGTGTCCGCGAGACCTTTGCGCGCGCCGTGCGTCGAGATGAAGTACTGCAACACGTTCAGCCCTTCGCGGAAGTTAGCGCGGATGGGCGCTTCGATGATTTCGCCCGAAGGCTTGGCCATCAAACCACGCATACCGGCTAGCTGGCGAATCTGCTGCTTCGAGCCTCTCGCGCCGCTGTTGGCCATGACCAGAATCGGGTTGAGTTCGCCCGACTCGCGTTCAACGCGATCCATCTCGTCAAACATCGCACTGGCGACGCGCTCAGTCACGTCCGACCAGATGGCGATGACCTTGTTGTAACGTTCGCCGTTAGTGATGATGCCTTCCTTGTACTGGTTTTCGATCTCGGCGACTTCGTTCTGCGCGCTCTGAACCAACTGCGCTTTGGCCGGCGGCGTCACCAGATCGTCCACGCCAATCGAGATGCCGGCGCGCGTCGCGTACAGGAAGCCCACGTCCTTCAGCTTGTCGAGCAGCTTGACCGTCTCAGCGTGACCGAGCCGCAGGTGGCAGAAGTTGACCAGCGACTGCAAGCCCTTCTTCTTCAGGTTGCCATTAATGTAGGGCATCGTCGCGCCGAGCGCATCGTTGAAGATGACGCGACCGACCGTTGTATCGAGCACGCGATTCTGCACCTTGCGCATCGTCGCGCGAATGATGTCTTGATCATCGCGCTCCGATTGCAAGTCGATCAGTTCGCCCGAATACATCAGCTTGATCGGCGTCTGCGTGTGGGCTTCGCCGGCGTCGAGCGCCAGCAGCACTTCGTCAGCCGTCGCAAACTTGCGGCCCGCGAACTTGTCGTCCTTCTTCGCCGTCGTCAGGTAGTAACAACCCAACACGATGTCTTGCGTCGGCACAGCGATGGGCTGACCGTTGGCAGGATGCAGAATGTTGTTGGTCGACATCATCAGCACGCGTGCTTCCAGCTGGGCTTCCAGCGAAAGCGGTACGTGAACGGCCATCTGGTCGCCGTCGAAGTCGGCGTTGAACGCCGTGCAGACGAGCGGGTGAATCTTAATGGCCTTGCCTTCGACCAACACCGGCTCGAACGCCTGAATGCCGAGGCGGTGCAGCGTCGGCGCGCGGTTCAGCAGCACGGGATGCTCGCGGATGACTTCTTCGAGAATGTCCCACACCACCGCTTCTTGCCGCTCGACCATCTCTTTGGCTTGCTTGATCGTCGCGGCGTAGCCCTTCTTCTCAAGCAGGTTGTAGATGAACGGCTTGAACAGCTCAAGCGCCATCTTCTTCGGCAGACCGCATTGATGCAGCTTCAGCTCAGGGCCGACGACGATGACCGAGCGGCCCGAATAGTCAACGCGTTTGCCCAACAGGTTCTGACGGAAGCGACCCTGCTTGCCTTTGAGCGTATCCGACAGTGACTTGAGCGGGCGGTTGTTCGCGCCTCTGAGCACGCGACCGCGACGCCCGTTGTCAAACAGCGCGTCAACCGCTTCTTGAAGCATGCGCTTCTCGTTACGCACGATGACTTCGGGCGCTTTCAACTCGATGAGCTTCGACAGGCGGTTGTTACGGTTGATGACGCGGCGATAAAGGTCATTCAAATCGCTCGTCGCAAAGCGACCGCCATCGAGCGGCACGAGCGGCCTTAGCTCAGGCGGAATGACCGGAATCACGTCGAGGATCATCCAGTCCGGGTGGTTGCCCGAACGACGGAAGGCATCAACGACTTTCAGCCGCTTTGAATACTTGAGCTTCTTCTGCTGCGACGTTTCGTCCTTCATCTTCTGGCGCATCTCTGTGGCCAGATTATCCACGTCAACGCGGCGCAA
>JBJMGV010000014.1:0-8470 GCA_045807725.1 Blastocatellia bacterium | reverse complement strand
TTGGGGGTCCTGGGCCCGGGACAAAAATCAGAGGCTAGTGGAGAGCTAATCATTGCTTCGACCAGCTCCCGATTTCTGGCCCCGGCCCCTGACCCCCGACCTCTGTTTCGAGATGTCATCACTACAACGATATTTTCTCGCGCCGCCCGCGCCGCCGACCGCTGCCGGTTTTGTTGATGATTCATTCACGGTGGTTGATCTGCGCCGCGCCCGGCAAGGGTTCGCGCTCGCGTCCAGCGCAGTCACCCAACTGCCGCCTGACGTGCTGACGCCATCGTTTGACGCGCTGAACATTCTCGATGCTGGCGAGTTGATCGAAATCATCCGTCAGACCGCCGAGGCCGCCGGCCTGACGCGCAAAAAGAGATGGTCAGTGGCCTTGCCTGATACGACGGCGCGCTCGTTCGTCGTGCCGCTCGAAAGCAAGCCGGGCAGCCGTAGCGAATTGAACGAAGTGCTTGGGTGGAAGATCGAGCGGCTGGTTGCTGTGCCGGTTTCGGAGCTGCGTATCTCACGTCAGCGCATCAGCCCGCTTGCTGGCCAGGAGCGTTATGTAATGACCGTTGGGCGCGACGATGTGATGGCGCAATACGAAGAAGTATTCGCGGCAGTCGGCTGGTCGGCGGGCTTGCTGTTGCCACGCCACATGGGCGAAGCGCAGTGGCTGGCGTGGGACAAGTCGCCCGGCGACAAGATGCTGGTGTCGGTCAACCGCACAGGCTTCACCTCGCTCGTGATGCGCAATGGCGAGCCGTTGCTGGTGCGCAGTTATCAATGCGAGCCGGAAGCGCTTGCCGACGAACTGCACCGCTTCGCGCTTTATTACCGCGACCGCCTCACGCCGACTGCAACAGTGAGCGCGCTAACCGGGATGCTGGTGCTCGGCGACATTGATATCGCCGAAGCGCGGCACGCCGTCAGCGACGCCATCGAGAGCGAGCCGAACGCGATGAATTCGCGCGACCTCGGCTTTGATTTTTCCAGCGATGCGATTCGCTTCGAGCACCTGGCCGGCGCGGCTGGCTTGGCAACGATTGCTTGGCAGTAAGGCAGAGGCTAGAGACTAGAGGCTAGGGACTGGCGGGAAGCAGAAGCGTTCCGCACTTTTCTCTTACCAGTCCCTAGCCTCTAGTCTCTAGCCTCTGTTCTCAGTGTCGCCCGCCTTTCGCGCCGCCCTTGCGACTCGATTGGTGGCTTTCGGATTTGCCGCGTCCGCTGCCCGATTGTTTGCCGCCGCCTGATTCTTTATTCACCGTCGCCCAGGCGCGGCGCTCGGCTTCCTTCTCCGAGACACCACGATCTTCGTAACCCTCTTCGATGTGCTCGGCCTGTCGTTTCTGCTTATCTGTGTAGGACGATTTATCACCTCTAGGCATACGTTCCCTCCTGTTCGATCTTCATTCGCCAATGGATGAATTTAGAATGCTGCGCCTGTCCCAGCCACAGGCATTCCTGTCTCAGTGATCGGAGGAGCAAGCTGGATGCCAGCCGGCTTCAGCTTATCCACACTCAATCGTATGTACAGAAAGATAAGGGGGAATACTAAGTGATTGCTTTAGCCAGCCTCGGCACAGAGATAACGGTATGCGCGTTGCACATCATTAAAGTAAGAGTTTTGGTAAGGCGGGTCTTGTGCCTGCAAGTCATACGGCGACGAACTAAGGAGGGACATCCATGTCAGCAAATCGAGATCAAGAGAACATGAATAATCAGCAGGGCGGCCAGGGTGGCCAGCAAGGTGGCCAAGGTGGCCAAGGCGGCCAACAAGGCGGTGGCCAACAAGGCGGCGGTCAGCAAGGTGGCGGTCAGGGCGGCGGCCAGCAAGGTGGTCAGGGTGGTCAACAGGGAGGCCAGGGCGGCCAGTCCGGCAATCGTTAATCTATCCAATCAGGCAAACCAGCGGGTCACAATCCGCTTATGAAAAAGTCAGGCGAAGCTGTCGCTTTTGCTTCACGCAACGAGGCCGGCTTCACCTGACTTTTTGTTATGTTTCACTGGCTGCGCGGCTTGCCGTTCCAGATCGTCACCGCGCTGGCCGGCGCAATCGCATGCCCCGTGCTGACGCCGTAAAGCTCGACGCCCATCGAAAATTTCTTCTTCGACACCAGGCCAAGAATCAAACGCAATTCTGCCGACTCACCGGGCGCAAGCAATCCATCTTCGCCAACGTCGAGGGCTTGCCGCGCGCCGAGGCCGGGCAGCGTTTTCGGATCGCGTGTCAACAGCACATGCTCGCGGCTGAGATCGGCGATGCGCAGGAATGGACTGGCAATGGCGACATCGCTACGGTTGGTGACGCGTAGATTGAGAACCAGCCGCATCGCCCCGCTCGCCATCTGCTCGGCGGAGGTGTCTGTCCAGTTGACGTTCTGTTTTTCCGCCGAAATGATGGCGACCTCGACCGCCGCGCCAACGTTCGCGCCGATGATGAAGTCGGCGCGGCTGTCACCATACAGCGCGTTGCCAATCGTGCCTTCAATCGCCACCAGCCGCAACCGCGCCGCCGTCGTCGAAACGTTGGGCACTCGCATCAAATATTTCTCGACGTTGCCCGGAATGTTAGTCACTAGCGGGCTGTAACTAAGACCACCATCCGTTGAGAGGTAGAGTTCCTGGTGCACTGTCTGAAAGCCTGCCTGTTTCGGCAGCGTCCAGGCGACGGTGAACGGCTCGCCGCTGATTAGCCGCTCGCCGCCGGCGGGAGAGGCAACGACCAGATTGGCCGTATCACCGGCCAGCGTCGGCGACAGTTCGTGCGTGGCGTCCGTGCCGCCATCCGCGCCTTCGCTGCCGATGTCTTCGTAATGCTCCCACGCACCCGTGCCGGTGGCATAAGCCGCGACGGTCGCCGGCACACCATCGAGGCTCGTGCCTGCCGTATCCACAGCCGCAACGTAGAGCCGCCACGCGCTAGCCAAATCATCGTCCTGCGTGATGACCGTCTGGCCGACCCAGGTGTCGTTGTCGTAAACGGTCTTCTGCCAGCCCTCGGTGACGTTGGTCTCTAAAAAGGTCAATTCGTCTTTGCGCTCGTTGCGCCCCATCGAGACGCGCGGCGGCAACGTCGTGCGCATACTCTTTGAGAATTGTAATCTAACCTGCAATGGCCCCGTCTCAATGCCGGGGAAGCGTGTGTCTGTGATCAACTCGCGCCTGCCGGCAGCGCCGTCGGCGGGCTGCACCCATCGCGCTGAGTAGATGAGCTTCGAGAACTGACCGTCCGTGCCAATGCTGTAGGCGTTGACCGATTCAAGAATCGGCGGTCCCGCCGCCCAGTTCAGTACGGGCTGAATGCCGGCCCAGTTCTCAGCGTTGGTTTCGGCAATCTGGTCTTCGGGCACGGCGAAGTCGCAGCAGACCGGGCGCATCTCTACGGTCAGCGGCGCGGCGATGCGGCTCGCGCCATATGCATAATCAGTCGATGATCCCGTTACTTGGTAGAGATCATACGAAGGCTCCGGCTGATAGAGCCTGCCGCTGACCTTGCGTATCTCGCCGCTCACCTGCTGCGCCAGCTTCGCGTGCAACGCGGCGTCGGGCGAGGCGTCAGGCTGATAGCCCCACGGATAAAGAATCAGTTGCGCGAAGTTGTGATAGTCCAATTCGGCGCGGAAGTGACGATTGGGGTCGCTGATGAGCGCCTGCATCGCTTTGATCTCAGGCTCGCTGGCAGCCTGCGGCCCGCGATAGATTTCGATATTCGCAGGATCATCGCTGGCCCCCGCATCATCGCGCATACAACTCTTGTCCGACGAACAATAATCATCGCAGGGCTTATCGCCGCGCGTTCGCCATTGGTAGTCGTAGTTACGATTCAAGTCTACGCCGACCGACGAAGCGCAGGCATCAATGGTGATGGGCCGGCGATTCTTGCGCCACATACGCGTGCCGTCGCTCGTGCCCGGAAGCGCGCTCTGGCTGAAGACGAAGCCGTCAGGGTTGACGATGGGAACGATCCAGATTTGCAGATGATCGACAGCCTGACGAACAGCGCTGTCGGTGTCATACCTGGCGATCAACTGGTTGGCAAAGTAGATGGGCGATTCTACCGAAATCCATTCGCGGGCGTGATGACAGCCGGTGATTAACACGTCAGGCTTGGCGCTGCTTTCGGCTGCCGCGTCGCGCGTGATCTTGAGCGCGAAGATGTCGCGGCCTTCGTAGCTCTGACCTATGCGAACATAAGCGGCCAGTTCGGGATGCGCCGCCGCCAGCGCGCGGAATTCGGCCTGCGCCTGATCGTAGGTGTGGTAGTGCTCGGCGGTGGCCTGTGTCTGCACGTCGCCGATTTTGTGATCTTTGCTACGCTCGCCAAAATTGAAATCTTCGCCGAACAGTCGCAGCGCAAGCGCAGAAAACTCGTCCGTCGTATAGAAGCCGGTGAGCGGGAAGCCGCGCCGCGTGTATTGCTCTTCGACGTGCGCGTTGATCGAAGCCGCCGAGCCATCGCTACTGAAGATGTCGAGATAAGCCACGAGCGAGCCGCGCTGCATCAACACGTTTTCGCGGTCGCCCAGGTAGGCCGCGTAGCCGGCGGCGGGCCGTGTCCGCTTCGTCAGGTCGATGACGGCGACGCGAATCTGCGTCGAGCGGTCGGCGGTTTCGCTTTGATAAGCCGGCGTGATGGCGTGTGCCGTCACGTCGCCTTGCTTGCCGGCGCGCTGCCAATCGGCGACGGAGTCGTACAATACGTCGGCGCTCACCCCTTCGCGCCTGAGTCGTTCGACGAGGTAAGGCGGCGCGGCGACGACAGTGTCTGAAGGCTGCGCTGACCAGATATGAAACTCAAGCCCATAGAGGTCAGCGATGCGGCGTATGGCATCGGGCGTGGCGTGAACGCGGACGACTTGCGGGACGAATTCTTTGCGCGCCAGTTGCGACTCGACAGCGCGGAACTCGCGCCACGCCAGTTTGCGCAACTGTGAATCGGGGTGCTCAAGCGCGGTGTGCCAGGTGTCGTAAGCGCCCGGCTCATCCAGTTGCGCGAGCGCGGCGAGCGCGGCCTGAAATTCTGCGGCGCGCGACGACCGGAGCCGTGCTTGCAACTGCAACTGCCCGGCGCGACGACTGCCGTCCGTGCGGTGTGGGCCGGCGGCGTTGACGCGCGACAGGCTCGCGCCCGCCAGGAAAATGGCCAGCAGAACGAACAACAGTGATAGAGTCGCCAGGCGACCAACAGCACAATGCTTCAACTGATTTCCCTCTGATGTGTTAATGAATCGATTTCAACAGACGGGGGCGGCGTGGTCAAGCGTACCAGATGAACGCAACAACTCGCCAGCGGAGAAGGCTAACGAGTCTTACGAGTCCAGAGTCTATCGAGTCGGGAAGATGCCGGAAGAGTAGACTCGATAGGCTCTTTCATAATGAAAGAGCCGCGAGATCAAATCTCTCGCGGCTCTCGGTGATGATAGATGCGTAAGTCGGTCCGGGCCATTAAGGCTTGCGACGACCGCGCGCCGCCGGTTTTTCGGCGTCGATCTTGTACTGCTCTTTGATCGCGGTGATCGTAGCTTTCGCGTCCGGCACACGCTTGTCGGTGGCCGGCGCTTTGGCAACAAAGTCCGACAGGTAGTTGAGCGATTCCTGAATCTTCTCCTTGTCGGACGAGCCGAGCAGCGTGATGCCGAGATTGTAAAGCGCCTCGACGTTATTAGGATCGCCGGCCAGTATGTTCTTGTAGGTGGCGACGGCTTTCTCGGCCATAGCCGGGTCGCTGTTGCCGGCAAAGCGGTAGAGGTCGCCTTTCTGCACTTCGTACTTGCCTTTGTTGGCCGGGTCGAGCGTCTCTAGGCTGTCCAGCGCCTTGACGGTATCGTCAACCAGCTTCACTTCGTTGAAGTGTTCGACCAGCAGCATCGCGTTCTTGACGAGCACCTGATTGTAGGTGATCTGGCTGTTCTTGATGTTCGGATCAGCAGTGTCCATCGCCGCATAGGTGATGGCTTTCTGGGCCGCTTCGTAGGCTTTCTCAAAGTGCGGCTTGGCCGCGTCTCTCTGCTTGTTGTTGAACAGGTCAGCGCCGAGGTAGTAATGAGTTTCCGACAACTGCACATTCGCCTTGTGAGCCACTTCGATGAACGACGCGTGCTTGGTGGCGTCAATCGCCGCCGCCTGCTCGAACTCGGTAAGCGCGCCCGGCAGGTTCTTGGCGTCGCGCAGGACGATGCCCTGTTTGAAGTGATTGATGGCGTCGTCGCGGGTCGCTTGCAGCCCCTTCAACTTTTCGTTTTCGGCGAGGCGCTCTTTCTCGGCGGCGTCCATCTTGGCTTTGTCGGCAGCCGAAACGGTCGGCGCGCCGGAGCTTGCCGGGCCGCTCTTGATCGCCGCCAGCACTTCATCGTAAGTCGGCACCTTACCGTCGCCGGGGTTGAGCACGAAATCGAGCATCGGCACCTGGCTGACGCGCACGCCGACCTGCCAGGTCGGTTCGCAGCCCGGCCCGGAAGCAACAATCGTAAAGGTCCCTTGTATGGGAATGCCCAGGCGGATGAAGCGGCCATTCTTGTCGGCCTTGACGCTGTACTGTCCTTTAATGTCCGTGCGGTAGAGGTCAATCTGCGCGCCGGCGACCGGCTTCATTGAGCCGTCCGCCGCTTTGAGCTTGACGGTGCCTTCAATCTGCATCGTCTGGGCGCTGGCCGCCGCCACGAGCAGCATCATCAATGCGGCGAGCAGCGCCGCTCTTTTCATAACTGTGCTGAACATCGAAGTTCCTCCGTGAAGTCTGCCGGCTCATACACTAGCCGCATAAAATCTTCGCCAATCTGAGATGCTGCCAGTCCGAACATCTGTTGGCATGAATTCATGAAAACATTCCAGCGTGAATGACTTGATGAATCAATTAAGCCGTACCCTCAGTGTATCGCAGCCATTTTTGAGTGTCAACGCAACACTCCGGCCAAAAACGGCGCGCGCCGCTGCCACCAGCTCGCGTCTCTCCGTGTCGCTGTTTAGCCGCTAATTCCCGGCCTTTTGCCTGGCCTTCGTCATCCTTTGCCGGCGCACTCAAGCCGCCGCGCGCTCATCTTGAGATTGACAAACCCAAAGCGGCTGAGACAAAGTTACTCTTTGATAGTAGCGATCAATAAGCCTACTTATGGCGGCTATAGTTCAGTTGGTTAGAACGCCTGACTGTGGATTAGGAGGTCGTGGGTTCAAGTCCCACTAGCCGCCCTTATTATATCACCGATTTACAGCCCCATAAGCATACTTTTGAAAACGTTGGCGGCGGCTGCCTATTGAATTTCCCAGACCCTAAGTTAATGTGTGATGACCATTACAGGTGTAGTTGTGGTGCGGAATTTCGGTTAAAAACATCCCTCGAAGGTCATACCTACCTGCCGAAGTTCATTCAGGGAGATGAGCCTGATGAAATTAAGAAAGAGGAGTTACAAGCAATAAATAAAATGCTTGAAGAACAAGGCTCATCAGTCGGTGAGAACACTTAAACCAAAGACAATGCCATTTACACAACATATCCCCCCATCACTACGGCCTTGCAATTCCTTGGAGCATAATCCACCGACGATGATCGTTTTGCCGCCCGGCCAACATACCTACAGGTGTCCAGCCTGCGGAAAAGAAACTACATTCAACGTTCCAGAAATAAGATTCTAATGACCATTCAATGCCCAATACACGGATGGTGTGAAGCAGTTAAAAAGATGGAGGAGAGAATAATACTCTGTGCTCTCTGCGATGAGTTAGCACAGAGTAACCAGCCCGGCGAGGAACTAGAAAACTTAATTCAGAAAGCCCGTGCCGTTTGTATCTGCACCGGCACCAAGGTAAATCAGCAGTGCCCCATAATGATTTTATGCCAAGGATTATGGCTCTTATGTATGATCGGATTTCTTCCGATAGCTCTTTAGTATCTTGAGAGCCTTGGCTATTTTCAGTTACCTAAGCCATTACAAACCCGAAGCGCCCGTGCAGCAGCACGCGATGCGTCTACTATCGAGTTTTGGCACTCTTCAGAACCTCCATCATTCGCACACATCGAACTACTAGCAGCTCGTAATACTTCCGCTGCTGCTGAGGCAACAGCACAATCAGTAATATCAGGTGCTGCCTTCGTCTTTTGTGTCGGTATAGCAGCAAGAACCAAGAACAAGATAACTAAGGCTAGAAAAAATTTACGCATCGAATATCTCCTTTAATTGGGAATTGGTGAACTGGGAACGAACGCCGGGACTATACTCTTATTAACATAACGGTCGCGATTCAGAAGTGATGCTCCTGATTGGCTTGATGAATGTAAAGCTTCGTCACGTCATCATGCCTCTCATCGGATTTCGAAAAACAGATCGTCTTGCGCTGATACCGCTTCACACGTGTGCGGATGTTCAGGTTGTTGCGCTCGATCGCTTGTGTCCCGGCTTTGCCGATCCAATGGCGCTCGGCTGGCAACAGCTTCTCATAGGATTCCCATTCATCCGTGCAGTAGCGTAGCACCTGGCAGCCTGAG